>JASJCR010000196.1 GCA_030065875.1 Ardenticatenaceae bacterium | reverse complement strand
CCTGCGGCTCCTGGGTCCAGCGACAGCCAGCCCGCTCGTAATGGGCCTGCGCCCGTCGGTCCTGATAGCGGCCAAACAGGGGCCAGGAGCTGCAGGAGCTGGCGGCAGCGGCCGGTCTTCACATCACCCGCGCTACCCGACATCGGGCGGGAGTGTTTCACGTGATCGAGGCGCGGCCGTAGCGTCTCCTTCCAGCCCGGGAAGCAGCACAACGACGACCCGTTGAAGCACCCGTTCATGCTACGTGCTTGTAGATTGGTCCAATCTTCAAGATTGGACCAATCTGAAATCGCGGTGCGGGGAGCTTGTTCGGCTGTTTGGTTATGGATTCTCAATAAACAACCCGTCCGTGATCTCGCTGCCGATCCCGGCGGCCGCGCCGTCCCAGTAAAAGGCGAACGAACAGCTCGTTGAGGTGCCCAGTGAGACGGGATCACAAACAAAAATGTCCGCCTGCCCACCGGAGACCCCGGTTACGGCAAAATTGCCGCGCGTGGTCAGGTAGATATCGCCGGTGACCGCATCTACCCACGCACCATACACATCTTCGCTGGAGCTGGTCGACAGGCCGACATCGGAGCCGTCAAAGTAAATCGACCAGCTGCCAGCCGTATTTGCCCCTAGCTGAGTGGCCGTGAAGATCAGCAAATCTTCATCGCTTCCGGAGGCGCCGCTGACGCTGTAGCCGCCGATCGTGCTGATTATCAGACGGCCGTCTGGCGCAATGCTAATGCCGTCAACGTCCTCACCATTGGCGGTTAAGCCGACGTCCGAGCCGTCAAAATACAGCTCAAATGTGCCCGACGTACTGTCGCCCAGCGAAGTGGGCACAAAACGCACGATGTCCGAATCGTCGATAGACCCCACATCGGGAATCGTCGAGGCGCCCACAAAGCTGAGCAGCAGCGAACCATCCGACAGCCGGTAAAATCCGTTGACGTCCCTGGCGCTGCTGCCGCTCAACCCTACATCGGACCCGTCAAAATATTTTGACCAGGTGCCGCTTGCCGTATCAAACGCCAGGATATCTTCATCGGCGAAGGAGACAGTTCCGGCCGTGCCGCCTGATGTCGAGCTGACGTAAATTTGCGCCGCACCGCCCGGACCTGGCGTGTTGGTCGGGGTTGGCGTCATCGTCGGCGTGGGGATCGGCGTATTGGTTGGGGTAATGGTGGGCGGAACAACCGGCGTTGCGGATGGGGTTGGGGTAAACGTGGCTGTTGGACCCGGTGTGTTGGTTGGGGTTGGTGGTGGTGTATTGGTCGGTGTGGGGGGTGGTCCACCGTTGGCCTGGGTAATCAGCACGTCGTCAATGGCCGCCTCCACCAGGCTGCCGCTGCCGACATCAGCAGCTGAAATCAACAGGTAGATGGTTTGCCCGGCGTAGCCGTTCAGGCTGGTTGAGAAGGTGTCCCAGACCGCATCGTCGTCGTTGCCGGCGCCAAGCTCTTCAAAAACGGTTGTCGTGGTTGACCCCACAACCTGAACCCGCAGGAAATCATCGGCCGTGGCGTTGTTGAGATGCGCCAGATAATACGAGAAGGAAAGTTCGAGATCGCCGGATGCCGGCAGAGCAATGTTGGGTGAGCGGATCGACGTCACCCCGCTGTCGATGTCGTGCGTGCCGACACTGGTGCCGGCCAGCGGACCGGTCACCAGGTCATTTACTCCGCTGGCGGTAATGTCGAGCTGCTTGGGTCCGCTCGAATCGGTCCCCTGCGGATTGGCCCGTTCCCACTGGCCGGTGGTGGCCGTGTCGCTGCCGTTTGGATTGGCGGACCACCCCAAATCGGTTTCAAAATCATCCTCAAAAATAACTGTGGGAGGGAGCGGGGTAGGTGATGGAGTGGGGGCACTGTTATTGATATACAAAAATTCGGCGCTGACCGCTCCCCAAATTCCGTTGGCGTCCCGTCCACGAACAAAGATGATGTGCTGCCCTTCAGATAAACCGGTGGTATCGACGGCCGCTTCGGCATTCTCGATAACGCTGTTAAACGTGCCGTCGGAGGCGGTCATGGCTACCGCTGTGGCCCCGGCTTCCCACGGGGGTAGGTCGAGATAATATTCGGCCGCGGCAATGCTTTGCGACGGTTCAGACCCATTGCTGTTGTTGTAGCGCGTGTCATTGATGGTGGCGTTTAGCACGACGGCTGTCCCGGCCGGAATCCCGATTGGATCGGATCCGGCGGTAAGAGATACCCCAAGCGCATCCGGTCCGCTGGGGGTCATATAAGGGGTGCGCGGGACCTTGACCGCATACCGCAGCGAAGGCAGGTTGTCCGGCAGCAGGGTGTTTTCAAAGTAGCTGCACGACTCAAAAAATTCGGTGCCCAACTCGTAGGTGAAAGCAGCCAGCCCCATGACGCCATAGGCAAAGCTGGTGGTGGTGCCGTCAGTTGGATAAAGACCGATAGACTGCTGAGGCGCGTGTCCATTAAAGAAAGCCAGCTTGCGGCCGAGGGTTTGCAGCTGGGTGCCGTTAGGGGCCGGATTGCTAGTAAAGCCCCACGGCCACAGGAGCAGCCGGCCGGAGCTGTGAATATCGAGGTAGATACCGCTGGCATCATCGGGTGCGGCGTCATTAATGTTGGGGCCGCGCTGATCGGTGAAGTTGGCCGTAATGTAATTTTGCACCGCCTGCGTCTCCGGTTCCGATCCTGGTCCCGATCCACGATAGGTCGTATTGCACTGATTGGTGCTGGAGCCGCCGCAGCATCCCCAGTTAAAGTCGAAATTTCGGTTTAGATCGGCCCCCCGGTTGTTTGACGTTGGGCTGCAGTAATTTTGATTGGTATTTTTGCGCCATAAGATGCCGGTTTCGGCCTGTTTGCGGCCGTCCGGATTGGCTTGCAGCATCAAATGCACTTCGTGATAATCCAGCACCCAGGTGGTGTCGGCATCGGTGCCGTAGCCGGCCACCAGCTCTTCGGCAAAGCGGGTCATCAATTCGGCCGTGGTATATTCGCGGGCGTGAATAGCGCTGGTAATAAAAATTTTCGGTTTGGGACCGGCAATTGCTGAATTGGTCAACTTAAGGACCATGATGTCATAACCGCCTAAACCGTTGATTTTTTCCCAGGAGTCACCCACGTCGGTCCAGGTAGCCAGATTGGGATAGGTGTTGGCGATCGATTGAGCGGTGGCAAACGTTTCTTCTACCGATCGATAACAGGAGTAGCCTGGAATAGCGTTGGTGCTGATATTTTGCCCAGGCAGCAGTCGCTGATCGAGCTGCAGCATGCGGGCCGCGTCAATTTCGGTTGTAAAACCGGAATCAATTAACCGCTGATGTTCTTCTCGGGTAACCGACAGAACCAAATAACCGTTTTCGTAATTCGATTCAAGCGGTTCAAACGAGGCGGCAATGGCGTAGGCGGTTTGCAGGTCATCAAAGTAGATGCGGACAATCAACTCTTCGGCCCCGGCGGGATTTGGCGTGGGTAAGGCATCGGCCTGAACCTGAGATGAATAGGTCGATGCCGCTGCGGCGAGAGCAACAAACAGAACAGCAGAAAAAAGAAACAGCCATTTTCGCATAACAACACCTCGTATTTTGTTGATTCTACCGGAAGACCATTTCAAGCAGGAATGGCCGCATGAGCTGCCCCGACGGGAAATTTTCCTGAGATCGGCCGTTCAGAACCGCAGCAGCGCTGTTTAGCAAATTGAGGCCACCACGCCAGTGATTAACCAAAAGAAGATGGATGACGAGAAAACGCTTTTTTCCAGCCCAGGAAATAGGTGAAGATAGTGTAACATGTTTTTTGAGAGATTAAAGCCTCTCCAGACAACAAAAATCTTTCCAAGATTTTTTTGTCTAACAGCTAAAAAGGAATTGTCCCCATGAACCCACCCGAATCGTATCTCAACTGGTCGTTCCTGCCATTCCCCCGTAAAGAGTTTAAAAGTCGCCGGGCAAAACTGATGGCGCTTCTGGCAGCCGCCGGAGGGGGTGTATTCCTTACCCCTAGCCGCCATCATTTCTCTGATGGGTTTACCTTTCGTCAGCTTGATGATTTTTTGTATTTCACCGGTCTGGAAGTGCCTGATTCTGTCCTGGCCATCGATGCAGATCGTGGGGAAACCACGCTTTTTGTCCCCGAAAATGACCCGCGCTTCGAAAACCCGACCCGCCCCAATGATTTTCCCGGCCGGCCGCTGCGCGCTGATCGCTCACTGGCTGAAGCGGCCGGGTTGTACGCTTGCCGATCAATCGATGAGCACGGTGAGTTTCTGGCAGAATGGCAGCGAAGCCAGCGGCCGGTGTGGATCAACCCCGGCCGGGGACAGTCGCAAACCCCTCTTCAAAGCCAACCGATTCACAGCTGGACCCCGCTTGACGGCTTTCGCTTCTTTTTGCAGAGCCAATATCCAAACCTCAATCTTCAATCGGCTTTTGAGCCGATAGCCCGGCTGCGCATGATCAAGTCGGCCGCTGAGCAAGCCGTGATGCGCCGGGCGTGCGCCATCACCATGGAGAGCATTCGCGCCACCGCGCCTCTGATTCGGCCGGGAGTCGACGAGCGGACGCTGGAAGGGATTTTGGAAGCTGAATTTAAGAAAAGGGGAGCACAGCGGCTGCCGTTTGCATCAATAATAAAGTCGGGGCCAAATTCGCTGTGGCCGTGGCGCATTCTGGCGGCTCACTACGACCGCCGCAATCGAGTGATGCAGGATGAAGAGCTGGTGGTTTTTGATGTCGGGTGTGAGGTCGATTATTACGGATCTGATATGGGGCGTACCTTCCCGGTTTCCGGCCGTTTTACACCCCGTCAGCGAGATATTTTGGCCATGCAGCTTGAGGTTCTGGACGGTCTAATCGAGGCGATGCGGCCGGGCGTCACCCTGGCACAGGCGCATACCGTCACCGAAAAATTAATCCCCAGAAAGGCCAAACCTTATATGCAGGTCGGTCTCTTTTTTGGCCATCACATCGGTTTATCTCCCGGTGATCCAAGCCTGGCAGATGTGCCTCTGGCGCCGGGGATGATCATCACCGTTGAGCCGTGGTATTACAACCACGCTGAGCCGCTGGCCACATTTAACGAAGACGTCATTTTGATTACCGAAGATGGTCGAGAAAATCTGACCGCCACCCTGCCGCGGACGGCCGAGGGAATGGCCGGCATGGTCGCGGGTTAATCACAAATAAACTGTAGATGATGGGAAATAAACGACCAAAATAAACGATTCATGCTTCTTTCTTCCCCCCGTTTACCGGAATACTTGGCAGCAGAGTTAATTAGCCACAGATGGACGCAGATTTGAGATATCTAATCCGTGAAAATTCGCGTAAATCCGTGGCTAAAAATAAAAAAGGAAGAAAATCATGAGCAATAAATTTGAAAACAAAATCGCTTTAATTACCGGGGGCACAACGGGCATCGGGCTGGCCACGGCCGAGAAACTGGCTGGCGAAGGGGCAAAGGTCGTCATCGCCGGCCGGAATCGGGAAAGCGGCGAGGCGGCCGAGCGTCAAATTCGCGCCCAGGGTGGAGAAGCAACGTTTATCCAGACCGATGTGGCTGATGCTGATCAGGTGGAAATACTGGTGAAGCAAACGGTGGCCCTGTACGGTGGGCTTGATTTTGCCTTTAATAATGCCGGTATGGAAGCGTTGGCACCCATCGGCCAAATGCCGGATGATTTGTTCGCGCGGCTGATGGACGTCAACGTAAACGGGATCTGGTACAGCATGAAGCACGAAATCGCGCACATGATGCAAAACGGCGGTGGAGTAATTGTCAACACGTCGTCAGTGGCCGGGGCCAAAGGGATGGCCGGTTTGTCAGCTTACTCAGCCAGCAAACACGCCGTTAATGGCCTGACCAAATCACTGGCGCTCGAGTATGCTGAAGCCAACATTCGCATCAACGGCATCATGCCTGGGCCGATCGCCACGCCAATGATGGATCGCGTCAGCGAACTGGTTCCCGGTGCGGAAGAGCAATTTGTCAACGTGACGGCCGTAAAGCGAGTGGGTCAGCCTCAGGAAATCGCGGACGCGGTGGCCTGGCTGTTTTCCGACGAGTCATCGTACGTCAACGCGGCGATTGTGCCGGTTGATGGGGGAATGATTGCTTTATAAAAGACCACAGACAACAGACCAGAGACGAGAGACAAGAGACTGGAGAGGTTGTTCATCAATCGGGCCAATCGAGCAATCGGGCCAATCGAACGAATCGTCTAATCGAGCAATCGAACCAATGAAAAAAGCCGGGTTCCTGTACGAGACAGGTCCCGGCTTTTTAAGGCTCTAGGGTTAGGGAATTAGTGGAAGCGTGTGGAGCCGAGCTCGTCGCCGCGCT
>JASJCR010000195.1 GCA_030065875.1 Ardenticatenaceae bacterium | reverse complement strand
CGCAGATTACGCAGATGGCCGCAGATTTTTCTCTGTAATCTGCGAAAATCTGCGTAATCTGCGGACACCTTCTTCAGAAAACTTTTTGTAACTTACCTAAATACACCGTTACAAAAATATTCTTAACTTCAAATTTTAGATACGCCTCTTTGCCGCAGCCGAATAAATTCGGCCGCTATAGAAACCGAAACGCGATAAATCGCGTTAAAAAACCGGATTTATCCTGTTTCGGTCTCCATGGCCGATGGATTTATTCATCGGCCAAGAAAGGGGGCAACAAGGTAAAAAGTTAGGAAAACATTTGTTACACAGTATTAAAATTGATTCAGTATGATGATCCATCCTCAAATTTGCGGTGTTTTCTGTTTCCGCCGATTAAAATCAACGGCTAACGAATAAAATCGACGGCTAAAGGGCCGGTGTGTAATCAGATTTGGCCCTTTAGCCCCGCATTTTTGAAGATTTACAAATAAATGCGGATATGGACCATCTTCAAAAACAAACCCGTCATCCTGGCCCCCGTCTCCACGGGGGTAAACTGCGGCGGGGATCCACCGGTCGCAAGCCAATGGATTCCCGCTTTCGCGGGAATGACACTGCTGTATCGGACTTGATTTATCAAAACTCAATAATGCGGGGTTGAAGAAATTTCCTAAATGTCAACACAACCTAGTAAAATTAACCAAAAGGAGCGGACATTTTTTGTAAAAAGTTTCAGATAGAGATATATTTGTGACGCATTGTTTGAGATATCACATTCCCACTTTTCTCTATTTTTGATGAGACGTTCATGACCAACAATTCGAACACGATTTTAAGTGTTGAAAATGTAAACCTGAGTTTCGGGGTAGCCCAAGTATTAAACGATGTCTCTTTTGAGATTCAGCGGGGGGAAATTCGAGCCATCATTGGCCCAAACGGAGCCGGCAAAACCTCTCTTTTAAACTGTATGAGCGGCTTTTATCGCCCTCAAACAGGGAAAATCATGTATAAGGGCGATACGGACGTTACCAAAATGCCGGCCGACAAAATATCTGGGATCGGTGTCGCCCGCACCTTTCAAAATATCGCCCTCTATACCGGTCTTAGCACCCTCGATAATTTAATGGCCGCTCGCCATATTCACATGCGTCAGGGAAGCGTGGCCAGCATGCTGTTTTGGGGGCAGGCGCAGCGAGAAGAAGTGCGGCATCGCGAGTTTGTGGAAGAAATTATCGACTTTTTGGAAATTCCTCATATTCGTCGCTCGCTCGTTGGTTCGCTGCCATATGGCCTGCGCAAACGTGTCGAGCTCGGCCGGGCGCTGGCCCTCGAACCGGACCTTCTCCTGCTTGATGAGCCAATGGCCGGGATGAACAACGAAGAAAAAGAGGATATGGCTCGTTTCATTCTCGATATTTTTGAGCGGCGTGGGGTGACCATCGTCTTAATTGAACACGATATGGGTTTGGTAATGGATATCTCTGACCGCATTGTCGTCATCGATTTTGGGGTCAAAATTGCTGACGGCAACCCAGATGAGGTAAAAAATAATCCGGATGTTATCCGTGCTTATCTCGGGCAGGAATATGGGATTGGAGAACGATGACCAAACTGGAAACCTTACCCCAACATTTTCTCGATAATGTAAAAAAATTTGGTTCAGATCGGGTGGCCATGCGCCAGAAAGAATTTGGCATTTGGCGTGAATATACCTGGCAGGAATCATATGAGCAGGTGCGCGATTTTGCCCTGGGGTTGATCGCTCTTGGTTTAAAGCGAGGGGAACATATCGCCTCCGTGGGGGATAACGATCGTCAATATGTGTGGGCTTATTTGGCCATGTTGTCGGTCGGTGGCGTGCAGGTGGGGATGTTTACCGACACCAATCCCAAAGAGATGAATTACCTCATCAACCACAGCGACGCCAAATTTGTCCTGGCCAAGGATCAAGAACAGTGTGATAAGGTGCTTGAAATCAAAGATGACTTGCCCAACGTGCGCCGAGTTATTTATTGGGAAGATCGCGGCCTGTGGAGCTATGATGATCCGTGGTTAATCTCTTTTGAAGAGGTGCAGGACCTCGGTCGTGAACTGCTGGCCAAGGAGCCTGAACGCTTTGAGCAAGAGGCGATGATTGGCTCGGCCGAGGATTTAGCGGTTTTGTGCTACACATCGGGGACCACCGGCCTGCCAAAAGGGGTGATGCTCAATCACGAAGGGATTGTTTTCTCCAGCGTGGCCTTTGACCAAATCGACCGGCGTTATCCATCCGATAATCACGTCAGTATTTTGCCAATGGGGTGGATTGGGGAGCATATTTTGGGTGTAGCCCCACACGCCGTGATGGGCATCATCATGAATTTCCCCGAAGAACCGGAAACGGTGCGCAACGATATTCGAGAAATCGCCCCCGAAGGGATATTGTACAATTCGAGGCTGTGGGATTCTCAGGTGAGCCTGGTTCAGGTCAAAATGAAAGAAGCCTCATTTATGAATCGCAAGCTGTACGATCTCTTTTTGCCGATCGGCTACCGCTTTGCCGATAAGAGAATGCGCAATGAGGCGATCGGCCCGGGATTGGCTTTGATGAACTGGCTGGGTGACCAGCTGCTTTTTGGCCCGCTGCGCGACAATTTGGGGCTTTCCAACATTCGGGCTGCCTATACAGCCGGTTCCGCTTTAAGCCCGGACGCCATGCGCTTTTTCCACGCCCTGGGGATCAATTTAAAACAAATTTACGGGTCGACTGAAGTGACCGGTGGAGCAACCGGTCATTACGACAACGACATCAAGTTTGCCAGCGTTGGCAAACCGGCCCCTGGCGTCAGGGTTATGATTTCCCCCGAAGGGGAGATTTTAATTGCCAGTCCGGCCGTCTTTATCGGCTACTATAAAAATGAAGAGGCCACTGCCAAATCGGTTTATGTGGATGAAGAAGGAACGCGCTGGTTCAGAACCGGTGATGCGGGCTATATCGATGATGACGGTCACATTATTTACCTCGATCGGGTAAAAGATATGATTACTCTGGCCAGTGGGGAGAAATTTTCCCCGCAGTTTATCGAAGGGCGGCTCAAATTCAGCCCGTACGTGCAGGATGTCATGGTGGTTGGCGGCGGCCGGGCGTTTGTGACCGCGCTGGTCACCATCGCTTTTGAAAACGTCGGCAATTGGGCTGAAAGCAAGCGCATCGGATACACAACGTTTACCGATTTATCACAAAAAGATCAGGTGTATGCCCTGATTCGTGAAGCGGTCGAAGAGGTCAATGAAAGTTTGCCTCCCAACGGCCGCATCGTCCGCTTTGTTTTGATGCACAAAGAGTTTGACGCCGACGAATCCGAGGTGACTCGTTCGCGTAAGCTGCGTCGCGGCTTCCTGGCCGACCGCTACGACGACCTGATTGAAGGCATGTACAGCGGCGCTGATTCGGTGACGGTCAATACCCCGGTTGTGTATCAGGATGGTTCAGAAGGATTTCTCGAGACGACGGTTAAGCTCATGACCGTCGAAAAAGATATTATGGAGGCTGTGAGCTAACGGCTTATGAATTGGATTCTCGTACCCCAGCAATTAATTAACGGCCTTCTTCAAGGCGGCATCCTGGCTTTAATCGCCCTCGGCATCGTCCTGATTTATAAATCATCAGAAGTGTTTAATTTTGCCCAGGGTCACATGGTGATGGTTGGGGCATATTTGACCTGGATGTTTTCCCAGTGGATTAATACCGGAATTTCTCAGGTTGATTTGCTGATTTCCGCGGTTGGGGCCCTGATCATCGCCGTGGGTCTGGGTTGGTTAATCGAACGGCTCGCTTTGCGGCCGATGACCGGTCAGCCGCTCCTGTCAATCATTTTGATTACTTTGGGGTTGGCCCAACTGTTTGAAGGGCTGACCACGGTGTTTTTTGGGACGGAACCCAAATCTGATTTTCCCGGCCTTTTTGCCAAAGATGCCGTGTGGCGGATTGAAATTCCCCCGGTCAATGGGGAGAGCATCGTCTTTTTAAACCAGCTCACCATTCCCTATGCGCGACTGGCCGCTTTTATTCTGGCGCTTGTCGTGGCCGTGCTGCTGATCCTTTTATTTAACTATACGAGTATTGGGCTCTCGATGAGGGCTACTTCTGAGAATCATGACCTGGCGCGCAGCGTCGGGATTAAGGTTTCAAACGTGTTTGGCCTGTCGTGGGCGATTGCGGGCGTGGTGGCCACCATTGGTGGTATTTTGCTGGCCACGATTTTTGGTGTAAGCATTAATTTATCTACCGTGGCCCTGGTGGCCTTCCCGGCGATTTTGCTGGGTGGCCTGGAATCGTTTGCCGGGGCGATCATCGGTGGTTTGTCGATTGGGTTGATTCAAGCCCTGGTACAGGCGGCTAAATTGTCGGAAGTGCGCAACTCGTTTGAAATCGCCCCCTATGTCTTTTTACTGTTAATCCTCGTTCTGCGGCCGGAAGGGTTGTTTGGGCAGAAGAGGATTGAACGCATTTAAGAAGTATATCAGTATAAGGGTATATTTGTTTATTGTTCAACTGGCATACGAGGATCATTTACACCATTAAACCAATACACCAACTATTTTTGAGGTTCTATGGCAGCACTTAGACCAGCTGGCGATTTTGATCGCACTTACGAACAAGATATGAGCGTCATGCGTAAGCCTTGGCACGTGTGGCTGACTGTTATTTCGATTGCGATCGTTTTGGTTGTCCCAATGCTGAACAACTTCGTCTCCCAGGATTGGCTGTCAACCCATGCTTACATTGTCAGCACGGCAAACCAGATCGCTTATACGGTCATCGCCCTGCAGGGATTAAATATTTTGACCGGCCTAACCGGTCAAATATCGCTGGGACAAGCCTCGTTTATGCTGGTCGGTGGGTATATTTCCGCGTTGGCCATGACCTATTGGGGACTGCCGATATTCGTAACGATTCCGGTTGCGGGCATCGGGACCGGTTTAGTCGGCTTGATCTTTGGACTGCCCTCTTTGCGCGTTAAAGGATTTTATCTGGCGATGGCCACCCTGGCCGCCCAGTTTATCATTCCCTGGATGACTCGCAATTTATGGCGAGATTATCTGGGTGGAACCAGCGGGGCGATCGAAGTGCCTTCACCCATTGTTTTTGGCTTTGCGACCACCGAAGTGACCCGCTTCTTTTATATTTCATTTGTCGTGCTGCTGCTGACAACGGTGATTTCCGTCAACATTCGCCGGACCCGGCTCGGCCGCGCGTTTATTTCCATTCGCGACAATGACCTGGCGGCCGAGCTGTTGGGCGTTAATTTATTTGGGTATAAGCTGCGCGCTTTTTTCCTGGCGGCTACCTTTGCGGGGATCGCCGGAGCCTTAAAAGCTCACAGCCAGCGCGGTGTTGGCACAGAATTTGGCTACTCCCTCGAAGAATCGATTATATTTTTAGGGATGTTGGTCATCGGCGGGATGGGCAGCAATATCGGTCCGTTCCTGGGAGCGGCCTTTGTTATTTTATTGGAAGATGCGGCTTTATGGATGGGGGCTAGTTTGGCGGATGTGTTTCCCGAACAGGGCGCGTCCCTCTTAACCTCTTTCCGGCCGATTTTCTTCGGCTTGATGTTGATGTTATTTCTGATTTTTGAGCCGCGCGGCCTGGCCCATCGCTGGGAACTGTTTAAAGCCGCCTGGCGTATCAGACCGTTTGCCCGTTAAAGGCGGGTAAAGGAATCAAAGAACACGCAACCTCACGCCGAATGCATTTTTTTACGTGACCCATTTATCATCAAATTGGAGGAGATATATGAAGAAATCACGTATTATTTCTCTGTGGAGTATGATCCTCGTGATGGCCCTGATTTTAGCTGCCTGTGGCGGCGGTCAGGAACCGGCCGAGGAAGTCGTTGAAGAACCTGAAGAGACAACGACTGAGCAGGTTGAAGAACCGGCAGAAGAAGTTGAGGAACCGGCCGAGGAAGTTGAAGAACCAGCTGAAGAAGTAACCGACTTTGAGACCTCGATTACGATCTGGGCGGACGACACCCGCGCGCCGATTTTGAGTGAATTGGCTGAAGGGTTTCAAAATGAGTATGGGGTCGGTCTGGTGGTCGAGCAGGTGGCCGACATCAACGACCAGTTCCCGATCGCGGCCCCGGCTGGTGAAGGACCGGACATTCTGATCCTGGCTCACGACCGCATCG
>JASJCR010000194.1 GCA_030065875.1 Ardenticatenaceae bacterium | reverse complement strand
CCTCAATAAAAACGGGCTTGCCGTGTTAATTCGTCAAGCCCGTTTATACCGGAGGTGGGGGTCGAACCCACACTCCCGAAGGAACACGATTTTGAGTCGTGCGCGTCTGCCAATTCCGCCACTCCGGCTAAAGCAGCAGAAAGTATAATTCAATGGGATGGCGGTGTCAACTGTCACCTCACTCCTTTGGAAGCTGTTTTAGGGTGTATAATTTTAATAGATATCATAGAAGTGTTTGAGTAACTTCACCCCTAAAACCGATCCTGTATTCGGAGGATTTTTATAAGCAAGGAATTAAGGAGATCGCAATGACCCAACAAAAAAAATATACCTGTGTCAAAGTGACATCTGGCGAGAGATTTCAGGGAATGCAGTCAGCCGATTTTAACTACTTTGCCGGGATTTCGGCTGAAAATGTAGGAGCACGCATGTTGTGTATGCACATGTTAACGATTCCCCCAGGCAAGCGGGCCACCGCCCATCTGCATGAAGGGCATGAAACCGCTATTTACGTGCTGTCCGGGCATGCCGGTATGTGGTATGGGGAAAATTTGGAAGAGCACATGACGATGGAGGCCGGGGATTTTTTATTTATTCCGGCCGGGATGCCCCATTTGCCGTTTAACTTAAGCAACACTGAATCATGCACGGCTATATTGGCCCGCACTGACCCAAACGAGCAGGAGAGCGTCGTGCTCCGGCCCGATTTGGATCAGCTAAAATTTGCGGAATAAAGAAGCAATCTACGAATTTTGATTGTCACTGTGCAGGTGCTCCGGCCGGTCTCTGACCGTGCCGGCTGGTGGCTCGGCGAGGACACCGGCCACAGCCTTTGGCAATCTACGATTTTTGATGAACGGTTAACGAGGCATTGTTGGTTGAGAGCTCTAAATCGCCGTCCAGGGCGGCTGTTTTGACATACCCCAGACCGATTTCCCCGGCCGCAGAGGTGATGGAGCCAACTGTTTTGCCGTTAGCCTGAATTTCGCTGCCCGCTGTAAGCGACTGGCTGCTTTCCAGGGCTACCAGTCGCTTGGCCAGCTTGCCTCGGCTTTCCATACGAGCAATAATCTCCTGCCCGATGTAACATCCTTTATTAAACGAGACGTCATCCCATAATCCTGCTTCCAGGGGAATATAATCCTGGGTCAATTCGTGACCCAAACGCGGCAACCCGGCCGCGATCCGCAGGGCTTCAAATTCCCCTTCGTCTATTTCCCGAGCGTGGGCTTCAAGCAGAGCGGTTTTTAGAAGATCGACATGAGCTGTCTGGGTTAGCAGAAGATATCCATCACCGCCAATGGGATCGGTGCGATGAATCGATATATCATGCCCGGCGACAACCCCTTTTTGCCAATGATGGCGC
The DNA here is from genome assembly GCA_030065875.1 of Ardenticatenaceae bacterium. Classification (GTDB taxonomy): domain Bacteria; phylum Chloroflexota; class Anaerolineae; order Promineifilales; family Promineifilaceae; genus WTJY01. The sequence goes on along the minus strand of JASJCR010000194.1, from coordinate 4,765 downwards.
GGCAGATCAACATCGATGGTGATCCCCAGACGGCCGAGCAGATCCCGCACCGCTGCCCCATACACCCCCAGAACCGCGGTCTCTGCTGTGCGGTCGACAAGCTGGAAATCGTCGTTAAAAAAGACGTAAGACATCAGATAACGGCCGATTTGGTCGCTGTAATTTTCACCGGTCACGGCCGTGACGGTGTCGTCATCAGCAAAAATCAAGACGCGATCGATCATGCGGCCAATCTCGGTTGTAAACACGGTGGCCGCTCCCTGGCCCGGCCGCAAATTCCCTACTTGCTGAGTAGACATGCGATCAATCAGGTCAAGACGAGTAGCACCAGAAATTTGCAGTACGCCCAGTGGACGCTGGTAAAAAACAGGTTCAGGATTCATGGTTACTAAGGTTAATAGGTATGAGTTATAAGTTATTGGTTATTGGTTGGTGAGGTAATGGTGTAAAAGTGTATTAGTATAATGGTGTATCTAATTAAACCCATACACCAGTAGACCAATATACCAATACACCAGTAAACCAATAACCAACAAAAAAAGGCGAACAATCTAATAATTTACCTTAGATCATTCGCCCTTGAATTTCGTAAGAACGGGGTTTTCTCAGATTAACTCCATTCGGTTAATGGTTCGATCAATTCCTGGAAAAAGGTCCAGTCGATGGCGAATTCAGGTTCCCAGATGATAAAGGGGAACGGGTCACCGCCGCTCATGACCACAAACATCAAGCCGACGCCCAATCCCATCATTACCCCACCGCTTAACAAGACCCAAATTAAGCTCCAGTTTGGAGATTTATCGCTGGTTTCTTCTACATCAACCATCGTTTTCGGCCGCAGCAGCAGGAAGCTGATGACGATCGCAATTACCGTGAAAATAGTGGCCATCGGCCCACCAGATCCTGGATTAATCCCTTCACCCAAGACGTACCCGGCAAAGTAAGACAAAATCACGGCCACCATACCGGTGCTCCAGGCACTCCAGGCTGCTCGCTCGTGATCGGGAACGTCAGTCGGAGGTTGCTCGGATTTGCGCTCTTTGACGTAATTTTTTTGAGAGGTCTCCAGATTATTGGCCGCCTCCTGGTAATTTTCACTGGCCTGCATATTGGAGACCGAACGGTTACCAAGGACCACAATAGCGGCAATCGGAATAGTGAAAACCGCCAGGCTACCCACTACGATGGCGCTTAGAATTCCAATGAGCTGTAGGGAACCGATTTGTCGCTCCTCTTCCGGTAACCTGTTGTAATCACCCAGGGCTGGAATTTTTACCAGCTCATCACCGAGCAGGTACCCATCCACGTCGATAGTGACTTCTTCAAACTCGGCTGATTCGACCGGTGCTTCGGCCACGGGCGGAGCGGCCCCAGAAGCATCGCCGCCACCTGTAAACAGGGCGTCGCGAACACCGGGCAAAATAACGGTTAACAAGCCAAATGCGATCATCAGGACGACCAAAATAACTGGCCCTAACCAACGATTACTGCGCATGGAATTCCTCCGATCCGAACCAAGACCAACAGCCAACCCAGGCTGAATAAAATAGTTAGAAGCTGGTTTTTACTGATGTGGGGTGGTGGAAATATTCGAGCACCTGCAACCCACGCAGTGGATGATCCGGATTCTTGTCAATGGTTTGATTGTGCATTTTAGCACAAGTAACAAAAAGTAAAAAGCTCAAAGCTAAAAATTCAAAGGAGTTTGCGGGTGTTGATCTGCCGTCACAAACCCTGCCCTTAGCCAGCTATTTTGATCGCTTCCCATCAAGCTGATTTCTGCTCGCGGGCAGCCAATCCGCCAGCTCGTGGGCCAGGAGTCCGCTGCGGCCGAAGTGCGGGATCGCCTTTTCTGCTGCCAGACCGTGCAGATATCCACCGGCCGCGGCCGCCTGCTCGATGGTCGCTCCCTGCCCAAGTAAAGACACAATGATCCCCCCTAAAACATCGCCACTTCCGGCCGCGGCCAACAGCGGGTTGGCAAAGGGAATCACCCAGCCCCGGCCGCTGGGCGAGGCTACAATGGTGTATGCTCCCTTCAGTACGAGCACACATCCCCAAGCGACCGCTTTTTCAAGGGCCAAATCAAAACGGTTTTGAGTCAACAAATCTTCAAGCGAGAGGCCGCAAAGGCGGGCCATCTCCCCCGGATGCGGGGTCAAAATCGCTTGCGAGGGCAGCTGGTCCGGCCAGCTCTCCTGTGTGGCCAAGATGTTTAAGGCATCCGCGTCAAGCACCACCGGATGATCGTTGACGTGAGGAAGTAACGCCTTGAGAAAGGGAGCGGCGGCCGTCGATAAACCAGGACCAATTAACAGGGCTTTGTAGGCAGCCAGCTCGTCAACAATCACCCGAGCGGTTTCTGCCGTCAGATGTCTCTCTTGTTCTAGCTGGGGCAGATAGGTTGCTTCCGGTAATGAGACCACCCCGGCCGCTCGCAGCTGATCGGGTACGGCCAGAGTCACCAGCCCAGATCCGCTGCGAAAGGCCGCCCGGGCAGCCAAAAATGGGGCCCCCTGGTATTGATCACAGCCGGCGGCAATCAACACTCTCCCAAAGCTCCCTTTATGCCCATCGGCCGGACGAGCGGGCACCATCGAGCGTATATCCTCGACCGTCGGTAGAGCAAACGGAACGGCCGCTGTGTGTTTGGGCGCAATGCCGATATCGGCCACGATAAGTTTGCCACAGGCACCCGCTCCGGGAAAGAGAAAATGACCACGTTTGGGTCCGGCAAAGGTGATGGTGAGATCGGCCGGGAGAGCCAGCGGATCGATCTGACCGCTGTCGCAGTTGAGGCCGCTGGGGCAGTCAACCGCCACAACCTGTGGCTGCCAGGGTGGTGACGGGTCTTCCGGGGGCTTTATGGGGGTCAACGACACTTCAAACCCCGCCTCGATGCGACTCTTCTCCTGCGCTTCGGCCGCCAGACGAGCCCGTTCCCCAAGACCTGCTTTGACCTGCCGCAGCAGCTGGGCCAGGTCATCTTTAATCGGCCGGGAAACACCGGTGCCGAGCAGCCCGTCGATGACCAAATCAACCCCGGTCAGCCGCAGGCGCAGCACCCGGTAGCGCTGATCGTCCTCAGCGTTGAGAACGGTGATCCCCTCGTCGAGCGCTCGCTGCAAATTGGGGTTCTTCTGGGGGTCGAGCTTGCGCCACAAGTAGCAAATAACTTTGGCCCCGGCCCAGTGGAGGTAGCGAGCCGTAACCAGGGCGTCGCCGCCGTTATTGCCCGGACCAACCAGCGCCAGAACGGCCAAATCTTCTACCGATTGACGGGCAATGATCGCTTCGGCCACTCCTCGGCCGGCGGTTTCCATCATGTCGGCGTAGCTGTGCCCGGCCGCGTCAGCTGCTTTTTCAGCAGCAACCATTTCTTTGACGGTGAAAATTTTCATTTTGGTTTATTAGTTTATTGGTATGTTGGTTATTAGGTTCTGTTGACATTTGATTCAATATGATGATCCACGTTCCATTTTGCGATATTTTCTACAGCCGTCGATTAAAACCGATAACCGTCGGTTAAAACCGACGGCAAAAGGGTTGGTTACCCATCAGGTCAGGTTCTTTAGCCCCGCATTTTAATGCGGGGGTATAGAAATATCCCAAATGTCAACACAACCTAGTTATTTTTCTTTATGGTGGGTTCACGAATACAAAATACGATTCATAACTACCTCTGTAGTCTGTGGTCTGTGGTCTCTGATCTCTCATCTTCTTTATACCATGCCAACGTCTGTTTGGCCCCCTCTTCAAACGGCGTGGGTTCAAACCCCAATTCCCGACGCGCCTTTTCAATTGAAACCGGCCAATCTTGAAAGACATAGTGGCGCAAATTGAGCGGATAAAACGGTTCACGGCCGGTTAGCCGCGCAATCTGGGTCATGATCCACGCCAGGGCGAGCATCCCCCAGCGAGGGGTATTGAGGCGAAAGCGGGAAATACCGGCCAGATCGCTGATAATGTGATTGGCTTCGTTGTGAGAAAGAGAGCGGCCGCTGATATTGTAAATTTCACCAGGGCGGCCGTGCTCCAGCGCCAGCCAGATTCCTCGGGCAACGTCGGGTACAAAAGCGGGAAATTGAATGTACCGTCCCCCGCCTACTTTAACGCGCCACCCGCGCAGCGGTTCGACAAAAAAGAGCCGGTTAAAGGCGTACTGCCCCCACGGCCCGTAAAATGCGCCAGGCCGGACAACGACAACGTCCAGGCCAAGCTCTTTTCCGAGAGCCAGAGCACGCTGCTCACCCTGCAGCTTGGTTTGCTGATAGGCGTCTTGCGGCTGACAGTTAAACGCTTCATCGACAATCGAATGGGGCGGTATTTTTCCGGCAACGGCGATCGTTGAAACGTGAACGATACGCTGAACACCGGCCGCAGCACAGCCCCGCAACACCGTTTCCGTGCCGTTGACGTTGGTGTTAAAAAACTCATCGGCCGACCCCCAAAAACGAAAATTACCGGCTGCGTGAATAACCGCGGTGCAACCGTGCAGAGCAGCCGTCACCCCGGCCTGATCGGTGATGTCATCGGCGTAGGCTAAGGCGACCTGGCGAGAGCGTAAAAATTCAGTTTGACTGGTTGGGCGCACGAGGGCTCGCACCGTGGTGCCGTGCTGCTGCAGCTCCGGGATGAGGTGGCGGCCGAGGAAGCCGGTGGCTCCGGTTACAAGGATTGTTTGGTTTTCTGGGTACTTCATCTCGGTACAAATAAACCACAAAAAAGGCAAATGTCACAAAACTGCTGCCGATTCGCCTGGATT
>JASJCR010000015.1 GCA_030065875.1 Ardenticatenaceae bacterium | reverse complement strand
GAAATCATTGATTTGGGAACTGATGTACCACCAGAAAAGTTTGTAGAAGCCGTGCAGGATGACGTTGATATTTTGGGACTATCCGCGCTTCTTACAACCACATTATCCAGTATGGCAAGCACAATCAAAGCAATTGATGATATAAGGGAGAAAAATGGCTTAAAAGTGATGATCGGGGGTGCGCCGGTAACGCCCGATTTTGCAAAACAGATTTGTGCAGATGGCTATGCAACAGATGCAAGCCAAGCTGTGAGTGTTGCCAAATCACTCATTGGTTGATCGTAAAAAAGAGGCATGGCGCACCATACCTCTGTACATTTATTTTTTTAGCTGAGCAATATCGGGATGGTTTAATGGCGGGTTTACCGCTTATAGACCTTGATTATGTTCGATTAGAACTCGAGTTATAAATGACCGGCATTTGCCCCTGCCACGACCGCCAGCAGGGCTCATCGGTGATCAGCTCAGCCATGAAGTGAGCTACATTGATTCGACTGGTCTGGCCTGGATCAAAGATGACGCTTCTGATGGGAGAAGGATGCAGATCATAGGGAGTCACCTTATCTTCATTCAATAAACTGTCTGGGCGCACAACGGCCCATTCGATGAGATTGTCTCGCTGACCTACTTCGCACCTCAGGTAGTCGGCCGCTCTTTCATTATCGACGTGAGGCGGCACCAGGAGGCGTAAGAGGCCAACAACAGTTTTCTGGGCAAAAGAAATGGGTTCGTTAAGATCGCGGTTGCTGTTGCCGGCGCTATTCATCAAGACAAACTTTGTTTTCCCATCGGGTTTATTGGCCCGAATGGCCTGACAGAGGCGGCGGGTTGCCTCTGTAACGAGGCGACGCGGTTGGCCATACATCCCTTTCAAGGTTAGGTTGTGGCCTAAACATGAGGCCACGGCCGTGCAGCCCTGAACGTGCTGTGCGAGTTCCGCATCACTTAAATCCAGGAGGCTGGCGTGAATGACAGATAATTTTTCATGATTTTTAAGTTCTTCGGGTAACCTATCTGGCGATCTCACGATTACCTTAACAAAGTGTCCCCGATCAAGAAGCTGTTTTGTAAGCAAGCGGCCGGTTGCCCCGCTCGCGCCAACAATAAGAATGTTCATTTTTCCCTCCAGAAGTTAACTGTTTTTTTGCGGTATGCCATGTCCGTTGCTTTTTGCTTCAATTGTAATGATTACTTTTCCTTTGGCATGCCCTTCTTCAAGATAGCGGATCGCCTCAGCCGTCTCGCTTAATGGGTAGCGTCTATCCAGAACAGGGGCAACTTTACCTGTTTCCAGAAGGGCTTTCATGAAAACCAGATCCTGTTGAGTTGGTTTCACGACCATATTGCTCATTGTCTGACTACTGGTCATTGATATCCAGGGGCCGAATAGCATGGCTTGAACCATTTGCGCTGAGGAGCCGCCGGTCATGACGTAAGTGCCTGTGGGGCTTAGCGCCCGCCTGTAATCTGAAATGGGATGGTAACCGTTGGCGGCCAGAATCAGATCGTACTGCTGCCCATTTTGGGTAAAATCTTCTTTTGTGTAATCAATGACGTGATCGGCCCCAATTGAGCGGGCCATTTCCACGTTTCTTGTGCTGCAAACGGCCGTTACTTCTGCCCCAAACGCCTTGGCAATTTGCACCGCAAACATCCCCACACCCCCCGATGCGCCATTGATCAACACCTTCTGCCCCGCCTGAATCTTACCTTTGTCACGTAAGGCCTGCAAAGCGGTGACCGCCGCCGAAGGCACGGCCGCTGCCTCTTCAAATGTGACGTTGGTTGGTTTTAAGGCTATCCGATTTTCAGGAGCACACACATACTCGGCAAATGCCCCAAACCCACTAGCAGACATATCGCCAAACACTTCATCGCTTACCTCGAACTGCGTGACGTTTTTACCAACCGCTTCAACGCGCCCGGCGACGTCGGTGCCGAGAATTTTGTATTTTGGCTTTTGCAGCCCATACATGAAGCGGATGAGGAATGGGTCTGCTCTCATGAGATGCCAATCACCCGCATTGGCGGCTGCCGCGTGAATTTTGATCAGCACTTCATTATCTCCAGGAACAGGCTTTTGAACATCTTCAAATTTAAGAACATCTGGTGATCCGTATTTTGGGCATACGATGGCCTTCATTTTTGTATCCTTCTTTATTTTAAGCGTCATAATTTCTCCTGAAATAACTGTTTATCGATGCGGATTCACTGAAATTAGGATTAATCCTAAATTGCGGATTTTTTTTAACACCCCATGCAGGGCAGCTTGATCGACAATGACGCCGCTTAATATTGTTTCGTCATCATCGGTCAAGGTGATCGTTAAGCCATCGAACCAATCCTGCCAACAGGTATCCAAATGACCCTTGATTTTGATGTGGTAATGGAGGTGTTTGTTCTTCATGCCCCTAGGATAAGGGAATTGTCGCCACAGTTCCCCACAGGAAACTGTGGTTATTGGGTTAAAAAAACTGTGGTTTCGGCCGGAAAGGGGTCTAAATGAGGTTGATTTCTTTTGCTTTGGCGACAGCCAGGGTGCGTTTGTTCACACCCAGCTTGCCGTAGATATTTTTGATGTGATAGAGAACGGTGTTGAGGCTAATAACCAATTGATCGGCAATCTCTTTGTTTTTTAGTCCAGCGGCAATGAGCATCAGAATTTCTAACTCACGTTTGCTGAGAGGGTCAACCAATGGTTGATCGGCCGAGGGCTGAACAGAGGTATCGACACTCCCCTGCCCCACATCTTCAAATGCCGCGAGTAACTTACCGACATAATTCGGCATAATCTCCCGATCAGCAATCGTGGACAAAAGTTGAGCCATGGGAATGCCCTCGTTAATAAAGAGGCAAACATATCCCTCCGGTTCAGCGATAGTCAGCGCTCGTTCCAATGACATTTGTGACGAGGAGATGTCGCCCTGCGCCTCGTATGCAAGCGCCTGAACGACCAGAATCTCAAGTACGCTGCCCATTCTTTGCTCGTCTAAGGCCGGTTTTAGGAGACGGTTAAGAAGGCTCACCGCCTCCAGAATAAAGCGCTCTGTTTGGGTGTTCTTATACTCGGCGATGAGTAGTCTGGCCAATGTGATGTGCTCAAACTCGCGCAGGTAGCTGAGGTCATCGTCAACGGATAGACTCTGCTCATCCGCCCATTCTCGGGCTTTGGCCAACTCACTCTGCTTGATCCTCACCTGTGCCTTCAACGCCCCTACCGGCCGAACGTTGGGAACGGGTGTCCTGATATAGATTCGTTCCGCTTCGTCGAGCAGCTTGAGCGCCACGTCAAAAGCACCCTCAATTTCCTTTATTCGAGCCTGGCCTCGAAAGCGGCGATAGGGCCAATCGGGTAAGGCAGCCTCCTCGCCCAGTTCTTCACTTTTCAGCAAGTAACGATTGGCGGTTTCGGTATCACCCCGCTCAAATGACAGCATTCTCAAGCCCCAATAAATATCGGTCGTGCCACGTATGGCAGGCTCTCCTTGTTCTAGGGCAAGCTTGAGCGCTCGTTCATAAGTTTTTACCGCCTCTCCAAGACGTCCTTGAGCAATCCGCATGTCTGCCAGGCCATAGGTGCCGCTGATGGCGAAAAGGATTTGACCCGCCTGCCGAAAGCCATTCATGGCCATAGCCAGGGTTTGATAGGCGGCTTCCAGTTTACCGTCCGCCCAATATACCAGCCCCAGAATCGAAGCGGCCGGTCCACGCCTGATGAAGTCATCTTCGGGCAAGAGATCGAGGGCTTGTTGCGCATATTTCAGGGTGTTGGGTACGTCGCCAACCGCCTGGGCATAGTATGTTCGAGCAGAGGCCATGGAAGCGGGTAAAGTGCGAAACTGTTCCTCGTCTACGACAATCATTTGGGATTCTTCTGAACTCACATCGGTGTCTGCTCCTGTATCTAGCCACCGTTCAGCATCCTGCAGATGTGCTTCGGCTCCTTCTAGCTCGCCACCATTGAGTAAGGCCCAGGCATAGGCAACATTGAGTACCGGTCTGGTGCGGATCAAGTCGACAGGAATTGTTTTTGCCCAATCTAGCCAGGTGGCGGTCTGGAAAGTGCCATCCATGGTGGGCCAGGCCAGCTCGATCAGTCTGGCCGTCCGTTCATAATCATTGGCGGCAATGGCGTGGTGAATGGCTTTGATTTCCGGCCCATTTTCTTCGTACCATTGGCTGGCGCGACTGTGCAATTCAGCCACGCTTCTCCCCTCAGCATCTGCATGGAAGGTTATATTTTGGTGCAATCGCTGTTGGAGCAATTCGGCAAAGAGGTTGTGGTAACGATACCAACGTCGTTCGTTATCCAGCGAGATGAGGAAAAGATTATGGGTTTCGAGCTGTTCCAGGATTTCCTGGCTCGAGGGTAGCGATTGACGGACGGCATCACATAAATCTGCACTGAGGCGGTCAAGAACGGCCGTTTCCAATAAAAATTTCTGTACTACAGCCGGCTGCTGATTGAGCACTTCTTCCAACAAAAAATCCATGATGAAGCGATGGCTGCCCGTAAAATTATCAATAAAGCGGGCGACATCACTTCGATTTTGCATTGATAAGGCCGCCATTTGTAATCCAGCAATCCATCCTTCGGTGCGATTTTCCAGAGCGGCGATCTGGTCGGGCGATAAGGTGAGGTTCATGTTTTGCTGGAGGAATTGCGCGGCTTCGACTTCGCTAAAGCGTAAATCATCCGCCCGCAGCTCAACGAGTTCACCCCTGGCCCGCAGTCGTGAAATGGGGAATCCGGGATCGGAACGACTGGTGATAACGAGCGTCATTTGTGGGGGCATGCGGTCGAGCAGGAAGGCCATCACCCTGTCAATTTCGGCTGACTCGATGACGTGGTAATCGTCGAGAATGAGGGCGAAGGGAGTAGAAACCGGGGTGACATCGTTCAAAAACGCAGCCATCAAATTTTTGGCGGGCAGCGGCTGAGGGGAGTGTAGGAATTGGGAAAGGGAGGATTGGGTGTCGGATAAAGATCGTGTTGCTGCGGCCAAATAGCTAAAAAACTGCTGTGGGTCGCTGTCATCTTCGTCGAGTGAGAGCCAACAGGCGGTTGTTTTCTGCTGAACTTGTGCAATCCATTCGGTGATCAGCGTCGTTTTGCCATAGCCGGCCGGAGCCGACAGCAAGATTAGCTTACACGGCCGTTCCCCATCCAGTTTAGCCACCAGATGAGGGCGCGGGACAAGGCTGGGTCGCAGTGACGGGGTATAGAGTTTGGTTTGCAGGAGGTTGGTTTCCACAAAAGGGATTATAGGGAAAAGTGAGGGGGAAGGGTAGATGTCTTAATGGCATGGTGCGGCTGGTAGAAACGATGGCATAAGTAATTCCGAGGGGGTTTGTTCCGATCATTGAGACTTCAAAAGTTTTGAAAACTTTTGAAGTCTAACAGGATTTTGGGAAACTCGTGCTGATCATTAACGCACGACGAGTCGAAGGCCATCTCTGCGGTATTGCTCGATTTTCTTATCGTGGGAAATCAGGGTGTAGCCATTTGTAATCGCCTGCCAGATTAGTAGACGATCAAACGGGTCTCTATGGTCTTCTCGTCGCGGCAGCTGGTGATAAGTTGCCAGTAATCGGCTTTCTAATTCTGCAACTTCAAAACCAGCTTCAAGTAGAGTATCGAAAACTTCGCCCGGATCTGTGTCGCCAAGTTCGAGTTTTCCAAGCGAATACTTGAGCGAAATCTCCCACATATTGACACCTGAGATTAGTTTGGTGTCCGTCTCATTTTCGAGAATCTGTCGAATAGGCTCCGCGAGTTTGACCGGCTCGAACAAAGACCACAGAACGATGTGCGTGTCAAGCAGGTAAATCATAAGCTCAACAGCTCTTCCTCCGTCATTTTGAAGTCATCACGGATTTTGAGCGGTTTGTCCTGCAGCAGGCCCAGTCGAATCTTTTTGGTTTTGTAGGCGGAATAGGGAATTAGTACGGCAACGTTCTCTTTTTTCTTGCCGTAGGTAATGATAATTTCTTCACCGGCGCGAACCCGCTCGATGATCTCTGAGAAGTGAGTTTTGAACTCACCAACCGGAAATGTTTTCATGTTATCATTATACGGCCGTTCTTGACAAGTTGTCAAGAAAGACCATGTCTATATCCATGCCCATCCAGGTTATCAATTGAGAGGTTAGACCGGGCAAATTATCTCGGCTACTCTATACCTTGCCGCCAAGGCCTGATGAGAGGGCCGCTATTGGCGATTCCTATGGGATTGCAGGAACCTGTTAGGTAAAAAGATTCCCCCAGCTATAAGCTCTAATTGTTTTTGAAAATCGATAAGAACCTTAATTATTTCTCCAATCCGAATCGGTAAGTTTTTGCTGAAAAAGACGGCATGGTCAGGAGACCGCCCTAAAACATGTGCAAACGTACTCAGTATAAACAGAAGGTGAGAAATCGTCGAAAAAGTATCGCGGAGATTTTTTCGGAAATGTTTTTGAGAACGAAAAAGTTGTTATTTGTAAAACAAGCAATTTATGATAAAGTGTGCAATACCTTAGTAAATACCGAAGGTTATGCACACATGAAAGATGGTCCAGATTACCAACTCCTTTACGAAGTCGCCGAAAGTCAATCGGGGTACTTCGCCGCGCACCAGGCTCGCGCCTGCGGTTTTTCCTGGGAACGCCTCTCCAGTAATGTGAAAAACGGCCGATTCATGCGCGTGAGACATGGAATATATAGATTGACTCAATTTCCTGGCTCAGCGTTCGAGGATCTCTTCGTCGCCTGGTTGCGGACGGGTCCTGATTCTGTAATCTCTCACGAAAGTGCTCTGGCACTTTATGAGATATCTGACATCTTACCAACCGCAATACACATTATCGTACCTCGCACGGCCTCCCGCCGTCGGAAGGGCATCCGTCAGCACACCCATCAACTGAATAGCAACGAAGTCACTTCTCGTGAAGGGCTGCCGGTCACGACAGTGCTTCGAACACTCGCCGATGTCGCTTCCGTGGGTTTGCCTGAAGAACAGGTTCGATTGGCAATTTATGAAGCCATCGAAAGAGGGCTAACATCAGAAGATGCGCTGAGACTGTATGCGCATAAGCGAGGTGGTCGGTTTGGCAATATAGTTAAAGGGATTGACACTTCAGGAGGAAAGCGTTGAAGTACAAAAACAGCGGTGCTTTTCGTCGCGCTTTGGAAACTCGCCTACGGGAACAGAGCCTGTCATCAAATCTCCCCCTAGTGCGGCTGCGCAAAATGGTAGCGTTTGACCGTTTACTTGCCCGGATCTTCCAAATACAACCCAATCAATGGATTCTTAAAGGAGGATTGGCTTTGCAACTCCGCTTGGGTGATCGCGCGAGAACTACAAAAGACATTGACTTGCTATATTTAGATGAAGACAATATTCTTCACAATTCCTTACTCGCATCTTCATTACTGGATATTGGAGACTGGTTCTCATTTGAAATTGGCAGACCCTCAAACCGTCTTGAGCGAAATGAAGGGGGACTTCGCCACAATGTCCATGCCTTGTTAGACGGACGAACATTCGAGCGGTTCCACCTAGACGTTGGTATAGGAGATCCCGTTGTCGAAGCAGCGGACTATCTGGCTACACCGGATTTATTATCATTTGCAGGAATTGACCCTATAGTGGTTCCTTGTTATCCAATCACACAGCAATTAGCGGAAAAAATCCGTGCTTATACCAAAGAATACAGTTCAGGTAGAAGTTCTCGCGTGAAAGATTTCGTCGACATGCTTTTGTTGGCGGAGTTGGGGCAATTATCAGGAGCAGGTTTGACAGGCGCCATCGAAGCAGCGTTTCAAAATATTGACGCACGGGATATACCACGACAATTACCGCCACCACCGCAAAATTGGGAACAAGGGTTCAAGCGAATGGCTGAAGAGGTCAGTTTATCTGAACACAATCTTGCATCTGCGTATATCGAACTTCAGCGATTCATTGATCCAGTTTTAACTGGAACCATCCTTGAATCTTATTGGCAACCGGAAAACTGGTCATGGAGCTAGCTAAAAAAGTGCCGCACTTGCGAGGCTACTTGAGAAAGGAAAAACAGCACAGTCATTACCAAAAAAACCAGCCAAATGGCTGGTTTTTTTAGTGCCCCTAAGCGGACTCAAATCGAACTCTTTTTCCATTTGAATGAGATGAGATTATCCTCAAACAAACTGATTTTGACAAAACACCTTTGAATTGCATATAATATGTGTAAAATGAGTGCAAAAACGTATCCGAATTGCACATGTAATGAATGATGAAATACGAAAAAGAAATTCAACTATACCGAATTGCCGAGGAGCAAGCAGGTTATTTTTCACTTTCTCAGGCAAGAGGACTCAATCTCCAGCGTGGTCAAATATATCGGGAGCTGAAACGCGACAAATTTGAAAAAGCTGCCTGGGGTGTGTATCGGTTTGCCCAATTCCCAGCCAGCAGATTTGAAGAAGTTCATGTAGCTGTATTAAGCGCTGGCGAAGATGCAATTGTAGGTTTTCAAACGGCTCTTTACATCTACGATTTGTCTGACATCATTCCTGACGAGATTCATCTTATCCTGCCTCGGACCAGCTCACGGCGACGACCTGGTATTCGCGTCCATAACGTTAAACTTGAGCCGGATGACATAACCCTATGGGAAGGGTTTAAGATGACCACCGTTGCTCGGACGATTGTGGATGTGGCTCGCATATACTACGACGAAACACAAATTGAGCTGGCAATCCAGCAGGCTTTGGTTAGAGGACTGACGACGAAAGAAAAACTCGAAGCACAGGTTGCCAGATCGATAAACCGTGTACAACTATTGATTCACACAGCAATGGAAGAGGTGTCTTTGTGAAATATGCAACGCCACAAGCATTTCGTCAGGCGCTTGAGGATCGATTGCGTCGCGATCATCCCCGCCATCGTATTCCCAGGCTACGGAAAATGATCGCCTTTGAACGGTTTATGGCCCATCTTAATGATGATTGGATACTAAAAGGAGGATATGCGCTCCAGTTGAGGTCAGAACTAGCTCGCCCGACAAAAGACATCGATCTGCTGGCCAAACCCGTGATTGCTGCAAACATATTCGAAAGCCTTGTCAAGCAACTACATCATGATATTGGCGACTATTTCTCCTTTACTGTTGAGCAACCTTCAGGGCAACTTGATCTAGGTGGATCGGTACGATTTCATGTGACATCACGAGTTGCAGGGCGGGTATTTGAGCGTTTTCATGTTGATATTGGTCATCGTGATGTAATCGTTGGACCTATCGATTATCTCTCACCGCCACAGATGCTTGCATTTGCGGAGATTGTTGCTGCTCCTTTCCCTTGCTATCCGATTACGCAACACATTGCTGAGAAGCTACACGCATTGACTAAACCGCGGCTCACAGAAAATAGTCGTCTGAAAGATCTAATTGATGTTTTGTTGTTGGCCGGGTTGGACAGCACAATTGAGGCCATTCGTCTCCGGGCATCCGTTGAGGCTGTTTTCAGCGTCCGTGGGGACATTTTGCCCACACAATTTGGTCCAGTCCCACAAAGCTGGCAAACACGGTTCAGAGGCATTTCTAGAGACCTGGAGTTACCTTATGAAACCCTCGAAACAGCCGTAAATTCGGTCAGCGAGTTTATCGATCCTATATTGATTGATGATGTTGCCGGGGTTTGGAATCCGGAAATATGGAAGTGGGTAGAGAATAGGGAGTAAAAAGACCAGCCACGAGGCTGGTCAATTTTGTGTGTGCCCCTACGGAGACTCAAATCGAACACCTTGATAATGATAATCAGCCATGATTATTCCCAGATAATTTGATTTTTGCAAGAAATTCTTTTGAGGGAAAACTTCCGTTTCCCCTTATCTTTCCGTCTTCGTACTTGCCAGCTCAATCAAATTAACGATGACCTGCACAACGCGAGCACCATCAATCAAGGTGTTTATTAAAAAAACCGAGGATTTCTTCTGGGTTATTAGTGAGATAATGGTAACCTGCTGCCCTTTTTTTGCCGAGATCCAGCCACAACATCTCTTTTTCTACTTCTAAAGCATCGTAATATTCTTCAATTGATTGGCGATTCAAATACTCATCATTTGAATTTTGTACCAATAAAGTTGGCACATTAATTGATCGAACATCCGGCATAAACGACACTTCATTCAAATCCATCTCAGTTTTTTCATTGTTGCGTTTGGTGACACGTCGGCCTATAAAGTTATCGAGGCCAAGGGCCTTGATGAAATCTGGGTAACGAAGCGGTTGGATGGCAATCATCGCTTTGATATTTTCATTATCACTGAGGCCATTTTCTCTGCCAAAAGCATAGGTTGACGAAGCCGCACCCATACAAATGCTCAATAAACCAATCTGGCTGGCTTGGTAATCTGGATGGTTGGATATGTAATCAACTGCAGCCAAGACGTCCTTGTGTTCCTCAGGTCCCCATGTCACCCAAGGGCAGGTTCCAGTTCCACTATCGCCATGATTCCTAAAATCATACAAAAGCACAGAGTATCCTTGGTCAACAAGGTACTTCACATGTTTGAGAAATGGTATATTTTCATGCCACATCCTCGGTCTCCCCTTTCCCTCAGGGGTATAGCCTGAACGACTCGATTGCACACCATAATGAGATTGAATGATAACTTTGTCTTGGCCTCCCTTGATGAGCCAACCCGACAAGGTAACCCCATCTTCGGCAGCAAAAGTCACATCCTCATATTCCAATCCATAGTTTTTTGGATCGTCAAACACAGGGGCTTGCCCACCTTTTACAATAGAGTTGGATAAGTAATTAATGATCATTGTTTATTTCCTTATCAAGTAAGTAAAAGAGGCCACTGAATGAAGGTGACCGCTTCATTAATCTTTACATATGTGAATCGAACCACTCAATCATTTGTTCAGGGTGTTCCGAAAAGTATGTATACCCTTTAAACCGCCACGGCGTATCTTCCAAATACTCGACTTTTTTGTCCTCGACAGGTGTGAGTTCATACATTTCCTGAACGTCCGTCCAGCGAGAGTTCATATCGTCTCTGACTTGAAAATAGAAAATGGGAGTGTTGACGTTTGCAGCCTTTGGAATGATGTTATGGTCTGTAACATGCAGCCCTGAAAATCCATTATAAATTGGGTCGAATGCTTCAACACCTTCCTCTACAGGTATTTGCATCTGTTCACAGTTGCGTTCGATGTTGGTACGTCCATTAAGAGGAGCAACTGCAATAATGCTTTTAATATCAGTAAATGCTTCTGGCACTTTATCAATTGCATTAAAGGTTGCATTCGCACCCATACACATACTAAATAAAGAAACGTCGCTTCCGGCCGTATCGGGTCGATTTTTGATGTAATCAATGGAAGCTATAACTTCTTGCCATTCAAAGTAACCAACTCCTGATACGCCATTTTCACCTTCTCCACTTTCTCCATGTGAGCGCAAGTCATATGCGAGTACGTTGTATCCAGCATCATGCAGTGCTTTGTAACGTGGGAGAAAGTTGACTTCAAAACCACCGGCAAAATCTAATCCTTCTAAATGTCCCGCAAAGCCATAGCGGTTAGCAGGTGAAAAGTGGTTGCTGATGATCACCTTGTTGGAATCAGCTGGTATGAACCATCCTTTGACGGTGACACCATCTTTAGTCTCGAAGGAAATTTCTTCATACGCCAGCCCCACCTCTTCGGGGGTTCTCAGTATGGGTGTGCGTACGCCTTTTGCTAGGCCTTGTGCGAGTACAGTTAACATTTGAGTTTGTTGTTCGTTAATCATGATTGAATACCTCTCTTAAGCAATTTATGCTCTTCCACTCCATAATCTATTGGATTATTGAAAACGTGTAAGTCACTTATGAACAATTTTTGGTCGCCTCAATTCAATGTATTGAAGACATGGTGTTAGTATAAATTTGGCAAGAATATCGCGAAAACACAATTGTCCAAAAAATTTGCATTTTTGTTCTGACTTGTGTCGATTGTGATGACAATTTTGGGTCTTCCTTTGTATAATTCATCTATATATCGTTGAGCGTCGAACTGCTTGCATCGACTGATTGATACACCTAAGGAAATAGACAGATGACATATCAGCAGCAAAAATTTGAACAACTTATACAGGTTGTAGAGCAATATACCCCCCATGAAGGGATCAATCGCACGGCCGTTACGAGCCTAGGTACTTACAAAATGAGTTCGGAGCTGGCACGATCGCCCGAAATTGAAACGCCCGCGATTGTCATTCTCTTACGGGGAACCAAAGTGTGTTATGTAGCGGATGAGCAGTATGTGTATGATGGCCCCAAGGTGTTGGTTGGATTGTATCCTGTGCCCGTTGAAACGGAGATTGTAGGCGCTACGGCCGCAAATCCATTTCTGGCCGTGGGCATAGAGATGGATATGGGTAGATTGGCTGAATTGCTGTTACGAATTGAGCATATTGAAGGCAGCACGCCGCAACCCCCATCCATCGATCCCTCTGCCAAATTCTCGCTTGCGCTAAGTGACCAGTTGCTCGATCCGTTCTTGCGCCTATTCGATGTGTTGAAGCACCCGCGTGACGCAGCCATCTTGAGCGATGCTATCATCGACGAAATCTACTATCGCCTGCTTTGCGGTGAACGGGGTGGTGAGCTGCGGATATTGTTGCAGCAAAAAGGAAAAATCAAACGTATCTCAAGGGCAGTGGAGCATATACACACACATTTGGATCAGGCTGTGTCAGTTGAAGAACTGGCATCTGTTGTCCACATGAGTCGTACGGCTTTTTACACTAATTTCAAGGAAGTGATGCAACTATCCCCCTTGCAGTATGCCAAGTCGGTTAAATTATTAGAAGCGCAAAGACTGATTAAATCCGGGAAACGGGTGACAGAAACAAGTTATCTGGTTGGCTACAATAATCTGGCCCAGTTTAGTCGTGAGTACAAACGGCAATTTGGCTATGCACCTTCGGACACAGCTACGGCCGTATGACCATTACCCTAACAACATTCAACCTCATCATTTCAACTCATCAATGAGATCGATGGGAATTGCTTCAAGTAGATTTCGCTTTTCGAAACGCAGGCCTGAAAGAAAGGCTACTGCATCTAAATTTCTGTTTAGGTCCTTCGGAGATTCGAACTCTTCTGAAGAGGAATTTGAAGCAGAAGAGCGCCGCGAAAACGGCGCTCTTTTGGTCTGTGCCCCCAACGGGACTCGAACCCGTGTTTTAGCCTTGAAAGGGCTACGTCCTAGGCCGCTAGACGATGGGGGCAACGGCGAGGAATTATAGCAAAAATGCCGGTTACGGTGCAAGAGCAATTTGATTTTTGCCTTGATCGAGCAAATTGTTTCCGATTCTCTCTTATGTTATGCTTACACGGTTGATAATCTTTAGTAGTTAAAAGTATAAAGTTCAAAGGGAAAAGGGCTAGACCATTTTTCGGCCGCAGCATGCTGCGGCTCTTCGGATAAAATGATTATTGAAACAATCGGTGTGGTGGCCTTCGGGGCGGTGTGGGGCTGGCTTATGGGGTTGGCCCTGGCCCGGCCGGTGCAGCTGCTGCGCGGCCGGCTGGCTTCTTTTCAGGGGCTGAGTTTACTGCTGCTCAGCTGTGGTGTGGCCCTCTACGGGGGCTGGCTAACCGCCCTGTGGCTGACTCCCCTGTTTCTCGGCGCGGCCGCCCTGTTTTTTATTTTGCACGTCAGCCTGCTGTGGCGGATCGCGTCAGAGCAGCTGCAAGAGTAACTGTTGTCCGCAGATTAGAGAGAGAAATCTGTGAAAATCCGTGTTAATCTGTGGCTTTTTTTAACAACTCTTTTTGTAAACTACTTAAATATTTTGTGCCTTTTGTGTTTTCTGTGGTTCACATTATTAAACAATTTTACTTACTGAGGTATCACGCATGGAAGATGTCGTATTGATTCAACTGCTCGGCTCCGCCGGCTTTGGGGCCATCATCGGCTGGTATGTTTACTTCATCAACCGCTACCGCAAAGGAGACGTGCAGTTTAGCGACCTGGCCACGGTGATCGGGATCATCGGCGGCGGGGCGATTCTGGCCCTCTTCCCGGCCGGGTCGATTCTGTTTGGAGCATATGGGATCGGTCTGTTTATCGGCTTTTTTGGATACTTCCTCGTGCTGGTGGTATGGATTCGCATCTCCCCCAATTTTACCGTCGACTGGTTCCTCGACGGCCGACGCAAACGGCTGGCCGAAGACGAGATGATATCTGAAACTCAGCGGCCGCTGGCCATGATCCGGCGAGCGGTTGACACGCCAACCGATACGCCGGAAGAAATCGACTAGAAATTTCACCGCAGAGATCACCGAGAACAATTCCTCTCACCTTAAACAAACTCCGCGTCCTCTGTGCCCTCTGCGGTGATTTTTACTATCATACCGAACCCCACACGCCATGACGCTCCCCAATTCCCACAACCAATTCCTGGCCGACTGGATCGCCGACAACCTCACCGCCACGGATCTGGCTGCCCTGTGTAGCCGCTTTAACCTCGATTTGGCTGCCCTCAGCGGCCTCACCCGTCAGGATACGGCCGAGCAAATCGTGACTGAATTAAGAAAACGCAGCGGCGACTTAGCAGCGTTTCTAAATGAAATTGATCCCCTATTTGCCCTGCCGGGAACCCTCAACACAGCGCCCCCACCAGAAAAACGGACCGCTCAACCCACGCGCATCGTCAACACCGGCTTTGCCGATCAGCTCAACCCGGCCGTTCCCGCCCGGGCCAATCGGGCGCTCGACAGCGGCAGACGCTACTTCTTCTGGGTCGAAATTGGGGAGCCGGCCGCTGGAGCGATCGACGTGCGGCCCAGCGAGCTTAACGTAGCCAATTTACCGGCCGACGCAGAATTAACCATCGCCCTATTTGGCTTCCCCAACGAGCTTGAGCTATTAGCCGGGCAGGACATCGGTCGGATGCGCCTCCAGCCGGACGGCACCGTATCGGTCTCTCAACCGGCCGTCAGCCCGGCCGGAATCACCGCTGAGATGGCCCAAAAACGGCTTTTCTTCCCGGTGCAAACCCCGGCCGCGGCCGGCACCTACCGCCTGCGCTGCCACATTTACTATCAACAGCTGCTGCTGCAATCACACCTAGTCACCGCGCAAGTTGAGGAGCAGCCCCGGCTGGGTCCGGAACAACGGCTGTTGACCATCATGGATTACGCGCTGTCTAAAAGCCTGGCCAAAGAGCAGCTGCGGGCAATTCGGCCGCACAAGCTGAGCGTGTTGCTCAACGGCAACGACGACAGCACCCACGGTTTTCGCTTTTTGGGGGAGGGGGATTTCAAAAACGAGGCGGCCATTGATGGGGATACGCTGCAAAATTTAATTGAGCTGGCCCGTGGAGCGCTGCGCATGGCGGCGTGGGGCAGCGAGGAGCCGTTCGATCCGGGTGGGGACCACACGCTTTATCGCTACGATGGTTCACCTGACTTGGGAAGACTCAAAATCGACCTGCTGCGTCTGGCGATTCGCGGCTACCGCTTTTACGACGCCCTGATCAACCAGCTGGCGGGGGGCAGCCGGGCTGCCGAAACGCTGGCCGACACGATGCGCCGGCCGGGGTTTATCCAGCTGGCCAGCAAAGCCTCTTCCCGTCTCGTGGTACCCCTCTCTACCATGTACGATCATCCCCTCTTCACCTCGCTTACCGCCAGCGAAATTAAATTGTGCCCCACCTTTTTGTCATGTTTGGCCGATGGGCAACCGCTGATTGAATGCCCCTGCTTCTTGGGAGATTGCCCTTCTTATGGGGAAGATGATGTGGTTTGCCCCAGCGGCTTTTGGGGGTTCCGGCACGCTTTAGGCCATCCGCTGACCATTCAGAACGGCCCCGAAGCCCCCACTTCACTGCCAGCGGGGTCCGGCCTGGAGATCGCCATGGCTGTTTCCACCGATCCCAACTTTGTGGGTCGAAGCGCCCATGAAGCGGTCGTGCGTCGCTTCGGCTCGCACTTCCACTATGCGAATGAACGACCGGAAACGATCGACCTCATGAAAAAAACCAGCCCGCACCTCCTTTATTTCTTTTGTCACGGCCGCCTGGCCGCTGATGTGCCTTCGATTGAGGTCGGGCCACCCCGGACCAGAGGGATATCGCGGGACGTGCTGCGCGCCAAACGCATTCGCTGGGAAAAAGAGGTACGGCCGCTGGTGTTTTTAAACGGCTGTCACACCGCAGCGCTGTCCCCTCACAAGGCGTTTGATTTGGTGAGCGGGTTTATTGAGCAATCTGAAGCGGCCGGAGTCATTGGCACCGAAATCACCAGCTTTGTGCCGCTGGCCAAAACGTTCGCCGAAGATTTTTTCAAGCACTTCCTGGTGGAAAAACGGCCGGTTGGCGAAGCGATACGGCTGGCCCGCCTGACGCTTTTGGAGCAAGGCAATCCCCTGGGGTTGATCTACATTCCCTTTGTCATTCCGTCCTTAGCAATTAGCGAATAGCCTTTAGCCATTAGCAATTGGCTGGTTTTCCCACAAACCGGCCGCAACTTTTTGCATCGTCAAGGCGATCGTTGATTGAGCGGCGGTCAGGCAGACAGGCACTCCTTGAATCACGGCCTGCTGCTGGTTGGGGTCAAAGGTAATGTGATAATTTAAGCGGGTACTGATCTGGCGCTCAACCGAGGTGCGGGATATTTGCGGTTCAGAAACACCCTGATTGAGAACGTAACTCATTTCGTGCAGACCGATGTTGGTTGATCGCAGCGCTTTTTCCAGGCGCAAGGCGGTTTGAACGGAAATTTGATTGGGGGCGATGACGTGATAGGCCATGTTCGCCATGCGTAAGGCCGCTCGCGCCGCATCATTGAGCACGGCCGGTAAATCGACGACGATAAACATCATATGCTCCCGCAGCAGACCGAGAAGACGTTCGGCCTGAGTCGAGGAGGGAAAAGAAGGGGACATGGGATCCTGAGGGGCCGCCAAAATGTTCAAACCGGACTCATGAAGGGTCATTTGTGAATAAACCGCTTGCCAGTTGAGCGGTTTGGCGTTTAGGATATTCGCCCAGCTTTTCTGAGTTTGCGGTTTGAAATGCATCGCCGCCTGGCCGCCTGAAGTGGTGAAATCAACCAAACAAATTTCACCTTTGGTCGTGGCCCGCAGCTGAGCCGCCAAATTAATGGCGAATGTCGTGCGGCCGACCCCACCGGTCAAACCGTAAACGGCCAGAATATTGGGCTGAACAGATAGGGCGTTGGCCGACCGCCTTTTGCTTAAAAGGCGATCCACCCGGCTTAAAAGTTCCTGTGAGGTAACCGGCTTGCTCAAATAATCATCTGCCCCACCCTGCATGGCGGTTTGCCGATCCTCTTCCTGCGCGCGGGCGGTCAAAATCATGACCGGCAAATTTTTCGTATTTTCATGGGTGCGCAGCGAACGGCATAAATCATGACCGCTCATCCCCGGCATCATGACGTCGATAATGGTCATGTCGGGAGGTTCATCGGTCATCGCTTCTAGCGCTTCAATTGGATTGTTAACCAGCGTGGCCATATGTCCGCCACGCTCCAACATTAATCCAACCATCCGCAACAGTTGTTCGTCGTCATCAACTACATAAATATGAGCCACCGAGGTTCGCTCCTAAACTTTGTTTTTGTAGATTCCCCAGCCGGGCCGGAAAATCGTCGGGGATGTTTGTTTTGAGCTGTACATTTACCGGGATTATTTTAACGCCTGTAATTCTAAAGTATATCAAATAGAAGCGGGCTTGACTGGTCACTTTTCACTGAATTTCGTGATTTGGCTCTCCGGCCGGCTGGATCACAACCCGCTGGTTAAGATCGCCATCCCATCGCCGGCGCGATGACGAAAGCGGCGCCTCCAGTAAATGAGTAATTTTCTGTAGGGCACCCGGATCATATTGATAATAATCGCACTGATCGCAAACCAGGGCTTTGGTGTGTGGGGCGACCAGCACCCGGCCGCCATCGTGCAGCAAAAAAAGGCGGTTTTGAGTTGACAAGCGCCCCATGTAGCAGTGAGGACAAACTCTCGTCATATTTTTCTCCAGCCAAACGCGAAATTTGGCTCTGTTGATGATTTAAGGTGAGGCAGCACTGACCGTACTGCTGGGCACATAAGGGTGAGAAACATGGGGCACCAGCTGCCATTCCGGGACCGGCCAATAAACAATCCACGCTTTGCCGATGATATCCTCCTGGGGAAGATAAGACCAGCTGCGCGAGTCGCTGGAACTAAGACGATTGTCCCCCATTACAAAATAGCTATCCGGCGGGATGGTCCAGGTTTGATTATTGGTCGGTGGGTCTTTGATATAAGGCTCATTTAATTCCACCCCATTGACCTTAACCCGGCCGTTGTTTATTTCCACGGTGTCTCCAGGCAGGCCGATAATTCGCTTGATAAAATCTCGGCTGCGATCGTTGGGAAAATGCAGCACAATAATATCGCCGCGCTGCGGCTCATCCAGAAAATAGGCTAACTTATTGATAATCAGGTACTGCCCTTCCTCCATGGTCGGCAGCATACTTGACCCTTCGATCCGAAAATTTTGCGTGGCTGATTTAACCAGCCAGATCACAAAAAATGTAAAGAGAAGCGTCTCTAAAATTTCGCGCACAAAAACAGATGACGGTGGGCCAGCGGATGAAGACTTTACCGGTGCGCTTGACTCAGGATACGCCTGAGGTTGGATGGGTTCAGATGAATATTCTGGAGAGGTCATACAGCATCCCAATGGAATATGAGGCATTATAATAGAGCGCTATGGCCGTCGCAAGGGGTGTAGGAGTATTCACCTATTTTCTAATATAGACTACAGACAACAGACTTCAGATTAACCTCACTGTGGTCTGTCGTCTGATGTCTGTAGTCCTTTGATCAACAAGGCGTAGGTTAGACGTTCAGGATTTTATGGTATTCTGTGGTCATGAGCAGAGCAAGTTATGAACAACATCCTTCATCTGTGGTTGAAAGTCCGATAGTCCGGCCACAGTCAGATCGGCCCATCAAACGATTAATTCGCCTGATTTTAGGATTGGTCGCTCTGATATCTTTCGCATTTGCGGGGATCATATTGGGTATATTTCTCTTCTTTGGGTGGCAATGGCGCGCTGAAGGAAAAATATTGCCGGGAATCCACGCCATGGGCGTGCACCTGGGTGGATTAACCACGGCAGAAGCGGCCGCGCAGCTAACCGCTCAGTGGGAGCAGCAGCCGGTGGTGCTGGTGGCGCCCAACCACACGGCCCAGGCCGCCCCATCTGAAATCGGCCTGCTGCTCTACAGCGATTCGACGGCCGCTCAGGCCGCCGCCTGGACCGGCTCAAATGATCTGGCCCGAACAGCTGAATTTCTTTTTAACGGGGGACAAATCAAACCCCTGACCGGGTTTGATCGGGCAGCGGCGGAAGAATATTTATCGAAAACAGCCGCGGATCTGAGCTTAGCCCCGCTCGATGCCGGTATTGCCTGGGAAAACGGCCGGGTTGTCGAAACCCCTTCCGCCCCCGGAGAAACCATCAACATTGCGGCCACGCTAGACGAGTGGACGCTCACAGCGGCCGTTTATCAACCGGGCCAATCGTTTAATTTGCTCATGAAACCGCTCGAACCGACAATTCCGACAACGGCCGATCTGGTTGATTCGCTAAACAGCCGGCTGGTCGACCCGCTCCACATCACCCTGTTTGATCCCATTACCGGCGTCAAAACCACCGTCCCCTTAACGGCGGAAATGTGGGTCAGCTGGCTGACCCCTCAAAAAACGGCTGAGCAGACAATTGAATGGCAGGTCGATGATCGGGCGATTGAGGCGATCATCGGAACCCTCGCAGCTCAGAACGGCCTTGCCGACTATCAATATCTCGATTCGGGATCGGCCGTACCCGGTATACGCCAGCTGGTGCTGGCGCACCTGGCCAATGAAACAGCCGCACCGCTGACGCTGCGTATCTTTTATGGGGAACGATTCCACACGGTTCAGGCCGGCGAGACGATCGCCAGCATCGCCCGTTTGTACGGTTTTCCCTATCCGTGGGTGCAAGAGGTTAATCCCGGCATTTCTACCCTGGCGGTGGGGCAGCAAATTGTGATTCCCTCACCCGATCGCCTTTTGCCGCTGCCCATTGTCGAACACAAACGCATTGAAATTAGCATTGCCGAACAGCGCCTGTGGGCTTATGAAAATGACACCCTGATTTGGGATTGGACAATTAGCACCGGCATCGCTGAAAGTCCAACTTCTCCCGGCGTCTTCCAGGTGCAATCTCATCAGGAAAGTGCGTACGCCGGCAATTGGGATTTGCACATGCCCAATTTTATGGGGATTTATCAACCGGTTCCCAACAACAGCTTCATGAACGGCTTTCACGGGTTTCCCACGAGAGATGGCAGTCAGCTGTTGTGGACCAACAGCTTAGGCACACCGGTCACTTATGGATGTATTTTGGTCGATAATGCGGTTGTGGGTGACTTGTACAGCTGGGCTGAAGAAGGGGTCGTGGTAGCGATTAGGGAGTAGGTTTTGGGTGTTAGGTGATGGGTGTTGGGGGAGCAGTTCAATTTTGGGTGGAAATTGAACTGCTATTAAGCTTCCATCAGAGGTCTGGTAGCCAGATAAGACGTAATCATGGCCGTTATATTTTCAAAGGGGACGTCTTTGCTGACCAATTCATCGGCCCCGGCCGCCTGCGACGCTTTCCGATTTTCCACGCTATCATTGGCCGTATACATGATAATCTTGGTCAGCGAAGCCTGGCCTTCGCTGTCGCGAATTTGTTTGCAAACTTCAAGACCGTTTAAGTCAGGCATCATAACGTCAAGCAAAATCAAATGAGGTTTATCCTCATGATAAAGCTCGAGCGCCTGCAAACCTCCGTTTGCGGTGCGCACCTGATAACCATTCATTTCTAGGACGAGCTGATACAAATGTACCAAATCCGGCTCGTCATCGACGACAAGAATTTTCTTCGACATAGGCGATATATTCCATCATTTTTTATTACAAAGACTATGTTGATTTTAGGGAATTCGGCAGGAGTTTGGTATAGGTCTATGGTTTATGATTTGCTCATTTTTTAGTTGTTTAGTACCAAACCCCGGTAAACGTTCACGGTCTTTTCACCGACCATTTTCCAGGTAAATTTACCGGCATGAACCAGCCCTTTCTCCCTCAGCAGACTCTGCTCATCCGGCCGATTGAGAATCGCCTGAAGCGTCTGAGCGATATCTTCAACCACCAGCGGGTTAAAGTAGACGGCGGCCGCTCCACCAACTTCCGGCAGGCTGGAGGCGTATGAGCATACAACCGGTGTGCCGCAGGCCATCGCTTCTATAACCGGCAGCCCAAACCCCTCGTAAAGGCTGGGGAAAACAAACAGTTCGGCCGCGCTGTACAGGGCCGGTAACAAGTCATCCGATACGCGCCCTAAGAAGTAAATTCTGTCTGATAAGCCGGTCTGATTGACCAAATCACGCGCCTCAGGATACCGCTCATCCCAAGCCCCAGCGATGATTAGCCGGGCGTCGCTCTTGACCTGGGCCCAGGCCTCAACCAATCTCACCAGATTTTTGTGGGGCTTGTTGATTCCCAGATAAAGGACATAGCGCCGCGGTAAATTGAACCGCCGGCGCACTTCTTCTTCTGCGGCCGGATCGGCCGGCCGAAATCGCGGATCGGCCGCGAGAGGGATCACGGTCACCGGTTTGCGCCGATCGTCATAAAGGGCCACAGCATCCTTGCGCGTGGCTTCAGAAATAGCGATCACGTGATTGGCTCGCTGCCAGGCGATGCGATGCATCATGGCAAACCACCGCCGGGCTTGCATGCCTACCGCATCAGGGTACCGTTGAGGGATAAAATCATAGCAGGTGAGGACAACCGGCTGGCGATTTCGCCACGGCATCATGTAATATGGCGCATGATAAAGATCAGCCTGAATTTTCCGCAGCAGGCGAGGGATCGCCCAGTGTTGACGGGGAGAAAAATGAGAGAGCGAGGTCTCAATTGCGGTAACCTGGGCATGGTCGAGGGGGAGGGGCCAGCGCTCGTGTGATTCGGGGGCGATCAAAAGCGTCAACCGTTCCTGGGGCGAGAGCAAATCAGCCATCGCGGTGGCTAAATTGCTGACATACCGGCCGATCCCGGGGAATTTTGCCGTAGCAGCACGACAATCAAATACATACACCATAATTCGAATAAATCATATCCTTTTGCGGACGTCAAGCCAGTTAAAATTATTAGGGTCAAAACGATAGCGGGTTATTTCCTGCACAATTTCCAATCATGAATGATTTAAGAGCTGTTGATATATTTCCCCCATTTCCCGAGCGGTATTGTCCCAGGTAAAACGCCTGGCCTGAAGCAAGCCAAGTTCAATTTGACTGGTCCGGTCATGATGAGGTGAGGTCACTTTTATAAGGCCCTCTCGAATACTCTCAACCGAATGTGGATCAATCCAAATTGCCCCTTCACCGGCCAGTTCCGGAAGGCTGGAAATCCGCGAACAAACGACAGGGGTGCCGCAAGCCATCGCCTCGAGAACCGGAAAACCAAATCCTTCATAAAGGGAGGGAAAAATAAAAGCCTCTGCCAGGCTGTATAGCGTGGGAAGATCCTCGTCGGCGATAAAACCGGGAAATGAAACGCTGTCCCCGAGAGACAACCGCTCGACAACGGCATCCACTTCTGAATCCCGCCACCCTCTTTTTCCAGCAACAACCAGGTTTACGCCGGTTAAACGAGCCTGATGATAGGCGGACAGGAGTGCGGGGACGTTTTTACGGGGTTCAATGGTGCCCACAAACAGGAGAAAGCGCGCCGGTAGCTTATAAATTTTTCGCACTCTTTCTAATTCTGATGCCTGTGTAACCGGCCGAAAGCGAGATTCAACGCCGAGGTAAACAACGGCCGTTTTTTGCGGTGAAATATCTGGGAATCGGGCATGGAGTGCTTTTAGCGTGCTTTCAGAATCACAGGTAATAAAAGAGGCGTGGCGCAAAAAATAGGGCCACATGAGCCGGCTGTAAAGGCGGTTAAGAGACGAATGGGTTTCCTGGTGTGAAAAGGGGGTCAAGTCATGCAGCGTAAACACCGTCTGACAGGAAGGCAAATACGGCAGAAGATGATCGGTGGCGTGGAATAGAGAGGCGTTTGGAAATAATTTATCTTGAGAGCGGCGCAAATAGGTGGCGATCATTACGGCCGCTCGCCACCGCTTATCCCCCCAGCTCAAAGCCTGTGGATTGGATGACCAGCCAGATTGTACGGTGAGCGGAATTTCATTTGAGCGATTGTAAAAAGGGATTAATTTCTCTTTCCAGGAGGTATTTTGTAAAGCGCGGAAAAGCTGCCCGGCCATGCGGCCAATGCCCGCTCGCTGATGCACCGCTGGTGAAATATCGTAGTAAATCATTGATTGATGGTGACGGCTTGCTGCACCCGCCACAAATGGAGAGGGCGGCCGCGATTGGTCGTTTCATTCAGAGCCATGACCGGCTCGGCGCGTTCGCGAAAAGAGGCAAAATCCTCGTACGCCATCCCAAATCGATCCCCGAATAATGGCTGCCACTCCGTTTCAGTTAAATCCAGAACGCCTAAGAAATAAACATCCCCTCCGCCGGCAGTTGTGTTCTCCATCTCGTCTTCAAATTTGGCTGCCACCACAGTCGACTGCCCTGGATTGGCAAGAGCTAAATGGGCAAATCCCACCCATTCCCGATCGGTAAAATGCTCAAAATACACCGCTGTTGGTCCCCACCCGTCGGTGATCACTAAATCTTCAGATTTGACGTGAACCTCGGCAATCTCCTGGGCATCCTCCAGGGAATCATTTGGGCCAAACCGAGATGGCCACAATCCGGTTGTCAAATTCAGCATCACAACCAGAATGCACAGAATAATCGCGGCCGTCCAGCCAACTTTTTGATACGAGGTGGCTATTCCCGATAATTCATCTAAAAGCAGCGCCAGGAAAAATATGATGGCTATCAGCGGGGGAATCCATAATTTATCGTACGCAGGAATCCAGTAAATTAAAAACAGGAAGTGAGGCAAAAACCACAGCCCCAGCACGGCCGCCAGTTGGCGCTTCTCCCGCCGCTGAAACAGCCTTCCCTGTCCCCGCCAAACGGCGGTCAAGAGCAATAAAAAAAGACCGTACTGCACCCCCATCAATCCAAGGTTAATCCCATCAGGGAATATCTGGCCCTGACGTAGTCCGGCAAGCATGATCGTTAATCCTTGAAAATCATAAAGCCCGATCCAGGCGGTTACCCAGCCAGCTACGGCACCGGCAATATGTTTGGGGTCAAAATATCCGTACGCGTAAGGGGATTCGGTGGCCAAACTTATCCTGATCGCTTCAGATATCGACTCCGCCTCTCCAAGCAGGATAAAAGCGACCGGATAAATGACCCCCAAAATACCAAAAGTGATGGCTCCAAACCCCACTATCTTTCCCAGACCTCTATTATGCTCAGAATCACTGCGCAGCCACACCAATGCCGCCAAGCCCAGACCGGAAAACAGGGAGGCCTGATAAATTGCGGTTGCCAGGGCCAACGATAAGGCCGCCCCAGCGATGCGAGCCCACCCTGGTGGTTCTGGGGAGGATAATAACCAGAAGGGGAGTAAAATCAACGGAATTGACGGCATCACCTCAACCATGTCGGTGGCGCTGGGCCAGAACGCGCTGGCGAATATCAGCGAGATTACAGCCAGCAAAATGGAACGGGTTGTGACCCCCCATTTTTGCAGGATCGCTACCCCTAAACCAACGGCCCATCCGGCAAAGATGGCGTTCATCATCTGTATGGCTGTAACCAAAAAAGTGGTCGGCAGCAGCTGACCAATCAGCTGAAACCACAACCAACCAACCAGAGGAAATAAAAGGTGATTGGTGCCCCCGGGTTCAGGTGGCCAGCTGCCGGTAATAGCCGCCAGGTGACGCAGACCGTCCCCGGCATATTGATGAGTTAGAAAAAACGCATACAGCCCCGCGCTGCACAACCCGATGAGCCAGGGCATGATCTTAATAATCGATGATTTTGAGGAAAGCGAGATGGTCATATTATGATCCAAGCGAGGTAAATAAGTTAATGGTCTGAGAAGCGATCGTTGTCCAGTCAAAGACAGCTGCACTTTGAGCGGCCTGTTCAGCCAGCTGATGGCGTTCGACCTCATTGGCCAAGAGGCGATCAACAGCCTTAGCCAGGGCGGACGCGTCTTGAGGGGGAACCACCACAACTCCGGCCGCGGGGCTGAGATCTCCCGTGCTAATGATCGGGCGGCCGTGAGCAAGGGCGTTGAGTAAGGTTGTTCGCCGCAGGGAAGCCCCATCGTCATACGGTAACACCACCACGTCCACCAGGTGCAAATATTGAGATAATTTTTCGGCCGTCAAATAGCCGGTCCAATGAATTCGATCGCGATAAGCGCTGGCTTCAATTTGCTGGCGAATGGCTTCATGGTAAGCGCGGTAGTTGGGATGGGCCGGCTGATCATCTGCCGCCAGCCACAAATGAACGGCCGGCAGGCGATCAGCGATCGCGTCAAAAGCGGTCAGCAAATATTCAAACCCTTTGCCCGGACTCACAAACCCAAAAGTGAGCAGGTGAACATGCTGCTCGGTCAGCCCGATCTCCTGGCGAATATCAGCTTTATCCAGAGGGTCGATAGCTGCTGGCTCAAGCGTTGGTCCAAGAGCGATGTGGGTAAGACGCGGGGCCAGGCGAGGCCAATCGCTGGCCAATTGGGTCAGGTTTTGACGTTCTGGAACGATGATGTGATTTGCCGAACGGGCCATCAGGGCGATTCGGAATCGACCAAGGCGCGTAAAGCTGCTGTACTCGTGAATGGTTAACGCCAGAGGGGCCAAGCGACGCATTCGCCACAGCCAAGGTAACCCATCAACGGCCGAAAAGCGGCCAAATTCCTGTGAAGGATAATGTAAATTTACAATATCCGGTTTTTCTCGATCTAGAACCTTTAGCAAACCACCCAATCGACCGGGGCGCCAATCATCCATAATCGGCCGTACGTCAACCGGGCCGTCCTGAGAGTGCGCTTTTTTCGCGGTAATTACTTGAGTGACGTGACCCAGACGAGCAACTTCCCCCGCCAGGCGGCTGACAAAATCGCCAATGCCACAGCGCAGCGGTGGGTAAGCGCCGGTGATAAAATTAATTTTCACGCCCTCTCCATCCGTTTCTTAACAGCCAAAACATCTCGCGCAGGTGGCTTTGTAGAGAGTCGCCGGCGGCCGAGAGGTTCCCCCTGATCAAACCCGTCGTCATGCGTTTAACCCCTTTCAGGATGGTGGCCGCCAGAGCAAGGATCGTGAACCAAACGCCATCCATTACCCGGCCGTGTTTCTGCATGAGGCGCAAATAAGCTCGCTGGGCAAGCAGGCTGTTTTTTTCGCTTAATCCCTGGCTGCTGCCTCCCCATAAATGGACCACGCGAGCGGCCGGGAGATACACAACCTGCCAGCCGGCTTTGTGAATCCGCCAGCACAAATCGATGTCTTCACCAAGGAAGAAAAAAACTTCGTCAAAAATTCCCACCTGATCCAAGACGCTTCTTCTGACCATCAGAGCCGCTCCGGAAAGTTCACCAACCTGGGCATTCTCTGAGTAGTTTCGCTTCTCCAAGTCGCTTTTTACCTGCGTGCGACGGGCGGAAGAGAGGGGGATAATCGCGCGCCAGGCATCTCGCAAGCCAGGCAGGGGTCGGCCTGATGGCTGCAGCGTGCCGTCTTCATTCAAAAGCTGTGGCCCAACCGCACCGACTTCTGGATGATGATCGAGGTATTGAACCAGCCGTTCAATCGCCTGGGGCTGAACCACAGTGTCAGAATTGAGAAAAAATACGTGACGGCCGCTGGCCTGGGTAAATCCAATGTTATTGGCCTTGCTAAACCCCAAATTACGGCCGTTGGCAATCACTTCAACTGATGGGTAGTGAGCGGCCACCATTTCGAGTGATCCATCCGTGGACCCATTATCGACCACGATGATTTGCAGAACCGGTGGTGAGCCCTGATGACAAAGCGACTGCAGGCAATCATGAAGCAATTGACGAGTATTCCAATTCACGATGATGATTGATACATCCGGCGAAACCATCATTTGCTAATTTGACTCCCTGGCGGCGGTAATCACAAATTGATAAGAAAATAATCCGGGCCAGCGGGCCGCCAGACGAGCATACAGCTGCAGGTGGTTGGGGATCATTCGCCAAAGACGATGTCCGGGAAGCGGCACCCAGCGGTGCTGCAGCTGCAACACCTGATAATCACAGTCAACAAACAACTCCTGCAAGGTCTTCCGCGTAAACCAGCGCAAATGGGTGTGGTCCATCAGGTGACCTTCCGTGTAACGCCACTGCCCAAACAGCAAATTGAGGCGCAAGCGCCAAAAGGCCACGTTGGGAACCGAAGCAAACGCCCGGCCGGTCGGTTTGAGCAGGGGTTTGATTAGACGAAGCGTTTGCCAGGGATTTGACAGATGTTCCAAAACGTCGGCAAAAATTACCGCGTCAAACGGCCCCCTAGCCTGTAATTCATCGAGCACGACTCCATCGTTTATGTCCCCTTCAATGATCGTCAAGCCCGCATCCCGGGCCGCCTTAGCCATGGTCGGAGAAGGTTCGACACCAATGACTTGACATTGATGGTGAGTTTGCAGGAAGTGAATGATCGTGCCCGATCCACAACCGACTTCTAACACGTTAGATCCCCGGTCAATTTGCTGCACGATACGCGTTCGAGGATCGTTATGATCTTGCGGATCAATTTCTCCGCCGTAAAAAGGTTGATTTAACCCATCCATATGATTTTCCAAAATGCTGACCGTAGGGAATTGCGGCGTTCATTCTGCCGGCCGGTGATGGCCAGAACCAAAACTTTGGGCAGCGTCACGCTAAATACCAGGCACCGCAGCAGCCCATATTCCAGGCGAGATTTATGGGTTTTATAAAATTGATAAAGGCTCTGATATTGCCAGATGATGCGACGGGCCGGAACGCGTCGCGTGCTGGCGCCCCCGATGTGAACCACTACAGCCCCAGGCTCAAACCAGATTGTCCAGCCAGCGTTACTTAAACGATATTGCCAATCCATTTCTTCGGTATACATGAAATACCGGGGATCCAGACCGCCAACCTGCTCTACAGCTTCGCGTCGGGTTAACATGACCGCCCCTGAAACCCAATCAACTCGGGTGGGCTGAGTATGATCACTCAAGCTTTTTAGCCGTTGGCCCCAAATTCTTCGGAAAAACGGCCAGCGATATAGTTCACTCATACCGATTAAATGGCTCAAGAGGGTTGGAAATTCCCGGCAGGATGGCTGAAGTGTTCCATCGGTATTGCGCAATTTTGGGCCAACCAACCCGATTCGACGATCTTGCTCAAATGGTTTCAACATCGCGGGGAAGGCACCAGGCTGGACAATCGTATCCGGATTGAGGAGCAGGACAAAGGGCGCCGCAGATCGATCCATTCCCACATTATTAGCCCCGGCAAATCCCAGATTTTCAGTTAAAGAAATGACCGTCACGTCGGGATAGTGATCTTGCACGTAATCTGCAGTGCCGTCTGGCGATGCGTTATCAACCACCAAGATCTCTCCAACCACCGGATCTTTGGGATCCAGGATACTTTGGAGACAAGCGTCAATTTCATCCCGAGAGTTGTAAGTGACGATGACAATATCAAGGTGTGGTTTAGCCATATTTTGCTCGCCGACCCAACGCTTTTGTTAGCTCCCACACCGCCTGGCGAACAACCTGCGGATGGTGGCGACGAGCCAGGGTTACGTTGGTAAAAGAGGCATCAACAAGCCTCAACATGCTGTGCACCACTGTATATTCACGCAGCACCTGCTCGTCCGTCCATTTTCTAGCCGGTGCGGTCAACTTCTCCTGCGGATTATCCAAGACCGTTTGAATCATCGATTCCGCCCGCTGTTGATAGGTATGATTTTGCAGCGCCCAATCCTGGCCGGCACGAGCAAGGGCCTCTCTTTCTGCGGGGTGTGCCAAGTAATAAGCCACTTTTTCATCTAATTCTTCTAGGGTTTCGAAGGTATCAAAATGATCCCCTTCGCGAAACAGTTCATTTTGCCCATTATTTGCCCGCTTGGTAAGCAGGAGCGCACCGCAAGGAGGCACCTCAAAAATACGCATATTTAAGATACGCCCCAGGGTAATGTTAAAAACTATTTTTGATTGGCTGTATACGCGGGCCATATCGTCCCCATAGTAGGGGCGGCTAAAATCATTCATCGTATACTTCGAAGAAAGCAGATTAAGCGCCTGGCCACGTTCGTCATAAGGCCCACCGGTGCTGCCAACAAAGCCAACATCATAAATTCGTTCGAGCTGATGATCTTTTTGCACTTCCGGATCACAGGCCAAAGGCAGCCAGCGAACCGGCATATTGTCTCGGCCGCTGCTGTATAAATCGATACAGCCGGCGTTGGCCACAAATAAGTAGTCAAAAAAGGGGGCCAATCGCAGCCGCATCTTGTTTGATAAACCGGTTTCCGGGGGGTAAGCATCGATCAGATAGCCGATCGTCGGCATTTCAAGTTTTTCCAAACCTCGAGGAAAATAATGGACGCTCCCAGAATCGATATAAACAAAAAGATCAGGTTTTGGTGACATTGAATTGAGCAGATCGGCCAAGTCTTCGTCGGGCGCATACCCCGGCCGGTCTTTCCAGGGGGTACCCACATACGTCACCTGGTAATCGCGGTTAAAGGACCGTTCAAAATACTGCCCGGTCGTGCCGACAAAATCTCCAAATCCAATAGCAATGTGTTTGATCATAAACTTAATTAGCTGGCCTTTTTAGCCACATAGATATTTTGGATAGCAAACAGGGAGGGCCAGAAATTAAACCCTGACTTTTGCAAAGGCTGTACAAACTTTTGACCCCAATTCAACCGATTATGGGCCGGAAAAACATAAGAGGCGCGCTGATCGATAATCTGATAACCGGCTTGGGTCAATAACTCCCGGCCGGTTTGGCGAGTAAACCAGTAAAGATGGGTTCGATCCATCAAACCGGTTTCGGTTAAATCCCACCGGCCGCGCAGCAGGTTGCGTCGTATGCTCCAGTGAGCAACGTTGGGCACCGAAACGATAAGCTGCCCGTCATCAGCAAGATGTGAAGTTAAAAATTTAAGCAGATCAGCCGGAAAAACGAGGTGTTCCAGGACATCCGCGATGAGGATTACATCAAATGTTCCCTTGATTTGAGTTCGGTCAGCGTCTTTGTCGAGGTTTCCAACCCAAATTTCCTCAGCAAACGGGCGGGCTTTTTCGGCCGCTAACGGATCAATCTCTACCCCCCACACCTGATTGCCACGCTGCTGCAAAATAGCCGTCATATAGCCGGTTGCACAGCCGATTTCCAGAATTTTTTTCTCCTGGCCGACTAAATCTAGTAAAATCGCAAACGTATTATTGCGATCAGAGAGAACTTGCTCGCTGATGGTCCCACCGTATTTAAATGCCATAATGATTATTAATTTCTTTACAACTATGAGACTTTATTTTGGCCGCCATCCCAAACGGCTAAATAAAGTTCCTACCATAGGAATTGCCCGGCTTATCAACTCAATTTCATCCGGCCGCACCAGCCGGGCCAAATAAGCTAAAACGGCAAACACAAGGCCATAAAGCAAACCGTCAGCAATCAGATTAAACCATCCATCTCCAGGCAGGTACAAGGTCGGCCAAAGCGCAGCCGCAGCACAAATTCCGGTTTTAAAAACAAACAGCCACGGAATGCGAGCGGCCTGGGCCCTTATAACCAAAAAAAGTTCGGCCGAATGGACGACCAAATTGCTGATCCCGGTACCCAATACCGCACCCATCACCCCGAAAAATGGGATAAAAATAATATCGAGGACAATGTTTAAAATACCGGCCGCAATGCGCAGCACCAGAACGGTATTTTGACGATTTAATACATATAAAAACGGCTGGGCGATGTTCGCCGCCGCGGCCGCTGAAACCGCTGAAAACAAAGCCATTAACACCAGGTTAGGGGCCGCCGGCAGATAAACTTCACGGAAAAGAAGCACCAACAGCTGCGAGGCGTGACCGATGATAAAGGCAAAAAGGGGAAACAGAAGCAGCAAATTTACGCGCATGTAAAGCGTAAATTGCGTCCGTAAACCGGATAAACCGTGCATTTCAAACACCCGCGTCGTGGCTGGCAGCATAATCGCCTGCCAGCCGGTAATCACCGTTGTCACTTTGGCCAGGAAAATAAGGGGCACATTGTAAAAACTGACTAGTTCCTGGCTGGCCAGCAGACCGGCAATCAGGAGAACATCGATTTGCGAAGCCAAACCATAGGTGGCCAGATTGGTCAACCACAGTGAAAGCCCGTAGCGCCGCACGGGTTGATCATCAAATGGTTCTCTTTTGAGTTTTTTCTTTTCTGAAGGGTGATACCGATCGAGAAGCAGCGGCAAAAACAGGAGGTTGCCGATTACAAAGCTGATGATCATGCCGCCCAGGGCTACTTCCGCCCGCTGACCGAGCCAGTAAAAACCGGCTAAGGCAAAGCAAAGGTTGAGCAGCTGATTCACCAAGCGCACAAACGTATAATCTCGCATCCGTAAATTTGCGACATACATCGACGAGAAAAGATTCCAGATGCTAAAAAAGAAGACTAAACCTGATAAAATCCATCGACTATCCAGAATCCGGGGTGTTTGCATCCAGCTGCTAAGCAAGGGTGCCCCTAAGAAAATCAAGATGCCGGCCGCCAAACTAATCAACACGCGTTCCCGCATAAAAAGCCGCTGAAATCGGCCGAGAGCATGCCCTTCGCGATGCAAAATCGACTGAGTGTAGCGCGTAACCGATTCCTCCATCCCCAAGGAAATAAATAATATTGAGGTGTTGACAATACTCCAAATAATCGAATAAAGACCATATTCAGCAGGGCTCAGCAGCCGTATGACAAAAATCGAATAGGCTATATTGGCGGAGATTTCCAATACGCGACCAACCTGCCCCCAGACAAAAGCTGAGCGCAGTGAATACTCCTTTCGCGGGGAGGGAGATGAAAGATCATCCAATTCGCTGGTCTGCTGATTTTCTTCGGCCAAAAAGAAACTCCTGAAGTAAAAAAGAAAATGATGTACGTCTTTGCAGATTTTAACGCATTGATATTGAGAACGATATCTAATGGCTGCCGGGGGCGCAAGTGACCAAAAGTCATAGGACTGAAGTACCGGTTATTAATTTGACCGCTCTTTTCTCTGACCTTTTCAACCAATTGCCTATTGATCTTTATCTGTGGCTTCATCTACTATATGCGAAAATGATGTCCGTCAATCTAATGTCAACCCGCGCGTCTTATTCGGAAATTCCCCATGGCAATTAGGAAACCAAGCGGTCAAGATTGACTAAGATCGGCTTGAGGAGAAGTTTTGTGCATATTGTTCACGTTTATAAAGATTACAACCCCATCTTTGGGGGTATTGAGAACCATATCCAATGGCTGGCAGAGGCGCAAGTGGCCAAAGGGCATCAAAGTGAAGTATTGGTGACCAATCCGGCCGATCTTCCTGCTGAAGAAATGATCAACGGCGTCCGCGTGACCAGAGCTGGCCGTCTGGCCACCGTGGCCTCTACCCCGCTCAGCCTCTCGCTGCCGCTGATTTTAGCCCGCCGCCGGCCGGACATCACCCATCTACAGTTCCCCTACCCGGTGGGAGAAGTTAGTCAGCTGTTTGCGCAATTGATCTCGCGCCCCAAAAGACCGTTTGTCATCTCCTACCAGGCGGACGTCACCAAACAGCAGCATATCCTTAAATTTTATAAGCCGCTGCTAAAACGGGTGCTCAAAGCGGCTGACTGCATCCTGGCCGCGAGCCCCCAATATATTAAAAGCTCCCCGTTTCTGCAGCCGCTGGCCCACAAATGTCGCGTGGTCCCCTTGGGAATCAATCCGCTTCCTTTTGAGCTGGCCAAACCATTGTTCCCCAAAGACAAGCGGCCGCGCATTTTGTTTATGGGGCGACATCGCTATTACAAAGGGGTTGATACGCTGATCAGGGCCATGATCGATATACCGGATGCGGATTTGCTAATCGGCGGTCACGGACCGGAAAGCGCGGCGTGGCAGCAGCTTACGGAAGAGTGTGGAGTACAGGATCGAGTGCGCTTCCTGGGTGATATCTCCTATGAAGATTTGCCGCGTCTTTATCAAGCGGCCGACATCTTTTGCCTCCCATCCAACTCCCGGGCGGAGGCGTTTGGCATTGTGCAGCTCGAAGCGATGGCGGCCGGTCTACCGTGTGTCACCACCGAACTGCAAACTGGAACCTCGTTTGTGGTGCAGCATGGTGAAACCGGCTTTGTTGTGCCCCCGATGGATCCCGCTGCGTTGGCCGGGGCCTTAAACAAATTGCTCGCCGATCAGGAACTGAGGCAAAAAATGGGAGCGGCTGGGCGAGATAGACTCCACCGCGAATTTACGGTTGATGTGATGGCCAACCGGGTAGAAAAAATATACGATGAGGTGCTCAACCCCAGTCTAAATGCTGAGAGGCGCGCAGCGCCAAGCTAATCGCTAAAAGGCGCGCAGCGCCGAGCTGATGGCTAATAGCTGACAGGCGCGCAGCGCCGAGCTAATGCCTATGTAAACAAGATCTGCAGCACCGTCTTGACGTTCATCGCTTCTTTGGCGGCGACATTCCCCAACACAATATCGGTAAACAACTCGCGAAATTGATCCCTACGCTGAGCCACTCGAACCAGGCGATTGATGATCGGTTTGTGCAAATACCAATCCCGAATCCGTTCACAAAATACCACCTGACTGTGAAAATGATCTCGCAGTTTTTTGTCGTAATTCTGAAGTTGGTTCACCGAAAAATCAGCGGCGGCAAACATCTGGATCATCTGTTCGGCCGCCATTTTGCCAGACTCCAGCGCATAATCGATCCCTTCACCGGTCAAGGGGTTGACCAATCCGGCCGCCTCGCCGACCAAAAGCACGTTCTGAGCATAGGTGGGCGCTCTGGCAAAGTCGGTGCGGATGGGAAACCCGCGCACCGGCCCAACCTGTTTGGCATGGGCGAGCATGTGTTTTACTTTAGGCAGCTGAATAAACTGTTCCAGGACCGCCTGGGCGCTCTGCTGGCGGCTCCGGCCGCGCACTTCAAATATACCGGCGCCGATGTTGGCTGTCGTTTCTGAGAGGGGGAATATCCATCCGTAACCGGGCAGAGGAATTCCTTCAAAATAAAATTCAAAACGGCCGCTCAAATCTTGAATATCTTCATAATAGGTGCGGGCGGCCAGGGTCAAAAGCGGCGTTTCTTTTAAGATGCCGAGCCGTTTTAGCAGACCCATCCCGGCCCCCACGGCGATGATACCCATGCGGCCGTGAACGCGGGTTGTGCGGCCGTTTTGACGGCCGATCACGGTCACCCCGTTTTCCTGCATCTCTACATCCTGAACGTTAAACCCTTCAAGCAAATGTGCCCCAGCTGAAAGCGCCTTTTGCAAGATCAAATTGTCGAGCTTCAAGCGAGGGATCGCCAGCATCATCGAGGGCACATCATCCCGTTCGGGCATTTGGGTCGTGACTTTTGAACCATTTGGGGCGAAGACGGTTGCTTCATCCATCTGGCACCCTTCTCGGCGGATATCGTCCACCAGGCCCAACTCCTCCAGAACCCCAATTGCTCGAGGGGTCAACCCATCTCCACAGGTTTTTTCTCGCGGAAAGGTCGCTTTATCGAGCAGCAGGACCTGCAAACCCGCCTGAGCTAAAAAATAAGCGGCCGTTGCCCCGCTGGGTCCGGCACCGATAATAATCACATCTTGTTGTTGAACACTGTTCATGGAACGTTACGTTTTTCCGGGTGTTTTGGGAAAATGCCCGGCCTTTTAGGCGTTCACCGCTTTGATGGAGTCAGGCTTTAACAGTAAATTTTCAAAACGCTCATGAATTTGCGCCTGATACTGTCTGAGCAGCTGGTTGTTGGCTGAAAACGCCTGCGCATCTTCAAAGCAGGTGGCCAAAACTTTATGCGATATTTTGACGTGATGTTTCTGAGTAAACAGAAGACGTGATTTTTCGGCCGCCAGCAAAATGGTCTGATACGCCGGCAGCAGGCACATCAATGTCGCCTGCCTGACCCCATTTACTTTGTAAGGCAAGGTTGATATGTACTCAACCGCTTCATCAAGCACATTTTTTACATCAACCAAGACGTTTTGAATCCAAATTGGGGCCGCCCCCTGGGTCACCAGCGGCTTTTTCTGCACTTCTTTTAGCCAGGAGTATGGCAAATAGCACATGCCGCGATTTAAATCATCGAGAAAATCTTTTACGATGTTGGTTTTTTGTAACCCCAAACTGAACGAAAGGCTGTAATTGCGCAGCGTGTCGGCCACGTCATCAGAAAATTGATAAAACGCCTGCAGAAGCTCCGTTTGTAAATACCCGACCGTACCGGCGACGTAATAGCAGTATTTGTTGTAATCCTCTAATTCGCGCAGTACCAGCACGTTCCCCTCTTTGATGACGTGCGGGGCAGCGGCCGGGTTCAGGGTGCCTTCCATGCCGTCGGCCATTTCGGTGACCCAAAAACCGATTATTTGACGGTATTTATCAGGGATACCTCCGTAAATTTCCCACAGTGTTGCCGCATCGGGCAGCTTCATGAGGGCTGTTTCATCCGGGTTTAACCCCGGCCAATCCAGCTCAGTCCAGAGCGTCAAAATATCGTCCATCTGCATCGGATCACTCAGCAAGGAGCGCACTTCATTAAATCGCTGCTGCTTCCAGGCAAACGATTCTTGGCAATCTTCAATGCTATCCACAACGCGACACACCAGATAGGCGGCCGACATGACTGCACCTAAATTGGCTTCAAGAAAGGGGGGAAGCAGCGCAAAGGTGCGGGCCACGCGGTTGAGCCGATCATGCAAAAAAGCGGCTTGCTCAGGATTGATATTTATGTCAGACACTTTCCTCCAATGGTGTTGTGTTCATTATTTATATAAACAAATTCACCCTTTCCCAAAGGTAAATTTAATCAGGAGAGGTCGTTTTTGCAAATGGGTCCAACAAATTAAAAAGACCAGCCGTTTACTGTTGAAACAGCAACAAAAATTAGGAGTGTTGATGCCAAAACCGCAAAAAATTTATTCCGATGATGCAGGGTATCCTCCAACTTCTTAAATCGAGCGGCATACATAATCACCCCGACCGCAATAATATTGGTAACAGCATGCTCCCAATGAGTTCGAATAAAACCGAAATCGATCATGCGCCAAATTAATATTACCAATCCCAGTATAAACTGAATGCCCACGGCGTTAACCAAACCCATCCACAGTTGGCGATCCAGCTTGGTATAAGATTGTTTGCCCAGCCATCCAACTAGTGATTTGATCAGTACAATTAAAATGAGAAGCACGACAATCCAGCGAATGCCATCATGAAAGCTTACCAAAAAATTAGCCATACCTATTTCCTTAAACCTGAATAAAATAGTTTCCTACAGAAGTTTAGCAGCATTTCAGTATTTCAGCATTTTAGCAATTAGCAATTAGCAATTAGCAATTAGCAATTAGCAATTAGCAATTAGCAATTAGCAATTTTCTCAAAAATAAATCAGTTTTACTTTATGTCAAGTATTTCCCATATCCATTAATTTAAATAGTCCCAAGGTACACTTGGAGAACTATTCGCCATCAGGTAATATCCACTTTAGTACTAGGACCAAAATTAATAGTTATTGATTATTGGCTATTGGTTATTGATTATTGGTTATTGGTTATTGGTAAATCAAATTTCTTTATGTCTAAAACGAAATTAACGATATGGTGTGACAGCCTAATCGAAATCGGGTGTCTACTCTCCCTGGTGATCGCCCCGCTTTTTTTTAACGTCCATTCAGATCGGGTTTTTGAACCGGACAAATTGACCTTAATCCGCTCAATCGCGGTGGTCTTGATTGCGGTTTGGCTGGTCAAAATAATTGATTTGCAGGGTTGGCGGAATGCTTCAACCTGGCTGGCCCCGCAAAACCCTGGCAGCGTGTGGCGTATGCCGTTTGTGCTGCCCATATTTACCCTGGTTGTCATCTATCTGCTGTCTACCGCCTTCTCGGTGACGCCGCGCGTCAGCTGGGCCGGATCTTATCAGCGGCTGCAGGGAACGTATACTACCCTTTCCTATATTGTTATATTTGCCCTGGCAGCCCATACGATCCGTAGAGACAATCAAATTGATCGGCTGATCACGACCGTTATCCTCGTTAGCCTGCCGATTGCGCTTTACGGCATGCTGCAGCGCTTCGGTCTTGATCCTCTCCCATGGGGTGGTGATGTACAAAATCGAATCGCCGGCCACATGGGAAATGCCATCTTCATTGCCGCATATTTGATCATGGCCGTCCCCCTCACCATTAGCCGGATCATTACCTCGTTTGCCAATATCTTAATGGATGAGGATCTCAATCCGGCCGATGTGGTCCGCTCATCAATCTACATCTTTGCCCTGGCGGTGCAGCTGATCGCCATCTGGTGGTCTGGCAGTCGCGGTCCTCAGCTAGGTCTGGGCGTTGGTCTTTTTGCCTTTGTGCTGATTTTTTTGGTTGCCTTGCGCAATACGGCCCCCGAGCAAACCCGCTACGGCCCACGCCAAATCTTGCTTGCCTCTTTTCCGGTTGTTTTGATTGTTTCCACTTTTCTCATTTCTTTACTGGTTCAAACAACGGTAACGCCATCCATTTCTTTTATAATTTTCATTTCCGGCTTCGGGATATCGATTTTTTCAATTATCATCCTTCTCGGCCTGCGCCAAGGTTGGTCATGGTTGTGGTTCAGCTGGATTCAAATCGCCATTCTGGGAGGCATTTGGCTGGTTGGATTTAATCTGATCGGCAGCGGCCCCGCTCAGATGGAGGCGCAGCCGGCCGAAGGGGTGAATCTTCTCTTCGATACATGGCGGGACACCCCTGGCATCGGCCGCCTGGGCCGCATGCTCGATGCCGAAACGGAAACCGGCCGGGTGCGCGTGCTGATCTGGCAGGGTGCCATGGAAATGGTGACCTCTTTCGACCCGATTCGATATCCGGATGGACAGGTTGATTCATTTACCTGGCTGCGGCCGCTGATCGGCTACGGTCCGGAAGCGATGTATGTCGCTTACAACCGTTATTACCCTCCAGAATTGGGAACCCTTGAAGCGCGAAACGCCTCCCCTGACCGATCCCATAACGAAACATGGGATGCCCTGGTGATTACCGGGGGTCTGGGGTTTGTTGTTTGGCAATGGCTTTACATTACCATTTTTCTCCACGGATTTCGCTGGC
This sequence comes from Ardenticatenaceae bacterium, assembly GCA_030065875.1. Classification (GTDB taxonomy): domain Bacteria; phylum Chloroflexota; class Anaerolineae; order Promineifilales; family Promineifilaceae; genus WTJY01. Next base: position 52,803 of record JASJCR010000015.1, on the reverse strand, counting down.
TGGGTGTGGTTCGCAGCCGGTTGGACCGCTATTTGTTTGTCGGGCTTTGGGTTGGTTTGGGGGTGGTGACGGCCGCAGCCTTCTCACTGTGGCGCGGCCCCGAATATGTGGGCGTTGCCTACCCGTTGGGGTCAATTTTTGGCCTGGTTATTTATTTAATTTACTATGCCTGGGGGGCTCGGCCGGCCGAATATGGCCAAAAGGAAAACGATCCTTTTTCGACTCGGCGCATCACCATTATCGCCCTGCTGGGGGCGATCATGGCGCACTATGTCGAAATTCATTTTGGCATCGCCATCGCCTCCTCACGCATACATTTCTTTGTCTATGCGGCCGTCTTGCTAATCCTGGGTCATATTTTGCCGGAAAATAAGCGAAAAGAAGCCAGTTCCTCCGCAGCTGAGGCAACACCGCGACGCGCCGGCCGCGGTCGACGGGCGGTGGCTTCAGGCGGCAGCCGCCGAAGCACCATCCCGCCTTATCTTGGCCCGGTTTTTGTCGGCACAATCGTGCTTGGCATGATCGTGGCTACCCTGGGCTTTAACTTTGTTATCTTTACCCCCCAACCAGGTCAATCTTTTCAATCTCTTCAGGATCTTCCCTCCACCGGAGAGATTTTTTATCAATCGCTTTTTATAAACCCCTCCCAGGAATTTTCTTCCTCCCCCTTCATTTATTTATTAATCGTGATGACCTGGCTGTTGGGGATCTTTGCCCTGGTCAGTGAAATGGTCAAATCCGGCACCCTTTCTTTGCCAAAGAGCGACAGAAAAATCAAGCGGGCCCAGCCGCTGGCCATTACCTTTTTTGCAGGTGGCGTTATCGGGCTGCTGGCGGCCGGTTACGGCTTCTTAAATGCTTCCACCGGGACGCTCTCTCCGCTGCAGCGCATCGGCTTTTTGACCCTATCTCCCCTGTTGACCTTCGCCACCTTTTATGCGGGGATCGCTTTGTGGGTCAATGCCCCGCAGGCTCGGCTGCGCGCCCTGGTCGTCTCCGGGGCCGGTCTGCTTTTGGGATTGGTCATGCTGCTCGTTGGGGGAAACGGGTTATTTGTGGGGTTAATCATCGGCGGACTCTCGGTTATCTTAATCGCCCTGCTTTGGGATAAATCGGCCGCGCCGCTGATGACGGCCGGGGGGATCACCGGCATTGGGTCGCTGACCATCGGCATGGCTTACACTTGGCTACAGGCCAACCGGATCCGGGCAAATTTTATTACCCCGGAATCAGTCACCGCTGAAATGCCCGAAATGGTTCGTCGCGTAGCCGAAGCGGATCAATTTGTGGGCATCCTCACCCAATATTATGTCTACTTTTTTCTCTTTATCCTCGTCTTTGCCCTGCTGTTTGCCCTGCGACGGCTCAATCAAACCGGGCAGTGGGCCACGATTTGGGGCGGACTGGCGTTAATCGTCCTCCTGCCGCTGTCGTTTTGGGTGGTCAACACCACCAACCTCGACGTCATTCAGGCGGATATGATCTACAAACGGGGCAAGCCGTTTGACGCTCAAGCCGGTCAGCTTACCGTCTCTGGCGAGAACCCGGAGGTTGCATTACGCTTCTGGGACAATACCATCGCTATTTACGAGCGCGCCCTCGAAATCGCTCCCAGTGAAGATTTTTACTACTTGTGGCTCGGCCGGGCTTATCTAGAAAAATCAGGTTTGCTGATTGATCAGGAGCGGGAAATTCTGTTAACCACGGCCGCTCGCAGCCTGATCAAAGCACAGGACATCAACCCCCTCAATACCGATCACACCGCTAATTTGGCCCGTCTTAACACGCGGTGGGCGGCGGTTTCACCAGAAAGCGATGTGGAACGGGAGGGTCGCATCGAGGCGGCCGAAACCTATTACCAGGCGGCAATCGGTTTGAGTCCTCAAAACGCCATCATCCGCAATGAATATGCCCGCATGGTTTATTCGTTCTTCCAGGATTGTGAACAGGCGGCCGAGCTGTACGAAACATCCGCCACGGTTGATCCCTTCTTTGAACAAACGCGATTTGAACAGGCTGAATTAGCGGCAATTTGTGCCTCTACAGCCTCAGGGGATGAACAGGCCGTCTACTTTAAAATTATGCTCGACAGCATGATCCGCGGCAGTGAATTGTCGCCAAACCAAAGCGATCTGGCCCAGCGGTGGCTGAGAATCGCTCAAACCTACCAGCAGCTGCAGGCATATGATTACGCTACGCAGGCTTATGAAGCGGCGATTCCCTTTGCCAATGAACAGGAGCCGGTATGGCGTATCCAATATTTTGCCGCCACCGCTTATGCGGAAGCTGGTGAACTCGATCGTGCGGTTGAATTAGCAGAGGCCTCACTGGCGGCAGCCCCCCTTGAGGCGGTTTCCCAAATCGAGGACTTTATCAACTCTGTCGAATAAACTCAGTGGATCGTTGACCAGAGCGTGGAGATCAGCTGTGAATCGAACCAATCGAACTAATCCCCCTTCCTAATGAGTCTAGTTATTATCATCTTTATCCTTTCTCTCTCGCTCACCATGGCCGGGACCCCCTTTATTCGGCGTACCGCCATGGCCATTGGCTTTGTCGATATGCCGGCCGGCCGAAAAATGCATCGAGAGCCGATGCCCCTGATGGGAGGAGTGGCTATCTTTGGTGGGGCGCTTGTCGGCTTTTTACTTATTTTTGTCATATTTCGGCTTTATACGCTGACCAACGAAGTCATCGGTATTTTACTGGCGATCACAATTATGGCTTTAGTCGGCCTGGTAGATGATCGCACCGGTGGATTGCGGGCCCGATACAAACTTTTCGGGCAGCTGCTGGCGGTTGTTGTTTTAATCTATTTTGGGGTTCAGGTTGAACTTGCTTTTCCACCTCTGATCAACTATGGCTTAACCATTTTTTGGATCTTGATCCTGAGCAATGCGGTTAACTTTCTGGACAATATGGATGGGGCGTGTGCCGGAATTAGCGGCGTAGCGGCCGCCTTTATCCTGCTGATTGCCGCGATCAATGGCCAGGAACTGGTGGCGGCTTTGGCGGCCGGCATCTTAGGCGCGACCCTTGGATTTTTGCGCTACAATTTTAAACCGGCCCGAATTTTTATGGGAGATGCTGGATCGTTATTTCTAGGTTTCTTACTGGCGATCTTGGCCCTCGAGCTCAACTTCCCCCAAAACAGCAATTTTGTGACCTGGATGGTTCCCCTTTTGATTTTGGGGGTTCCCCTGTTTGATTTGACCCTGGTAATAATTGCTCGTCTCCGTCGAGGAGTGAATCCCCTCACAACCCCCGGCAAAGATCATTTGAGTCACCGCTTTGTTCGCCTTGGATTTACTCAGAGAGAAGCGGTTCTGACTCTGTACTTGATCGGTGGTATTTTCGGATTGGTGGCGATTTTTGTGACCCAGGCCTCAATTACCGAAGGGTATGTCATCGGCAGCACCATCGCCGTGCTGGTGCTGATGTTTATTATCTGGCTCCTCAGACAACAAGAAGCATAACGTTTAATTTTTTGTGTTTTTTCTCTTTTTGTGGTGAAATTCCATTATTCAGGTATTTAATAACCCAAACCGAGCAATAGCTACATCTTTTCAGAAACCGCAGAATATTTTAAACAGGATCCCAACCTGTGAAAATTTGCGCTAATCTGTTACCAAAATATCAAGGAGAGTATTATGTCAAGTGAAGAAGGGATGATGGGTGGTGAACGGCCGTTGGCTGAAGTGACCCCCGAAAATAGAAACAATCACTATCGCAAAGCACCCAATAACGTCTTGAGTGAAGGCAAAAGCTATCAGGCGATTTTGCGCACGGAAAAAGGGGACATGACCTTCCAACTTTATGCCAAAAATGCCCCCATGACAGTCAACAACTTTGTTTATTTGGCCAACCAGGGTTTTTATGATGAAACCACTTTCCATCGCGTGATCAATGATTTTATGGTTCAGGGTGGCGATCCCTCAGGCACCGGCCGTGGCGGCCCGGGCTATAAATTCAAGGATGAGTTTTCCCCCACGCTGCGTTTTACCAAGCGGGGATTGCTGGCGATGGCCAATGCCGGCCCAGGCACCAACGGCAGTCAATTTTTTATCACCCACGTTCCTACCCCGCACCTGAACAACCGTCACACCATCTTTGGTGAATTGATCGATGGGGATGATGTGTTGACCGCCATTCGCGAGAGAGACCCGATGCGCGATCCAAATCCCGGGGACAAAATATTGCGCGTGGATATCATCGAAAAGTAATTTTCACGAGCTGTTTTTTACTTTTTAGGTGAATCACAAAAAATCAGCCACAGATTTCTCTCTAGCTCCTGCGGAGCTCTGCGGCATTCTGCGAACCTATGGTTCACCCCTACGGGGTCTGCGGATATTTTTTTCGAAAACCTTTTTGTATTTCACTTAGTCGGGCCGAGGTACGCTGATGCCTCGGCACTGCGTATTTCTTAGTTGGTCTCGGATTCGGTTCATGCCTCACCGGCACGAGGTTCGATAGCTGTCCAAATCCCAGTTTTTGTGCAAATAATCAAAATTGAGGGCATTGGCCTGCTCGCAAAACGCGGCCGGATCCAATTCGTATTCAACCCCAAAAACCGCCTTGCCCTGCTCGACAAATGGGATCAACAATTCACATTCATCATAGAAAAAACACTCTTCGTTGAGCGCCCAGTCAAAATAATCGACCAGCTCTTCAATTTGATTGAGATCGTTTTTTAACCCGATCGATAACCCTCGCTCGTGGGCCGCTTCGCTCAACCAGATGTTATAAGCCAGCTGATCTTCCGGCGTGAGCTCAAAACCACTCTCATTTTGAAAGGCGGTCATATTATCCGGTTCAACCCCATCACATTTTTTGCTGACGGCTAAATCTAGCCGGGCGTTCATAATTGGCTGAAGCAAATCCAGATTTGAAACATCGAGCCAGCGCTCTCCTGGCCAGCCCTCGAGCGGCTCTCCAACAATTTCCGGTGGGAAATCACCGGCATCGGGACGCCAATCTTCATAACTCCCGGCGCTAAAGTAACAAACGACCACCCGGCCATCGTCATGAAGTTCATCAATGATGGCCTGAGGGGCGTCAAATAAATCAATATCATACATGTCGACCTCAAATGAGGTGTCGATGTCGCCGGTGATTTGCCACTGCCAGCTGGTTCCAGGGGCCGGCCGCCAAATGTCTTGAGGCGTGATGACCGTTTCCTCTTCGGTGAGAAAAGGGGTTGCCTCGCTTTGAGCCGCGTCAGGGGTGATATCTACCGTTTGAGATGATAAAATGAGGTCATCGTCGTCATCACCTGTGCAGCCGGCTAAAATTAGGGCGGCAATCAAAAAAGCAAACAAAATCTTTTGAGCATTCTTGGGGAAGAGCAAAAAAAGCATTAAAATACCTTACACTAACAATTTTCTTTAGTAAACAAGGCAATTTTACCCACCATGAATTTATCCTTATCCGGCGTTCAATGCCGGTTTGAGCAAAGCGGCAAGCTCAATATTCAAAAAATCTGCTTAAACGGCCGCTGGCAATCTGTTGAACAGGGCCGTCAGTGGCGTGATGATTTTGGCCGCCACGTGCTCATCATGATCCAAAACCAAACCTTCACGCTGACCCTTTTGGCCCATACCCTGGAATGGGAGCTGAAAGGGCGGGTGTCGCCTGCGATAGCCATATAAATTACGAAATACGGAATACGATATACGATTTGTTGAACCCACACGAATACAAGTATCTCAAATCTCGCATTTCGTATCTCGCCTCTCGTATCTCGTATTTCGTATCTCGTATTTCACATGTCTTTAAAATCTCTCCTAACCCAAACCGCCTTCCGTGGCGAAACATCCTTCGATGAGATTCGACAACTGCTGCGCAAAAGGCTCAAACTCAACGGCCGGCCGCAAATTGTCCCCTATTTTGGTTTTGGCAACGAACATGGCATTCAACTCCGCGCTCGCGTATTAGAAGCCAGGGAGATGTCATCCATCGAAAGTGATGATTCGATTTGGGAAAATGTGTGGCGCACGTATCAGCGCATCAACAGCCATGAAATTCCCCATGCGGTTGTGCGTGCGCATTTTGAAGGTCAATCGGCCGAATTTACCGCTGACGAAGAAGGGTATGTTACGATCACGATGCCCCGAAGCGGCCCGGCCCAACACGGCCGCGAAACCGTTCAGCTTGAGCTTGCAGATTCCCCAACCAAAAGCCAAACACCGGCCGTCGTTTTTACCCCCAACCCCGGCGCCACCTTTGGGGTGATCAGCGATATTGACGATACGATCTTGCAAAGCAAAGCCACCAGCTACGTCCAGGCCGCCCACCTCATGTTTACCAAAAATCACCGCACCCGCCTGCCCTTTGCCGGCGTGGCCGCCTTTTATCGGGCGCTGCAGCGCGGTCTCGGTGACGCCTCCAATCCCCTGTTCTACGTCTCCAGCAGCCCGTGGAATTTGTTTGATATGTTGACCGACTTCATGGAAATACAGGACATTCCCCATGGCCCTCTCTTTCTCAAAGATTATGGCATCACCGAAACAACCCTCATCTCCTCCGGTCACGGCATCCATAAAACAACCCAAATCGATTTACTGTTGGCTACTTACCCTGAACTACCTTTTGTGCTGCTCGGTGACAGCGGTCAAAAAGACCCCGAAATTTACGCCGGCGTGATCGATAAACACCCTGACCGCATTCAGGCGATTTATATTCGGGATGTGACTTCTGAGCAGCGAGATAGGGAGGTTGAGGCGCTGGTCAAAACAACGGCCAGGCATGGAACGGCCAGGCATGGCGTCCCTCTAGTATTCACCGCCACTTCACTTCAAGCGGCCGAGCACGCTTTTTCCATAGGCCTGATCGATGGGGCGGCCGTCGACCAAATTGCAAAAGAGACTTCAGACAACAGACCACAGACTTCAGAATAGCAACCTGTTGTCTGTGGTCTGAAGTCTGTTGTCTTTAATGATTGAGAATTTGCTGCAAAAACCTCTGCGTCCGCTCTTCCTTCGGGTTGGTGAAGAAATTGCTGGGCACGTTTTCTTCCACAATTTGACCGGCATCCATAAAGATAACCCGATCGGCTACTTCACGGGCAAATCCCATTTCGTGGGTAACCGCCAAAATCGTGTACCCGGATGAAGCGAGGTCACGCATCACGTCGAGCACCTCTTTAATCATTTCCGGATCGAGGGCCGAGGTCGGCTCGTCAAAAAGGAGGATTTTGGGCTCCATGGTCAGCGTCCGGGCGATAGCCACGCGCTGCTGCTGCCCACCGGATAGCTGGCCGGGATACTTTTCCGCCTGTTCCGGGATGCCGACGCGGGTCAACCACTTCATCCCCACTTCTTCCGCCCGCTCACGAGACCATTTGCGCACGTGAATCGGGGCCAGGGTGATGTTTTCCAAAACCGTTAAGTGAGGGAATAGATTGAACTGCTGGAACACCATTCCCACCTCGCGGCGGATTTCAGCGATGTTGCGAATGTCGTGCGTCAACTCAATCCCATCAACCGAAATCGACCCTTCCTGATGCTCTTCCAGGCGGTTGAGGGTGCGAATAAATGTCGATTTACCCGAACCGGAGGGGCCGAGAATGACGATCACTTCGCCGGATCGAACCCGCATGCTCACCCCTTTGAGGGCTTCAAAATCACCATACCATTTATGTACGTCATGACAAACAATGACGTCTTCACCCATTGATTTTGTGTTTGTTGCTGTCATATTGTCCTCGTGATAGCACGGCCCTGCGGGCCTATTAGCCGTCAGCCTTCAGCTTTTGAGCTAAAAGTGGCGCGGCGCCGGGCTGTCCTAACTATCGTTCTCCAACTCCCAGCTGACGCTCGAGACGCCGACTGTACCAGGCCATTAGGCTGCTGCCCAGGAAATAAATCACCATCAGCAGAATATAAGGCTCGGTCCGTATACCCAGCCAGTTGTTTTGCGACGAGATGCCGTTGGCCAGGGCCAGCATGTCAAACAGACCGACGAGATAGACCAGCGATGTGTCTTTATAAAGGCCGATAAACTGTCCCACAATGGCCGGAATCACCGCCCGGAGCGCCTGTGGCAGAATAATGAGGCGGTATTTGTTAAACGCACTCAAGCCGAGTGAATCGGCCGCCTCATACTGCCCGTTGGGGAGCGCCTGCAGCCCGCCCCGGATATTTTCGGCCAGATAGGCGGCCGAGAAAAGGGCCGACGCCAGCAGCACGCGGATAACACCGCTGATATCCCAGCCGCTTGGTAAAAAGATCGGGAACAAAATAATCGACATGAAAAGAACAACGATGAACGGGGTTCCGCGAACCACCTCGATATAGCCTGTGCTGAAAGCGGCCACAACATTGCCTTTAAAACTTCGCTGGAAAAAGAATGCCAGTACGGGAACCGCCAGCGGCCAGTATGCCAGAATCGTTTCTGCCGTGTTGCGTGATGCTTCAAGATTGGCCGGTGTCGTTGTCAACAACCCCCAGATCGTGATCGCAATGGCAACCGGATAGGTCACCCACCAGGGAATCCCCTGAATGTTGCTGCGTCGGCCAAGCGCGAGCAGCATGCCAATCGGGAACGACACTACGATAGCAAACACCGAAATGATCACCGTCAGCACAAAACCGCCCCAAATTTGATCGGGATCAACAACTTGCAGCGGTCCTTCAGCGGTCAGACCGTACAGCAGTCCAAAGATAATCAGCGGGGAGGCCACCCACGCCCAGGTCAGGAGTCGCCTGGTCGTCGTTCCCCGATAGCGTTCGCCGCGATAAACGACGAAGCTGGGTAGGGCCAGAACAACCAATACCCCAATAGAGGCCCAAATCCGCCACTGAATTACCGGATCGCGGAAGCGGAACAGCAAAATATTGGGTAGATTTTCAATGACCGATCCCCAGGAGGCGCCGGTGTGAATATCCTCCAGTTCTTCGATAACGATATTGGGATCATCAGCGGATTTAGTTAAGGTAACCTGTCGAATCGGGGTACCGGCCGCATTTTCCAAAATAACTCGCGGTGGTAGCGAAGATCCTTCTGGGAAATTACTAAAATCGACTCGATAAGCGGCTAAAGCATCATCAACCGTAATTTCATTGGGGCGTTCTTCGTTACTGGTAATCGGATCGGTCTCAAACGAGGCGTTGACCCAGGCGTAGCTGTAAAAAGCGCGCACCCCAGCCAGGATCAAGAGAGTCAGGAACAACGTGACCAACACGTTGTTGATCGAGTTGTACATATTCTCTTTGAGCCAAAATGTCAGGGGGGTATGATCCTTTTGCAGTTCTGAAATGACCGTCATGTACACCGTCAACGCCCATATAATCAAGACGGTGGTTGTCGAACCCGGGGCGGCAGACAGCTGTCCAATCGTGTACCAGCCAACAAAGGCGGTAAAGGCGATCAGCCAAACCATCAATATCCAACTTCGAGTGATCTGCTCAGCGACAAAGCGGCGTAAGTCGAGATGAAACTGCTTACGGCCGGGAACGAGTGCGCGTATGTTGCTTAAAATCACGTCCATAATTTATCTCTCCACCAGCTGAATCCGTCGGTTGTACGCATTGAGCATTAACGAAACAATCAAACTAATCGACAGATAAAAAGCCAGGACAATCAGCATAATCTGGATCGACCGGCCGGATTGGTTAATGGTGGTATTGGCGATATTCCAAAAGTCGGGATAAGCCACCGCCAGGGCCAGGGTTGAGTTTTTAGCCAGGTTGAGATATTGACTCGTTTGCGGAGGAATAATTACCCGCAGCGCCTGAGGCAAAACCACCAGCCGCAGCCGCTGTCCTTCAGAAAGGCCCAGGGCCCGCGCCGCCTCCGACTGACCCTTGGAAACTGACTGGATCCCCGCACGGACAATTTCAGCAATTGTGGCGCCGGTATTCAAGACCAAACCAATTAAAACAGCCGTGAACTCGGTGGTCATTTTGCCGCCACCGACAAAATTAAACCCTTCAATGCGTGGAATCGACCAGCGCACGGGTGCCTCTTGCACCGGCAGCAGGAGAAAGCTGTTGGGATTCTCCAAAATATCGCGCTCCCCGGCCAGGACCGCCGTCGGGGCCACGTACACCTCGCAATCGCCATCCGCAAAGCTGCTGGTAGCCCTACTTTGGGAGGAAAGGCGTCTAACCGTATACGGGATCCCACGCTGTCGCAGCTGGGCGGTAAAATTCACTTCTGATGGCGCATCTCGCAAAACACAGAGGCTCAGAGCCAGTTCATCGACCGCATCCTGAGTCATCACTTCATTGGCCACCAGCATATCGATTTCCCCAAGGGTGTTAACGTCATACCGCTGCAGCATCAGCGTTTCAAAATCGCTGATCTCCTCAACCTGGAGCTGCCGGCCGAGTAAAATCGACTGGTTCGTATCGTTAGAGGAGAAGACCCAACCCAATATCGCGATGGCCAAAAAGCTGATTATCGGCCATAAAAATCGGTTTTGGCTGCGGCCGGTCTGCTCTTCGACGCGCCCCAAAATCCACCAGAGAACCTGAGCCTGGATCAACCCCAAAACTAGAAACGCCAGCCACACGCCTGCTGAAGGGAGAAATGTGGCGTTGATAAAATTAACGCCGCGCTGGCTGATAAATATCGGTATACCCGGAATTTTGATCGCTTCTTCAATTTGCGGCAGCGCCAAAAGTACCGAGAAATATATAATGATTAGCTGTAGCACCAGAGGAGTATTGCGCAATATATCCACATACCATTTGGCGATATTGGCGACCAGCCAATTTTTAGATAATCGAGCAATACCAACAAAGGTTCCCAAAATCGTGGCCAGAATGATGCCGGATACGATTACTTTTAAGGTGTTTAAAGCGGCCGCCCCCAAGGCCCGCCAATAAGAATCAGCCGGATCATACTCAATAGGCGTTTCAGCCAATTCAAATTGAGCATCCGAGCTCAAAAAGTCAAAAGAACAGCGCGGTTTTGAACTACCATCGATACAGATGAACTGGGATTCTCCCAAGGCATCCAAATTGGATAAAATGTTGTTGATAAACCAAACTGTAACCAGGATAAAGCCTACAACAAACGCCAGTTGAGCCAATACCCCAAGCACCCGAACGTCGAGCAGTGATGGTAATTTAAAACGGCGCCCACTTGGATCAATGCTGCCTTGCGCCATACCAAACCCTCCAAAATTTTTTAATCCTCATCCCCAGCCCCCTACCCCAAGGAAGAGGGTTTCTTTCGATTGTCGTCAAAATTGTTTACAGACAACCGGTACCATTTACAGCACAGCCCGACAGGGGTTTCCTCCTGTCGGGCTGTGCAAAATGTCATTTAAGATAGGCTTCTGCCTTTATCGACTAACGGAACGGCGGCGCGTAAATCAAACCACCGTTGTAATACTGCTCGTTCAGACCGCGCGGCAGGTTCAGCGGGGTATCCGGACCGAGGTGACGGTCATAGATTTCGCCGTAATTACCAAGCTGGCTGATGACCTGGTAGCAGAAATCATTGGGCAAACCCAAGGCTTGACCCAGGTCGCCGGTCACACCGAGCAGATTTTGGATCGCGGGATCTTCGCTGCCCAATTGCTCATCGACGTTCGCCTGCGTCACACCAGACTCTTCAGCCTGGAAGGTGCAGTTGACGACCCAGCTGACGATATCGTTAAAGTTGTTGTCTCCGTGGCGGGTCAGCGGGCCAAGTGGTTCTTTGGACATCGTGACGTCGAGGATCACGTGATCTTCCGGCACGTCCAGGTTATTGATCCGGATGGAGGCCAAGCCGGATTTGTCAGTGGTAATACCATCACATTGACCGGCCGCATATGCTTCGGTGGTGCTGGGATTATCCGGGAATACGGCCGGGGTAAATTCGACATCGATGGCCCGGAAGACATCGGCTAGGTTCTTCTCGGTCGTCGTACCGGCCTGCACGCAGATGGTGGCGCCGGCCATGTCCTCGAGGGTTTCAATACCGCTGTCCGTACCAACCATCATTCCCTGACCGTCATAGAAGGTCACCGGGTTAAAGTCAAAACCAAGCGAGGTGTCGCGGCTGATCGTCCATGTCGTGTTTCGCACCAGGATATCCACTTCGCCAGACTGCAGGGTTGGAAAACGGCTGGTGCCGGTTGTGGCTGTCCCTTCAATCGCTTCAGCATCACCCAAAATCGCGGCGGCAACCGCTTTACAAAAATCAACGTCAAAACCGCTGAATTCATTCGTGTCCGGATCGAGCGTGCCAAACCCGGCCAAAGTAGCATTCAAGCCACATTTCACAAAACCGCGATCCTGAATTTCCGACAGGGTGTCGCCACCGCCAGCAAATTCAACCGCGACCTGCTCGGTGCTGGTTTCAGTTACGGTTTCGGTTACAACCGTTTCTACTTCTCGGGTTACTTCAACTTCAACTTCTCGGGTCACTTCAACTTCAACCGGAACTTCGATTGTCTCGGTCACAACTTCCGGTTCGCCTCCGCCGCACGCCGCAAGCAAGGCGACCAAAGCAAGAAGGGCAAAAGGTAAGAGCCATTTTCTGTTCATCAAATCTTCTCCTTATGAAAATTAAATCCAAAACTTCCTGAAACATGGCCTAAGGCCATGAAAATCAAGCACATTCGATAGGGTATAGTAGTCAATTGATTGATTGGGGTAGATGTAGAAACGCATTCTACGCCGTAAAGCGAAATTATTTGAACTCGACAATTATTAGCCAATGGTTAATAAGTATAAACAACCTTTCAGATTTATCAAATTCTAATTTTGCAAACAGACGTGGAGAATAATCAATGGGCAATAATTAATGGTCAATTGTCAATGATCAATTATTTCGCTGAAGCTCCCTATTCGGCGAAAATTGACGCTTGATTATTGACCATTAATTATTGATTTTTGGTGGATAATTGTTATTTACAACTTAAAGGGTTGGTAGGTCAGCGAAAACGCTTCCGCGACGGCCGCATACGTCAGCTTTCCTTGATAGGTATTAACCCCTTTGGCTAAACCTGGATCATCTTGAACGGCCGCTTTAAACCCCTTGCTGCCCAGCTGAATAATGTAGGGAATTGTGGCGTTGGCCAGGCCGATGGTGCTTGATCTGGGGACAGCTCCCGGCATATTGGCGACACAGTAATGAAGAACACCGTCAACGGTAAATACAGGGTCCGCATGGGTAGTAGGATGAGTGGTTTCAATACATCCCCCCTGGTCAACGGCAATATCGACCAGCACAGATCCTTTTTTCATCGTTTTAAGCATATCGCGGGTAATGAGTTTGGGCGCTTTGGCACCTTTAATCAAAACAGCCCCGATCACCAGGTCGGCCGTTTGGACCTCTTCAGCGATGGTGTACGCGCTAGAAGCTCGGGTCACAAATCGACCGTGCAGCATCGTATCCAATTCTCGCAGGCGATCAAGATTGACATCAAGAAGGGTCACGCTGGCTCCCAACCCAAGCGCCATTTGGGCCGCATGGGTGCCGGCTACCCCACCACCAATCACCAGAACATTTGCCGGGGTAACACCGGGAATGCCTCCCAGCAAAATTCCGCGACCCCCTTCATGTCTTTCCAGGAAGTGGGCGCCCGCTTGAATCGACATACGGCCGGCGACCTCGCTCATCGGCGTTAAAAGCGGCAGGGATCCATCCGGGGCTTCAACGGTTTCATATGCCAAACCGGTGACCCCGCTGTTAATCATCGCATGCGTCAACGCCTCATCGGCCGCCAGGTGCAGGTAGGTAAACAAAATCAGGTCCGACCGCAAATAACCGTACTCCTGGGCCAGCGGTTCCTTGACTTTAACCACCATATTGGCCCGGTGCCAGACCTGATCAACATCACAAATCTCCGCTCCGGCCGCCCGATAATCCTCATTTGAGAAGTGACTGCCAACACCAGCGTCGATTTCGACGAGCACGGTGTGACCGCGACGGGTTAGCTCGGCCACACCGGAGGGGACCATGCCAATGCGATTTTCATTGGGCTTAATCTCTTTAGGAACGCCAACAATCATGGGAAAATTACCTCAATATATATTTTTTGTGGGTTTTGTGCTTGTGCATTTGGCAAAACATTGCGCGACACAAAAGGGTAGCATTAGAATAACAATTTCGTCAACCGTTCCCATAAAAAAAGCCCCTCAAGGGAGGAGCTTTTAAAAAAATCTACTGTTGAGAAGCATCTAATTCAAATATTGGCGCAGGTGTCCGGCAAAGTTTGGGTGACGAAGTTTCCGCAGGGCCTCTTTTTCAAGCTGGCGAATGCGTTCGCGCGAAAGGCCAAACATTTCCCCAACTTCTTTTAGCGTCCGAGACTCGCCGTCCTGCAAGCCGTAGCGCAGACGGAGGATGCGAGCTTCGCGTGGGGTCAACTGATCGAGAATTTCGCTAATCTCTTCAGTTAACATCGTTTGGGCCACCATTTCAGCTGGAGGTGGGGCATCGATATCTTCAATAAAATCGCCCAGTTCAGCGTCAGATTCATCGCCAACCGGTCGTTCAAGGTGAACCGGCTGCCTGCTGGTTCGCAGCATCCAGCGCACGCGATCGGCCGGTAAATCCATATTTTTGGCGATTTCTTCGGCTGTTGGCTGGCGACCCAGCTCCTGCTCCATTTCCTGCGCGACCTGATACAGCTTGCTGATGCGGCCGCCCAAATGAGCGGGGATACGGATCGTGCGTCCATGATTTGCTAGGGCACGGGTGACCGCCTGGCGAATCCACCAGGTGGCGTAAGTGCTAAAGCGATTACCGCGCTTGTAATCGTACTTTTCGACCGCTTTCATCAGGCCCACATTTCCTTCCTGAATCAGGTCGAGGAATTGCAGCCCACGGCCGCGATATTTCTTGGCAATACTAACAACCAGTCGCGTATTGGCCCGAATCAGGTGAGCACGAGCGGCATCACCAACCCCAATCAGATTCTCCAAATCAAATTGGAGATCAAAGTCGAGTTCGTCGGGATCCAGCTCAGCCATCTTGTCTTCGGCTTCACGACCCTGCTCAATTTCTTTGGCCAGCTGTACTTCCTCTTCAGCGGTCAATAGAGATTGCTGGCCCATCTCTCGAAAATAGAGTCCAACCGAGTCATCAATTGGAACACCGCTCAGGTCAAATAATGGGGCTCGCCGGCCGCCATTATTTCCGCCATACATTTCATCAAAAGGATTTTCTTCATCCTCATCAATGACTTCCATGCCGGCCAATTTGGCCTCTTTGGCGTTTTCGTATGTTGGGATACCGGCTTCTTGGAGATCATCCATAATTGAGTCGAGCAACATCAAATTGTTCTCAACTTCCGGTACCATTTCTATGATTTGATCGTAAGTGACATACCCACGTTCGGTTGCTTCAGACAGCAGATTTTTTACCAGGTCCATTTCTTCTAATGGATTGGCAGAATTACTCATATTGCTTCTATTCCTTTTGCCTAATTTTAGGACAGCTCCTGAATGACGCTGTAAGTCATAGTAGGGTGTATTAACCTGCATTGGGTGTGCAGTCTAGCATAGTCAATAAACAAAAGTCAACCCCTATTTGTGAAGAATTTTACATTCTTTATGATTAGTAAATTAGCCCTTTATTACTATGCAAATTTAACAAAAAATCAGCCCATTTTTGACCTAATCTTACCCTGTTCTAACACCTCATTTACACCGGGAAACGGGGTTTTTAGCAACCGCTTCGCCCGCGTAATATCAAGCACCGTGTTGAGCGGCCACGGAGCATCGGTGGGTGTAGGTGCCAAACGCAAATTACCTCGATCTTCAATCCCCCACCAGGCCAACATTTTCACGCCAAATTCAGCCCGCGTGAGAGGCTGGCTGCCGGCCACGTGCAATATCCCTACAAACTCATTTTCCGCCAGTTCCAAACACGCCTGCCCCAAAGTCTCAACCCAAACGGGCGAGCGCCATTGATCGGTAAACAAAGTGACCTGCTCGCCGGCTTTAATTGAGCGGGCCATCCAGGTGGTCCCTAGATCCATTTGCTTTAATCCATAAATCAGCGAGGGGCGCACAATCACGTGGTTCGGCCATTGGGCTACAATTTTCTCGGCGTTGGCTTTTGCCCGGCCGTATGGATGCGGGGGTGTAGGCGGGTCTTCTTCCTTATAAGGGGCGCTTGTGCCGTCAAACAAAACATCAGTTGACATAAATATTAAACGCGCTCGGCACACCTCGGCCGCTGTGACAACAGCCCGCGTCCCTTCTTCAATGACGGTGACCATATCTGCCGATCGATTTGAACCGGCCATATGAACGATCACATCCGGCCGCAGCTCCCGGACCAAATTTACGACATCATCCTGGCGGCGAAGATCGATTTGGACACCGCCGGACAAAGGATCCGCTGAGAAGTAGGTGTAGGAAAGCTGATGCCCAAACTGCTGGGCCAACCGCACAAGATGGGAGCCGGCATAACCGCTTCCTCCGGTAATCAGCAGCTTCACGAACCCTCATTCTGGACGAGTTGATCAACCTGTTTCATCGCTTCGCGCGCGGCCGCATGAGCGGCGGTTTGCTTAGAGCGGCCGATTCCTTCACCCCACACCTTCTCCCCAATGGTGACCTGGACGGTAAATTGCCTTTCGTGATCTGGTCCGCTCATTCCCACCACCGCATAGCGTGGCGTCGCATTAAACGTCGCCTGCGACCAAACCTGAAATTCACTGCGAGCGTCTTTATGAAGGTCGTTGGCCAATATGTCAGTTAACTCCTGAGCAATAATGGTTTCAACAAATGTTTTGGTTTTTTGGAAGCCGATGTCGAGATAAAGGGCGCCGACAACCGCTTCAAAAGCAGCACACAAGGTCGCTACTCGATGACGGCCGCCGTTTTCCGCCTCGCCATACCCCAAACGGAGCGCTTCATCCACACCGACCGATTGGGCAAAGCGGGCCAGAGTCTCCGCTCGTACCAGCGCGGCTCTTAGGGAGGTCATCTCCCCCTCTCGCATATCCGCATCCTCGCGGAAAAGGTATTCAGCTACGATCAAATCAATTACCGCGTCGCCCAAAAACTCTAAGCGCTCGTTGTCTTCCTGCACGTCTTCGTTTTCATTTAAATAGGAACGGTGTGTAAGCGCCGTGGCCAATAAGGCATAATCTGAAATATCTACACCTAAACGCGTTTCTAGCGCCAGTAAATCATCCATCTCGGGTATTCTCCTGTTTGAAATTTGTAACAGTCAGATAAGCACCGAGAGGACAGTACACGAAACAATGGTGATCATGTGCTGTCCCTTCTTTGCTTAAGTGAGGGAATTATAACACAAGAGACGATTTACGATTTACGATTTACGATTTACGATTTACGATTTACGATTCTCAAAAAGTCTACATTTTTCTTCACTTTATGTCAAGTCGCCTCGTCTCTCGTCTCTCGTCTCTCGTCTCTCGTCTCTCGTCTCTCGTCTCTCGTCTCTCGTCTCTCGTCTCTCGTCTCTCGTCTCTCGTCTCTCGTCTCTTGTCTCTCGTCTGTGGTCTGACGTCTGTAGTCTCTTGTCTTCATCCCATAAAGCTCCATCACTTTTCTCGCCGTTTCAGACATCATCTGCCGCAACGCGGGCGGCCGCATCACTTCCACTTCATGCCCCAGCCCGGACAGTTTGCGACACGCCTCTTCAGCCGATCCAAAGGAAACCTCAATAAATAGATTCCCCTGACGATCCAAACGGCCGGTGCGGGCCGCTATCTGATGAACCCCCTCCCCCAACACCTCAATTAGCGGTTGTATGCCGGTGGGCGGCACCCGGATTTCAACCGGGAAATTTTTCAGGGATGCCTCGAAACCGGTGACCCACTCCTCCCAGTATTGCTTTAAATCAAATTCGTTCGGCCGGGAATAATGATGACCGGTCAAAGCGGCTTCCTGAATACGAGAGATGCGAAAGGTCGTGATCCGCCCCTGACTTTCGGCTACCAAATACCAGATCCCCCCTTTGGCCACCAACCCATATGGAGCCACCAGGCGCTTATTCCAGGTGCCGGCGGCCGTGCGATACAGCATGCGTACCCGCCGCTCCTCCCATAACGCCTCCTGCACGAGCGGCAAAAATGGGGTTGGTTCATCCCATTGCAGCCAGCCAACCGGATCGAGAAAAATCAGCTGCTGAATGCGCTGCGCTTCTTTTTGAAAGGATGGCGGCAGAGCGGCCGTTAATTTTAAGCGCGCAGAATCGGCCGACTTGTCTGCGCCAAGACCGGTCATCAACGATGGTACAGTTGACATAAACAATGCCCGCACCTCTTCTTCGTTTAAACCGGTCAAAGAAGTGCGATAATTGTCTACCAGAGCGCATCCCCCGTGAGCGCCCGGTTCCGCATAAACCGGCACCCCGGCCGCGCTCAACGCATCGATATCGCGATAAATGGTCCGCGTCGATACCTCAAGCCGGGCAGCCAGCTCTTTGGCCGTCATCCGACCCTGCGTCTGCAGCAGCATCAGCAACGTAATTAATCTTGAAGCCTTCATATCTCTACTTCAAATTAAACCCCAAAGTTGACAAAAATTGTCAACTTTCTTACCTGACTCATAAAAAAAGAGTGTCCTTCGTCTATCGACAAAAGACACTCTCGGTCAATTTAAATCAAACCGGCCGCGCTAAACTTCAAGCCGCAAATGGGGGTAGCTGTCATACACCTCGTTTAAGGCATCGTGAGCAGACTGGGCCACATGGTCATCATCGTCATCCACCAGCCACTGCAAATAAGCCACCGCTTCTTCTGGCCACAAATCAAAATATGGGCGATCGGTCCACACCCGCAACCCTTCAATTACCGCTCGCCGGACAATAGGTGATCGATCGGTTAACCACTCCGCGATCTCGCTCTGTACATACGCATAGCCGACTCTTGAACAATACAGTTCAAAAGCAACTCCCAAAGCATCGTGGACCAATTCAGAATCATCATTGGCGGCCATTTTGCGCATCATCGTCTTCGCGTCAACAATTTGATCGGCCGTTAAACCCAAAAGGGTAATCGCCAACATACGCACTTGAACGACCTTCGAGTGAACCAATCCCTGGGCCAGGGCAAAGACATCCGCCACCGGATATCTCTCCAGGGTTGTTTCAGCCACCCGCAGCAGCGTTGGCAATATATTCGAAGTTGGAACGATTTCAACCAGCGACGCCACCGACTGTTCTTGAACACCAAACATGTAATAACCTCCTCACCTACTGGCAAGATGTAATTTAGTCCCCTGTTTGAATGGTTAATAGAAATGATTACACATCAAACAATCAAAAAAGGGAGGGTAAATGGTACTAAAGGGGTGTGATCAGACAAGGCGAATAATAGCACACATGTTCTAATTCCGCAACCTGATTTGACCCGTTTGCGAAAATTCGATTTGATTCTGCCAATCGATAAGCGGCCGGTTTGGTATCCGCAGCTTGACCCGAACATTTGTTCCGCTTTATAATGTCATCAGTAACCCATTTACTCAAAAGTGAGAGAGGATGACCAAATCAATTCAGCTTACACCAACAGAAGCAAGACGTTTGGCGATTTCAGCCCAACAGCTTACCCACTCAAACCACCCGGCCTCAAAAGAGGCGCTTTACAAAACAATGCAAAAAATTCGCTGTCTGCAGCTCGATCCGATACGAGCGGTAGAACGCACTCAATATCTCGTATTGTGGAGCCGCCTCGGGCAGTACAATCGCCAGTGGCTCCATGACCTGGTTGCAGAACAGCTGATTTTTGAGTATTGGGCCCACGCCGCTTCAATTGTGCTGACAGAAGATTTCCCTCTCCATGAGCACCACATGCGACGCTACGCTGCCTCCCCTAAAAGCAGCTGGGCAAAGCGGCTGAATAAATGGGTCCACGACAACCCGGAGTTTAAAGCGTACATCCTGAGTGAATTAGACCGGCGCGGCCCGCTGCTCACCAATCAATTTGAAAATCAATCGAAGGTTCCCTGGGAATCTGGCGGATGGTCTTCCGGCCGCAGCGTCGCCTTTATGCTCGACTACTTGTGGACAAGCGGTGAAATTCTGGTTGCCAAACGAGACGGGCTGAAGCGCTGGTGGGATCTGGCCTCACGGGTTTTGCCGCTTGAATCATTGGATTCCGGCTGGTCAAGCGAAGCGGTCACCGCCGATGCCGCTCAAAAAGCGCTGCGGTCGCTGGGGGTCGGCCGTTTGGCGGATATTAAAAAGCACTTCATAGAAGGGCGCTACCCGGGGATTGAAGCGATTTTGCCGCAGCTGGCGACCGAAAAACAAATTTTACCGGTGGAAATTGACGGCTGGCCGGGAGAGTGGTTTTTAACCCCCGACCAGCTTCCCCATTTAGAAGCGATTCGCTCTGATAATTGGCGGGGTAAAACCGCGTTACTTTCACCTTTTGATAATCTGATCCGCGATCGCAATCGCACGGAACTGATGTGGGATTTTTACTACCGCATTGAAATTTATGTGCCAAAAGCAAAACGGGAATTTGGCTATTATGTTCTCCCCATTTTGCATCACGATCAGCTGATCGGCCGGATTGATCCCAAAATGGATTACAAGAAAAAAATATTAACCATTCATAATGTCTATGCGCAAAATGACGCCCCAAAAGATGGTCAAACGGCCGCCGCTATTGGGGAAACCATCGCCGATCTGGGAAGATTTTTAGGGGCGGAACAGATCGTGTACGATAAACGGCCGGCGTTTTGGAAACTCAGATCCCACGATCTGACGACGGCCGAAACAAGGAATCAATAATGCTCATCACGCGTGTCGATACCGCCATCATCTTTACCCATCGCATGACTTATCTGGCTGATTTTTATCGCATCGCCTTTGAACTTGATGAACCATTCCGCGCGCCCGGCCATACCGGCTTTCAGCTTGAAGACCTCTATCTCGGCTTTGATCAGGTGGATCAGCCTCGCAATCCGTTTGGTGGGGTTTCCCTCTGGTTTCGAGTGCTGGATCTTGATTATACCTTTCAACGTCTGGTTAATATGGGAGCCCTGGTGCGCTACCCGCCGGTTCAAAAACCGTTTGGTGAGCGGCTGGCGGCCGTTTACGATCCGGATGGGAATATGATTGGTTTGTCAGAATCGTTCGATTAGGTGGATCACAATAAGTTTTATAAAAAAATATCCGCAGATTACGCAGATGGCCGCAGATTTTTGTCTGTAATCTGCGAAAATCTGCGCAATCTGTGGACAAATTATTTTAGAAAAGTTTTTATAAGCCACATAAGTAGTTTACAAAAAGTATCATAGCTAAAATTATCTGCGGACAATTAAATTTTGAATAATTCTTGCAATTTGCTTAAACTCCAATCATTTAATGATTAAAGTGTGTTTAATAACTCATTGAAGACGATGCCTGAGCCTGTCATAGGACGATGCTTGAGCCTGTCGAAGGCTGCGTCGGACCGAAGCGGCACGTTAAATGCAGTGAGTCCCTTCGGCTTCGACAAGCTCAGCCAGCGCTATTGTGGCGTTTTTAATCACTTTCTCAACATTCAAAAGAACCTATATGACCTCACACAATGCCAGTCAAACAAACCAGCTCCTCCATCAATTTAAGAGCCTGCACCAGGAATTAATTGATTTTGTATCCACCTGCTCTGATAAAAATTGGCAAAAACACACCGGGGCGGAGAGGTGGTCAATTGCGTCAACCGCCCATCACGTAGGTATTGCCCATTACGGGCGCATAGCCTGGGTAGAAAAGATCGCTGCAGGACTGCCCTTACCCAAAATGACCGGATCGCAAGTGGATGAGGAAAATGCTCAAAACGCCCTGCTGCACGCCAATGACTCTCAGGAAGCAGTCTTGGCCTATTTGCAAAATGAATCCAGGCGGGTCATCGCCACCTTGAAATCGTTAAGCGATGAGCAGCTGGCTCAAACCGCGTATCTTGAAATAATTCGGGGAGAAGTCAGCGGCGCACAGCTTGTCGCCAATGTCGTTATTGGGGCATCGATCGCCCACCTGGCAAGCATGAAGTCAACCGCCAATGGCAATCAAAATGTATCCACTTGACCCTTACCATTCACCAGAGAAAACATCTGCCGCTGCTTGGTGCAAAACCGTGGAGCATTAAATGTAGTCACGGCTTATGAAGTACTTTACGTTTGAAATCGACGGTCAAAAAGTTGGTTACTATGAAGAACGAGATGAAGAGGGGATCATCTTCTGCAATGCCCATCTTGTAATCAACGGCCAACTCGAAGAAAATCCCTTCTGGATCAAATACAATGACGCCCTGGTGCTCGCCTATAAAGTTGGAAATGGCGAATGGGTGGACTTTGACCAACCCCCAGATGTTTATCCGGGATCAGCCATCAAGGTCATTCTAAAAAAAATGGGAAGCCGGAAAACAATGACCTATCAACATTTTCATGAAAGATCGGGGCAGGTAACGGCCAACATGACGCTGATTCGGCGCGGCAATCGTGTTGAAGAGTATTCAGGTGAGGACCTCAAGCGGTATTTTGTTCTTGAAGCGGGTCAAATAATTGAGTACGGCTGGGGCGGAACGGCCAAATCAGTTCTCGTTAGAAATTTGGAGGAGGCCAAGATTGGAACCCCCTTTGAATAGGGTTTTCATCTTGCTAGGCGGAATAAATTCGTGTAAAATCCGACTTCGCATGGCGGGTGTAGTGTAGGGGTTAACACGTCTGGTTGTGGCCCAGAAGATCGTGGGTTCAAATCCCACCACTCGCCCTACCAAAGGCCGCTCGAAAGAGGGGCTTTTTTTTATTAGCTCAACAGCACGGCCTGACGGCCTTTTAGCCCGCCGCTTCGCGGCTTTCAGCTGTTAGCTAACAGGCGCGTTAGCGCCGAGCTAAAAGAGGCGCAGCCTCGTGCTAACAGGCCCACAGGGCCGCGCTAAATTGCTAAACTTATGCCTAACTACGCCAATCTTCGTATCGGACACGCAACAGATAATGAACACCACACCGGCTGTACGGTTTTCTTATGCCCGCCCAACACGGTTGGCGGGGTTGAAATTCGAGGCATGGGGCCCGGCAGCCGGGAAATCGCCCTGCTCGATCCCCTCAAATCCGTGCCCTATATCCACGCCGTTTGCCTGACCGGTGGGAGCGCCTTCGGGTTGGCCACGGCCGACGGGGTCATGCGCTATTTGGCTGAACGGGAAATCGGGCACCCCACCCCGGTTAAACCGGTTCCCATCGTGCCCACCGCGGTCGTGTACGATCTGTTTATCAACGGCGGCCAGCGGCAGCCGGACAGCCATATGGGGTACGAGGCCAGTCTAGCTGCGGACAGCGGTGAAGCACCGGCCGAAGGGTGCGTGGGCGCTGGGGCAGGCGTCACCGTTGGGAAATGGTCCGGATTCCTCAATTTTATGAAAAGCGGTTTTGGCATGGCCACGATTGAAGTTGATGGCGTGACGGTCTTTGCCGGGGCCGTGGTCAACGCGGTGGGTGATGTCGTCAATGAGGACGGCACGGTCTTAGCCGGCGCTCGTGATCATCAATCCGGCCGCTGGATGGTCGAGCAGGACCCTCTTCGCCGCTTCCCCACAGCACCACCACCCTCCTTGACCAATACCACCCTGGTCGTCGTAGCCACCACCGCCAAGCTGAGCAAAGTTGAAACCAATCGCCTGGCCCAGCGAGCCCATGATGGATTGTCAATCTCCATCCGGCCGGCCCATACGATGCACGATGGTGATACCGCTTTTGCCCTTTCCACCGGGTTAATCGAAGACGTGCCCTTTGACGCTGTGGCCGCCGGTGCGGTTCACGTCGTTAAAGAGGCGATTCGCCGGGCGGTGACAACGGCCGAAACGACCAATGGGTTTCCCGGTCTGGCGTCAATAAAAAGCTAATCGTCAAAATGAGCGATATTCACACCTACGCGGCCGATCTAATTCAGGAAGTGATTGATGGCCAGGATACCCATCTGGATCTCAGCGGATTAGAGCTCGAGCACGTGCCTGATTTGATCGGGCAGGCGATTTCCCTAACCCATTTGAGCCTGCGAGACAATCAGCTAAAAACGCTCCCTGTCCAGATCGGTCAACTGCAAAATTTACTCCAGCTAAGCCTGGTCAACAATCAGCTGACCGCCCTGCCCGATGAATTGGCCCAGTGCGCGAACCTGACCAACCTCAATTTAAAGAGCAATCGACTGGTGCACCTGCCGGAAGGGGTATTGAACTTAAGCCGGCTGGAAAATTTACAGCTGGCGGGAAATCCGCTGCCGCTTCCTCCCGAGGTCATTGCCCGCTGGAACCGGCCGCAGGAAATTATCAGTTTCTACCGGGAAAAATTTCCGCCGGTTGTGCCCCCGCCGCCGCCTCCGGATTTTATAAAATTGGTTGCTCATTACCTGGAGATTGAAGATTTACGCGCTTGGGCTGACTTGTTGACGGTACCGCCTGAGGAGTTGACCGCCGAAACCCATCACGACTTGGCTGATCAATTTATCGGATATCACATTCGTCATGGATTGGATGAAGAATTGCGCGAACTGCTTGAAGTTTTCTTTCCCTTATCTGATTGGTCGGCCGCAGTTTATGGCCCTGATCCGCCCGAAGAGGGTGAAGATGGACACAATTCGGCAATTTGACGTTTTATAAGTGATCAGCAATCTTTTCAAAATACCGCCAAGAGGCTAAGATACCGTTATGGGTTCCATCACCGAAATGACATCAAAGCGATGGGAAATCGCCCCAATTATGCCCTCCGATGTAGGGCAGCGAATTTCTCACTATCATCCGATTTTGCAGCAGGTTTTGTACAACCGAGGGTTAACAACCGAAGCGGAAATCGAAGCGTTTATCACCGGACAATATTTACTTTCAACCGACCCGTTTGAACTCAAAGGAATGGGGGCGGCCGTCCAACGTATTGGTGAGGCGCTGGCAAATCAGGAAAACATCGTGGTCTACGGAGATTTTGACTGCGATGGGGTCACCTCAACCGTTTTATTAACCGAAGCCCTGCGACGATTGGGATTTGATCGCAGCCAGGTGCGCCCCTACATTCCCGATCGCATCGATGAGGGATACGGTTTAAACCACGACGCCCTGCTTAAAATTCAGCAGGATTTTGGGGCCAAGCTGGTCATCACGGTCGACTGCGGCATTCGTTCGGTGGCGGAAGTGGCTCAGGCACAATCAAACGGCCTGGACGTCATCTTAACCGATCACCATAACCTGGGGAGTGAGCTGCCGCCCGCGCTGGCCATCATCAACCCCAAACAGCCGGATTGCACCTACCCTGAAGAGATGTTGGCCGGGGTGGGTCTTGCTTATAAATTAGCTCAGGCGCTGCACATCCACCACGCAACAGACTTTGACACAACGTCCCTTCTCGATCTGGTGGCGATCGGCACCGTAGCGGACGTGACCCCCCTGCTGGGTGAAAATCGCCTGCTGGTGCGCGATGGCTTAACGGTCCTCAATCAGCTTAACCGGCCGGGGTTGGTCGCTTTGGCTGAAGTCGCCGGTTTAAAGAAGGGTCAAATCACTGCGGAAAGTATCGCTTTTGCCCTGGGGCCGCGCATCAATGCCGCCGGTCGAATCGGGCCGCAAACGGTTGAAGTAAACGGTCCGCGCGGCCGCATGAATCGCCCCGGACACGCATACATCGCGGCCTATTTGCTGACCGCCACCAACCTGGAAGAGGCGCGCTTCTGGGCCCACAAGGTCAACGATCTCAATCGCACCCGCCAACACATGACCACCCAGCTGAATCTGCAGGCGGAAACGTTAATTGGCGAGTTGACCGATCAACATCTGCTCATCGCCGCCCATGAAGATTTTTTGCCAGGGGTGATTGGCCTGGTGGCCGGCCGTCTAAAAGAAAATTACTACCGGCCGGCTATCGTACTGGAAATTGGCGAAGAAGAAAGTCACGGCTCCTGTCGCTCGATCCCTGAATTTCACATGACCAATGCGCTGGATCAGGTGGCAGATTTGCTGGTGCGGTATGGGGGCCATGCCCAGGCGGCCGGGTTAACCATTCGCAATGACAATATTTCAACCTTCACTGAGCGGATGGGCAAAATTGCGGGCGAAATGCTTGAGGGCGCAGACCTGCGACCTACAATTTCAGTGGATTGTGAAATTGATTTGTCGATGGTTGATTGGGCTTTGCATGGAGTACTAACCCAACTCGAACCAACCGGCTGTGCCAATGTTGCCCCGGTTTTTATCAGCCGCAGTATCGAATTGATTCACCATCGGGCGGTTGGCCGGGATCATTCTCATCTGCAAGTCGAGCTGGTTGTCGATCCCTGGCGGACCATCAAGGGTATCGGTTTTGGTCTGGGAAGCTGGGCCGGCCGCCTGAAATCCCATTTGGATATCGTATACACCGTTTCGGTCAACGAATGGAAAGGAAACCGCCGTCTACAGCTGCAGGTTCTCGATTTGCTTCCGGTAACCGATAGGTGATATTCCCATTCCGATCGATCAAAAAAATTTTTTAGCCTAAGGATTTATGCTATGAAAGTGTTGGTGACCGGTGCCGCCGGATTTATTGGCAGTAACCTGGCCGAGAAATTACTCAGGCGAGGGGACACCGTCATTGGTCTAGATAATTTCAATAATTATTATGATCCGCAAAAAAAGCGGGCCAATGAAACAAGGTTAAACAGCTACCCCTCTTTTCAAATGATTGAAGAGGATATTCGCAAACGCCAGATGATATTAGATTTATTCGCCTCGGAGCGTTTTGATGCCGTGGCTCATCTGGCAGCAATGGCCGGCGTCCGAAATGCGGTCAAATATCCCGCTCTATATATCGAGGTTGATTACAACGGCACGCAGAATTTAATGGATGGCGCCCGTTTCAATAACGTCTCTAACTTTGTTTTTGCCTCAACATCATCCGTTTATGGAGATACTACCCAAATCCCCTTTGTCGAAACCGACCCGTGTGACCGGCCGCTCCAGCCCTATGCGGCCGCCAAAAGAGGGGCTGAAATTTTAGGGCATGCTTATCACCATCTCTTTGACCTCAACTTTACGGCGACGCGGTTTTTTACCGTTTATGGGCCGAACAATCGGCCGGACATGATGGCTTACCTCGTGGCGGAGAGCATTCGCCAGGGGAAGGAAATCCCCCTTTACAACAACGGCGAGATGTATCGCGATTGGACTTCGGTTGAAGATATAACCGATGGTCTTGTACTGGCCATCGATAAACCATTAGGATACGAAATATTAAATTTAGGGTGTGGCGAGCCCACACTTTTGCGCGATTTTATCACCCTGATAGAGGATTTGGCCGGAGGGAAAGCGCACTTAATCAACCAACCAAAAATTTCCGCTGATGTGACTCGAACCTATGCAGATATCTCCAAAGCGCGCCGCCTTCTCAACTATAACCCGCAAATTTCAGTCGCGGATGGGGTTCGCCAATTTTGGCACTGGTACGAACAACAGGCATAATAAGTAGGATGTCATCTTTGGAATTACCCCCATTTAGTTATATCGATACGCCCCAAGCATGGCAAGCGTGTTTAGCAACTCTAGAAGAAGCTGATCAGTTGGCAGTTGATCTGGAATCAAACAGCATGTACGTATTCCGCGAAGAAGTTTGTTTGATTCAAATATCGACCCCGGCGCAGGATTTTATTATCGATCCTCTAGTTGGCTTAAATTTGTCCCCTTTGAAAACGCTGCTGGCTGATCCCAATGTGGAGAAAATATTCCACGCGGCTGAATATGACTTAATTTTAATTAGACGACAGTTTGATTGGCCGCTCAACAATCTTTTTGACACCATGTGGGCCGCACGCATCCTGGGATATAAACGCATTGGATTAGCCAACATGATGGCCGAACTCTTTGATATCGAATTGGATAAGCGTTATCAACGCGCCGATTGGGGTAAACGGCCGCTTTCGGCTGAACAGCTGGCTTATGCCCAACGCGATACGCATTATCTGTTTCAGCTGCGGGAGCGTCTGGGAAAAGAGTTGATCGAAGGGGGGCATATAGAAGAAGCGGCCGAAATATTTGCCTGGCAGGCTCAAGTTCAACCAGGCAATGATCCATTTGATCCCAATCGCTTTTGGTCGCTAAATGGCATTTCGGAACTGACCCCCCAAGAAAAATCGGTGGCTTTTGCCCTCTACAACTACCGTCAACAGCTGGCTGAAAAGCTCAATCGCCCCTTGTTCAAGCTGATTGGCAATTCAGTTTTATTGCGTATGGCTGAGCAGCAGCCACGGTCGATGCAAGATCTATATCGCTTAAAAGGTTTGGGAAATTGGCTGGTCAGGCGATATGGAGTAGAAATGCTGCGCGTCATCGATCAAGGGTTAAAAAACAAACCGCCCAAACGGCCGCGCCCCCCGCGAAGACCGCCGCAGGCCGTTCTCGATCGGTATGAAAAACTTCATCAATGGCGACGTGATCGTGCCGTGGCTCGAGGGGTTGAGTCAGATGTGGTGATGAGCAAAGATGCCCTGTGGTTGATCGCCCGGGAAAATCCAAAATCCATGCAGGAAATTCACGCTCACCAGGAGGTGATCGGCCGCTGGCGCAGCCGTACCTACGGAGCTGAAATTTTGCAGGTACTCAACGGCAAACAAGGACAATAAAGAGATGAAAATCACTTTTCATGGTGCGGCTCAAACGGTCACCGGATCCAAACACCTGGTCGAGGCAAATGGCTATAAGATTTTGCTCGACTGCGGCATCTTTCAAGGGAAACGCAGCCAAAGCTATGAGCAAAACAAAAAGCTGACGTTTGAGGCCTCCGAAATTGACGTGCTCGTCTTGTCCCATGCCCATATCGACCACAGTGGAAATATCCCAAATTTAGTCAAAAGTGGATTTACCGGCGACATTGTTTGCACGTACGCCACGCGGGATTTATGCGCCATTATGCTGCGCGACAGCGGTAAAATCCAGGAGCAGGACATTGAATATTTGAACCGCAAACGCAAACGCAAGGGATTGCCACCGGTTGACCCAATTTATACGATCGCTGATGCCCTGGATTCGCTCAAATATTTTATTGGCATTGGATATCATCGCGCTTACAAGCTGCTTCCGGGAATAACCCTCACCTTTATTGAAGCGGGGCATATGTTGGGATCAGCCACGGTTATTCTCGATATTGAGGAAGACAACCAAACGCGGCGTTTGGTCTTTAGCGGAGATATTGGGCGCGCCGATCGGCCGATTTTAAAAGACCCTGATTTTGCCACCTCGGCCGATATATTAATCATGGAAAGCACCTACGGCAACCGCCTCCATGATCCGGATGAACCGGCCAACCAGCAGCTGGCCACAATCGTTCGAGAAACGGTTAATCGCGGGGGAAAAGTGATCGTTCCGGCCTTTGCCGT
Source organism: Ardenticatenaceae bacterium (assembly GCA_030065875.1). Taxonomy (GTDB): domain Bacteria; phylum Chloroflexota; class Anaerolineae; order Promineifilales; family Promineifilaceae; genus WTJY01. Next base: position 23,565 of record JASJCR010000015.1, on the reverse strand, counting down.
CGGCCGTACCCAGGAATTGGTTTATCGTCTCTACGAGCTGATGGAAAGCGATCAAATTCCAAGTATTCCGGTCTATGTCGACAGTCCGCTGGCGATTAACGCCACCAGCGTCTACCGCCTACACCCCGAAGCGTATGATGAAGAGATGGCCGAAATGATTTTACAGGGGGAAGATCCATTTAGCGGTGAAAAAATGCGCTATACCCGGGCCGTTGAAGAATCCAAAGCGGTCAATCGTTCCAAGGATCCGGCCGTTATAATTAGCGCCAGCGGTATGGCGGAAACCGGCCGGATTTTGCACCATCTTAAAAATAACATTGCCAACGCCCGCAACACCGTTTTGATCGTGGGATGGCAGGCTCCCCACACCCTCGGCCGGCGGCTGGTTGAGGGAAATGAAGAAGTGCGTATCTTTGGAGAAACCTATAAAGTGCGGGCTGAAGTCATTACGATGAACGGCTTCTCCGGTCATGCCGATCAAGAAGGCCTGATCAAGTGGGCCAATCACATTAATCCCAAACCTCGCCATACCTTTCTGGTCCATGGAGAGCTGGAAGCCGCTGGCACCTTAGCCGATCTTCTGCGATCTCAAGGATTTCCCGAAGTTCACGTTCCGGCTCGCCTGCAATCCTTCGAATTAGTGTGATTTTGTAACCTACTTAACAGGACCAGCGACCTAGTATTAAATACCTATTCACAAATTCGAACCAAACCTCTAGAATAATAACTGTAATTGGTTAGCCGGAACAACAACAACTTCAACAACACAACAACGGCAATACCAAAAAGCAAACGCCTGTCCATCATTTTCTGTCCTCCTTTTTTCCTCTTCCTTCAAAAGGCCCCACTTAATGTGGGGCCTTTTGGTTTTTCAGCCGCTTTTAGGTTTTTGATCAATTGACCGGTAAAAAAAACAAAGGCTTCCGTTGGGGAGTACGGAAGCCTTAACGTCACTCTTATGCCAGGAGGGAAGCATGTTGAGTAACAAAGAAAATGGCGGGAAATGTCGGTCGAGGAGGGGAGACATTCCCTGTCCTAGTTGAGCTTGTTCCAGTCGCGTTTCTCTCGTGCCAGTTTGGGGAGGGTTCCTCTTGAACTCAACTAAGCATGTCCATGTTATATCGCGTAAATGTTAACATCTCATCATAATCAACCTAATTAAGCCAATATTTGCAAAGTTTTAATCTTTAAATGCGGATTTGTAGATATTTTGCACAATTTTGTAGATATTTTGCACATTACTCATCATTTTCTCCTCGCTCAAATAAATCAAGCCAATCATCAATCTCGTCCGATGACAAGCCATCATATTTCTGATCTGGAGAAGGATTTACTTGATTCTTGATCGGTTTTTTGCGCAGCGGCCGCTTGGCCTTCTGAGGTGGCTGTGGCTGATCGTTCTGCTGGGGTGACGGCGGCCGTTCCTCTTTTTCAAACAATGTCAACCATTCCGCGACGTCATGATCGGACATCAAGCCGATGCCCTCTTTTAATTCGTCGATGGTTGCTGGAGGCAGCGCTGGCTTCTGTGCCTTAACCGGCCCGGTCTTTTTTGATTCAACCGGTTTTGGTTGAGGCCGTTGGGGGCGAGGCGCCTTATCAAACACCGCCAGCCACTGCTGCAGTTCATCAGCTGATAAATCAACTTCCTCCCCTTCCCCCGGATCGGCCGGTTGATCTGTTTCTTCTACCTCCGCTTTGCCAGATAAATCTTCACCCAGCAGGGCGGCAAACTCTTCTGACAGGATATACCCCACCCGTTTTTTACGAGCTGCATCCAAAATGGCCCGATCGCTGGTAACGAGCGTGTATTCCTGCGGATTGCGGATCTGCCGCAGCTTTTTTATCAGCAGATCGTCGGCGATTTGCCCCATGCGGGCGAATTCTACCTTGATCCCACTTCCCCCCATCAAATTGCCAAACCCACCCAGGGAACCCGGATCAAAATAAACGTGGACGGTGCGTTTTTGGCTTTGTCTGGCCCAATCTCGAAGTTTGCCAATTAACTTCTCTTCATCATCTGGGTCTGCCAGATCGATATCCGGCATCTTGCCGATGAGATTGTGCCCATCAATTAAATAGATCATGGTCGAATAATAAGGGAGAGGGTTTAGAGTTAGCTAAACAATTAGTAATTAGCAATTATTAATTACTAATTGTTAATTGTTAATTGTTCAGCTTAATCCCAACAAGTCATTAATGTCGCCAATGCTTTCTCTTTTAGATCGCTTTTTACCGCTTTTCATGGCCTCATAAAAGTCGCGATCGTAGCGGCGCGATCTGACCGGAATCGGCATGCGCACCCCCCAACCCAACAAAAGCACCTCTTCTTTTTCCTGTAGACGGGCCAGCATGCCGCGCAGCTGGTCCCGGCCGGCCAATCCCGACAATACGGCGCGGATGTCGTCTTCGTCCCCCAACCAGCCGGTGATGCGGGTGCCAAGCTGAGACATAATTTCATCATCTATGCCCGAAGGCCGCTGATCAATGACCAGCAGGGTCACAAAATATTTGCGCAGCTCCCTGGCAATAACCCCAAAAGCGGTCTGACTGGCAAGCTGCGGATTCAGCAGCTTGTGTGCCTCTTCGATGGCGATGACCAACGGTCTGGGATTGGGATTATTTTCACTTTTGGCTCTTTCCGTTTGTTTGACCCAGTGGGCTCGAATGCGGCGAGTCAAAATATTGGAGACCAGCAAATAGTCAAGATCGCTGTCGTAGGCGCCAAATGACAGGATCACGTGTCGGCCGTTTTCTAACTTGTCGACGATCGCCGAGACGGCATCTCCGGCCGGTTTCTCAACGACGTACGGCTTGTCCGCAATACGGGCCAAGCGACGATGAAGCGCTTCGGCCGCCCGATCATTGATGTTGGCTCCACGCGCCCAAAAAGCGACAGATCCGGACGCAGGCACCGTCTTACCCGATTCCGGATCAATTTCAGTCAAGCCCGGCTGCAGTTTGACAAACGAACCAAACCACCTCTCCCCAAATTCGCGCACCAGAGCGCTCAGGGTGATGGCGGCCGTGTCGGTTAAGTTGAGGGCGGAGGCCAGCAGGTCAATATCGCTGGTTTCAAAATCTTTGTAGCCGATTTCCAGCGTAAAATCAGGCGTCAGACCGCGCACGGTGGCCCCTTTACCTAACGCGGCGACCTGCACCTTGTTGCCAAAAAGGGATCGCAAACCGCGTACGGCCGTGCTGTTGTCCGAATCCTGATCGTCATAGGCGTATTCGTTGTGCATGTCAAAAACGAGACCGGCCGCCACCCCTTCTTTGATCATACCGGCTAAAACCATGCGGGTTAAAAAACTCTTGCCGGTGCCGGTGGCCCCAAATATGCCGCTGGAGCGTTTGACCAGCTTATTGAGATCGAGGCGCACCGGGTGTCCCTGCTCAATTGTCTGGCCGATTTCAAACATCCCCCGCCCCTCTTTGCCAAAAATTTCGGCCACGTCAGCCTCATCTGCCAGGCGTACCTGGGCATGGTGAGCCGGGACCGTTTTAACCGGCCGGGGTGAAATTTCACCGCGCAGCGCCTGATCCTGATACTCATCGTATCCGGTTTCTCCCGGTTCAGGGCCGCGGTCCAGCATCAGGGTTGAATAGATGTTGAGGGTTGTGTACAGCGTCCGGCCGAGCAGCGCCTGACGCACGGCCGGCTGTAAACGGGTATTTGGCTCATCGGCAAAGCGGGGGTCTGTAGCCCCAAGCTGAATATCGGTAACCAAACCATAATAGCGCCAGCGGCCGCTGTCGCTGACCACAAAGCTGCCTTCCTGCACCTCGTCGGCCGGAATCGTCAGCCGCACCCGCAGCCCTTCTTTTAAACCTCCCCCAACGATATAACCGATTTCTTGATGAAACTCTTCCATAACTTTTTGAGTCACCGCTAATTTTCTTTCGGACCCACTGATAATTTAGAAATTAAGTAAGTCAAAGTTCATTTCTTACAAGTGACACATGATTCAGGTCACCTAGTTCCCCTCCCTCTGGGAGGGGTTAGGGGAGGGAAAGTTGGGGCAGTTCCGCGCTCAACGCCTCCAGGGTGGGAATCAGCAGCTCATAATTTGAGCGCAGCAGCTCAATCACTTCGTTGACGGCCGACATCGCCCAGGCCGTATCGCGGCCGCGCAGCTCATACACCTGGCGAATATGAGCGACCAGAAGCTGATCAACCGGCACCCGCTCGGTAGGCGCGCGCAAAATCAGGCGCAAATATCCCAAATTGTCGGTGAAGTGGCGCAGCTCGCTCTCTTCCTGACACAAATAAACCGGATCGAGGTTGAGCGGCGGCCGGGCGGGAAATCCCTGCCGAATCTCACCGTTGAGCCGGTAACCCACCGCCAGGACGCTCATTTCTAAAGGCAGCATGCGATTTTGTCGCTGATCTTCAATCACCTCCGGCCGTGGATTTTCGGTCATGACCAGCCGCTGAATGAGCTGATCGTCATCGATGTGGATATCGTATACCAGCCCGTAGATCGCCTCGCGGCCGCCCAGAGGCTGGGCTTTAACCAGACAGCCAAAACTCGGGGCAGAAAGCTGGTTGACTCGACTGCCGATGGCAAACCCGGCGGAACTGGCCCGCAACACCCGGCCGATTTCAATTTGTTCCATAGTAACTCTTACTCTGATCTCTAGTCTCTCGTCTCCGGTCTCTTGTCTGTAGTCTGAGGTCTGAGGTCTCTTTAACCATGCCTCATCTTCCCACCTCTCACAATCCCCTTTAACTGCTGTTTGGCCGTTTCGGCAAATGACACCCCGGCCGCATCCATTTGACGGGCAATGCGAAATTCGAGATCCGCCTGATCCTGCCGGCCGACCACGGCGATTTCATCCGCCCGGGCCAAAACATAGGGGTATCGTCCCGCAATTTCACACTGATCGAGGAGCAAAGCGTGGATCGCGGCCACGGCCCCTTCATCTTCCGCCAGCCAACGGGGTAGATCGACACGAGCGATGTTTGGCTGATCGACCCGACCCACATTAAAATAAAAAAAGCACATTTCGTTCGCCCGCCCCCTTTCGGTAAACATTTTATTGGCGCGGGATAAGTCCACAAACACGGCCGATCGTTCTCCGGGGCTTAAAAGTCGGGCAAACAGTTCCGCATCCACCAGGCCATCCCACTCTCCTAAATCATCCGGCTCGTTGGGATTAAAATCAGCGGTGAATGACTTGAGGAGCGTCAAAACCGACGCTTTACCCGGCCGGTCCACATACCCGATAATCCAGCCTCCGGCCACCCGGATTTGATTCAACGCCTCCTGCCAATCACCGATTATTTGCCGCTTAAATGCCGGCCCCAACTCACCAATCGGGACATACAGCAGGCGCTGATCCATAATGGCCAGCGTTGGCGTGGAACCGCGATGATAACGCCCGGTCAGCTTGGCCAGGGTGCCAATTTCGGTTAAATCTCGTTCAACGGAGACGCTGGCCCCATCGCCAAAGCGGTAATTATCGAGTTCATCCGGTGCGGGAAAACGCAAAGTAGGCTGATTAAACTCTTCCGGGGCGATTCCCTGCCCATGATGGAAAATGATGGCCCCAATATTGATTAGATAGTAGACAAATGCGGCATGTCGATCGGGCACAATCTGCGAGCCGTCGATCGCGATCAAGGTAGCTTGTTCTGGCAGGTCAACCGCGGCTGACGCGCTGGAAAAGCCGATCAACCGCCCTTCTTGCAAAGGGTAGGCGCTGCCTCCAAAAGGTTTAAACTGGCTCGATGATAGAATTGTGTCCTGAATATGGGATACAAAGCGCTGAACACCGCCATCATCTCCCTGGTATTCTCTCAAAACCGCTTCAATTTCATCAAGCCTGTCGTCACGAATCGAGCGGCGCTCTCCGGCCGATCGAGCCATCTCAATGACATCATCTGTCAGCTGTTCAAAATCTAACGCCATAGGCAAGAGTTTAGCACAAATGACCTATTGGAGAAAAAGCCGCGAGCATCAAGGTTCAAAGGTTTGCCCCCAATCAAAATCGCCTCCCAAATTTTGGCCCAGCTCCTCCGGAGCCCCATCCCCTTCGGTGATTAACAGTGAATTGAGCATCATTTCGGCAAATTCAAAGAAGTTGCGCAAATCTGCCACGCGGGTGAGATAATATTCAGCCAAGGCCTGCTCTTCAGCGGTTAATTCGTCCTGTGCTGACTTGAGCCTTTTAACGCTGTCCCCCAGCACCTGCAGAGCCAGCTGCACTTCACGCATCTCTCGGCCGCCCAAAACATTGCGAATCACCTGCCACATATCAGACTCGGCCTCATAATATTTTTTCCGCTCGCCCCGCATCCATACTTCTTTGGCCATTCCCCACCGTTCGATGGCCCGCATGTTCATGCTGACGGACCCCTTGCTGATTTGCAGGCGCTCACCCAGATCATCCAGCGACAGAGGATCAGGGCTCATTAGCAGGGTTCCATATAGCCGACCCATTACCTCGTTAAAGCCAAAAAAACGGGCCAGCCGGCCGATACCGGCCACAGTACTATCATTGACGGCGGCTAGATCCTGATGCATGTCATACGGTCCTTATTGTACGTTCAAAATATTTTGAATGCACAAATCATAACAAAAATAAGGCGCAATGACCAGTATGATTATCATTAGTAAACCTTTACACCGGAATCTTACGGCTTCTGGAAATTCACAAAGTTCGCCGTTGGTCCCCGCCCTCGAGCCAGCCGCCACGTGGCCCCTTCGACAATGGCCTGATGGGTAAACGTCTGCGCATCTTTTACCGCGGACGGCACGTCAGCTCCCAAGGCCAAAGTAGCTGCCAAGGCGGCCGATAACGTATCGCCGCTGCCGGCTAAATTTGGCGTGTCAACCAACGTCTGAGGGTAAAATTTACTTTGTCGCTGGTGCAGCAGCCAATCCCCCCATTGACGGCCGTGGGCCACCGCTTTCAAAAGAAGCCAGCCGCCCGGAGCAACCGCCTTCAATTGAGGCTGGAGCTGAGTCCAAACAACCGGTTCGCCAAGCGGCCGATCGAGCAGCAAACGGGCCTCCCCCTTATTGGGGGTAACAATCGTCGCCAAAGGGATCAGCAGTTCGCGGTAGGCGGCCGTGACCTCCGCCCCAAACATCGGCTCCGTTTCCCCATCCACCATCACCGGGTCGATCACCACGTTCCGGATTTTATGTTCGCGCAGCTTCCGAGCCACTACTTCAATGAGCTCAACCCGCCCCAAAAAACCGGTTTTAACCGCATCCGCCCCATAATCTGTAAAAACGGCATCGAGCTGTTGAGCCACAAAGTCAGCATCGATAAACGTCGCCCCCAGCCAGCTGTGACTGTTCTGGGCCGTCACAACCGTGATCACGCTCATCCCGTGAACCCGGTAAGCGGCAAAGGTTTTGAGATCGGCCAAAACGCCGAACGCCCCGCAGGGGTCGGTGCCGCCGATTGTTAGAACTTTGGGTGGTTGGTCCAAACTGGTGTCAGGTGCTGGTGCGCTGCGGTTTCCAAAGGGTGATTAAACAGGTTCTGCTGCTATTTTTATACTCTCAAATAACAACAGAACCTGTGAGTCAACTACATGTTGGCCACAATCGCGTCGGCGAATTCAGAGCAGGAAAGCAATGTTGCCCCGTCCATCTGCCGCTCGAGGTCGTAGGTCACGGTTTTATCCTGAATGGTTTTGCTCAAAGCATCTACCACCATATCGGCCGCCTCGGTCCACCCCATGTGGCGCAGCATCATCACCCCACTCAAGATCAAGCTGCCGGGGTTAACTTTGTCCTGACCGGCATATTTGGGTGCGGTGCCGTGGGTGGCTTCAAACAGGGCAACTCCATCACCGATATTTCCACCGGGAGCCATCCCCAATCCGCCAACTTGAGCTGCGGCGGCGTCACTCATGTAATCCCCGTTCAAATTCAAGGTGGCGATCACGTCATAATCGGCCGTACGGGTCAACAGCTGCTGCAGCATATTGTCGGCAATGACGTCTTTAATCACAATGGTCTTCCCGGTGCTCGGATTGCTCATCGTGTGCCAGGGTCCACCGTGCAGCGGTTGAGCACCAAACTCATCACGGGCGATTTCATACCCCCAGTCACGGAATGCTCCCTCAGTGAATTTCATGATGTTCCCTTTATGAACGAGGGAAACAGAGTCGCGATCGTTGTCGATGGCGTACTGCAGCGCTTGACGAACGAGCCGCTTTGTGCCAAACGCGCTGACCGGCTTGATGCCGATACCGGACTCCGGCCGCACCGCTTTTCCTAATTTTTCCGACAAAAATTCAATCAAAGCGTTGGCTTCATCTGATCCGGCTACAAATTCAATCCCCGAATAAACATCTTCCGTGTTTTCCCGGAAAATCACCACGTCCATATTTTCCGGCGTGCGCATCGGGCTCGGTGTGCCGGTGATATACGAAACCGGCCGCACGCAGGCGTATAAATCCAACACCTGGCGCAGGGCCACATTCAAGCTGCGGAAACCACCGCCAACCGGCGTGGTCAACGGCCCCTTGATGCCGACGAGATATTCCCGCATCGCGTCGATGGTTTCATCAGGAAAAAAGTTGCCGTCGTACATTGAGGCCGCTTTTTCCCCGCTGTAAATTTCCATCCACCGAATTTTGCGCTGTCCGCCATAGGCCTTTTCGACGGCCGCATTCCATACAACCATTGAAGCAGGGGTGATATCGACACCGATACCATCACCTTCGATATACGCCACAATGGGGTTGTCCGGCACCTGTAATTTGCCGTTGGCAAAGGTGATTTTTTCACCATCAGCCGGCACAACAATATGTTGATAGCTCATATAAACGTCTCCTTATGATATTGTCAGCGTTGGGGAGATTGATCTCTGCTGGTAATGGGGTTAATTATAGCCAACTCCATCAAATTAGGTAGAGAACCTATCACCGACCATCACGATTTAATTTCCGATCATCAACAAGTGATTGTTGATCGGTATTTATTTTTGCTCATTATTATAAAAATTTGCTAATCTTTACATCCCACTCAATTAATATCCTCTATAATCGGCGATATAGAACATTCGTTTGGGCAGTTGGCTGAACTACACACGGCCAAACACCAATTCCAAACATATTTTTAGCTGGGTTTGACCTGGGTATTTTATTAAATAATGATCGCGATCCACAAAAGTAATAAAAAGACGCTGCTATCATCCAAAGCACTTTTGATTTTTGGCCTCATCGCCATCTTCTTTTTGGTGGGGTGTGGTCAGGCGGAAGAAGCAGAAACTCAATCAATTCCCACCATCGTCGTCGAAGTTTTAACGGCCGTGGCCCCCACGGCCGAACCAGAGCCTACAGCAACTCTGCCGGCTCCCACCCAATCACAACCGCAACCCACCTTAACACAGGAACCTGACCCAACTGTCCCTCAGCCCACAGAAACTTCCCCTCCGCCGCCCACCGCCGCCGCAGCGTCGGGGGCTGATTTGGCGATTAACAGTCAAAAATTATTTGTTTATCCCAGCGGAGAAATTTTTGCAGGTGACCCGGTAACCATTCAATTTGTCGTCGATATTCCGGATACGATTGATCCGGACACCGTTGAAGTATTAATTTCGCTCAACGGCCAACCGCTAAACCAATCTTCCGGTTTTCAAATGAGAAACCTGGGTGGAGACGTGGTGGGTTTACACCCCTGGATCTGGGACACAACCAACGCCCCCGGCACCTATGCCATCTCGGTTACTCTAGACCCCAACGATCGCATTAGCAGTGGGGACGAAAACCCCAACAACAATACCGCCGTTCAGGATGTGACGGTTTTACCGCGTTCAGCCATGGACACGCGCGAGGTCGCGGCCGATTGGATCACCACCGAATCGGAAATGGCCTTTATCCACGTGGTCGCCGGCACGGCCGCCGAGCGGGATATCACCTACCTGACTGAGCTGACCGATCAGGCAATTCGCACGGCCGCCATCCGGCTGCAGGAAGAGCCGGCTCGCAAATACGACGTCTTTTTTATCGATCGGGTGATCGGGCAGGGCGGGTACGCCACCGGGTCGATGGTGGTCTCCTATCTCGACCGCAATTACGCCGGTGGGGGAATCGCTGAAGTTTTAACCCACGAGGCGATTCACCTGCTGGATCAACAATTTATTCAGGGAGATCGGCCGGCATTTTTAGCAGAAGCGGTTGCGGTTTGGGCCACTGGGGGTCACTATAAACAGGAAAATCTCAACGAACGCGTGCGCGCCTTGCGGGACACCGGTCTCGCTTATGACCTGGTTCCTCTAATTGACAATTTTTACCCGGTGCAGCATGAAATCGGCTATCTGCAGGCCGGTGCCTTTTTTAATTTTCTGGTTGAACGGTACGGATGGGAGCAGGTCAAGCTTTTTTACGCCAATATTCCCACGGACGCGTATCAAACCCCTTCGGCAAGAATTGACGCCGCTCTGCAGGCAAATTTTGGTCAATCGTTAAGCCAGCTTGAAGCAGAATGGATTCGATCACTGGGCCAACAGTCGGCCGCACCGGTTGAAATTAGCGACCTCAACAGCACCCTCCATTTTTACAATGTCATGCGTGATTATCAGCTGGCGTACGACCCAACCGCCCACTTTGAGCAAGCATGGCTCCCCTCACCACGCCAGCTGCTGGAACGTGATCTAACGGCCGAGCTCAGCCGCAAACCGGGTGAGGTCACCAACATCGCCCTCGAAATCATGTTGACGGAAGCGGATAACGCCCTGCAAGCCAATAATTTTCAGAAATCAGAGCTGTTGATCAATACAGTTGAGCGGGTCATCATTAACGACGGCCTATTTGTCGACCCGCTGGCCCAATCTTATCGCGATATTGTGGCCACTTCCCTCGACTGGGGATTTGAGCCTCATCGCATTACCATCGAAGGGAACACGGCTACAGTTCTGGTTACCAACCCGTTTTCAGCCCAGCTCTTCCCTATCGATTTTTTCCAGAACGGGCCGATTTGGGTGTTGGTGCAGGAGACTGAATAAGTCCCCAGTCCCTGGAAAATCCTTAAAGGGACGCTTCTTATCAGAAATTTTCCAGGGACTTGGGCCAATCATCTAAGGGGGACTTAACCACCTCCCCCACCACCCCATCCGCCAGTCGAATCAGCGTCTTCGTTTCGATCTCCAACGTTTTATCCAGCCGGCCGCTGCCGCAGAAACTGCGCTCGATGTTCAGCACCTGCTGATCAAACACAATGCCGCTTACCCCGCCAAATAAAGGCAGCGGAAACACCTCACCCGGTTCCACCCCGAGCAGCGCGGCAACCTCTTGCGGCGCCAGCGAAGCCAGATCGCGCCGCTTGTGCCCCAGCAATCCGGCCAAACGGGCGTAATCAATGCGGCTGCGCGCCCGAACGGCCACGAGATAAAGCACCCCGCTCCGGTGACGAAAGGCGATGGTCTTTATCAATTTTTCCACCGCCAGCGGCCACTTCTCCTGAGCATCCTTCACGGTACGAATCGGTTCATGTGAGTGAATGTGGTACGCCACCTTTGCGGTATCGAGGAATGAAATGAGTTTTTGAAACATAAATAATTACTAATGGCTAGAGTCAATAGCTAATTGCCAATTGTTTGAGAGAAATTGAGAATTCCATGCTACTATACCGTCATATTGTTCGTACTCATTATTGTAGGCTTCTGCAAAATAAATCAAATGGTAACTTACTCAAACCCAAATTATCTATATCATTGAGAATTTAAATTACCTATCCATTTTTCCTAGCAATTAGCCATTAACTTTAGCAATTAGCTATTCACCTTAGCAATTAGCCATTAACTTTGGCAATTAGCTATTACTCCCGGAGTTCCCATGATCAATCTAAATCAACTCGAAGTCATCGAACAAATCCAGGCGGAAGACGGCACCGTCGTCGAAGTCGTGCAGTACAGCCGCCTCAAAGGGTCGGCCGATGTGCGCACCGCCCGCAATCTGTACTATGCCAATCAAAGCGGAATGCATCTAAAAATGGTGCGCATTCGCCTCAATAACAGCCACGTTCGGATTGAACCGGGCTCCCTTTACTTTATGAAAGGGAAATTGGAGATGAAAGCCAGTACCGGAGGTGGTTTGGTCAAAGGGTTAACCCGCAAGATGGTTTCCGGTGAAAGCTTTTTTGTCAACGAAATCCACGGCAGCGGCGAGATTTACCTCGAACCGACTTTTGGCCACTTTTTCCTGCACCGCATTAATCCCAAAGAAGGGGGGGTCGTGGTTGATAAAGGATATTTTTATGCCGGTACGGCCGGCCTGGATATCGCTGCCACCCGGCAAAAAACCGTTTCTTCGGCCGTTTTAGGACAGGAAGGATATTTTCAGACCCGTATCGCCGGGTCTGGGATCGTCGTCCTCTACTCCCCAACCCCCAGCGACGAGATCCTGCGCTATGAGCTCGTCAACGACAAATTATGGGTCGATGGAAACTTCACCCTCATGCGCAGCGAAGGCGTGACCTTCCGGGTGCAAAAAAGCAGCCGTGGCTGGCTCTCCACATCAGTTTCCGGAGAAGGGTTTCTGCAAACATTTGAGGGGGATGGGTTTGTGTGGTTGGCCCCTACATTAGGAGTTTATGAACTGCTGTCCACCCCAAAAGGGCTTGAACAGCTGTCACAACCACCGCGAAATATGATGGAAGAGAACGAGTAGCTTTTGGTTCCTGCTAGAGGGACATCGAGTTAGACAATCATCGACACTCAGTCGAGTACGAGGTATAATTACTCCCGGTCGGGGATTGATTATTGGTTGGTTGCTGAGAAAGTAATTTTTCAATAATCAATCTCCGCCTTTTTTGCGAATTTTCATGGAGATATTTTTTTCTTATGGCTCACAAAGCGGTTTTCCCCTTCTCAGCAATCGTCGGTCAAGAGCGCATGAAACGCGCCCTAATCTTAAATGCGGTTAATCCCCAAATTGGTGGGGTTTTGATTCGCGGTGAGCGGGGAACCGCAAAATCAACCGCTTCACGAGCGCTGGCGGCCGTTCTGCCTGAGGGCACTTCATTTATTAACCTGCCGGTTAGCGCGACAGAAGATCGGGTGGTTGGCACCCTGGATATCGAAAAAGCGATTCAAAAAGGGGAAAAACACTTTGAGGCGGGCATTCTTTATCACGCCCACAACGGCATTCTCTATGTCGATGAAGTCAACCTCCTCGATGACCACGTAGTAGACCTGCTGCTCGACGCGGCCGCCATGGGCGTCAATATTGTCGAACGGGAAGGAATCAGCCACAGTCACCCGGCTCGCTTCATCCTGGTCGGCACCATGAACCCCGAAGAAGGGGATTTGCGGCCGCAGCTGCTCGACCGCTTCGCCTTTTCCGTGCATATCGGGGGTCTGATGGCGATGAAACAGCGAGTGGCCATCATGGAACGACGCATCGCCTTTGAAACCGATCCTGAAGCGTTTCGCGAAGAATGGTCTCCTAAAGAAAGTTCTTTGAGCGAGCGGATCGCCAAAGCCCGCGAGCTGGTAAACGACGTTAAATACACCCGCCGCGATCTGGGTACGATCGCCAGCTTGACCGCCGCCATGAAAGTGGATGGTCATCGCGGAGATATTGTGATCCTGCGCGGTGCCCAGGCTCATGCCGCTTACATGGGCCGTGACCACATCACCCAGCAGGATATTTTGCTGGCGGCCGAATTGGCCCTCCCCCACCGTATGAAAACCAGCCCCTTTGAAGACACCGGGGACATCAGCGACCTGGCCGATAAACTGGCCGACGCTGAAAAAGAGTTCGGCGAGTCAGATTTTGAAGGCGAAGCCGAAATTGATGAAAATGCCCCCGAAGGGGAAAAAAAAACTCTGTAGACAGCGATAACGAGGCGGAAGAGCTCGAAAATGTGGAAGAATCAGCCCAAACGGAGGCTGGTCAGCAAACGGTTCCGCAATCGGCCCAGGATGCACCGTGGTGGGAAGGCGGTCGCAAGGTCGAGTCAAATCAGGAATTTAACGCCCGCCGTCTTGATACCCAGCTCGACCGCCTGACCCGCGACCGAGCCGGCCGCCGCTCCTACACCAAAACCGATCGCAAACGCGGCCGCTACATCCAATCTAGATTACCCAAAAAAGATAAAGTTCAAGACCTGGCATTTGATGCCACGCTGCGCGCGGCCGCACCACATCAAAAAAATCGGGAAGATGATTCTGATCTGGCTTTAAAGCTCAAGAAAACCGATTTGCGCGAAAAAGTCCGCGTCAAAAGAACGTCAAACCTCATCCTCTTTGTCGTTGATGCCAGCTGGAGCATGGCGGTCTCTGAGCGAATGGAAGCCACAAAAGGGGCGATCATGTCGCTGTTGACCGACGCCTATCAGCGGCGAGATCGGGTGGGATTGGTGGTGTTTAACAAAAACCAGGCCAATCTGGTTTTACCCCCTACCAACTCAGTTGATCTGGCGCGCAAGGCGCTGCAAGATATCAACGTCGGTGGAAAAACACCGCTGGCGGCCGGGTTGGCCATGGCCTTTGAAGTCTTTAAGAAAGACGCCCTCAACAACCCGGACGTCATGCCGCTGATGATTTTGCTCACCGATGGAGCAGGCAACGTCAGCCTGGGTCATCGGCCGCCGCAAGAAGAGGCCAACCGTCTGGCGACGATGATCAAGGACAATCAAATTCGCTCGATTGTGATTAATATGGAACACGCCGCGTTTGATCAGGGGTTGGCTCAAAACCTGGCCGACAAGCTGGGCGCTCCCTGTCACTCAATGGCCGATATTAAGGCGGATTCGCTGTACCGGGCGGTTGTGCAGGAGCTCGAATAGCCTTTACTTACCGAATCACCAGCGGTAGATAGTTACAGGAGAGTGCCCCGCAGTCCCCTAAAGGTGTGGATTCCACCTGCACCTGGATGATCTGTCCGGTGCTGTCCTCCGAAATGAAGTAATCTGCAAAACCGGGTTGATGGCCGGTCTGCGCGGCCACATCCTCAATCGATTCAAACCCGTCACAATATTTTTGCAGCTGCGCTCCGGCAGCCGAAAAGAGGGACAGCCGGCCGGTTTGCAGCTGCAGAACCCCGCTGGTATCTTCTTCCGCCACGGCCAATAACTGCTCGTCAAAATCGATCCCCTCGGGAAGAATCACCGATTCACTCCACGTGATTAAGGAGACCGGATTGGTTAAATCGGTGGTTAAGATCCCCTGCGTCGTGGAAAAAACCACCGTGACCGGAAAACCGGGCTGGGTCGTGGTGGTAATAATTTCAACCCCGGCCAATTCATTGGTGACATACAAAGTCTGGCCGTCAATTGCCAAATCAGCATAGCTCCAAAATTTCCCTTCCACCCGATCAAATGAGAGGCTGGTGATTTCCGGGCTGCTTTCAATCAGCAAGGTGGGGGTAAATGGAGGATCGGGGGCAAAAGCGGTAATCGACGAGCGGGCGTTTTGAAAATCGGTCGGGCTGCTGCTGCTGTCCAAGGTCTCTAAATCAGATTGAGTGACGTAAATGGTGCCATCCGGCCCAACGGCAACCCCTTCGGGATAGGTCAGATTGGTGGCGAGGTTGGTCGTCACGCCTCCTGGATCGCGGCGGATCAACCGGCCGTTGACCACATCTTCAACCACATATAAAGCGTCGTTTTCGTCAAAGGCGATCCCTTCCGGTTGATTGAGCCCGCTTAAAAGCGTGGTGATCGTGCCGCTGGCATCAATTTGCACCACCCGCCCGGCCCCCTCTTCAGCCACGTGCAGCAAACCATATTTGTCAAACGCCAGACCGTCAGGGCCACTTAGCCCGGTTGCCAACACTTTTGCGCTGTAACTCTCTTGGAGGGGTGCATAACAAACAATGCGGGTTAACTCATGATCCAATAAGGGCATACCGGGCAAAAAGGCGGCATACGCCACCGATATCAACGCTGCAATCGGGACCGCCAGCGTTAACAGCCGGCCGGCAAAATTAACTTTAGACATAAAAAACCTCTCGTGCTCAAAAAGCGAACCACGAGAGGTTATACAGTTCAAAAATCGTCGAGGCAACTTATCGGCCGAAATGCATCGGCATAATGACGTGGGTAAACTCACCGGCGCCAACCGGTTTGAGTACGCCCGGCTCCATCGGTGTTGTCGTTTCCAGAGCGACCTGCGGGCTGTTGATCACGTTGAGCACGTCGATCATATACTTGACGTTAAAAGCGATCTCTACCGGATCGCCGATGACGTTGGCATCGAGCTGGGCCACATTGTCCCCCGTTTCCACGCTGTTGGCCGTGATCGTCGTAAATCCGGGCGTAATTTCGTCCCCAGGTTCGATCCGCACGCGGGCGGTATGGCTGGCTTCGCGAGCAAAAATATCGGCCCGTTTGCACGCTTTCATAAATTCGCTGGTATTTAAAACCGTCCGCGTGGCATGACGCTTCGGCAAAACAGCGCTGTAATCCGGGAAGTTGCCGTCGATCAGTTGGGTAATCACCACCACGCTTTCCATATCAAATACGATTTGATTGCGTTTTTCCGGCATGCTGATATAGACAAATTCCATCTCGTCATTGGCCACGCGGGCCACCTCGTTTAAGGCGCGGGCGGGAATGATAACGTTGAGCGAATTGTCCATGGTGCCCAGCAGAGGAGATTGTCTCACCGAAAGGCGAAAACCGTCAGTGGCGGCCATCGTCACCGTATCTCCCTCAAAATACGCCTTGATCCCCGTGAGCGTCGGCCGGGTATCATCGGCGGCAGCGGCAAAAGCCACCTGGTTGATCATCTCTTTTAATACCGGCGTCGACATTTTTATGCGGTTTTCCTGACTGGGTTCGGGAACCAGCGGAAACTCATCCGCATCAATGCCTTTGATATTCGACTCGGTGCGCATGCAGTCTAAATGGAGCGTTTGGGATTTTTGATCGAGCGTCAGGTTAATTTGTTCGGGAGGCAGGTTATTGACCAAATCTGTCAGCGTGCGGGCAGGGACGGTTAATGCACCCTCTTCTTCAACCTTGGCCCCCAGCCAGCAGGTGATCACGATTTCCAGATTGGTAGCTGATAATTTTAAGCGGCCGTTGTCCGTGGCAATCAGCACGTTGGCCAAAACCGGTAAAGTCGATCTGGGGCTGACCGCGCGGCCGACAATGCTCAATCCCTTGGCTAAATTCTCCTGTAGACAGGTGACTTTCATTCTCGACGCTCCTTATTCATCATGTGTGGGAGAATCCACGATGTTGTAATTGTTGCACCATTCCGCATGGGCTCGGTCAGGTAAGTATAGCAGGGTTTAATCGGCTGTCAAAAGTTTTGTTGTACTACCCCGCACATGGGTGCATCGAGCTACTCCAAACCCAAATAAGCCTTTTGCACTGTGGGGTCATCTTTGAGCGCATCCGCATCATCACTGAGCACAATTTCACCCGTTTGCAGCACATAACCACGGTTCGCTACCTGCAGGGCCATGTGGGCATTTTGCTCAACCAGCAAAATAGTAACTCCCTGTTCATTAATGTCCCCGATGGCGTCAAAAATCACGTCGACAAGAACCGGGGCCAACCCCATTGACGGCTCATCCATCAAAAGCAGGCGCGGTTTGGACATGAGCGCCCGGGTGACGGCCAACATCTGCTGCTCTCCCCCAGACATCGTCCCTGCCAGCTGGCTGCGCCGCTCCCCTAAACGAGGAAACATATCAAACGCCCATTCAATATCTTTGCGAATATTTTCCCGATCGTTTCGATGATACGCTCCCATTTGCAAATTTTCGGTGACGGTTAATTTAGAAAACACGCCGCGGCCTTCAGGAACCATGGCGATCCCTTTGGCTACGAGCTCATGTGCCTTGTACTTTGTGATGTCTTCCCCTTCAAACGTAAGAGATCCTTCTCGGGGGGCCATTAACCCACAAATCGTGCGCAGAGTCGTCGTTTTACCCGCTCCGTTGCCCCCAATCAAGGTGACAATCTCTCCCTGCTCAACGTTTAGCGTGACCCCTTTAAGCGCATGAATATTGCCGTAGAATGTGTGTACATTGTTAATTTCAAGCATACGTTTTAAGAATTGGCCTTAATCGACGGGCCTGCCGGTTCCCAATTCTCACTCCTATTCAACCAGTTTTTCCGCCGCCCCACGTCCAAGATAAGCTTCGATGACTTCAGGGTTGTTCTGAATGTCATAAGGCAACCCTTCAGCAATCTTTTTGCCATAATCCAGAACGGTCACCTTTTCAGAGATTCCCATGACCACCCGCATATCGTGCTCGATCATCAAAATTGTAATCCCCAATTCATCACGCAGCTGGCGAATAAAATCGGTCGTCCGCGCGGTTTCATTGGGATTCATGCCGGCCGTGGGTTCATCCAGCAGCAGCAGCTTGGGTTTGGTAGCCAGCGCTCGGCCGATCTCCAGCCGCCGCTGATCGCCATACGGCAAATTTTTGGCCAGCAAATCCCCTTTTCCCTTTAAACTGACAAATTCCAGCAGGCGCTGTGCTTCATCAACCGTCAATTTTTCCTCTGATTTTAAGCGCGAGGAGCCAAAGATCGCTTCCAGCCAGGTGGCCTTCAGGTGAGGTTCCTGACCAACCATGATGTTTTCTAAAACCGTCATGTTGTTAAACAAGCGAATGTTTTGAAAGGTACGGGCCATGCCCATCCGGGTGATCTCATGGGTATCCAGCCCCACAATGGACTGCCCATCGAACTCCAAAACACCCTCATCAATTTGATAAAAACCGGTCATGCAGTTAAAAAAAGTGGTTTTCCCAGCCCCGTTGGGGCCGATGATGCTGGCGATCGATCCTTTGGGAAGGACAAAATCAAAATTATTGGTCGCGACCAACCCCCCAAAACGCTTGACGACCTGTTTGGCTTCTAAGATGTATTCTGTCATGATCTATTAATTACGAAAGACAAAATCCCAATTGGCTATGCTATGTTGGGGCTTTTTCGTATTTCGCATCTCCAATTTCGTATCTCTCATCCGGTATCGGTTCATTTTCTTCACCGTGCAGTTCGCGCTTGCTGGCTTCTGATGGCCAGAGCCCCTCCGGCCGCACAAGCATCATGGCAATCAGGGCAATCCCGTAAAATAGGAGGCGAAATTCAGCAAATTCCCGCAGCAGTTCCGGAATGCCAACCAGGGCAAAAGCCCCAACCACGACCCCAGGAATTGAACCAAGGCCACCGACAATAATCAGCGACAGCACATTTACTGAAATCAGCAGCTGAAAACTGTTGGGATAAATTGATCCGAGCTTGGCCGCAAAAATCGCCCCGGCCAACCCTCCGGAGGCCGCGCTCAGAGTAAAGGCGATTACCTTCGCGTTGGTGGTATTGATCCCCATGGCTGCGGCCACATCTTCATCTTCCCGCATGGCCATCCAGCGCCGGCCGGTACTCGAATCGTTGAGCCTTCTGGAAATAAAGAGCATTAACAAACAGGCCAAAACGAGTAAATAGTAAAGTTGAGGCGGATTATTAAAAATAATTGTGCCCTCATCACTGGCTAAAATGCCGAGGTCGTAGTTGCCCAGAAAATCGTTGATCGGGTTTAAGATCGACCCGAAAAAACCGGCGATTGGGCCAGAAATTTGCGCCTGGGGGATTTGCAGAATCCCCTGGGCACCCCCAATAATGGACTTCATGGCGTCAGAGCGAGCCAGAACGCGAACGATCTCTCCAAAACCCAAGGTGGCGATCGCCAGATAATCACCGCGCATACGCAAAACCGGTAGGGCAAAGAAAAAGCCGGTAAACATGGCCGCCAAGACGCAAATTGGCAACGCGACCCAAAATGAGATCGGTGACGCCAGCCCAAAATCGCTGCTGGAAGTCAACAAGGCCATCAAATAAGCACCAACGGCAAAATTGGTCACATAACCCAGGTCTAGCAATCCCGCCAAACCGATAGCGATATTCAAACCCAGCCCCATCAAAATGTAAAGACCGACATTGTTAATGATTTCGGTCAAATACACCCCTAAAATCGAGGGCAAAATGAGAACCACAAAAATGATAAAAGCTCGCCAAACGCGGTTTGACCAGGTCAGCTGTTGGGGGCTCAAATTTTGGCGAACGGTCTCAAACTGTTCGCTACCCGCTCGCTTCCACCAATAAGAAGAAATAGAAATACCAAGAAGCAGAATGATGGTCGGGATCAAATTAATCCCGCTTTTTCCAAATAAAATATCTAAGGTTTCTCTGCTGAGACGCGAGCGCAAGATGCCGCTTAACAGCTCAGACATCATGCCCAATCCGATCGTCCAGCCAAGCCCGGTGAGCAGGGCGCTGCGAATCGGTTTGCTCATTATCGCCAACACAATGCCAAACAGAGCCACCATGGCAAACATCCCGATCAGCTGCAGACCGCCAGTGACCGGGCTTTCGTTAGCCAGGGTAATAATGCTCAGCAAATCCGGAGATACATTGATGAACGAATCGCGGATCGTCTCCCACGAAATGGAAAGCAAAATGAGGAGAAATATGGGGATGGCTGCCGATACCCCGGAGAGAAGGCCGTGAATAAACTTGGCCAACGTATTTTGATGCGATCTGGACGCGAGGTAGGCAGCCACCACGGCCGTGCTAAACAGCAAAGCCTGACCCAGCGTTAACTGCTCCGATACGATATCTCGCTGGTTAAACGACTCAACCAAACCGATCATACAGACGCTGAGGCCCACAGCACCGGCGATCAGACCAACTTTTACCGCTTGCCAAAGCTTTTCTTGTGAGGTCATGCTTTTTTCTCCGCCAGCTTCTCACCGAGGATGCCCTGCGGCCGAAAAATCAATACCAAAACCAGCATCGTAAAGGCGATGACATCTTTTAGCTGATGGGATCCCGGAATATTTAACCCTTCCAGAAAAAGCGGAGGGCCAATCGCCTCGATCACCCCCAGGAACAGCCCCCCTAATGCGGCACCTGGAATACTGCCGATACCGCCTAAAACGGCCGCCGTGAACGCCTTGATCCCAGGAGTAAATCCCATAATAAAATTGAGCTGGCGGAAAACGATAGCGAATAACACCCCGGCTACCCCAGCCATCGCCGCTCCAACCGCAAAGGTAATCGTAATTGTGCGATCGACATCGATTCCCATCAGGGTCGCGGCGTCTTTGTCTTCCGCGACCGCTCGGATCGCCTGGCCAATTTTGGTGCGCTGCACAAACAGCTGCAGCAAAGCCAGCACCACCACAGACGTCACCAAAACCGCCACGTCGGTTTTTTGAATGTCAAAGACCCCAAAATCAAATTTGCCGTCAAAAATATCAAATTCGGGGAAGGGAATTAATGACGATCCGTACAGCCCTCTAAAAAAATATTGCCAGAAGAAAGAGGCCCCAATGGCCGTAATTAAAGGGACGAGGCGCGGCGCCCGACGCAGCGGCCGGTAAGCGATTCGCTCCGTCATGATGGCTACGGCAATCGATACGGCCATCGCCGTAATAAAAATTGCCAGCAGTGACAAAATCGGAAATTCGTTGAGAAATCCCGCTTCCTCTAACGGCAGAGCAACCAGCACCGTGGTGGTCATCGCCCCTCCCATGAAAAATTCTCCATGAGCAAAATTGATCATGAAAAGGACCCCATAAACCATCGTGTACCCCAAAGCGATCAGGGCATATAAGCTTCCTTGAGAAAGACCTGATACAAAAAAGTCAATCCAATTCCCGACGGTATAGGTGTTCCCAACCCCTAAAAACAATTTGGCTACCGTGCCCCATAAAACGATGACGATAATCCCGATACGCAGTGACCAAAGCACGACATCGATATAGTTAAACCGTCGTGACATATTTTTCCTAAACCTTTGCTGAATTGAAATCAGGTGAAAAAACCACCTACCCCTGATTAATGATCTTGATTGAAGCAGATCTTCTGGCGAAAAATTTGATTTGAACCGCGAACCCCGTCTATTTTCGCAGAAGATTGCTGCCCGGCCGGCTGTTAACCGGCCGGGCAGCGTTAATTACCCAAGCAGCAGGTGAAACGTCAAAGAGATTTCCCCTTGACGGCGCGATGCTGCATTACTCACTGATGTCGTATTGCCAGATCGCCTCAAAGCCATCTTGCGATACTTCGCTGACGGCGATTTTCGGATCAGCACAGTCGCCGTTTTCATCACAGGTCAACGTTCCGGTGATCCCTTCTTTGCCTGATGTAGCCGCAACCGCATCAATCAGCGCCTGACGGCCGATCAACATGTTGCCGTCCGCATCCAAAACGGCCACTCTCTCGATCGCGTCGAGGATGATGTTGGTGGCATCGTAGGCGTGGGCGTGGAACGGCGCGGTCGGATCGGTGCCGTACTCTGTGGTGTAGGTGGCCAGGAACTGCTCGTAAATCTCGTTGCCAAAGCTCAGGTTTGGCCCGGAAACGATCATGCCGTTCACCGCGTCACCGGAGGCTTCGATGAAATCAGGTGACTGCACCCCATCGGCCGCAGCCAGCACCACGTCTTCCAAACCGTCCACTTCTTTGGCGGTTTTGGTGATCAGCGAGCCCAGCGGAATAAAGACCGGGTAGTAGATCAGCTCCGGCTCGGCTGCCGCCACGGACGTCAGCAGCGGTTCCACGTTGGTGGCATCGGCCGCTTCCGCCTCAAAGGCCACGATCTCCCCACCCAGCTCGGTGAATGATTCGCTAAACACGGTCGCCAACCCCTCGGTGTACGGGTCGCCATCATGGATCGCCGCCGCGCGGGTGATGCCCAACTCATTGAAGACGTAGTTGGCCATCGCCGCACCCTGGATCTTGTCGTTGTGCGCCGTGCGGAAGTAGCACGCCTGACGGCTCTCTGCATCGGTCAGCACCGGCGCGGTGTTCGAGGGAGAAATCATGACGACGCCGGCCCCACACACAATCTGTGACATCGGCACACCAGCACCGGAACAGCTTGTGCCAACCACGCCGGCTATCGACGGATCGGACACGATCTTCTGACCGGCCGTCTGCCCGCCTTCTGCACTACAGCCGTCATCTTCCGCCTGCAGCTCAATAGCGTGACCAAAGATTTCACCGCGGTCGGCGATGGCGATTTCGACACCGTACTGGGAATCGAGACCCAATGATTCATTTGGACCGGTCACAACCAGGGCTGATGCGATCCGAATCGGGTCATCTGCACTAATTTCGACACAGCCGATTTCGTCTTCACAAACCAATTCATCAACGATCATTGGTTCAGCCATCTCTTCTTCCATGGCTGACTCATCGTCTTCTTCGGCCATCTCTTCGTCTTCCATATCATCCATGGACGACTCATCAGAGCCAAATTCCCAAATCGCCTCAAAGCCATCTAATGAGACTTCGCTGACGGCGATTTTCGGATCAGCACAGTCGCCGTTTTCGTCACAGGTCAACGTTCCGGTGATCCCTTCTAACCCTTCGGTTGCCGCAACCGCATCGATCAGCGCCTGACGGCCGATTAACAGGCTGCCGTCAGCCCCTTCCTGAGCAACCGCATCGATCGCGTTCAGGATGATGTTGGTGGCATCGTACGCATGGGCGTGGAACGGTGCGGTCGGATCGGTGCCGTACTCTGTGGTGTAGGTGGCCAGGAACTGCTCGTAAATCTCGTTGCCAAAGCTCAGGTTTGGCCCGGAAACGATCATGCCGTTCACCGCGTCACCGGAGGCTT
>JASJCR010000193.1 GCA_030065875.1 Ardenticatenaceae bacterium | reverse complement strand
CGGCTTACAGACCCGTCTGGCGGCCAAAGTGGCGCTCCATAATTTCTGTATCCATCTCAATCAGCAGCTTGGTCGCCAGCCATTGGCTTTCACGACCTTGATTGCTTGGTAATTAATGTGCACCAAGCGTTTAAGTGCCTGTGATTTTTTTAATCACAGGCACCTTGACCAAGTGATTATTCTGCCTGGCCGGCCGCGTTCAAATATTCTGGAGCCCGCTCCTGGATCAAGCGGCGCAGCTGTTTGACCGTCCCGTTTGGACCAACCGCTTTTTGCGGAAGCCAGATAAACACGTGCCGGTTGAGATAAAAGAGAAAGCCGGTTGGAGTATCGACGACCTTGTGAATCTCCTGCCAACCGATCTTATGGCTGGCCAGCCCTTCGGTCTGGGTTTCAATATCCTCTGTATCGATTTCAAAACTGAGCATTTTGTCTTTGTCCGGCCGATCGGCAAACCGCTTTTTGACCTTGCGGGCAATGACCTCCGGATGGCGGCTGACTTCATTGATGATCACGCCCCCATAGGCGATCCCCGCCAGGACGACCAGCGACCAGTAGAACGCATCCTGCCAGAGATACAGATACACCAGAAACGTCAGCATGGCGATCAAGAGGCCAAAACGCACCCAGCGCCCTCGCTTGCCCATGATTTTTGTGTGATACTGCTGGGCCGTCACCAGCTCGTTCTCCGTCCACCGATAGGTCGCTTTAATCGTGGTCATCGTACTATCTTCCTGAATTTAGGTAGTCCCAGCACAAAATTTTAGAAACTGCGGCTTCTTGTTTTATTACCGTCCACAGATGTCACAGAGTTGGATCTGTGACATCTGCGGACGGTTTACCTTACCTAATCATGAGCGGCAGCGGCCGAGGTTGATCCCATCGGGATACGTACCCCTTCAACCATGTCCTGAATGTAGTCGGGCGGCGCATCGGTCGCGCGAGAAACCACGAACGAGACAATAAAGTTGAGAATCATGCCGATGACTCCGATTCCCTGGGCTGAAATTCCAAAGACATCGTTGATGATCGGTGCCTGGGTACCCAGCAACTGCGGCGAACGCATTAAGAGAATCATCACGGCCGTGAAGGTGATGCCCACCACCATACCGGCGATGGCCCCTTTATCGTTGGCCCGCTTGTCAAAAATCCCCATGAAAATGACCGGGAAGAAGCTGGCACAGGCCAGGCCAAAGGCGAAGGCGACCACCTCTCCGACAAAGCCGGGTGGATTAATGCCCAGATAGCCAGCAAAGATAATGGCCACCAGGATCGTCAGGCGGCCGACCCTGAGCCGCTTCTCCTCTGTTGCTTCCGGATTCCACCACCGGTAGTAAACGTCGTGAGCAATCGAGCTGGAAATCACCAGCAGCAGACCGGAGGCGGTTGACAGGGCGGCCGCGAGCCCCCCGGCAGCCACCAGGGCGATAACAAAGCCAGAGAGACCGGCCACTTCCGGGGTTGACAGAACGATGATGTCTCGATCGATCATAATTTCGTTGGCTGCGGCTGCGCCCGCCATCGTCAAAACGCCATCGCCGTTTTTATCATCAAGGGTCAGCAGACCGGTCTGCTGCCACTTGTACGCCCAATCCAGCGAGCTGCCGGCGGTGATGCTCGTGGTCTGGGCTCCGTTAAGGGTCTCAATCAGGTTGAGCTTGGCGAAGACCGCCAGCGCCGGTGCGGTCGTGTACAGCAGGGCGATAAAAAGCAGGGCAAAACCGGCCGAATAACGCGCCGCACGGACCGATTTTACAGTGTAGAAGCGGACGATCACGTGGGGCAGCCCGGCCGTCCCGGCCATAAGCGCCAGCGTAATACAAAAGACGTCGATCATTGGCCGGGTGCCCGTTGAATACATGCTCAAACCCAGATCCTGCTGAATCAAATCGAGCCTGGGCACGATATCGGTGAAGTTCAGGGCAAACTGCGGCACAAATATTCCGGTCAACGCGAAAGACAGGGCAAACGCCGGGATCAAATAAGCCATGATCAGTACGCAAAACTGGGCCACCTGTGTATAGGTGATACCCTTCATCCCGCCCAAAACGGAGAAAAAGGCCACGATAACCATGCCGATGATGACCCCCCAGGTGACGTTGATCTCCAAGAAACGGCTAAAAACCACGCCAACTCCACGCATTTGTCCGGCGACGTAGGTAAAAGAGACAAAAATAGCGCAAATGGCGGCCACAATGCGGGCGGTTTGTGAGTAGTAGCGATCGCCCACAAAATCGGGCACCGTGTATTTGTTGAATTTGCGCAAATATGGGGCCAGCAAAGTCGCCAGCAGCACATAACCACCGGTCCATCCCAATAAGTATACGGTGCCGTCATACCCCATAAAGGAGATCAAGCCGGCCATCGAAATAAAAGATGCTCCCGACATCCAGTCGGCGGCCGTGGCGGCCCCGTTGGCGACGGCCGGCACGCCCTGCCCAGCCACATAAAATCCTTTTGTATCCCGCACTCGATTGTAGTAGCCGATATAGATATAAACCGCAAAACTAACGCCAACGAGGATCCAGGTCCAAAGTTCAACAGACATCATGGTTTCTCCTTACTGATTGATAAATCTATTCCTGCACGTCATGCCGGCGGTCGATGCGATCCATAATCCAGGCGTAAGCAAAAATGAGGACCACGAAAATGACAATCGCTCCCTGATGGGCAAACCAGAAACCAAGCGGAATCTGAAATCCGGGCAGAAAGACATCGGACAAGAACGGTACAAACAAAATGCTCATGCCGAGCGAAGCAAAAGCCCAGATAGACAGAATCGTGAATATGGTGCGTTTGTTGGCTTTCCAGTAAGCCTGCCCATTGCTCAGGGTGGTTGGGGCCTCTTCAGGTTTGATTTCCAGAGGTGAGTTTGCCATGGATAATTCTCCTATTTTTTTACACCTGACGACGATAAATTGTAGGCTCCCCCCTGTCACCATAAACCTCTCTTGAGAGGTAATCTACAACTCAATCAGCCAACGTTGACAGATCGCCAACTTCTTGTCCCAGCGTCTGGGCCCGCAGAACGCGGCGCATAATCTTGCCCGAGCGGGTCTTGGGCAGGCTGTCAACCAGGTTGACCACGGCCGGTTTGGCAATGGGGCCCATCTCGTGCCCCACGTGATCGCGTAGGGCCATCTGCAGCTTTTCACTGGGCTCAACCCCCTGCTTAAGGATGCAAAAGGCATGAACCACGTTGCCTTTCAGTTCGTCGGGCACCCCAATCACGGCCGATTCAGCTACGGTTGAGTGGCTGACCAGCGCCGATTCGATCTCGGCCGTTCCCAGACGGTAGCCGGAGACCTTGATCACATCATCAATGCGGCCGATGACCCAGATATAGCCGTCTTCATCCTTTTTGGCCGAGTCGCCCGGCAGATACCAACCCTGCTCCTGATAGCGGGACCAGTAAGCCTCAACATAGCGGTCGGGGTCTTTATAGAGGGTGCGCAGCATTGCCGGCCACGGACGCTTGATGACCAGGAACCCCTCTTCATTCGGGGCGACGGGGTGGCCGTCTTCGTCGACCACGTCGAGATCAACCCCTGGAAAGCCGCGGGTGGCTGAACCGGGCTTGAGGGCTACGCTCGGCAGCGGGGTGATCATGAAGTTGCCGGTTTCCGTCTGCCACCAGGTGTCCATGATCGGGCATTTCTCTTTGCCGATGACCCGGTGATACCATTTCCACGCCTCCGGGTTGATCGGTTCACCGACCGATCCCAGCAGCCGCAGACTGGATAAATCGTGTCGGCTGGGCCATGAATCGCCAAAGCGCATAAAACCACGAATGGCGGTCGGGGCGGTGTACAGGATCGTTACCCCGTATTTGGCGACAATTTGCCACCACCGATCGGGATAGGGAAATGTCGGCGCGCCCTCGTACATAATGCTGGTTGCCCCGTTGATCAACGGTGCGTAAACGATATAGCTGTGCCCGGTAATCCAGCCGGGATCGGCCGCGCACCACCAGACATCTTCCGGCCGGATATCAAATACCCACTTGTGGGTGGTGGCCGTGCCGACCATGTAGCCACCGTGGGTGTGCAAAATCGCTTTGGGTTTGCCGGTCGTGCCGGAGGTGTAGAGAATAAACAGCGGATCTTCGGCGTCCATGACTTCCGTGGTCGCCTTAGGATCGGCAATTGGCAGGGCCATCAGCTCGTGATACCAGTGGTCTCGGCCGGCCACCATCTGCACCTCCTGACCGGTTCGTTTGACTACGACCACGTTTTGAATCGTCCCAGCCCGCTGGACCGCTTCATCGGCGATGTCTTTCAGGTCGACCGTTTTGCCACGCAGCCACGCCCCATCGCAGGTGATCAACACTTTTGAAGCGCTGTCTTCAATTCGGGAGTGGAGTGCTTCAGTCGAGAAGCCGCCGTAGACAACCGAGTGAATGGCCCCGATTTTGGCGCAGGCCAGCATGGCCATCATCAATTGGGGAATGCGGCCCATGTAGATCGTCACCCGATCCCCTTTGCCGACTCCCAGGGCCCGCAAAACCGACGCGAATTTACACACTTCGTAATTGAGCTGCTGGTAAGTATAAATTTTGGTGTCGCCGGGCTCCCCTTCAAAGATCAGCGCCGCCTTGTTGCGCGCCGCCGTTTTCATATGACGGTCAAGGGCATTGTGAACGATATTGGTTTTTGCTCCTACATACCACTTAAAAAAAGGAGGATTGCTGTCGTCCAGAACGGTATGCCACTGTTCGTACCACTCAAAATTTTCGGCCGCGATGCTGCCCCAAAAAGCCGGTAAATCGGCCAGGGCCTCATTGTGAACCGCGTCATAATCGGGAATATAGGCCGACTGCACAATTTCTGGAGCCGGATGATAAACATCCTCCGCCATCGTTTTTGCTGAACCATTCAGTAACGCCATCTAGATCCTCCTCTACCGTGACCACACTGTGCCGCGTTCGCTCTTTTTGGGCATGTTGGACAAAAAAAAGAATGATTTTTCTGGCATTTACTATAAAGGATCGTCCGATCGAATGTAATTCCACAACTGGGGGATTTTTGGGACGTGTAGGTCCCTCAACCGGGTTCACCCGATCGGGTGAGTTGGCAGCCATTATCCGGAATATTTTGAATATCCCGGATAATAAATCAGCCTAAACTCCACGAAACTGCGGTTCGCGCTTCTCCAAAAACGCCTGCATCCCCTCTTTCTGATCGTGGGTGGCCCACAGCGCGTGATAGGAGCGGCGCTCAAAGAGCATGCCCTCTCTCAAATTTGACTGTTCGGCTTGATTGACGGCCTCACGCGCCACCATGACGGCCGTTTTGCCGTAGCCGGCAACGGTATGGGCGTTCTCAAGCACCTGATCCAGAAAGCCTTCTGTTGGGAAGACCCGAGCAACCAGACCGGCCCGCTCGGCTTCTTGCGCATCGATCATGCGGCCGGTCAGGATCATGTCCATCGCCTTGGCTCGACCTATCAATTTGGTCAGCCGCTGTGATCCGCCCATACCGGGAATTACCCCCAGCTTAATTTCCGGCTGGCCAAATTTGGCGTTCTCGGCCGCATAAATCACGTCACACATCATGGCCAGCTCGCAGCCGCCGCCCAGGGCGTACCCGGAAACGGCCGCAATTTTGGGAGTGCGCAGGGCGGCAAATGCCTCCCAACCGGCCAGAAAATCCTCGTGAAACATGTCCATATACGTTTTGCCGGCCAGCTCTTTAATATCCGCCCCGGCCGCAAATGCCTTGCCGTTCCCAGTAATTACAAAACAGCCAACTTCCGGATCTCGATCCAATGGTTTTAACATCGTGATCAGATCGCACATCATCTCATAATTTAGAGCATTGAGTTTCTCCGGCCGGTTCAGCCGGACCATTACCACGCGTCCGTGTTGTTCTAGTTGGATTGTCATCATACCTCCGTTGTTGGGTGTTGGGTGTTGGGTGTTGGGTGTTGGGTGTTGGGTGTTGGGTGTTGGGTGTTGGGTGTTGGGTGTTGGGTGTTGGGTGTTGGGTG
>JASJCR010000101.1 GCA_030065875.1 Ardenticatenaceae bacterium | reverse complement strand
TAAATCAGTCAAAAAACCACACCAATTGGCCGCAAACGGGATAAAAAATACGCTAAACTCCTGTAATTAAGGTCAAAATTTCATTTTGTTAAAAAAAATCTTGTGCATCCCTAAAAACCATGATAGTATTAAGGTCCTGCTTATATTGCCCTAATATTGGGCTAATCTAGGCTTTCAAAAAATATTGATTGTTGGGGATTATGCAACTCATTTTCAATCTAAAAAATAATCAATTTCAATCAATGGGTATCTTCGAGAGTCTATTGGACCTACATCACACTAAGCTGAGGACAGAGTTAGGCCTGCCTATGTGAGCACGTCAATTGTGGCGTGTTGTTGTGGAGAGTTTCAGTGTGTAGAGGAATTGAATGCGTAAAAAGAAAATAACTAAACTCATTCCGTTAATTGCCCTTTTGGGCGCTTTGGCGTTTGCTATTTCGGCACAGGCTCAAAGCGGACCAGGGCAAGATGTCCCTCGGCCGGATGGCCCTACCGCCACGGCCCTTGATGCCCCGGTTTTTTCAAGCACAACCCCCACTGGTGCGATTACCCTTGACTCAGCCGTTGCGGCTGCTGAAGGGCGTATGAGCGTCAGCATTCGCCTGAGCGAACCGGTTTCTGGTGTCAACCCCAGTGCTGCGCTGGTGGCGGAACAGGAAGCAGCGATCAGCCAGATTATGGCTTTAGATCCGACTGCACGCGTTTATGGACAGGCGCAAATCCTGATCAACGCCCTCTTTGTAGAGATGGATGCGGCCGCGGCTGCCCAGATGATGGGCATGGCTGGGGTCACTTCCGTGAAAGAGGTTGGTACCTACGAGCTTGATCTGAGCGAAACCGTGCCCTATATCGGCGCTTCGGTCGTGCAGGATCTGGGCTATGATGGCTCTGGGGTCCTCGTGGCCGTCTTAGACAGCGGTATCGACTATACTCACGCCAATCTTGGTGGTGGCGGTACCCTGGCTGATTACGCGGCTGCTTACGGTGCCGGTCCTGGCGACCCGCTGCAAACCACTCGCGATGGGTTGTTCCCCACCGCCAAAGTGGTAGAAGGGTATGACTTTGTGGGTGAAGCGTGGCCATTTGGCCCGGTTGCCATGGACGACGACCCGATCGACTTTGAAGGTCACGGTACCCACGTAGCCGACATCATCGCCGGTGCAGGCGGCGTGGCCCCCGGTGCGGACCTGCTGGGCTACAAAGTTTGTTCGGCTGTGGCTCCAAATTGTGAAGGTGCAGCGCTGATTTTGGCGATGGAAGCTTCGACGCTGGCCGGTGCGGACATCATTCACATGTCATTGGGCTCCAACTACGGCCAATCGTTTGACGACGACCTCTCTTTTGCGGTTGAACAAGCGGCTCAGTTGGGCATTTTGACGGTTGCTTCGGCCGGTAACGGCGGCAACAACCAGTACATCGTTGGTTCTCCGTCTACCGCTCCATCCGCCCTTTCCGTGGCGCAGACGTCCGTGCCTTCGGCCGTTCTGGACCAGATGCAGGTTGAAGGTGGCGACACCTGGGTGGCGATCGCCCAGCCTTGGGCGCCGACTTTGACCAGTGCCATTACCGCTCCAGCGGTTTATGGTGACGGGGCCGGCGGCAACCTCAACGGTTGTGCCGCATTTGCTCCAGGTACCTTTAGCGGCGAGATCGTGCTCGTCGATCGCGGTGCCTGTAACTTTACTCTGAAAATCAAAAACATCAGCGAAGCTGGTGGCGGTGTCGGCATTATCGGCCTTGTGGCCGCTGGCGACCCCTTCTCCGGTGGCGATGGTGGCGACCGTCCCATTAACATTCCTGGTTTCATGGTTAGCCAGGCTGCAGCCAACGACTTCAAGGCCGCTGCTGCTGCTGGTTTGTCCGTGACCTTTGACCCGGCCGTTGGTTTGCCGCTGATCGGCACCATGGTTGGCTCTTCTTCACGCGGTCCGTCCAACACCGGCGTATACACCGGTTTCTTCTCCAACCGGGCGGAAAACAACATGCTCAAGCCGGAAATTGGCGCGCCTGGCGCTTCGATTTCTGCTGAAGCTGGTACCGGCACGGGCGAAACCCCATTTGGCGGCACCTCCGGTGCGGCTCCGATGGTCACCGGTTCTGCGGCGCTGCTGATGGAAGCGATTGACTGGCTGCGGCCGGATCAATACAAGGCGATCCTGATGGGCACGGCCGAGACCGAGATTTACACCACCGCTCCAGGGTTGAACACCCAGCTGGCGCCGATCAGCCGTATCGGTGGTGGTGAAGTTCGCGTCGATCGGGCGCTTGAATCGCCGATCGTGGCGTATACGGAAGAATTCACCGGTTCCTCGGTTGTCTCCGTGGGCCAGGTGGACGTGCACAAGCGCACGGTGATCTACAAGCGTATTGTCATCGACAACATCAGCGGTGAAGTGGTCAAGCTCGACCTGACCCCGACCTTCCGCGATGCGGCCAAAGACAACGGTGCCGTGACGGTCAAGATGCCGAAGCGCGTCACGATCCCGCCGTACCAGAATCGTATTGTCAACATCCGCTTCATTCTCAATCCGGAATTCCTGCCGGAGTGGACGATGGACATCGGCCCGAACGGGAATGGCGCTGCTCAGCTTGACCTGATGGAAGTTGACGGCTACATCACGATGGACATCCGCGGTGATGCCTCTGACGATGCGGATCCGGCCCATGTCGGGTGGCACGTCCTGCCGCGTAAAGCCGGCCGGATTTTGGTGCGCGACACCGATCTGAGCCCGACCAAGGAACTGCTTGGTTTACCGGCGCACAAGACCCGTACCGTGAACCGCGGTGCTGGCGACACCGATGTCTTTGCTTATTCGCTGCTGCGTATTAGCGACGACATTCCGGGCAGCGTCGAGGGTGCTCAGCTGCCGATTGTGGATATCAAAGAAATTGGTTACACCACGTTCTTAGATCCAGGTTGCTCGGCCGGCTGGGGCTTTGATTTTGCGATCAGCGCCCACGACCGGTATGCTCATGAGTTTCCGGCCAGCTTCGAAATCAACATCGATACAGATAATGACGGTTTATTTGACCATCAAGTCTTCAACTTCGATCTTGGTCTCCTCCTTGGTGGAACTGACGGGCGTAATGCCGTTTTTGCAGATAACTTAGTAACTGGTTCAAGAACCGTGTTTTTCTTCACGACTCACCCGACGAATTACAATGGTTATGTGTTGACAGTTTGCGGGGAACAATTGGGATTCTCAGACACTTCAGCCGTCGGTCAACCAATGCCAATGTTTGTTCGTGCGTTTGATAACTATTTCAGTGGTATTTACACTGATATTGAGACAGGAATGGTTATTTCCCCATTGGGCGAGCGTTACTTCACGCTCTTTGATGATGGAGTCAGCCTGTCGACCTCGACGACGCTGGGCAACAAAGAAAACAACACGACCTATGTAGTTGACTTTGGTGCCGGCTCACCATCAAGCGATATAGGCGCTCTGCTGATGTACTTTGACGGTGCACCGGTAGGCATGGAAACTGAGGTTATTTATCCAGAACCCTAGTTCTTTAGTGAAATAACAAGAATTGAAAAGAGCCATACTTTTTATGAGTGTGGCTCTTATTTTTTTAATGGCTTAGCTGAATTGTTTCTTGAGTTAATTTAGGGATGTGCAAAGATTTGGAAAAAGAGTTGACTTAGTCAACCAGAAAAGGGTCAACCGTAATAGAGACCAATCTGTTGCAGGAGGACCCCATGGATCAACCAACTCTAATCGACTATGCTCCCCTTATCATGACCTTATTTGATGAACTTGACCAAACCAATCCGGTGGTGCTGAAGTATCAAAACCTCTGCACTTACAAATACCTGGAAATGATTATCTTTTTTATACTCATGCAATTTCGTCGCATTTACGAAATCAAAGCGCAGAACCGCCGGTTACAGGCTCATCCAGAAATCCGAGCCTGGCTCAACTTCGCCATGGTGCCGGACCGGACGATGTTCTTGTGGCAGTACAAGAAGCTGGGCGAGGTGATTCTCGCCTTCAGTCCTTTTGTCAGTGACCGGGTGACCGACGCGGTGGCCGATAGCCAGGTTCTGGACCAAAAAGCCCAGCTCATCCTCCATCAGTTGCGCCCAGCTAGTCTGACAGCCGATGACCGCTACACCAAGGCTTTGCGCATTCGCTGTTGGATCCGGTAGGGGACCCTGCTTATTACCCCCGCGCGGCGTTGGGTCAACGGTCGCTATGCTCAAGCCTACCATCGCTTCTTGAGAGAAGCCGACATTCAGGAACGCTTCAAAAAGCGCAAAACCAGTGTCGAACCCCTGTTTGACTTAATTGCCAAGGTCATCGTGACAACCCATCAACAAAAACAGTTGCCGGTGCAAAAACTTGTTAATGTCCGCACCGTCTTGCCTTTAGGTACCCTAACTGTACAAATTACGATGATCATGAACAGCATCTTGGGGTTGCTCCTTCGGGAAATCTCGGCCATCAAGGCCGCGTTTTCTTTGGAGCATGCACACCCCTCAAATAATTACAAAGCAAGGAGCTCTGGCTGACAATGAATTCACAAATAAGGGCGACGGGAATCGGCAGCACAGCGATCATCATGTGGGCTACGCTGGCGGCACTAACTGTGTATGCCGGGGCCATACCCCCGTTCCAGCTGACGGCCATGACCTTTGCTCTCGCTTTTGGTATCGGCTTGATCTGGTGGATCACCAAGGGAACCCCCATTTTATCCCAGCTGAAGCTCCCATGGCGGGTGTGGCTGCTGGGGATTGGCGGGCTGTTTGGCTACCACTTCTTTTACTTTTTGGCCCTGCAAAATGCCCCACAAGTGGAAGCCAGCCTGATCGCCTACTTGTGGCCGCTCTTAATCGTCTTATTTTCCGCCTTGCTCCCAGATGAACGGCTGCGCTTTGCCCATATTCTCGGCGGGGTGATGGGGTTTGGCGGCGCAATCTTGCTCGTGACCAATGGACAAGGTTTATCGATTCAGCCCCGGTTTACGCTGGGCTACATCAGCGCCTTGATTTGCGCCATCACGTGGTCCAGCTATTCGGTTTTATCCCGCCGCTTCGGCACCATACCCACTGACGCGGTTGGGGGATTTTGCGGGGCCACGGCCGCGCTTTCGCTAATCTGTCACCTGCTGTTTGAGCAAACGGTTTGGCCGGACGGTTCAGAATGGCTGGCCATTTTGGGTTTAGGGCTTTTTCCCGTAGGGGCGGCCTTTTTCACCTGGGATTTCGGGGTGAAGCGGGGGAATATTCACCTGCTGGGGATATTCTCTTACGGGGCTCCCTTACTCTCAACGATCTTGCTGGTTCTGTTGGGATTGGCCGAGGCTAGCTGGATCCTGGCCGCCGCCTGTTTGCTAATTGTGGGTGGGGCGGTGGTTGGCAGCAGAGTTTTTTAGGTGTTGTGTGTTGACCCAGATAAATCATGCCTCACTTTATGTCAACTCATCATCACCAGCTATTGTCCTTATTTATTGAAAAGCCGTGGTCAAAAATCCGTTTGTAAACATCCGGCCGATTACTTTGCTATAATGATCCTCATTCTTTTAACTTTAAACTTTTTCCTTTCGACTCCCTAAGACCAATGTCCCTCAACCAGACCCGCTACCGCCGCAACCTCCGCCGCCTCCTCGGCCGCTCGTTTAACCTCAGCGACGTGCGCATGATGGCGTTTGATCTGGCCGTCAACTGGGATGACCTACGTGGGGAAACTCTGCCGGAAAAGGCGCAAGCGCTGATTGAATTTCTGGCCCTGCGCGGCCGGCTGCAGGAGCTGGTCGACCTGGGACGAGAGGAACGGCCGGATCTCGACTGGCCGGAAATCCCGCCGGCAGCCCAGCAAATCGAGGACGAGGAAAATCAGCTCTCGGCCGGGGAGCGAGACCAGGCGGTCAACGCTTACCTGAACGATATCGCCCGCTTCACCGGAATAACCGATCCGACCTCGATTGCCCTGGTTCAGGCCCTGACCGACCAGGTGTGGCGCTTTCTCGACCCCCCACGGCAGATGACGGTCTTTAATCTGCTGCGCAAGGCCGATTTGCTCAACCGGCTCGATCATCACCAGCGTGTTTTCCAGGATTTGGAGCTGGTCTCCAAAGATTTGCGCGGCCTGCAGCTGGCGGGAGCGATCGTGACCGGAACCAAACTGCTCAGCTGCAACCTGAGCGGCGCCAACCTGGAGCAGGTGAATCTGGACGGGTGCAACCTGATGATGTGTAATTTGAGCCGCGCGAGGTTAAAGGGGGCGAGTCTGCGTAAAACGCTGCTCTCATCGGCCGATTTTACCGCGGCCGATCTCAGCTATGCCAGGCTGAATGAAGCCGGGGTGATGGGGGCCAGGTTTATCAACGCCCACTTAAAAGGAGCGAGGCTCTATCGTGCGGTGGTCGGCTCGGCCGATTTTAGCGGGGCGGATCTCAGCGGGGTGGATTTGCGGGAAGCATCGCTCCGATGGGCAAACCTCAGCCGGGCAAAATTTGAGGAGACCAAACTCGCGCGGGCCACGTACAATCAGCATACCCGATGGCCGGAAGGGTTTAACCCGGCCGATCACGATTTGGTTTACGATCACGACCACATCGAGTTATGAGAAGATGATTGTCAACCGGGGAACCGTTTTTCTTTAGGAACAGCCCGGGCAACCTGACCGACACCAATCCATTCTTGAACCCGCTGGCCGATTACGGTGGCGGGACGGAAACGCGCTCTTTTCCTGATCGGTTGGCGCCGGGCCAAAATCACATTCCCCATGGAGAAGCGGGCTGCGGCACGACGGTGCGCTTTGATCAAACGGGCACCACCCACGATCAGCGCGGTATTTTGCGGCTGTTTGGTTGTGACGCAGGGGCGTTCCAATTCGTCAACCAGGTCTTTGTCCCTCTCGTTACTCGATAACCGCCGCCCATGATTGATTGACAAATCCAACAGCTACTACTGCCGTTTAAGCAGACCCAGCCCAATCGGTTTTGCCAGTTTAAACGGTAAAAATAGTTTGTATGGCATCTCCCAACGACAGGCTGTTTCATTGCTCGATGGGGCCGCCGTTTGAATAAAATGAGCGTATATCTTGATCGTTACCGGGGGCTGAAAGGTCCCGTCACCGTTGCCGCGAAAGGCCATCAAACTTAACCCGGCGGCCGGGGCAAAAATATCGAGGTGGCCGTCATCGTCAATGTCAAACGCGTCCGGATACCCGCCACCGGGCTCCCTTTTGTCTTCTTCGTGGATCGGATTGGTGTCGTATGCCTCACCAAACAGGGAAAAACTGCCTGTGCCGTCTCCCGCATACAGCCAGGTTTGAC
The DNA here is from genome assembly GCA_030065875.1 of Ardenticatenaceae bacterium. Lineage (GTDB taxonomy): Bacteria > Chloroflexota > Anaerolineae > Promineifilales > Promineifilaceae > WTJY01. The sequence continues at coordinate 26,507 of JASJCR010000101.1, read as the reverse complement.
CTGGGTCCCCGTCGTTGTCCTGCCCAATGATTAAGTCGAAGTGACCGTCACCATTAAAATCACCGGCGATCAGACCCGGAACACCACCGCGAGGGGTCCCGCCATTGGTGTGGGAGATAGGGATGGTTTCAGAAAAAGTCAAATTGCCCCCATTGGTGAATAAATAGGTGTCGTTGGTCGGCCGGTTGATGTATTTCTGTACCGCCAGATCTAAATGCTGGTCTGCATTGAAGTAGCCGTCATCGATGCCGCGCATCGATTCTTGATCGTCAGCGCCAAACTCGGTGACGTCAATGGAAATGCGCGTAAAGTTAAAATTCCCCTGGTTGAGGTGAATCTGGATCAATCCCTCTCCCCCGGCTGGGCACGCTCCGGTGCCACAACGCGCCCCGGAAATGGCAAAATCGACCCAGCCGTTGTTGTCAAAATCACCGGTCGCCCCATCCCAGGTCACCGCAAAATCCTGGGCCGGATAGGCGTCGAGGGAAGCGATTATTTCGGTTGAATCTCGATTGCGTACCGTCTCGTAAATGCGGAGCAGCCTGTCTGATTTGCTGGCGGTGATGACCTCACAATAGCCGTCATTGTCAAAATCCGCCACGCCGGCCGCATCACCTGTTCCAATGAATTGACCTTCGTTCGCCTCGATGGCCGAGGGAAATCCGTAAACATCGCCAAATTCATCAACGGCCACCAGGAGAGAATTTTTGTGGTTGCCGTGGGCGGATGCCGGGTGAAAATTTATGGAGGTTAGAATAACGGTCAACATGACGGCGAGCGCAGCCAGTGAAATATGAACTGCTGGCTGAAGGTTGCTTTTGTCAAAATTCATCGTTCCATCCTTTTCAGATGAGGGTTGTGTAAGATAGGGAAGAGAAGGAGGGTGGAAAGGTGTTAGTTTACCTTGACTGATAGGCAGGTAAGCTTCCCTTGAGCTGAAACCCTAGGGAGGAATATAAATTAATTTGCGGTTTTTGACAACGCTTATTTACTGGAGTACGGGCTTCTCTAAAACCCAAATCATGACCGGGCTCTCCGCTTCGGCGTAGGAGCGGCGCTGATAATCACCGTACAGGGCAGCGACGTGAAACCCGGCCGCGGAGGCCATCCCCTGAAACTGCTCCTTGGTGATAAACTCGAAGCGCATTTGCAGCATCCGCTTCCACTGCAGGATGCCGGAGCCGTTGTAAAACTCAAACAGCTGATGACGGGTGACCACCGGCCGGCCGCCCTGCTCAAAGCCGGAGACGATGAGCGTTCCCCCATCTTTGGGAAAATGGCCGACCACGCGCAAAATGCCGTCCACGACCTGCCGGCGAATGGGTGGATTGTGCATCGTGCAGATAAATTTCCCCCCCGGTTTGAGGGCCTGATAGACAACGCCCAACACCTGCTCCTGCACCTCTTTTCCAATCAGCTCCATAAATGATTGGAAGGGCAAAATGGCCAGGTCAAATTCGGCGCTAAAGGTCAAATTGGCGATGTCGTCACAGATGACGCGGGCGGTCAAATTTTTCTGACGCAGCTTGTCGTTGAGCACCTCGAGCATGCCGGATGACAGATCCACGCAGGTTAAATCGGCCCCACTTTCGATAAGGGGAAGCGACAGCCGGCCGGTGCCGGAGGTGAGCTCAAGGACCGCTGCGCCACTGAGGTCAAACTCACCGGTAAAAAAGTCGAAGTCGTAGTCGGCCGCGACAAAAAGGTCGTATAAATCGGCGATGCTGGTGTAATCAATTTGTTCCATAAATGTTTAAAAATTCGCTCGGAATGTTAACCGGTGTGATTGGATTGTGTTGACATTTGGGGCATTTCTTCAACCCCGCATTATTGAGTTTGATAAATAAACACTCATATCACAGCGTCATTCCCGCGAAAGCGGGTATCCATATGTTGAATCAAATGTCAACCGATACGAAAGATTTTCTTGATTTAAGCTACAGATGAACATGCATTTTTTAATTGAGTATCAAACCTGAAGTCAGGCAATGATATGATTATACCTGTTAGGAAGATTGGAAAAAAAGTTTTTAAATATAGCCACAGATTAACACGGATGATCACCGATTTTTCTCTTTCATCCGGAAAATTTGGGCCATCCGCGGCTTATTTCTATAAAATATGCTGAAATCAACTGAATAAGAAGGAATAGAAATGGTTCACGGCACACACAACGCAGTAGAGGATCCGCGCAACGCATCGGTTTTAATATACGTCAATGGAGACCTGTTTTTGCGAGACGAGGCGAAGATTTCGGTTTTTGACAGTGGTTATCTCGTCGGAGACGGAATTTGGGAGGCGGTGCGGCTGCAGGACGGTGTGCTGCTGTTTTTGGATGAACATTTAGATCGCTTGTGGACGGCCGCGGCCACGGTGGGCATGGATCTCAAAATGACTCGCGAGGAGCTGACCGCCACAATTTGGGAAACCTTGCACGCTAACGGCATGAATGATGGGGCCCATGTGCGCTTCATGATCACCCGCGGTATCAAAAAAACCCCTTCTCAAGACCCGCGCCTGACGATCAGCGGTCCGAACCTGGTGATAATCCCCGAATATAAAAAGGCCGATATGGCAAGCAAGGAGAAGGGGATTACCCTGTTTACCAGCACGATTCGGCGCGGCTCGCCCGACTATCTCGATCCGCGCCTCAACTGTCACAGCAAGCTGCACGAGGTCATGGCGCTTGTCCAGGCGCTCGAGGCGGGAGCGGATGAAGCGCTGATGCTCGATATTCACGGCTTTGTGGCCACCTGCAACGCCACCAACTTCTTTATAGTGAAAAACGGCGAAGTTTGGACCTCAACCGGTCAATACTGCATGAACGGGATCACGCGCGGCAAGGTGATCGAGGTGTGCCGCCAACACGAGATTTCCTGTTTCCAGAAAAATTTCTCTTTGTTTGACGTCTATGGAGCGGATGAGGCGTTTGTCACCGGGACTTTTGGCGGTTTGACACCGGTTACCCATATCGACGGCCGTCAAATCGGCCAGGGAAATTTTGGGCCGCTGACGCGTCGTTTGTCCGAGCTGTATGAAGAGGAGAAACGGCTGGCTGTTCAGCGGGTGAAACAATCGCTGCGGTGACATGAAGGGCATCAACCGGCAGCGGCATGCTGCGGCCCGACACCTTGGGATCACCCGTCAATAAATGTTTGTCACGGTCAGCTTATATAGGTAATAACGGCCGCAAAAAACGCGGCAAAGACGAGCCCGATACCACATCCTTTTAAGAAGGCGTAAAAGTGAAACGCATAATCCCGATACCCTTTGGCTCCGGCTGTGCCGGGAATAGGTGGATTTTGCGGATCAACCAGCGATAATCCCACCCAATCCAACACGATCAGGTCCCACACGTTCACACCTAAAAATATCGCGTAGCCATACAGCCAGGCGGTCAAGAAGCTGAAGTTTGCTCCCAGGACGCTTTTTAAATCCCAGGCCAGCAGCAGCGGCAGACCAAAAAACAGGGCGATAAAAAAGATACCCAGCAGGGCGGTCAACCGCTTCTCGTCGGCGGTTTTGGGTGGGGCCAGGGCCTGAATATCGGCCGGGAAGTCGTGCAGCCAGATTCGCGGTTTCCAGAGCAAGGTGCCGAGTACAAACGCGGTGAATAAGACGATCATGATGGTCAGATCGATTAAAAATGGGTTCCAGGGAATCATAATGCCCTCACTTTGATCAAGCTAAATTTATATTTAGGCTAACCTAAATTACCGACCCTGTCAACCCCACCCAAGTGATGATTTTCAACATCTAAGGCGCAATAATTTCGCCTAATTTCTTGGTAGATGGTAAGGACCTGCACAGGCCGCCGTTTAATCGCTATAATCGGACACCATGTGGCGAAATCGATTGGCCCTCTTGGCCCTGCTGTTGCTTGCCGTTGGGGTACTGCCCCCGGCGTCTTCTTTGTATGGGGTGACCGGCGAAGAAAGCCTTCTGGCTCAGATTCGCGGCTTTGGCCAATGGATTTATACCTCCGTGCGACCCCCTTTACAGCTGGCTCCCTCCGCCGTGGAGACCCACGACGTGTCTCCCTTTGCCATCAATACCTTTCTGGAGTTAGAGGTTGAGCCGGAAAAGCGGCTGCGCAGCCTGCAGGAGATCGAAGCGGCCGGGTTTGGGATGATTCGCCAGCAGTTTACCTGGTCCGATATTGAAATCCAGGGCAAAAATGATTTTGAGGATTGCCGCAATCCGGAAATCGGCTGTATTTCTGCCTGGCTCAAGTACGATAATATTGTCGATTTGGCCGAGCAGCAGGGTCTTGAAATCCTGGCCCGTCTCGATCATCCACCGGCCTGGAGCCGAGCGCTGCCCCCGGAAGAAAGCGGCTACTTTGGCCCGCCGGATCGCGTCAGCGACTATGGAGATTACGTGGCGGCCGTCGCCAATCGATATCAGGGGCGAATCCGTTTTTATCAGCTTTGGAACGAACCGAATATTTACCCGGAGTGGGGAGAACAAACGGTTAGCCCGGAAGATTTTGTGCCGTTTTTATGTGAGGGATATGCGCGCATCAAGGCGATTGATCCGCAGGCGCTTGTTGTGGCTCCGGCCGTTTCCCCGACCATCGCCCTGAATTATCGTGATCTCAACAACCTCGTTTATCTCCAGCGCCTTTATGATGCCGGTGGAGGGGCGTGTTTTGATATTTTGGCAGCCCAAGGTTACGGGCTATTCTCAGGCGCCCAAGATTATCGCCTGCGGCCGACCGTGATCAACTATCCGCATCATCTGTTTTTGCGCGACGTCATGGTCGTCAACGGGGATAGTCATAAGCCGATTTGGATTACCGAACTGGGATGGAACACCGTGCCGGACGATCTGCCCCCGGCATTTGGTCAGGTAAACCTCGAGCAGCAGGGGCGATATGCGGTAGAGGCGTATCAGCGGCTGCAGGCGGATTGGCCTTGGGTGGAGGTAGGCGGCTATTGGTTTTATAAGCGGCCGTCCGACAGCGAAATCGATCAGCCGTTTTATTATTTTCGGTTGGTTGAACCGGATTTCACCCCCATGCCTGCTTACGAGATGGTGCAAGATTACCTCACGGAAGGAGCCGCCTTTGAGCCACGTCCCTCGTGGTGGTACGGCTGGCAGGCGGTGCGCCACTGGCTGGTCTTGAGCGGAGCGGGATATTTGTTTTGGTATGTCTTGACCGGTTTGTGGATCGGTCAACGGCCGGAGGACCGGTGAGCCTGCGCACCTTTCGGGTGGGTGTGCTCGTGGTGCTGCTGCTGGCGGCCGGCGTGCGCTTTTACCGGCTTGATCATCAATCTTTTTGGAACGATGAAGGGAATACCGCCCGCCTTTCCGAGCGGTCGATCCCGCTCATAATCGAGGGGACGGCCAGCGATGTGCATCCCCCGCTTTATTACCTGCTAATCAGCGGTTGGCGGCAGTTCACCGGGGATTCGGAGTTTAGCCTGCGTTCTTTTTCCGGATTTGCCGGGGTCTTGATTGTGGCTACGGTGATCACCATCGGTCGTTTGTGGTATGACCGGCCGACCGCTTTGCTGGCCGGGATATTTGTAGCCCTATCTCCACCGCTAATTTATTACAGTCAGGAAGCGCGGATGTATGCCCTGCACGCCTTATGGGCGGTGCTGCTGACCGTTCTGCTTCTGCGAGGATGGGGCAAGGATCAGAGAAGCGGGGGATGGCTGGCCGGGTATGTTTTGGTGGCTGCGGCCGGTTTGTATACTCATTACGCATTTCCCGCCGTGCTGGTGGTTCATTCATTGTGGGTCGTGATCTGGATCTGGGGGGAGGGTGCGAGTGCCGTGCGGCGGCAGCTTCTATTGTGGGGCGGGATGATGGCCGCCGTCGGTCTGCTATATGTTCCCTGGCTGCCGATTTTCTTGGGCGCATCCGGTCGCGCGGCCGAACCGGGGTCGCTGCCCGATTTTATAACCCGCGTCTTCGAATGGTACATCATAGGCCCGACGGGACACCTTGAAATTGGATGGGCTATACTCCCGCTTTGTTTGTTGTTGATCGGTGCAGTGTGGCCACCCACGAGTCGCCTGACCATCCCAAAGAGGATTCGTGTAGCGATTCCACTGCTGCTGTGGATTACCGTTCCGGCCGGGTTGATGTTTTTGGTTGGAGCGACAACCAATAACTACCTCAAGTTTTTAACAACCGTTGTGCCGGGGCTGCACCTGTTGATGGCGGCCGGATTGGTGGGGATCGGCCATCGGGCGTCGTTTGGAACCGCCGTCATCCCTGTTGGGGCGATTTTCACTGCGGCGCTGCTGCCGTCGCTGTTTGCCCTCAATCGACTCTACTTCGACCCTTCTACTTATCGGGATGATTATCGGGCGCTGGCCGCTCAAATCACGGCCGAAGATCATCCCAACGCGGCCGTGGTCTTAAATGCTCCAAACCAGTGGGAGGTGTTTACCTACTATTACAAAGGGCCGGCCGAGGTGTACCCATTCCCCAGGTTTGTCATGGAAGAGGAGGTGCAGAAGGCGGAGCTAAGCAAAATCGCCGCTGAGCATGAACGCCTCTATGCGGTTTTTTGGGGGGAGCGTGGCTTTGATCCCCAGGGAGTGACTGAGCGGTGGCTGGACGAGCAGGGATTTAAGGTGGTCGATGAGTTTCGAGGAGATTTGCGATACGTGATGTATGCTTTGCCGGCGGCAGAAAATTTGGGTGAACCGCAGCCGTATAACATAGAGAGTGAGAGCGGAATTGTGCTGCAGTCGGCCGCGTTTTCCAGCGGTGATCCGCAGCCGGGGGATGTTTTGCAAATTGTCTTAAATTGGCAGGCAACCGAATCGATAGGTGAGCGGTACAAGGTTTTTCTGCACGTGATGGACGAAAGCGGTGCGGTTGTGGCCCAGCGTGACAGCGAGCCAATGGCCAACACCCGGCCGACAAGCGGTTGGGAAATCGGAGAATCGATCCGCGATCCCCACGGCGTTCTTTTGCCGCTTGATTTACCGCCTGGCGCATATCGGGTGCTGGTAGGCTTGTACCCTCTCAACGATCCGGGAAACCGACTCAAATTTTCTAATGGAATTGACACGACCGATGCCTGGGAATTACTTCAGCTAAAAGTTGATCGTACAAAATAGGTTGTGTTGAGATTTGGGATATTTCTTCACCCCCGCATTAAAATGCGGGGCTAAAGGGGTTTACCTGATGGTAAACCTACCCTTTAGCCGTCGGTTTTAATCGGCGGCTGTAGAAAATATCACATAACGGAGAATGGATCATTAAATCGAATCAAATGTCAACAGAACCTAATATAAACTCAAGTTACTATCTTTTTTTTCCGATGAATACGTCAAAGAGACTGAAATCGGATCTTTTATTAACACTGATGTCACTTCGTCATTTACGTGAAAGTGGGATTCTTTTAGATTGCCACCACTGCTTATATCTTTCCCTTTTTCATTATGCCGCATAGATAAACAGCGACACCACCATGACAATTATTAACCCGGTCAGCATAAATGGTTCTGTGATGGTGCCGGTGACGATACAAATTGGTTTGGGAAGAAATCGAACAAATTTGGGATAAATCGGCGCAAAAAGGCGCACGCCGGTTTTGGTAACCCCATCACCCAACAGGTGTGAAAAATACCCCGCGCCAAAGGCCACCCAAATCTCCCACGGCCAGCCGTTGGCCACGGTTGCCCAATACACAAGAGCGGTTAGGAGAACGGCGGTTACCCCATAGTGAGTTGGTCCACGATGGGGAAGGAATTTGTCCACGATATTGAGGAGGCGAGCCAATATCCAGCGAATAAGGGCGGAAATGAGCTGGATTAAGCCCAATTTTCGCCACTGGCGCAGCTCTTTTGTTGTCTGCCGGCCGCCAACTCGCAGCGATTTGCGCAGGTAAGTGTCGGCCGTGTCGATATCGGGAAGAAGAGCAGCAACTGTACCGACAGTGAGGGCGGTCATAAAAACGGTGGTGTTTTCAATGATATTGGTTCCGTTCCAGGTTAGGGTCACGGCCGTAGCGGCGATTCCTAAAATGGCGTGACTTCTGCCAAGCATATATTGGTCCTGTGTGGTGGCGATTGGTATTAGAAAATTTGTGCTAAATTTTAGCCTTTTTAAGGCCCAAAGGCAAGAAAAAGAGAAGAGATAGGAGACGCGAGACCAGAGACGGGGTAAATCAACTTTTCTCTGGTCTCTGGTCTGTGGGAGGACTTTTGTCCCAGGACCGGGGGATATAAGTACCATTTTCCCTGTTTTGCTGTGTAAACTACTTTATAATGGCTTTATTCACGTCTTTTTAACGCAGCTAACAAAACAACTAGAGGAGCAATCGTGATACGTAAAACCTTTACATTCATTTTTGGACTGGTACTTTATCTAGCAGTAACCGCATCTCCGCTCCTGGCAGCCACCGGTTCTGAAGATGAAGTATTTCATCGCCCCTTTAACGTCCTGTGGTTGGCGGTATTTTTAATGGGGATTGCGGTTTTTCTCTCGCTTGCACACTGGCACTCGTCAGAAGAAGCATAAACCTTCATAAGATAAGTCACCTCTGCCAACGGTGACCTACACAATCATTTTATTTAATCACCGCTCAGAAAACAGAAAGCGCAGTGATCTCCACCTGATAGATCGCTGCGTTTTTTTGATTCTCGCGGTGATTTTTTCTTTTTAGGACGGCTTATGATATGATATGACGCACGGTGTCATAATCACCTGAAACTACCCACTTTCCATTTTTATAAAGGGGACAGCGATGTTATCTCTGACTGAAAGGTATCTATTTATTCTGTTTGCTTTTGTATGTTCGGTCGCGGCTTACAATACCTTTGTCGATATGTTTAAAGTTATCGGTCGGGGTCAGGGGAAGCTGCTGTTAAACGAACTGCCGCAGCGGCTCGTGACGGGTACGATGGCTCTTTTTTCACAAGGGCGAATTATCCGTCATCGCAAACTTTCATCGATATTTCACTGGCTGGTAGCTTATGCGTTCCTCTTCTATTTTTTGGTTAATGCGGTCGACGTTATTCAGGGGTTTACCACATTTCGCACCGAACAGCTTGGGGTTGTTGGTGGTGTTTATCGCTTAATCGCCGACATTTTGAGTGTCGCCGGTCTGGCGGCCGTGGCTTATTTCTTGCTTCGCCGCTTTTTATTGGGAGACCGAGCGTTAAAGATTCGCGACAACGTCAAACTTCATCCAAAAGCTAAGGAAGGGGTCGGCCGGGATTCGTTAATCGTCGGGGTATTTATATTTCTTCACCTGGGGTTCCGCTTTTTGGGTGAATCGTTTCACATCGCTGAGGCGGTTCATGCCGGGGGGCAAACGGATGTGTGGCAGCCGTTTGCCTCGATCTTATCGGGGTTGTGGACGTCAATCGAGATGGGGGAGTTAGGCCTCAATTTCTGGATTCATGCCAGCTGGTGGATCGCCCTGGGTTTAATCTTACTGTTTTTGCCCTATTTTCCGTATACCAAACACGCTCACCTTTTTATGGGTCCCTTAAACTTTATGACCCGGCCGGATCGCGGGGCGCTAGGCGCACTGGATAAGATCGACATGGAAGATGAGTCGATCGAACAATTTGGGGTAAATTCCCTGACTGATTTGACTCAAACTCAAATCCTTGATGCCTTTGCCTGCATCATGTGTAATCGCTGCCAGGAGGTTTGCCCGGCTTACGTGACCGGCAAAGAGCTGTCTCCGGCCGCCCTGGAAGTCAACAAGCGCTATTACATCAAAGATCACCTCAACGAATTGGCCAACGGTGGGGAAGCCCAGCCGCTGCTCGATTTTGCCATCAGCGAGAGCGCCGTATGGGCGTGTACCTCCTGCGGCCACTGCGTTGATATTTGCCCCGTCGGCAATGAGCCTATGATCGATATCCTCGATATGCGGCGCGACATGATGCTCATGCAGGACAGCTTCCCCCACGAACTTCAAACCGCTTACCGCGGGATCGAGCGGGCCGGAAATCCGTGGAACAATCCGGACGATCGAATGGGGTGGACCCAGGGTCTTGATTTTAAAGTGCCAACCGTGGAGGAAAACCCGAATTTTGAGGTTTTATTCTGGGTGGGATGTGCCGGGGCGTTTGATCCTAATGCCCAAAAAGTGGCTCGGGCCACGGCCACCGTTTTGCAGTCGGCCGGAGTCAACTTCGCCGTGTTAGGCAATAGTGAAACGTGTACGGGTGATCCGGCGCGTCGTTCCGGTAACGAATATCTTTTCTTTGAGATGGCCAGCGCCAACGTGGAAACCCTCAACGAGTTTGGGGTTGATCAGAAAACAATCGTAACCAGCTGCCCCCATTGTATGACCGCTTTAGGGACTGAGTACAAGCAATTTGGCGGGGATTATCGGGTTCTCCATCACACGCAAATGATCGCCGATTTGGTTGGTAAGGGTAAATTAACGCTGCAGAACGGGATGTTAGAAACAGTAACGTTTCACGATCCCTGCTACCTCGGCCGTCACAATGATGAGTACGATTCACCCCGAGATGCCCTGGCTAAGGCTGGCGCAACTTTAATGGAAATGGATCGCAATAAAAGCAATTCGTTTTGCTGCGGTGCCGGTGGGGCTCAAATGTGGAAAGAAGAGGAACACGGCCGAGAGGCGGTTAGCATGAATCGCTTCCGGGAAGCGCGGGCGACCGGGGCGGAGACCATCGCCGTCGGTTGCCCCTTCTGTGCCCAAATGATGAATGACGCCAATGATGAGGTTGGGTCACCTTTGGCCGTTAAGGATGTGGCCGAATTAGTGGCTGAAGCTGTAAAAAAACCGGTAGCGGCTGATTAACGACGCCAATAAATCAAGATAAGGATAGACGCGTTTAATGCTCATGAGTAAAGCAGTATCCACAATGAGCCTAAAGATTATTGCCCTTCTTGCCTTTTTTATTCCGTTGTTAATTGGGTGTCAGGCCGAGCCATATCAAACGACATTTGATGCGAAGGGAACCTGGGGCACCGGGAATGAACCGGATGTCACCGGCAATGTGCAGGGAGGAGTTTACGATATGGCCGTCGAGGCGGAAAGCGGCATATTTTGGGCCACCGCCAATCAGCGGCTTGGATATGGTACCTATCGCTTGGAAGCGACCCAGGTTGATGGCCCTCTCGATAACGGGTATGGCCTCATGTTTCTCATGGACACTCAGCGCAATGATTTTTACCTTTTTGAGGTGAGCGGCGATGGGTTTGTGTGGATCGGCCGCTGTATGGAACGCTGCAATGATGATATTGTCCCTTTGGTTGAAGACGGCTGGTTCCCATCAGATGCCGTCAAGGTTGGGATCAATCAGACCAATGTTTTACGGGTTGAAGCCCGTAACGGGGTTATGAAATTCTACGTTAACGACACCCTGGTTGGAGAAGCGGAGGACACCGTTTTAACCGAAGGTGATATCGGTGTTGTCGTGGAAACATATGGCGCCGGTGGGGTACAGGTTCACTTTGACAATTTTACCTTTGAACCCGCTGATTCCTAACCTTCGCCTCTAATTGAGAGATTGGTACCGAGTTTATTCCCATTACGGTCATATTTTGTTATGCTTAATCAGCAAATTTAAAAATGGGGCGGATCCTCGATCCGCCTTTTTTATTTTGTCTTAATCACTTTATTGGGAGGTAATTGTTATGGAAGATCCAAATCGTTCGTTTGACCAGCTGCCTGATTTTGGGGACGTGCCCCCAGAGTTTCAGGAGAAGAAGTCGACTCCAACCTGGGTTTGGATTGTCGGGGGCGTCGCGGTTTTGGGGATTTGTTGTGTCGCGGCCGTTTGCGGCTCCTTTGCTTTACTGGGAGACGATATTCAAACCGCATTTGATGAAGCGGTTGGAACGATCGAATCTGGCGGTGATTTTGCTGATTTTGAAGCCACGGTTGAAAGCGCCGTGCCGCAAGAGGACCCGGTGGTCGAAGAGGTTACCTCCGAAGAGTTTAATTCAGCTGATTTTACTTATTTTGCCACCTTTGAAGATGCAGGCTTTTGGGCCGAAGGCGATTTGCTTGAGGCCGACGGCACCCTTGAGGCTCAAGGGTATGTAACCAGCGGCGTATTTGAATTTGAGGCGGTTGCCGCTGAAGGTTTATATTGGACGACGGCCGGCGAATCGTTTGGTGATGGGGTTTATGAAGTAGAGGTTACAGCTGTTGACGGAACGATCAATAATGGGTACGGCATTCTCTTCTTTTACAATGAAAAAGATGAAGAAAACTCCGATTTTTATCTATTTGAGATCAGCAGCGATGGGTTTGTGTGGATCGGCCGCTGTGATAATTCGTGTGACGAGTTTGAAATTTTGGTCGATGAGGGTTGGTTTGAATCAAGCGCCGTGCTGCAGGGCATCAATGTGACCAATCGTTTAACGGTTGAAGTGACGGGTGGCTCGATGCGCTTCCTGGTCAACGGGATTGAAGTAGGCACCGCGACCGATACAGCACTGACCAGCGGGGATGTCGGTTTGCTGGTCGAATCGTTTGACGAAGGTGGCGTAAAGATCCATTTTGACAATGTTTCTTATCAGGCTCCGTAAGATTCAAAATTAGCATAAAAAAAAGCGCCCTCAGGGCGCTTTTTTTATTTTAACTTAATTTAGTCGCTGTTCAATTAATAAACGCAGTGCCGTGCGCTCGTGAGTATCTATCTCAACCTCTACAAACTCAGGTACACAAATGATGTTTTTACCTTCCTCATGCAGGTAACCATTGGCTATGGCCACTGCCTTGATGGCTTGGTTTACAGCACCCGCACCGATAGCCTGCACTTCCGCTCGGCCATGGTCACGGATCACACCTGCAATCGCTCCTGCAACCGACGCCGTACGCGACTTCGCAGAAACCTTGATGATGCTCATTTAATTGTCTCCTTTGGAATAGTCTCCACGCAAATCGGTTGCGATTCTATGCCATTTGAAATCGATCTGTCAAGATCGGTTTTTTACAAAATTACTCAATATTTATTATCTATTTTGACCTTTTGTCATCATCATCGCGAATAAATCCTTCTAGAATTGTGCTGATGATACTGATGACAATCGCCCCAAACACGGCTGGGAAGAAACCATCGACTGTTAACGCATCCGAGAGATAGGCTGTAAGCCCTAACATTGCCGCATTAATAACCAAGATAAAAAGCCCAAAGGTTAATAATATGAAAGGCAGGCTGAACAGTTTAATAATCGGCTTGATCAAGGTGTTAATGACACCAAAGATCAAGGCCACGATACCTACACTGACCCAATCATTGGCGAGTTCAATTCCCGGTATGATTGTAGCCGCGACCCATAGGGCGATCGCATTGATCACAAGGCGAATAATAATTTTCATTGTTTCACTTCCTTATATATTCTAAAAATGACCCTGTGTCCATATAAATATGAAAACGGGTAGATTAAAATCTTACCCAGAGCCTATTTTTATGATTTTGGTTGTTAGGGGATGAGTTTCTCAAGCTGGCAAATCTGACGCCGGATTTAGGAGCAGACCGAGTTGAGCTGCGGCTGCAAAAAGATCCTGCCACTGCGACTGGGGTACAGCGATGGCCAATTCGCCTAATGATTCCCGCAGGAAATTCCGCGTTTTGGGATGTTCCCGCAAGATCTCCAGAATTTTGGCGTCGGCTACCCTGAGAATCACCATATGTTCTAAACGAGCTTCAATTCCATTTTCATCCCAACGCTCAATGGCGCGGCGGATTCCCGCCGGAATCGGTTCAGCCGAAGCCTCACTCAAAAATTTCAACACCCGCTGGGGAGATATTCCCTGATCTTTGGCCTGAGACAAGCTGGCGGGTGTAATACGATACGAATAGGTGTGAACGTCAGTTGCAGGTCGTAGGCGGGCAAAACGGCCGACCTGAAAGCGTTGAAATCGATCACCTTTGGTGGGGACATGGATAAGGCCTTCGGCATTGATGACGATTTTTGAAGCGGCCGGGGGCGAATCTGAGTCAGCCGGTTTTTGCTGATTGAGCCAATGCTGCATGACCGGAGACAATCGCATCGCTGTTGGGGAGCGGTCGACCATCCCTAACCAGGCCATGGGGGAATGCACGATAAAGTGAATTAATTGCCCTTCAACCGCTTCCCACTGCTCAAAGCCGCTGAGAAAATGACCGGTTTGGGTATCGCGAATGTACCACGTGTCGTAATTGCCGTTTGGCCGCTGAAAATCGGGATTTTCCGCTTTGATGAGCTGTACCAGCTGATCAACCTCAACCCATCCTTCATCTCGTGGTAGAACGTCTATCAGCGCTTTACGCGGCGAGATGGGATCATTGTGCCAACCGCTTCCCTCACATGACAGAGAAGGAACGTGATGCAGGGCGTTCCAATCGCTGAGCTGCCAGGCGGAAAAAAGCTGCTGCTGGGCGGCTTCACGGCCGGCTTTGAGCCAGCCTACGGCCGCTTTTGTGGGTCGAAATGTCCCATCGTCAATCTGGCGTATCAAGTTCATTTCTTCAAGCAGTTGAACGATAAAAGAATGAGCGATCGGGTTTTTTTGGTGCATGTACGGAATCATGCGGTTCAGCGTGCCCTTGTGAAGATGACCGCTCTGGGCCAGGGTCAACAGGGTAGTGGCATCGTCAATGACGTGGGATGAGGCGGCTTCAAAGGTAGCTGGTTCTGAGAGGGGGAGGAGCTCAAGCTTACGTTCTTGGGGGGATGTTTCTGCGGCCGGCGTGCTCTTTTCGGTGGATTCAGCCGCTTCACTCTCTGAAATGGGTGGAGGATCAAATTTAGTCAGGTATTCATCCGGCAGGAAGACAAATTCCACTAATCCCTCGGTGGTTTCGTCAAATCCTTTAAAAATGAGGCCGCGATACCAAAGATCCTCCGCCGGGCTTTGAGGGCTAAACCAGGGCTCTTCCCGTTCCAGGGCGGCTGGCCCCATCTCGCGAATTTCTCCAAATTGACGCGAAAATTTTGCTACCGGTATTCGGCCGCCAAGGTTTACCAGCGTCATAAACGCCTCAGATTCTTCGGCCGGTAAAAATTCAAGTTCCTGTTTTAAATTGAGCTGGGCCAGAGCCTCGCTCAGCAGCTCAATCGTCTTTTTTTTGTCTTCACCAAACAGATCTAAATCCCACCATTCCGCGATGACTCGCAAAATAATGAGGTCGTGATCCTGTAGAGACTGGGATAATTGTCTCATATCAACTGTATCTTCCTTATCTTTACACGCTAGACATAACGTGCTATACTCGCGTTATGTTTATTAAACCGGGTTTTTCCGGGAGATTCTTCACGGTTTAACTTGATTCATGAATTCTATCACATGCCGCGTCTGTCAAACCCAAAATGCGACGGGCAATAAGTTCTGTAGCAATTGTGGGGCGAGCCTTAAGCCACGGACCCATATTACTTGCCCAAATTGTTTTCATCGCAATCCGCTACATTTGCTATATTGCGATAATTGCGGCACCCGCCTTGAACGTTCCCCTACCAGTGGGTTAGATCCTTCAGCCGTACGAGATACCGGCGGTTTAGCCGACCCAAAACCACCAACCGAACCTTTTTCGCTGCCCGTCCGAAAACCCGGTGAAACCGGTGATCTCGATCCAGATCGCATTCCCGACTGGCTGCGTACGGGAGAAGATTCTGAAGAAAATGAATTTTCGGAAGCAGACTCTCTGGAGCTCGCGGCCGGTGACTTTCCACCCCTAGAAAATGCTGAAATGGATGATTCGATTATTCCCGATTGGCTGGCGGATATTGACTCACCCGATGGAGAGGATAGTGAAGCGGAAGAAGCCCCTGAAGAAGGTGAGGATTCATCTGATGAAGAATCCTTGATCGATAATTTGCTGCCGGCTGAGGATGTGGATGATGATCCGGATTCTTTGGATTGGCTGGCCGATTTAACCGATATCCCCCATGAAGAGACGGACGAACCTGCTGCTGAGCCAGAAGCCGATAGGCTTCATACCGCAGCGGATGATTTTCTGGCCGGTCTTGATTTTGATGCTGTCCTGGCGGCCGAGGGAGAAAATACATCACCGGCCGAGGCGGTCTCAGGGGGATCAAACGTCCAAGATTTAAATTTGGATGCATTTGAACCCCCATCCGAAGAAGCGGAAGGTGAGCTTGAATTTGATATTGAAAGTGAAGCCCGCAAACGGGGATGGGTAAAGTTTGGAGAAATGTCCGAAGGGGACGAAGTCGATGCCGATGAGCTCGATTTTGCAGCGGATATCAACGATGCGGTGGAGGCTGAAGAATTAATAGGCGTGACCGCCTGGCTCACAGAGTTTGATGGTGAGGCCAGCGATCCTGCTGCGGTTGAACTGCCAGAAGTACCGGAAATTGAGGTTAGCACGACATCTCCAGCCCTTGAAGCGGCCCTTGAAGGAAATGATGGGCCTTTACACGATGATGATTTAGCCGGTTTGGAAACGTTATTTGAAGAAAGCGATGAACCAGCCGAACCGCAAGACGATTGGCTCGCGGTTTTGGATGATGAGACTGAGCCGGTCGATTTTGGTCAACCAACAGAGGAATTTGAACGGCCGTCTTTAGAACTGCCTTTTGACGATATCTACTCTGGTGAAGGGGACGATTCAGATGCATTACTGGATGATTTGGGCGGCCCTACAGACGTAGATTTAGGCGAATTGTTAGATCTTCCCGCAGAGCCGGCCGCAGATCCATTGGCAACCCTTTACGACCAGGAATCTCCCTTTAGTGACGAAAGCGCACTAATTGAAGATAACTCCTTACAAGACGATGCCGACTGGCTGGATGACCTCAGTGAGCTGGATGATGCCGAAGAAATAGAGGAAGAAGATGAGGTCGCCGGTCTAGAGGAAGTCGATCAGCCTGTTCACGAAACGGAAGAGTTTCCGTCAGATGATCGGGATTTGGTGTCTACACCAGAACCGGTTGAAGAATCTTTCGCGGAAAGTGAAATCTCCGAAGAGTCCTTTATGCAAGAGCTGGCCGCGCTGCGACCGCAAACGACCACTCAGGTTGACTTCTTATCATTTGAAGGGGCTCCTGGATGGTTCCATACAGATGAAGATACCACCGGCGAAGAAGTGTACAAACAAATTGGCGGGCCGCTAGACGGTTTTTCTGGGGTGGTACCAATCGCCCTTCCGGTGGCGCGCCTGATTGAAAGTACCCCCCGCTTATCGACTGATTTTGCAGCGGATGAGGAATCGGATGAAGAAGGATTGGCGCTGTGGTCGGCCGTATTAGACGAAAGCCAATCACCAAACTTGCAAAAAACCGCGGATAAACAAAAGGGTCCAAAGAAGAGAGGCCGAGGCCTTCTGCGCATCATTTATTTGCTTTTGCTCATCATCCTCTTCATATTATTTTTAAGAATATACATGCCGGCCATTTATTCCGATATCGCCTTAGCAGTCCAAACGTTATTTGATACGTTGGTTGGTTTGTTTCAATAGACCATAAATTTCATGAACGCTGAACCTGCCACAGAAACCGCAGCAAAAACCAACCCTTCGTATTTGTTGGTTCACAGTGATACCGACTTTACACGAGTGATATTTGCCAGAGAAGTTGCCGGTAAAATGTCGCTTGCCGGAGCCGCTTTTGCCCCCTCAACCGCCCATCCTCCTGAGGCCAACGTCATGCTTGGTGTCGCCGAGGCGATTAAGCTGATCGAGCGGCAAACCGGTCATAATCTGATCACGACAGAAGGGGAGTTGGTTCGCAATACGCGCTCCGCGCAAGCCGGAGTTGACGAGGTTCTCTTAACCACATCTGCATTTTCTTCCTGGCCGGTGCTGATTGTGGCCCCGTCCGATAATGATCCGGCCTTAAACAGCGCCCATCGATTGTTGACTTCGTTTTCAAATGAGCCAGCGGTCGTGTGGACCGCTGAAAATCAGCTTCCCCTGGCTGACCAGG
This sequence comes from Ardenticatenaceae bacterium, assembly GCA_030065875.1. Classification (GTDB taxonomy): domain Bacteria; phylum Chloroflexota; class Anaerolineae; order Promineifilales; family Promineifilaceae; genus WTJY01. Next base: position 8,663 of record JASJCR010000101.1, on the reverse strand, counting down.
TAAACGCCTTTTTGGCGCTTCAGCCACTGGTGGTGCTGGTTGTGGGCGGCAAAGATCGCAAAAATGTCTTATCCCATTTTGGCCAGGCGATGATGTGGGGCGGCCGCCTACTGGTCGATAACGTGCGGCCTCCGGTCATCTTTGCGGCAAATCCTGCCGGCCTGGAAGCGATGGAGCAAAGCCTCGCTAACGGGTTGGTGCTCCATGTGACTGAGGATATTCGGCCGCAAAACCGTCGAGAACGACTCAACCCGGCGCGCCTGCTGCTGGCTGAGTTGATTCGCGAGCGAAATGTCGGCCGGATGCCGGGTATGCCGGATTTGATGCGCTGGAGTTTGACCCATCCTCGCCAGGATGTGTTGATGTCGGAGAGATATCTAAAGTTCCGCGCACGAGAGAAAAATGGGTCCTCCTTGGCGGTATCGATTCATGACGGACGCATATGGTTCATCTATGCTACGCCGACCAAATCCTATACCCATATTTATAACGATAGCGGCCTGCAGGGAATCGGGGCGGCAAACCAACCGGTCATTGATCTGCCCCAAACATTGGCTTGGATCCCCGAAACCGACAGTCAGGAGCATCAGTCAAGGCTGGTGGAATTGCTGGCCCATCAAGAAATTTGGCCGGACACAATTCCCGAAGTGCAGCTTGATTATCTTTTATGGCTGGCAGCAGCCCGAGAAGTTCTTAAAAACGCCTTTCACCAGGCGTTGAACGCCTGGGGGATGCCGGCCGATAAGCCGCTCCAAATCAATGAACTGGTTGTTGGGGGGACGATATTACGCATGTTCTTTCCGGTGGATCAGCTTGTCATGTGTGTACTTGACGGGTTGCAGCCGGCTGGATTGTTTCAAATTTATGCGGATCGCTATGGAGCACTTCCTTCTCTGGGATTACTCGCTGAACACAACCCCAAGGCGGCGACACAAATTCATAGAGGTGAACCATTTGAAGCGCTTGGCCTGGGCGTTTGTACCCAGTCAAAAGGGCGCAAGGTGAGCGTTTCCTGGCAGGGAGCGGAAGGGAATCAGGAACAAACCGTTGGTGGGGATGAATTGCAGAAGCTTGAGATCTCAAAGATTGAAGGGGGTCAGGTGCGCATAAAAGGACCCCGTCGCGGAGGAATTCCAGGTGTCCGCGGCCGTGGGCAGGATATTAATGCGGATCGTTTCATCCGTCTTTTCGTAGACACGCGTGGTCGACCGTTAAAATTGCCCAACGACGATAAAAAACGACAGCTAGCCCTGCTAAAATGGCAAGCGGGGATGGGATTGTAAGGGTGATTCGACATCATCGTACCGCAACAAGAGTACAAACCAACATTACGTTTCGACAGCGCCGACAGCTCCCTTTTATGGCTAGTGGCGTTGTGGTCGCCGGCCCTGGTCAAGAATTATCGATGGTGCAAATTATCGCCCATATCGAGAGGCCGGGCGAGATAGCCATCGTGCCGGCCGCTGCTGAATTAGGTATCTCTCCAGGTGAGTTGACCAAACACGTCACTGTGCAAAGCGGGATGGAAATTCGCCCCGGTCATCTACTGGGCGAGAAAAAGGGTCGTTTTGGCCGAAAAAAATCTGTTGAGTCACCGGTTGAAGGAAAAATTTTAGCCGTTGAAAACGGGTCGATTTTCGTCAAGCAAAATCCCAAAACCACGCCTATCCGGGCGTTGTTAAAGGGGTGGGTAGCCTATTCAATTCCCGAGCGTGGGGTAGCGGTCGAGTCAAAAGGTACCCGAATGGAGGCGGCCTGTGGCACTTCTCTGGAAGGGTATGGGGATATCAAAATATTGAGTGATGATCCAACGGCCGCCGTCAGCCGTGATCAGATAACCACTCAGGCGCAGGGAAAAATCCTGGTGGTTGGTCATCTCGATCAGGAACAGTGGGTTTCCGCGGCCGCTGATCGCGGCGCGCGGGGGATTATCGCCGGCTCAATCACGGGCGAGTTGTTTTTGCGTTTAAACCAGTTGGAACTGCCGGTTTTTGCCACCCATGGGGTCGGTAAAATGGGCATGTCAACCATGATATTTGATTTGTTAACGCGTTATGACGGCCGCAGTGGCGGAATGTTGGCGGCAGAGACCAGCCACAGCCGGCGGCCGCTAATCGTTCTCCCTGACACAGCAGTAGATTCAACGATTGTCGAGGATGAACAACCGCAATTGGTTCGCGGGGCTCGGGTCCGCGTTCTGCGAACAGATGAAAGCGGATTGACCGGTGAGGTGCTGCGAATTTATCCAGGTCGCCGAACTGAGGTGGGTGAACGCTCGATTTGCCAGGCGGATGTCCGTCTGGTTAATGGAGATGTGCTGACGGTACTATGTCGCAACCTTGACATCATTATGTAAATCAAAGATAATGGGGAAGACTATTAAGGAGAACTGCGATGGCTGATCAAGATCCTGATCTGTTTGAAGAGTTTATTGTAGAAGAAGAAGAAGAAACCCAATCTAACCGGCCGTTTGTTTTTGCGGCCGCCGGTTTGGTGGGTATCCTGGTCCTCTGCCTGGGTGTATTAGGGGTCTACCAGCTGTTTTTTGATGGGGCCGATGATGGCCAAGCAGTGGCTGAAGGAGATGCCGGTATTGCGGCAACCGCTACGGTGATCTCCGCGACAAATGAAGCGATTGAAACGCAAAATGCTTATGTCACCCAAACGTTAGTGGCCATGGAATTGACCGCTAATGCCCCAACGGAAACACCCACCCCTTTGCCAACCGCTACCGCTACCCCTGTTCCCACCGCAACGCCAACCGTAACCCCGGTTGTGCAGGCTGAGGATGATGAGGGTGATGAAGTGGCCGAAGACGTGACCCGCATTTTTGACGAAGATGACGACGAAGAAGATGACGATGAAGTCGCAGCTGATGAGGATGATGACACAGCCGACACCGTTGGTTCGGCCGATGTCAGCGCTAACACTGGGAATGCAACAGAAACCTTACCGGAAACAGGTATTTCCATCTGGGGCGGTATTGCCGCAGCTTTGGGTTTGATTTTCCTGATGTTTATCGCCAGACGATTCCGAATGAACTGATCCCTATCCCCATTTAATTTATATAAAACTAAAAGATGGTCGCTAAATGCGGCCATCTTTGCTTTTAAGAGTTATGATTGCTTTACAGCAAAATTGACAAACGGTACCTGTGTACTGGAAATTACCTTGATTTTTAACATTTTAGAAACGTAAAATGTAAGCGAGACCTTCTAAGCTGAATCACAAGGAACCTCCAAAAAATTCGTTTACGACAACTGTTCTTATAAACAGATAATTTAAAGATACCCATTATGACCGCTGTAACTCTATTGTTAGTTGAAGACGATCCATCACTGCAGGAAGGCGTAAGAGATTTACTTGAAATCGCTGATTTCGACTATTCTGTGACCGTTGTCACCGCCTCTGACGGCCTCGAGGCTTTGGATCGATTAAAAGAAACTGCGGTTGATTTGATCATCTCCGACATCATGATGCCTAATATGTCGGGTTATGAGCTGTTGGGTCACGTTCGTGAAAATCCGGATTGGGTCCACGTGCCGTTTATCTTTGTGTCGGCCAAGGGGCGGAAGCAAGATATGATTGAAGGGCGATTGAGCGGAGCCGAAATGTACATCACTAAACCGTTCGATAGCCTTGAATTAATCGATATGATTAAAATTCAGCTCAATCGATCGCTAAATACCCGAGCGCATCAGAAACGAGAGATGAGTTCACTCAAGCGTGAAGTCCTGCAGGTGCTGAATCACGAATTTCGCACCCCGCTGACCTATGTAACCGCCTACTACGAAATGTTGGCCTCTAGCATCTCCGTATACAAAGATACAGAAAATGTTGGTGATTTTTTACGAGGGATTCGGACCGGGTGTGAGCGGATGAGTAATCTGGTTGAGGATATGATCCACGTGATGGACGCTCGTTCCGGCGAGTTGTTTCATCGATACCGGGAAGAGGGGGCATTTTGCCAAAACGGTGTGCAGAGGTTTTTGCAGCTAAAAGAAAAATTTCTGCTCCTGGCAGAAAAAGAAAAAGTGGATTTCCAATTTGAAATCCCGCAGGAACTTCCCCATTTTTTTTGCCTTGAATCTGAATATTTTATTGCGATTGGTCATTTAGTAGAAAACGGAATCAAGTTTTCCAGCGCGCGCATCAACAGAGATAGAACAGGTGAGGTTAGGGTTAGCCTACTCGCTGAAGACGGCTGCTTAAAGGTCAACGTTCACGATAACGGGATCGGCATTCCATCCTCGGTTCAATCCCAAATATTTGACATGTTTTTTCAATACAAACGTGATAAATATGAGCAGCAGGGTTCAGGGATGGGTTTAACCATTGCTAAAGGAATCATCGATGCTCACCATGGGACTTTAACTGTCGCCAGTAAAGAAGGAGAAGGAACGGCGGTAGAAGCTGAAATTCCCATTATGCCTGCCTGGCCGTCTGATTCCGCACCTCAAGATGATGCCGTAAACTTATCCGCTGACCTTTCTTCACAGCGGTTGGCCCATCTCTTAATTGTTGAGGATGAGGATTCTGTGCGCGACGGCCTGGTTGATTTGTTGCGGATCGCTGATACAGCGTATAAATTTACATTTGATACCGCCTGCGATGGGGTAGAAGGTTTGGAAAAAGCGGCCCAAAGAAAACCGGACCTTATTATTTCTGACGTGATGATGCCCAAGATGAACGGGTATGATTTTGTGTCAAAATTGCGCCAATCCCCAGACTTTGTTCAAGTCCCGGTCATTTTTCTCAGTGCCCGAACCGATAAAAAAGAGATTTTGCACGGCCGGCGAATTGGTGCAGAAGATTATCTCACCAAACCATACGACAGCAACGAACTGCTCTCTCTGACAACCGCGGTTTTAAACCGGTATTTCCAGCTTAAGAAAAGCGCCGACAGCGACTTTGAGCAGCTAAAAATCAATATTTTGAGCATGCTGCGGCCGGATTTCCTGGGATCACTGGCTGATGTCGACAATTACTCGGTCCTGATTTCAAACAGCTCCTCAGATTTGAACACGTCATCTGACTTGCGGGATGCGCTGCTCGGCATTCAGGCCGGCAGTCAGCGGGTGAGTGAATTAGTTGAAGATTTTATCTCTCTGGCTGAGATTCAAACCGGTGAGGCTAAAACCAGCTTCGAGAATCAGGGTCAATCAACGATCGAAGTGGCAAAATTGTTTGAGCCGTATGTCGAAAATTCACCCGGCCGGGATGCGGCCGGCGTCAAATTCAATTTTATGGTGGATGAGCAAACCCGACCGGTGGTCATAGATAAGGCCGGAATCGAGAGAGCCATCAAACGATTGATTAGCATTTCCGAGATTAATTGCCTGAAGGGAAACGGCCAGACGGTTTATATCGAACTGGAAGAACGTGAACCCCATCTGCAAATTGAGATTTGGCACGATGGCAAAAACCTAGATCAACACACCTCAGGATTGATTCAAGCCACTTTAACCGATCCGACCAACAATTGGGGAGATCACGATGCCAAAGAATTGGTTTACGGACCGCGGCTAATCATAGCGCGACATTTCATCGAAGCCAGTGGTGGGAAGCTAGTATTTATTTCCGGTCATAAAGATGATGGAAGCCTGACTTCAGATGCTTTTTCCATTCTCCTTCCATTTGCTGAGAAAGACTCGGGAAAAGGGGACGCGGTTGATTCGGCCGCTTTTCATTTAAATTCATTTTGAGAATTAATATCGATGCCTACGATTGGTCACCCCCCCATTTCAAATCGTTGCTGTTCACGAATTGAGGTCAAGTGAATCCGCTACCCAAACCTCCATTTAATGATGTATGGGACCGCCTGGATGAGAATCATCTCTGTGCTTATTGTGCCTGTGAACTAGCTGAGAACACACTCCACTGTCCGCAATGCCATCGACGGTTGACCAGCAAGGTTTTGGATCATCAAAAACCATCCGGTTCCTTCTACATTTTCCTCATTTTTATTGTTGGATTGGTGCAGCTGTCTCTCATTCAGATTATTTTGGAAGTTTTGTCCCTAACCTCCCCAGTCACCCTCGTCTGGCAGGGGATATGGTTTCCAATTTTCCTGATTTTGGCGTATCTTGTCTACCGGCGTCGCTTTAGCGGATATGTTGGAGCGATGGTGGCGGCCGCAATCGGCATGACTCAGCTGGGGCTTACGACATTTCAGCCGGAGCTGTTTCAAACGTGGAGCGATGTTCAGGGAACCCCTCTGGAGGGGCTGATCAGCGGATCCGCCCAAACGGTAAGCGGCATCATTTTCGCGCTGCAATTTGCCTCTTACGGGGGCATATTACTGCTTGGTTTCTTCTATGTTCCACCGGACTTTGCCACAAAAAAAATATGGCATCGGGTTAATGTCCCTGCAGATTTGTACCGCATGAATGGCGCTGCCGCTCATTTAACCGCCGATCGCCTCGCTCAAGAAGGGCAGTGGGCCATGGCGGTGATGTATTGGCGCCGGGCCTTAGCCGATGATCCCAGCCGGGTTCTCTATGCCCTTTCTCTTGCTGATGCATATCGTCGGTTGGGGTTTGAGGGGCGAGCCATTGATATCTTAAAGTACCTGCAAAAAAACACGTCTACGATGCAGGCCCGCCACAAAATTGCGGCATTAAAGGCCCAGACGGTCGGGCAGTGGCGGCAAAAGCAGGGAACCTTAGACACGGTAAAAGAAAAGTAAAAGCTTTTTTGAGCGTCCTCCAAAGCATCGATTCCATCATAATTTTTCGCTTAAACTATTGCCAAAACCCGCGTTGTTTGATAGGATTGTCGGTCGCTAGCACAGCGTGGAGAAATATAAAAAATGAAAGTTTTGTTGACTGAAGATGTCGATACCCTAGGTTATAAAGGTGAAATTTTTGAGGTTTCTGATGGCTACGGCCGGAATTTCCTCATTCCCCAGGGGTTTGCTGTTCCAGCAACTCCTGGTCAGCTGAAGATGGCTGCCAAATGGCGCGAACTGGCCTCCGCTCGCCGCGATCAACTGCGGAAGGAGCACCAGGCCCTGGCCGAGAGATTGGTTGAGATTGAAGTGAGTTTTGTGGCCAAAGCTGGGGACAAAGGCCGGCTGTACGGTTCTATTACCACCGCCGATATCGCCGCCAAGATTCAAGAAGATTTGGGCATTGAGCTTGATCGTCGCAAGGTCAGCGTTGCTGGTAAGGCGATCCGTCAAACCGGAGATCACCTCGCCTTGGTGCGCCTCGACGCCGATTATCAAGCGAATGTCACCGTTCATGTCTTGAGTGAAGAAGATGCGGCCAACGCTGAAGCGGAAGCAGTTGAGGCTGAGGTGGTTGAGGCTGAATCAGAAGAAGAAGCCCCGGCCGAAGAAGCAGCCGACGATGCGGTGGAAGCAGTTGAAGCGGTTGGTGAGGCGGCCGCTGAAGCATAATATTGCTTCGCTTTCCTGGCAAAAACATGTGAGAGAGATTGATCAACGGCTGTTGTCAATCTCTTTTTGATCGGCCCAGGTACAAATTGCACGAAATAGGCACTGTCTTACGCGAAGCGCGTGAAAATCGCGGATTCGAGCTGAATGATGTGTATGATGCCCTGCGCATTAATCCCAGGTATCTCAAAGCGATGGAGAAAGGGGAGTATGACCAGCTTCCTTCCCAGGCTCATGTACGGGGATACATGCGAAAATATGCCCGATTTTTAGGGCTGGATGCTGAACCGCTTCTCGAACGGTATACGCAGTTTCGAGACAAAACCCCACCCCCCCTACACAGACCCACAGAAGATGAGCCGCTGCCCAAGATGATTATGCCGCCGGAAGATGAGGCGGGTACTTTTTTTGATCACTTAAACAACGATCTGGCTTTTGAAGAGGAGCAGAAGCGGTCCGATTTTACCGGCTGGCTGATTATTGCGGCCCTGGTATTTTTTATCGCCCTGCTCAGCTGGCGTTTTTTACCGTTTGTTCTCGGTACGGAGCCCAATACCTCTTTATTGGAAGGCATCGCCGGGGCGGTTAGTGATTTTGTCGGTCAGGAAACGCTCCCCGAACCGGCCGCGGTGGAGCCAGCCGCGGTTGAAGCAGAACCCCTTGAATCGACCACCGAGCTTGTGGTGCCTACCGGCCGCACCAGCGGATCAACCGCGACCGTTGGGGAGGACGGGGAACTTCAGGGGCAGCTCCCGCCACCCACTCCCACGAGGAACCCTCTCCCGGCCACGATCGACGTTATTGACATGCAGATTGACATCACCGAGCGCACGTGGGTGGCCATCACGGTTGACGAAATCGTTTTGTTTGAGGGGCAGGCAAAGCGGGGCGATACATTTAACTTCACCGGCAATGATTTTGTAACCATCCGCACCGGCAACGCCTTTGGCGTGGTTGTACGCATCAACGATATCGACGTTGGCCGGCTAGGGGAGCGACAGCAGGTGGTAGATCAGACGTGGGAAACCACGCAGTAAGAGACGACAGACCTCAGACATCAGACCTCAGACATCAGACATCAGACATCAGCGGGGTTGACATAAGGTGAAAGTAGGTTAAACTTTTTAAAGTAGTCTGTAGTCTGTAGTCTGTAGTCTGTAGTCTGTAGTCTGTAGTCTGTAGTCTGTAGTCTGTAGTCTGTAGTCTGTAGTCTGTAGTCTGTAGTCTGTAGTCTGTAGTCTGTAGTCTGTAGTCTGTAGTCTGT
>JASJCR010000100.1 GCA_030065875.1 Ardenticatenaceae bacterium | reverse complement strand
GACGGCCGGAATGAGATGATCGCTTCCCTGGACGTTGAGATAGGTGTCCTGCTGGCCGGCAAAGGACATGCCCGGCAAATCTTCCGCCGTGGCCGAGGATCGAACCGCCACGGCCGGCTTCCCTGAACCCAGTGCCGCATAAGCATCCTGCACCAGCGCGACAATTTCGGCCGGCATTTCGCCAGCGGCAAATAATGCCCGAATTTCTGCGCCGGTGCCCTCTCCCTGCTTGAGAAGGTCGCTGATTTTGCCATGCAGTTGGTTGGTTTTGACAAAGTGCCGATAGGCGGCCGTTGTCAGATAAAAACCCGGCGGCAGCGATAAATTCAGGGCGGCCATTTGGGCGGTTGCCTGCCCTTTGCCACCGACCTTTTCCAGAGTGGCCTCGCTGTCATCGAGCGCCAGCAAAAAAGTATGATTCGTCATGAAGTTTCTTCCTCAAGTGCCCGGCGACGGGTTTCGGACAGCTGGCGCAGGATATTTTTACCCGCCTCGCTGTCTCCGCCTGATTTCGGGGTTAGCGCCCGGTCCATGAGATCAGCGATGCCGTGGATAAGGTCATCCAGCGGTGGGGCGGTCTGCGGGTCGATGAGATCATCCATCGCCACCAGGGCGAAAGACAGCATGCTCATGATGTAAGCGATGACTTTTGAATCGACCTCCGGCCGAATCACTCCAGCTTCTTGCATCAGCTGCACAAATTCAAACTGAGTTCCCCGCTGCCGCCGGCGGAAGAAGCTGTCCGGTTTGTGCAGATAGGAGCCCAGGACCCGGCTGTCCTGGCGAAAGATGGCGGCCACAAAGGGGCTGCTGCCAAAGGCCAGCAGAATGTTTTTGTACATGCCGCCGATCGTCCCACCTTGGGGATCTTCTTCGATTAGAGACATCCATTTTTCATGGTAGGTCATCAACTCGCGCGTGAGGAGCGATTCCATCAAATGATCTTTGCTGTTGAAGTGCAGGTAGATCGCCCCTTTGCTGATCCCGGCCTGGCGAGCGATATCGCTGACGGTTGTTTTGTCGTATCCGTAGTGAATGAACAGCTCGACGGCAGCATTCAGAATTCGAGTTTGACGTTCTTGTTTACTCATAAAAATGACCGTTTGACCAATTGTGCTAATCTGGTCAAACGGTATCATTTTGTCTGAAGGTTGTCAAGTGCTCTTCTTTCAGGTGTGTTTAGTTAGTGGGGATCCATGTAGACTCCAAAAGTTTTCAAAACTTTTGGAGTCTGCAGAGTGAATGAAAAAAACATTCAAAAAAATTATCCGCAGATTTCGCAGATGGCCGCAGATTTATCTCTTTAATCTGCGGCCATCTGCGAAATCTGCGGATAGCTAAATGCTGAGGATTTTTGAAAACTCCCAAGCAGAAGCACAATCACCATTATCTGCCAACAATCGGCAGATAAATTTGCCCCGATGGGGGATCAAGCCCGATGGTCACCGCCCACTGATCGTAAGTTTGCCCGACAAAATCCTGCAGATTGTTGCTTTTAGCCAGTTCGGCCGCGATAGCCGCCGCCAGCTCGGGTGAACCCTCAGCCGCAATGCGCGACCAGACGCTGTAGGCGTTGTCGATCATTTCCTGGGTCAAGCGCTCTTCGGCACCCCGACCCTGGGTGAGCGCTTCTAAACCGGGCATAAAATCCTGCAGGGTCCGATACCCGTCCCAGACTAGAACCGGATCGCCCAGAAGAATCGTGGTGATCTCTTTTTCGTGTTGCACAAACGTGTTGAGAAAGAGGTTTCCGTCTGCCGTCCCCTTAAACAGGAGGGTCAAATCAGCCATGACCGCCGCATCGCCGGTAAGTGGTGCTGCTGATGCATCATGGGATTTCAAATCAAACCCAGCGCTTGACTGATTAACCAGGTTTAATCCAGCGCACAAATCTGATGACGGGAAAAGGGTGCAGTAATCGAATCCAAACAATATATAAACACATATAGCCGCCCTTCCCAATTCCTGAGGGGTAAATGAATATGATGTATCATCGATGGGGGCTGTCAACTGATTTTCCGACCGAAACAGGTGGAAAACCGCACTGTTTTCCAGGAAAGCAATCCGTTCACGGTCTCCCACCGCCAGCGATAAACCGGAGCGCGGTTGGCCCCCGGCCGGTAAGGCGGCTGATTTTTGCCAGCTGTAAAGGTTTGAGCCGGCTTCCTGGAGGAAAATCCCGTTGTTGCTGCCGTGTATATAGGCGATGCGCGGTTGGGTAATGAGGTTTTCGGCCAGGGTAATTTCCAGATCGTCAACCGCAGGCAGGGATGATTCAACCAGCCGATCGTCCCACGTGCTGTATAAATCGTTGAGATTGGTGGCAAAGCGCAGCTCCTGGTTAGTGGCGTCAAAATAGGTGATGGCCACCGGATTGGCCGACCCGTCCAGCCTGTACTGCTGGCTGATTGTCAGATCTACCGCGGTTACGGCCGTGTCATTGATAATGGGGGTGAAGCTAAAGGTCGTGCCGTCATAGCGGGCCAGCTGCAAATCATTTCCGACCGGATGATGGTAAGCCAAAAAGATATCTCCGACTGCGTTAACGTCGGCCGCAAAGATCGTCAGTGGGTTGATGGCTCCGCCAATACCCAGGTAAGAGCGCGTCCAGCCCCCGGCCGAGTTTGGCACGGCAATTTCCAAACCCGAGCCGCCATCAAAGCTGTAAGAGTAAACCACAACCGGCCCCGCATCGCGCCACAGCAGTTCGATACGCTCTCCGATCGTTTGATTGGGTAGAAGGGTGTGAATCACTTCTTCAACCCATTGGCCATTGCGCCACGAGGCGTATTTCACCTGATTGTTTTCATAATAAGCCAGATGGGGTTGATCGCTTTTGTCGTAGGCCAACGCTACTTCAAAATCAAGCTGCACGGTGTACGTTACCGACTGCTGCAGCCAGCTCTGGTTTTGCCACTGCGTAAGGAGTATTTGAGGGGGAGAGCCGACCGCACTGCGCAGGGCAATAATCGGCTTGTTTTGCCGCATGGCGATATCCGGCAGCCGGTCGATACCGCCGGTTTGCAGCGGCCGCAGCTGCCATTCCGGACCATCATGAACGTATTTTAAATCGCGGTATTGTTTGTCAAAATACACGATATGGGGTTTGTCCAACACGCTCCAGCTAATGGAAGCAAACTCGAATGGACCCTGGCCGTCAATGGTTTCAATCTGCCAACCACCGGGAGTGGTTCCTCGGGCAAATTGCAGACGCCCGGCGTGAATATAAACGACATGCGGCCGGTCCTGATTGTCAACCGCCAAATCGAGGAATTTCCCGCCAATCGCATTTTGGGTTACCACACCGGTAGCCCAGCCGGTGCCATTGAATTCTGCATGACGAATCCAGTTGTTGAGCGGGTCAAAGTAGGCGATGTGGGGCCGATCCTGGCCGTCAAAAGCCAAGGCGCTGACCGTTCCGATACCGGGAATGTTATCGATATCAGTTGTTGTCCAGGCAACTCCATTCCAGCTGGCAAAGCGCAGTTCTCCATCAAAGTAGCTGATATGGGGTAAGCCATCGCTGTTTAGGGCTAAAGATTGGGCATTGATCGAGCCGGTCTGGGCCACATCTTGTATTGTCCATCGTGTGACGCCCCACTTCGCATATTTGAGCAATCCGGAGCCGGTCATGTAGGAAATATGGGGACGGGTATCATAGGCGATGTCGGTAAAGCGGCCGATATCCCCACCGCTTTCCACCACCTGAATCGTCCAGTTTCCACCGCTCTTGGTGGCGTATTTTAAATCCCGATTGGTAATATCGTGATAGCTAATGTGTGGCCGGCCGTTTGGATCCAAGGCGATGGCTGAGTAGAGACCAACGTGGGCGCTTTCATCGACAATTTCAGAATGCCAATTGACCCCATCCCACCAGGCGTATTTGAGCCGGCCGCCAAATTGGGTTTGTTCATAGTAGCTGATATGCGGATGGCCAAATTGATCGAGGGCCACGGCCGCATCCTGCCCCACGTTTCCACGTACATCGAGCGTCTGGAACTGCCAGTTGGCCGCATATCCGCTGCTGGTCTGGTTAAAAAGCAGCCGATTGGATGGATCTTGCCCGGCCATGATCACATCGAGGTCGCTGTCCCCATCCACATCACCTAGCGCGGCCGATTCAGTGTAGCTTTCGTCAAGGGGCTGCCCCAGATCGCTGAAAATACCCGGACTTCCGCCCTGTATTCCCCCTTGATTGATCCACACATGATTTTCGCCGGCATTGGCCACAAAAGCGTCTAAATCACCATCGCCATCAAGGTCTCCCAGATCGACATCCAGCGTAGACGCAAAACCAAGGTTTTGCCCGCTGTCGGCAAACGATCCCGCCTGATTACCACCTTGATTGAGCCAGACTTTGTTCCCCAAGGTGTTGCCGACAAAGATATCGAGGTCGCTGTCGCCGTCGACATCACCAACGGCGAGGGACAGACTCAGATCGTTTCCTAGCGATTGCCCGCTGTCGAGAAAGGTTCCGGGCACGCCGTTTTGGGCACCATCCTGATTGATCCAGACCTTGTTGGCCTGCCGAGTGGCCACAAAAATATCGAGATCCCCATCACCATCCAGATCCGCAAAGGCAGCTTCTTCGCTTTCTCCGCCTTCCAGGACGCGGCCACTGTCGTTGAAATTGCCGCCGCCGTCATTTAAAAAAAGCTGATCGGGATTAAAAATGTTGGTGATATAGGCATCGAGGTCACCATCGCGATCTACATCTCCCAGCGTAATGCTCCTCCCGACCGGGGCGGTTGAGGTATGGGAATTTCTTTGAAAAATCCCGGCCGTTCCACCCTGTTCACCTCCTAAATTGATCCACACCTGCTGTGGATCAAGGGAATCATTGGTAATAATAAACGCATCGAGATCGGTATCGCCGTCTAAATCACCCAAAGCCACATCTTCAGCGGCATTATTGCCGAGGGTTGGACCGCTGAGCTGAAAAACACCAGGAATACCTCCTTGTAGTTCGCCCTGGTTGAGCCAGATTTCGTTGTTGCCGGTTCCCCGTGATACAAAAAACCCGTCCAGATCGCCATCCCTGTCTAAATCGCCCAGCTCAACATCCGCTTTCCAGTTGGTGCCAAACGTTTGCCCGCTGTCGACAAAAAGAATCGATTGGGTTGCGGCCGGATTCGTCAGCGCGATCGATAATCCGAGCAGCAGCAGAAAAAAGAAGCTGTTAGAAAGTAAAAGTTTTTTTGCCATGATTTTCCCTTTTCTCTCATAAATCATTCCCGATGCATCACAAAACGGTAAAAATTGAGGATAAAGGGCAACCGTCTCCAAAAGCGTTTCCAAATCAGGAAGCTATCGGTTTGTTGTGAATCGATTGTCGGTTAAAATCTTGAGTGCGCTGCAGGCAATTAGAATGAGTAAGGGGAATTATGAGCGTATTTCAATCTCAAATTTCGACCGGATCCGAATCATTTTCCAAAAATCGCCGGGCGATGTTGGCCCTCGTGGATAAAACACGGTTGTTAGAGGCCAGAGCGGAGGCCGCTTCTGAAAAATCTCGGCCGAAATTTGAAAAGCGCGGTCAAATTTTGCCTCGTGAACGGGTAGCCCGTCTGCTTGACCCGGGCTTGCCGTTCCTGGAAATAGGCAATATGGCCGGTTTTTTGCGGGACACCGAGAACCCGGAAAAATCAATTCCGGGAGCCGGGATCATTGCCGGGATCGGATTTGTGAACGGGACCCGGGCGATGATTGTAGCCACCGACAGCGGGATCAATGCGGGAGCGATCACCGAGATCGGCGGAGCCAAAATCAACCGCTGTCAGGATATTGCCTTGGAAAACAAGCTGCCCTTTATTCATCTGGTAGAAAGTGCGGGGGCCAATTTGCTCGAGTATCGGGTTCAACTTTTTGTGCAGGGGGGCGCTCTTTTTCAAAAGTTTGCCAAGCTGAGCGCGGCCGGTTGCCCGGTCATTACCGTTTTGCACGGTTCGTCAACGGCCGGCGGGGCGTATTTCCCCGGCATGAGCGATATCGTCATTGGCGTCCGCGGCCGGGGGCAGGCGTTTTTGGCCGGACCACCGCTGGTTAAGGCAGCGACCGGCGAAATTGCTGATGCCCAGGATTTGGGTGGCGTAGACATGCACGCCACCATTTCCGGTTTGGTTGAGCACCTGGCCGAGAACGACACCGACGGCATTCGCTTAGGTCGCGAAGTGGTTGCCAAACTCAACTGGCAGAAAAATTTGCCACCGTCATTGCCTATCCCTCAGTTTCGCGAACCTCGCTATGATCCGGATGAGATTGCCGGCATTGTGCCCATCGATTATCGACAGCCTTATGACGTGAGGGAGGTAATCGCTCGCCTGGTTGATGATTCTGATTTTCTTGAATTTAAAGGCAAATACGGCAGCCAAACCGTTTGCGTTCAGGCGGCCGTTCACGGTTTTCCGTGCGCTTTTATCGGCAACAACGGCCCCATCGACAACGAGGGGGCCACCAAAGCGGCCCAATTTATTCAGCTGTGCTGCCAATCAAATACGCCCCTCATCTTTTTGCAAAATACAACCGGGTACATGGTGGGTACCGCGTACGAGCAGGGGGGGATGATAAAGCACGGCTCGAAGATGATTCAGGCGGTTTCAAATGCCACTGTGCCCCGCTTTACGCTGATGATTGGAGCCAGCTTTGGAGCCGGAAATTACGGCATGTGCGGCCGTGCTTATGAGCCCACCTTTCTGTTTAGCTGGCCCAATACCCAGACCGGGGTGATGGGTGGTGAGCAGGCTGCCACGACCATGCGCATCGTCATGGAAGGGAGTGCCGCCCGCAAAGGGTACACCATCCCCCCGGAAATGCTTGAGGCACAAGAGCAGGAAATTATCAAGCTGTTTAACAGCCAGTCGGACGCTTTTTTTACCTCCGGCTGGCTGATGGATGACGGCATCATCGATCCACGCGACAGCCGCAAGGTGCTGGCTTTTCTGCTGGCGACCGTTGACGAAGCGGAGCGGCGGACCCTTCATCCAAACACCTTTGGCGTCGCGAGGATGTAATCAGTCGAGATTGATGACGATCTACAGTTACGATTCAGGCCATCTCAAAAATCCGCCTTCGACAGGCTCAGGCTGCGCAATTTGATGGTGGCTGAGCCTGTCGAAGCCACCACTCACCGGTAGGATAAAGTGCCAAACTGAATGATGAACAAAATTCTAGTTGCAAATCGAGGGGAAATCGCCGTTCGCATCATGCGCACCGCTCAGGCGCTAGGTTATGAAACGGTGGCGGTTTTTTCAGAAGCGGATGCGGCCGCCCCACACGTGTCGCTGGCCGACCAGGCGGTATATTTGGGGCCGGCCGAGGTTGACCAATCGTATCTCAATATCGAGCGGGTGCTGGCGGCCGCGAAAAAATCCGGGGCTGATGCCCTGCATCCTGGTTATGGCTTCCTGTCTGAAAATAGTGGATTTGCCCGGAAGGTTCTTGAAGCAGGGCTGACCTGGATCGGGCCACCGCCAGAAGCGATGGAAATCATGGGAAACAAAGCGGCCGCCAAGCGGGCCCTGATCGCGGCCGGGGTGCCCTGCGTTCCCGGTTATGACGGCCAGGACCAGTCGGACGAGGCATTTATACGGGCGGCCGATGAGATTGATTTTCCGGTGATGGTCAAAGCCGCGGCCGGTGGCGGCGGTCGGGGAATGCGGCTCGTATCAAAAAGGGAGGCTTTACCGGCAGCGTTGGCCAGCGCCCGTTCCGAGGCGCACAAAGCGTTTGGCTCGGCTGAACTTTTGCTTGAGCGAGCGGTCGTCAACCCGCGCCATGTTGAAGTGCAGGTGTTTGGGGATACCCACGGCCGGGTGATTCATTTGGGGGAGCGGGATTGTTCGATACAGCGCCGTCATCAAAAGGTGGTTGAAGAGGCACCCAGCCCGGCCGTTTCTGATGATTTGCGCCAGCGCATGGGTCAGGCTGCGGTGGCGGCCGCCAAAGCGGTCGGATATGTCAACGCCGGTACGGTGGAGTTTTTGCTCGATGATACGGGGGCATTTTTCTTTATCGAAATGAACACTCGGCTGCAGGTTGAGCATCCGGTCACCGAGATGGTCACCGGGCAGGATCTGGTGGCGTGGCAGCTGCTCGTTGCTGAAGGTCACCCCCTTCCTTTGACTCAGGAAGCGGTAAAACTGCATGGCCATGCCATTGAGGTGCGTCTGTACGCCGAGGATCCGGATCAACAATTTATGCCCAGCACCGGCCTCGTTCATCATTGGCGGCCGTTTGCGGGAGAGGGAATCCGGGTCGACCACGGTTTGGCTGCCGGGACAGAAATTACCCCGTTTTATGATCCAATGGCGGCGAAAATTATCGCCTGGGGGGAATCGCGAGAGATTGCCCGCCGCCGCCTGCGCCGGGCGCTGCGAAAAACGGCCGTGTTTGGGGTGCAAACCAATCGACGCTTTTTGCTGGAAATTACCGCCCTCCCGCTGTTTATTCAGGGGCCAATTACGACTAACTTTATTGCGCAGACATGGCCCTCCGAGAATGATCCTCAACCCTCAGCTGATTTAACTGCGGCGGCGGCCCTGCTCATTTTTCGCCAAAATCTGGGGGAGAATGAGCACGGGATCGATCACTGGCAAACCCGGCCGTTCGCCTGCCGCTTTGGCGAGAACGTGGTGACTGTCAAGGTGCACGAGGATGATCAATATCGCGTTCAGGTTGAAAATAAAGCCCCACTGACGTTTCGCTGTATCAATCAGACGGCTGATACCATACGTTTGGAATGTGACGGCGTGCAAAAAACAATTGACTATGCCTTTGGCCCAGATCAGACCCTCTGGCTTCAGGATGAGCTCTTCACCGCAGTTTTCCAGGATAATTTGCTGGCCCCACCTATTTTAGAGGAGTCAGCTGGCAGTGGAAATATTGTGGCCCCGATGCCAGGGGCGGTGATGCGGCTTGAAGCAGCCGTTGGGGACACCGTTTCTAAAGGACAAACGTTGTTGATTTTGGAGGCGATGAAAATTGAACATCCGATTCCGGCTCCCTTTGATGGGCTTGTGGCTGAGATTTTGATCGAGCCGGGTCAGCAGATGAAGGTGCGCGAGCTGATGATGGTCATGAAGAAGCTAGAATAAGTAAAAAAACTTCAATGTTTATTGCCCCGCCAAATTACCTAACCCGTCAACCTCCTGTCATTCCGCACGAGGCACAGCGGCGCGAAGAATCTCGCCGTGTTTCACCTGGAGAAGAACCAATTTGCAGAGGTGCAAGCTCACTCTTAGCCATCTTCGCCTGCTTGTCAGATGACGGGATTCCTCGCTTCGCTCGGAATGACAAGGGGTCCGTGGGCGGTGAAGGATGGAAATTGAAAAATTAGTGAGTTTACGGGATTCTTGTATGTTAAAGGGAAAGGCGGTCCGAGGGCGATTTAACCATAACGCATATGTAGGGGCTTGGCTAGCCAAGCCCTTACGCAAAGGATTATGAAGAAATCAATTTTACATACCACAGTGTGCGACATCTTTAATATCGAATATCCGATATTCTCCGCCGGGATGGGCGGCGTTGTCTCTCCGGCCGGACCCGAGCTAGCCGGAGCGGTTTCCAATGCCGGTGGATTGGGCGTCATTGGTGGGGCGTTTGTCCCTCCTGAGGAGCTGCGTCGCCAAATTTTGCAGGTCCGGGAGATGACCGATAAGCCGTTTGGCGTCGATACGCTGATTCCCTTCAGCGTTACCCAGGGCAATCTTGATCAGCCGCTTCAGCTCGACACCCAGCCGCCGGAAAGCCACGAGGCGTTTATTCAGGCATTTGCCGACAAATATGATTTGGGCGATTTACCCGAAGCGGAAATTCCGATTTTTGACCCTGTTTTTATTCGCGAGCAGCTCGAAGTGGTGCTGGAGATGGCCGTGCCGGTTTACGTGGCTGGGATTGGAGACCCAGGTTTTCTGGTCGAGCGGGCCAGGGCGTTGGGTCTCGATATGAAAGTAGGCGTCGTGGTAGGGGCGGTGCGCCACGCCCAAAAATCGCTGGCCAGCGGCGTTGATTTTATCGTCGCTCAGGGGAATGATGGTGGTGGGCACAACAGCGTGGTGGGCACGATGGCCCTGATTCCGCAGGTGGTTGATGAAGTGGCCGGCCGGGTCCCGGTTTTGGGCGCCGGTTCGATTATGGACGGCCGGCAGATGGTTGCCGCCCTGGCGCTGGGGGCGCAGGGAGTGTGGTGCGGCAGCGCTTTTTTGGCTACGGATGAGGCCCGCTTGACTCGCGGGCAGAAGCAGAAATTAATTGAGACCAAAGAGACCGGCACCTCGCTGACGGCCGGCTACTCCGGCAAGCGAGCGCGGGTGATCAGCGGCCCTTATCTCGAAGAGCTGGGTCGCTCCGGGCTGCCAATTTTGCCGATGCACCAGCAACTGTCTCTGACAGACCGGGTGTTTCGCGCGGCCGATGCCCAGGGGCGCGCGGACGTCAACCCTGGTGTGGCCGGGCAGGGGGTGGGGATGATTCGGGAGATTCGCCCGGCGGCCGAAGTGCTGCAGTCATTAGCCGATCAGGCGGCAGAGATTTTGCAGCGGGGAATTTTGGGATAGGAGACTCCAATAGTTTTCAAAACTATTGGAGTCTTGCACGGTTCTCCTAGGAAGTTTGTGGAATTACGATCTGGAAAAGTTTGAACAAAGATTTGGGAATTAAGGGGATATTTGAGTAAATCTATTCAGGCGGGCTAAAAAAAAATTCTGAAATAAATGTCCGCAGAGCCCGAAGGGCAGAACCAAGGGTTCGCAGATTACCGCAGATTTCTCTCTTTAATCTGGGAGTTTCTGTGTTAATCCGCGGCTGGAAGAAAAAATGACAGAAAAAATTATAACAATTGGTGGTGCAGCCGGGGCATGGGGGGATTCTTCGCTGTCGACGGCGCAGCTTCTGGCGGCCGGAAACCTCGACTACATCGTTTACGAAGCCCTGGCGGAAGTGACAATGGCGATTTTGTCCCGAGCAAAAATGAAAAACCCCAATGCAGGATACGCCATTGACTTTATCAATCCGGTGCTAAAAACCCATCTGCGAGAGATCCGGCGGCAGGGGATTCGCGTCGTGACCAACGCCGGCGGGATCAATCCCCAGGCTGCGGCTGAAGCGCTGCGTCAGATCGCGGCCGAGCAGGAGATTGACCTCAAGGTCGCGGTGGTCGAGGGGGATAACCTCATGCCGCAGCTCGCACAGCTGCGCGAAGCCGACGTGCGTGAAATGGCGCGGAACACCCCGCTGCCCGACCAGGTGATCGCCATCAACGCCTATCTGGGGGCCTTTCCCATTGCGGCCGCGCTCGATCGGGGGGCCGATGTGGTCATCACCGGCCGGGTGGTTGATAGCGCCTTGATGCTCGGCCCGCTGATTCACGAGTTTGGCTGGCAACCTGATGATCTGGACAAACTGGCCCAGGGCAGCCTGGTTGGCCACCTGCTAGAGTGCGGCCCCCAGTCGACTGGCGGGCTGCTAACCGACTGGGAAAGCGTTGAGAGCTGGGTCAATATCGGCTATCCGATTGCCGAATGCGCGGCCGACGGCTCGTTTGTGCTGACCAAGCCGACGGGGACTGACGGGCTGGTCAATCGGGCCACCGTCACCGAGCAGATTTTGTACGAGATCGGTGATCCGCGCGCCTATATTTTGCCCGACGTCACCTGTGATTTTGCCGACGTGCAGCTGACCGAAGTTGGCCCCGACCGGGTGCGGGTTGAGGGTGCCCGAGGGTACCCGCCGCCGTCAACGTACAAGGCGTGCGCTTTAGAAATGGACGGCTATCGCCTGACCTTTTTGCTGCTGTTGACCGGCCGGGATGCGGCTCGCAAAGCGCAGCGGGTGGGTGAAACCCTTTTTGGACGGATGCGGCGGGTCTTTCCAATGATGGGTTGGGGCGATTTTCGGGCGACTTCAATTGAGGTGTTGGGCAGCGAGAGCCAGTTTGGCCCGCACGGCCGGGCGGCTGATACCCGCGAAGTCGTGCTCAAAATCGCCGCTCATCACGATCAAAGGGAGGCCCTGGCCTTTTTTGCCCGCGAAATCCCATCCAGCGCCCTGTCCATGGCCCAAAGCATCATAGGTGGAGGCAGCGGTTTGCCCCGGCCGACGCCGATGATTCGGGTCCACTCCATGTTGGTGCCGAGGGAGATGGTGGAGATTACGGTGGATGATTTACGATTGACGATTGACGATTTGCGAAATACGAATTACGACATTCGAAATACGAATAACGAAATACGAGGCGATCTAATCGAAAATCGAAAATCAAAAATCGTAAATGAGGTTATCGAAAATCAAAAATCTAAAATCGTAAATGATGAAATTGAAGTGCCGTTATTGCGCATCGCCTACGGTCGCAGCGGGGATAAGGGTGATATTTGTAACGTTGGTATTGTCGCCCGGCGGCCGGAGTTTGTCCCGGTTTTGGCAAGGGAATTAACGGCCGAGAAAGTGAAAAGCTATTTGGCGCACCTGGTTGATGGTCGGGTAGAGCGGTTTGAGCTGCCGGGTTTACACGCCTTTAATTTTGTGCTGCACGAGGCCCTGGGCGGGGGGGGCACCGCATCGCTGCGATTTGACCCGCTGGGCAAAGGGATGGCTCAGATATTGCTGGAGTGTCCCATTCGGGTGCCGGTACGCATGCTGGATTAATTCGGAACTTCAGGCCGCCGGATCCGGAGATGCTTCACTTTTGTCTGGAGATGATCTTTCCTTCGCTTTTACCCATGGAAACGAAGCGCTTAATTTCTTTTCCTATCAAATGGAGGTATGACATTTATATGCCGGCCGTGATTCGAAATTAGATTAAGCAGGCAAAACACGTCACCCTCGTGACCTTAAAAGATGTTTCCCATCGTTCCATAATGGTGAGAAACATCTTTTTTTAGATGGCTTTTTTTGCGTAATGAGGTTGACTTCGCTTAATTACATGTTACAAATAAGAGTGTAACACCGGTCAAGGTTGTTGTGCGCTAACCAATTAATCAATAACTTGTTTCAGTTGATTAAAACACGACAAAAACAATAAATCTTCAACAAATTGTGGCTTTATCCCAAGCCATCCTCATATTAATTTTGGTTCGTAAATGGTTTCACTTCGTTTGACAGCAGATCAAGCTTGTGAAGACCTTGATACGACCTATTATTAACCTCTCAATTTGACACTCATGTCCATTTTGATGGACTTTTTTCGATGTACCCAAAAATTAAATAGTTGTGGCTAAAGAGGTTTGGTAAACGCCTTTCCTCACAATCTATATCACTTCCTGTATCTACGGATGTGAGTTGTTATTCGCATCCTTTCCGACTTTATTGGCGGTTTTTTTAAGAATCAAAAGGATTAGATCATGACTCTTGCAGCAAACCAATCAAGCTATGAGGATTTATTTGGCGAATTGGATTTCAAGAAGGGAGATGCTGCTCGATCAGTTTATTCTCCGGCAGCTTACCTCACCGATCTCATTCAATTGCTTTATGATTATTTTGAGTTTTCCGTTGGAGAGGGGGGTGATGACAATCAGCTTGATCTCGATTTTCGCCGTCCCGATATAAAAGATATTCGCCTAAACGGGGAGAATACCTATGATCAAATCCCTTATCTAGATATTGTCAATGAGATATTAAAATTAAGAATTGAATCCCAGGCCAACGAGAACATCTTCGAGCTTATGAAAAAGGGTGATTTTCCCTTTAATTTGCCGCTTAATTTTGATTATGTGCGTTTGAAAAAACATCTGAATTATTTGAATGTCAGAGAGGATCAAGTTGAAGCCCTGTTTAGCCAAGAGGTTGATTTTAGTAAACGGGCATGTCGATATTTGGGCCTATCAACAGAAGAGACAACCTATTTCTTACAAGATCGCCGCGCAGATGAGGAGGCGGTTAAAGTTGCTTACCATTTGCAGGCAGGTGAGCGATTCAACGTCTCTCCGGCCGCAGTCAGCGCCGGAACCAACGATGGATCAGCGTTAGCTGAAATCCCGCGCTTTTTATTGGCCACAGGCTTAACGGGTGCCGAACTGCGCGATTTGCTCTTTCAGAATTTAAGCACAGTTGCCAAAGATGCGCATGAGCGGCCGGAAAAAACGATGGCTGGTGAATTTTTTATTAACCACGGTCTAGGGGGATATGCCACGCTAGATGATTCTGAGTCGTTTATTGTCTGGCACCCGGACGAAGATGTTGATGAATCAGATTTTGAAGTTGGGGTGCCATTGGCCTGGTTTGATCGGGCGGATCGCTTTATCCGCCTGGCTCAAAAAATCGGATGGACCTTATCAGATCTTGATTTACTGCTGCGGAACTGCTGCAATAACCAATTGAATCATGAGGCCCTCACGGTATTGGCCATCATACAGCAGCTCAAATTGAAATTTGACCGGCCTATTGACGTGCTTTGCGCCTTATTTAGCGACATCACCGTTTTGGGTCAAGGGGATGGGGATGAACCGGCCGATCTTTTTAATCGCATATTTAATGAGCGCACCGCTCTCATCGATCGGAAATACCTTCAACAATCTTTATTTGTACATCCAGGGCACAGTGAAAAAATCGGGCAAACCTTCACTTTAGAGCATGATATTTTAGCGGATGAAAGCAAACCATATCGACGGCGTTTGCAAAAATCTTTGAAAATGACGGACAAAGATATCCTCTTGATCGTCAATAAATTTCGAGCGCGTTCGGCCGCCGACCCTTCATTTAACTCATCGCTTGACGGCAATCTGCAACTGGCTGGTCTTTCTCTCTTATTTAGAATGACCACGTTGGTTGAGCTGCTGGATATTACCCCGGCCGACCTTTTCGACCTCTTTGATTTGCTTGAATATGATCCCCTGATTCGCTCTTCGAACCCGTTCAACCTTTTATTGCCCTTCCAGGCCAATGATTTTAACTGCTACCGGATTATCGATCAGCCGCAGCCAAACAAGATCAACGCCCTGTGGCTGGTTCAGATTTTAACGGCCGCTGTTCCATGGATGCAGCAGCATGATTTATCCCCGGCGAGCCTCAAATATATTCAAACGGGAGGGTTTCCGACCGCTGAGGGAGCTGAAAGTGCCTCTGAGCAAACCATGGCGCTTTTTCAGCAGGTCGTCAAAGCTTTTGGGCCAACTGGACTCAACAGGGAATCGCTGGTCTCTGAACTGTTTAATCTGCGCAGCGCACGCGTCATCCATCAAGAGATCGTGGCCTCAGAGCCGGCCGTTGTGGCTCAGTTTGACCCCCACATTTTGCGCTTTGAATCCCAGGCAGCCTACCTGGCTGCTTACCAGGGCATCAGAGAATTGGGCACAATCACCAAGGATGATTTTAAAGGTTTGGGCTTGGCGGATCGACTGGTCGACAAACTTTACACCAATTTAATGATTCACGGTTATATCGGCCTCGATGGCGAAATCAAGGCAACAAAACTTGCCGAGTTTGGCAAGGGGGAAAAATTTTCCTGCATGACTGACTTTTCGACCCATCGCGAAGATTTGTTTGGGATCATCTTTGATCTCTACACCGCTGAACAAAAAAAACTGCGACTGGCAAATTCTGATGCGCTTGATTTGGAATTGTCGCTTTTTATATCCGATCTGGCAGATCTGAACGTCACGAAAAATCAGGCGGAAGAACTATATGACAATTTGATTTTTAATGGCTACATCGATGCGGAAGGAAACTTGTTAAATTTGGCATTTTTTGCCGACGATGACAATGAACCTTTATTTGAACTTAATACTTTTCTAACTGAAGATCATATCGATCAACTTCATCAATTGCTGGTTGGCCAGGTCAAACGGTATGAAGACGCGCCGTTTACGCTCAATCGAGATATTTTTGCCCCTCTGGGATTATCCAACGCCGACCAGGAGGGGCTGCTGGAAAACCTGCACTTTAATGATTATATTGACGAATCCCTCCATTATCTTGATAAACAATCCTTAAGGGATCTTCCTCTCAAAGAGTTTAAATGTGCACTCCAATTTTACCCTTATCATAAAGAAATTCTGGCTGCCCTCAAAGGTGATCTTCAAGCGGAAAGAGAGTTACATTTGAAGATTCAAAAGGAGTTTCTAAATGAAACTGCCGAGGACATCGTTGCCGCCGTCTGTTTTGATCGGTTGAGAAATTCTGGTGACTATTTCTCCGAAGAAGGACGCCTCAACCGATCTGGGCGACGATTTTTTGCCGCAGAAGAGAACGGAAACCAACTTGATTTGGGACATTACTTCTCGCCGAACTTGAATCAGGCGATTTTTAATCAAATTCACCTGATTCTGGCTAATGCCCAGCAATATCGCGTTGATGATCAGCAGTTTAGCGAAATGGGTCTGAATCGCGATGAGGTCGAAGATTTATTGTTTGAATTGATCGAGAGGGATTTTGTTGATTTGGCCGGATATATACCGGCCGATAAAACAGAATATTTCCTAAATGTCAACAACGCACTCGATTTGCGAATTGGGGGATATGAAGATTTTGTAAAAGATATCTTTTTTGTATTCCATGCCGCTGCTAAAAAAATGCAAGTTGCCCAAGAGGAACTGGTTAAGCGGTTAGAAACCATTGCAAACTCGCAGGAGCAGGCGGTCATTAATACTCTGGCCGAGGGATTGGAGATCGATTCTGAGAGCTTAAAAACCATCTGCTATTATCTATTTCATAAACCCGCCTTTCGAGTCGAGGCGTTGTTAAATCCGATTTTTACCGCTGTTCAACTGGCCAGCGACCATTCGAATTTGACCCCTCCGTCGATTAGCCGCCTGTTTTCACGACTCGCCCAATTTGTTCGTTTGGCCAATCAATTAAAACTTGATGCCGAAGATGTTGAAGTTGTGTTCCAAGATCAAAACCTGGTTGAAAAGTTCCCCGAAAATTTGGTTCTGGCGGAAGGGGTTACCCACATTGATGCCTTGCTCTCCGATCTGGATGATAAGATCTATCTGTTTAACGGGAGCAAATACTGGGTCTATTCGGCCGTTACTTATGAATTAGAAGTGCGCGCGCTTGAATTGGCAACGCTTTCCCCATTATTTGCAGGTCTAAGCCGGGTTAACGCCACTTTTGTTGATCCCGGTGGGGATGCGTGGCTAATTTCCGGGTCCCAATATTTTAGGCGGCCAAAAGGAAAACACATTTGGGAAGTGGCTGAAAAAAGCTGGGGGAAAATCAATAACATCTTTGCTGATCCGGAGCAAATCCAGGCCGGGTTCACCAATCGGGAAGGGGTAACTTACCTGTTTTCAGACGATCAATATATCCGCTATAGCGAGGGGAATTTTGATTTTGTTGATCCTGGTTTCCCACTGCAAATTCAGGAAAATTTCCCAATAGAGTTAGGTTCGCAGCAGCTGCCAAAATCGTTCAACGAATATCCGGATGCGGCATTTGAAGGCGTGGATGGGCAAACCTTTTTGTTTAAAGACAGTCAGTTTGTTCAGATCGATCATCATGGCGTTTCCAATCCGGCCGATATTGCCAATTATTGGGGACAGGTGGACAACAATTTTGTCGATTTATCTGGCGTTGATGGAATACTCGATCACGATGGATATATTTTCTTATTTTTAGATGATCAGGTGATCCGCTATTCAGATGCGATTGAAAATTCTGAGGTCACGGCCGATGAAGGTTTTCCCATCAAAATATCATCGCTGTTTAGAGACCTCCCTGATGAATTTGAGTATGGGATCGACGGCATTTTTAAAGGACATGATGGCAAAATTCACCTGTTTAAAAACAACCGCTACGCTCGATACTCGGCCGATTTTACCACTAGAGAAAAAAGCGGGACCCTTACCAGTAATTTGGGCAAAATCAGAAACAACATCCAGGATAAAAGGATCAGGAGCAACGACCAACCGCTGATTGACGCCGCATTTACCGGGCTGGATGGATGTACCTATCTGTTTTGTGGCGATCAGTATTATCGCTACTCAGGCCACAATTTTTCCCGGGTTGATGAAGGGTACCCACGCACGATTGCTGAGGATTGGGGAGGGGTTGAAGAGATTGCCGCTGCATTTGTTCTCGATGGAAAGACCTATCTCTTTGCCAAAGGAACAAGCGAATATCTTTGCTATTCAACCAATGATTATGATATTCCCGATACCGGTTTCCCTAAGCCGTTTGACCAGGCAGAATGGTGGAACTTACCCGAATCCCTGGTGGCATCCGGCTTCTCAGAACCCGATGCGATCTTTATTGGGCTCGAGCAAAATTGGTATCTATTTAAAGGGGAGCAATTTGTTTTCTTTGATCATCTCCATCGCTGGTGGTCAGAGCCGCAGCCAATAGCCACTCAGTGGGTTGGGTTTGATGTAGGCAAAGTAGATGCCGCATTCACCGGCAAAAATGGAAAAACCTATCTATTTGCTCATGATAAATTTTTCCGCTATTCAGATCCAAAATATAGTAAATTGGATGATCGATACCCCAGGGAAATCAAATCATTTTGGGGGAAAGTCAACAACCAGATTGCACGGACGCGTCGGATCGACAGCGCCCTGGTGGTCGAATCCCAGGAAACCGAAATTAACGACGCCGGTGTCGAAGAAACGACCGTCAAGAAACATACTTATCTCTTTTCTGGAGACCAATATTTTCGCTATACCGGTGAAGATTATCGCCTGGTGGATGAAGGGTACCCGCGAACGATTCAGGCGGCGCTCCACGAGGAACCCCGCTTTAAACATGTAAAGAATCCGATCAAAGCGAGAATTGACGCTGCATTTGCGGATCAACGCCATATATATTTGGTCCAGGGATCAATCGTCCATGTGATCGCCAATGAAGCCTATCGACGGTATGAAACATCCGAGAGTGAACCGGTTACGGCTGCATTTATCGATGAAGGAAGTGTTTTTGTTAAAGGCGAATCCGGATGGTCACGCAGCAACCACCTGGAGATGGACGTTCAGCGGCTTGAAGCTGAAATCCCACCCATTCTGCGCGTTGTCCCCGCTGAATTTCAAAGTGACCTGAATGCGGTCTTAGCTGGAACCGACGGGAATACCTACCTGTTCCGAAGCGGCATTTGCTACAACCGCTTCCTTCAGCGTTCTTATCCAACTCGGGAAGAGTGGGGGATCGTTCACAATCGGATCACGTTGGACAGCCATATCGATGCTGCTTTTCTCGGCCAGGACGGCCGTATTTATTTGTTTAGTGGAGATCAATTTGTGCAATACGAGCCGGACGCGATTCACGACATAATGGCCAAAGATCACCACATTGACGGCCTGCCGCGGCGGATCGCAGATCAATGGGGTGGATTGACCCACGTTCATTTGGCCTTTGTGCAAAAAGGGAAAACCTACTTAATGGAAAAACCGGATGAGTTTGGTGAATTTCGATATGTCTGTTATTCAACCGCTGATTATTCAAAACCGGACGATGATGCGGTTCAGACGGCCGGTTTTGACTGGTGGGGCGTGCCTACAATTTATCAAGACGAAGGGTTTGGGCGGGTCGACGCGGTTTTGAACGACGAGCACAATTTGTTTTTGATTCAGGGGCAGGAGTTTATTCAATACAACGAAGAAAATGACGTTTGGACTTATGCCAAGCCACTAAGCCGGGTGTGGCGCGGGCTGCATTTTAATGAAACCAATTTTCAAGCGATCACAACCGCATTTAAACATCAAAATGGACAGGTATATTTCTTTGCCAGGGAGCATTTTGAGGTCGTTCCCCACGATATTGAATTGACAGCACCATTTGTCCAGGCGGCACCTATCTTGAAAATTCGCAATCACTGGGGACTCGTCAAGAATCCGTTTACGAGCAGCGGCCGGGTGGATGCGGCTTTTACCTGGGACGGCCGGGAGACCTACCTCTTTTCAGGCGGTTGGTACGTCAAATATTCGACCAGTGACTATCGTTTTGTTGATGATGGGTATCCCAAGACGATCGCCGATCATCTGCGCCAAGAAGAGATATTTCGCGAATTACCGGTCGATTTTGACGACGATATGCGGGCGGAAGCTGAGCGGGGAGCAGAAATTGCGGCCGTCGTGGCTAATAAAGGCACGATCTATATCTTTCTCAATCAAGCCGTTTACGCTGTTTCACCGGAACGTCACAGAAGCTGTACAACGGCTAATTTGGGCCACATTAAAAATCGCATTTTACAGCGGCGAAAGGTCGATGCGGCCGTGGCGATTAAACGAGAGCAAGGGGATCAGGTGCTGCTTTTCTCTGGGGATCAGGTTTTTAGATACGATGAAAGCAATTTCTCTCAGGTCGCAGAAGGGTTTCCGCAGAAAATTAGCCGCGTCATCGGTGATGGGGAAGCGTTTGACGGCTTAGATCCCGAGTTTGCTTATGATCTTGATGCCGTGCTGAAAGGACCAGATGACGGGCTGCTTTATTTGATCAAGGGGAAGATGTACGTCGCCAGCAGTGAGCCGGCCGTCAAAAAACCGGTGAATGGCTTGTGGGGCAAGATTCGCAACAACTTTGAACCGGCCGGACCCGAAGAAAATATTGCGCTCGATGGTGCATTTATCGCCCCAGACGGCCAAACCTACCTTTTTAAAGGGAATCAATACATGCGGAGTGCTGATTTTGATGCCGAATACGCCGATGTCGGGTACCCGCTGCCGATCAAGGATAACTGGGGCAACTTACCGGACGCGTATGAATCCGGTCTTGATGGGGCGTTTGTCTTTGAAGGCAATACCTACCTCATCACAAGAGGTGAAGAAGGATCACATTCTCATTATGTGCGCTATTCGGGTCTCAATTATCAGATGGTTGATCCCATTTATCCTCAGTTGATTATTGATCGCTGGCGCAAATGGGGGGATTACTTGCTGGCCGATATGCGTTTGATTTCTCTTTTTAAGCAGATGCAGCAAGAGACCAGCGGTCGGGACGTGACGCTTACCGAACTACTCAACGGGAAAACCGGTGGGCAAGAAACGCCGTTTGACGCACTGCACCTGATGTTTGGCTGGGATATTTCTGAAATCAAATGGATTAAGCGAAATCACGCCTTTTTACCTGCGCCAAATCAGTTCGACAACCGGTTTAATTTGGAAATTATCGCCAAGATGGGCCAAATTTTTGAGGTGGCCGATCAAATTGGGGTGGATCCATCGACCCTTTATGAGGAAATTTGGCAAAACCTTTATAGCCCTTCTAACAATGGAGCCGATGGGTCTGAAGCGCTGAGAATCGCGGCCGATCATCTCTATCGATATTTAGGAAATAAATATGGGAAAAAAGATTGGGAGATTTTAAAGCAAAAAATCCATAATGAACTCAACATTCTCAAGCGAGATGTTTGGGTACCGATGGCGATTGCTGGAGATCCTTCCCTTAAGCGGCCCAAAGATTTATACGATCTTCTCTTGATCGATGTTGAAATGGGCAGCGAGGCGCAAACGTCCAAGGTAAAAGAGGCGATTTCGGCGATTCAGCTTTACTTCCATCGCTTTTTAGTGCACTTGGAGCAGGTTCAGCTCTCAACGACACCCTCCAACGGCGGCCCGATCACCCGCGCACAGATTAAGAAGCGATGGCAATGGTTAAAAAATTATCGCTTGTGGGAGGCCAACCGCAAGGTTTTCCTCTATCCTGAAAATTATATCCGGCCGGAATTGCGCGATACCAAAACGCCGGAATTTCAGAAGCTGGAGGAGACGCTGCTGCAGGGTGAGCTCAACTCGGCAACGGCCGAAGCCGCCTTTACCTCCTACCTGGAAAGCTTTGGTCAAGTCAGCACGCTAAAAATCGCCGGAGCCAATGTCTATTACAACGGTCTTGAGAAAGAACTCATTTTGATCGGTCACACGCGACTGGCCCCCCGGCAATTTTATTATCGCACGGCTCGATTTATGTCTTACCCCGAGCCGGATAGAGAGAGCGATCCCGAAGCGTGGGCAGAGTGGGAGAAAAAAGATGATTTGGTGGTTTGGAGCTCGTGGGCCGAAATCGACACCACGATTAAATCCGAACGGGTTTTTCCGATTCGCTCCCACGGCCGGTTGATGATCTTCTGGATTGAAATTGAAGATATCGAGGAACCGGCCGCTAAATTCAAATCAAAAGGATCAGGCGATGAAACCCTTTCGGAAGTTCAGACATCCCAGAGCAAGCTGCGCCACGAGGCGACTGTTAAATATTCACTTCTTAAATATAACGACCACTGGAGCCCACCGCAGCCGCTCAAACAGGGGGTTCGCCTCGATTATGAGATCGATGCTGCTTACAGCGAAGGAAACGAAATTGTAACTTTTGCCGGCCGGTACTGTCTTAAAAGCAGCGACGAGAATCCCAATGCCGACGTCCGACGGATTGAAACGGTTCCGGAATTTAGAAATTTACCCGACAGCTTTAAATCTGGGGTCGATGCGGCCACCATCTTTAATGGGAAGCGCTATCTGTTTAAGGGCAACCGCGTCATTATCCAAAATACCGGACCTTCACCCGATATTTTGGTGGAAAAATCTCTGGGAGCGCTCATTGATTCTCCCAAGAAAGCACCAATATATGTGATTGCGCCCGGCATTTTCCATGTTGGCATGGTCCCGCGCGATGAGGTGCAGGATAACCCGGTTCTGGCAAACGGCATTGATGCCGCATTTGATTTTGGTGGGGGTGTGTTAACTCTGGTGGATAAAAAGGGAAATTACTCGTTTTATACAGAAGCGCCGGGTCATCACATCAAACCACTACAGGATTTGAACGCCATCACCTTTTTTATTCCCCATTTTTGGATCTTGATTGCGACTTTGGTCAACCGCGATGGCCAATTTAGACCGGCCGATGCGATCTTTAAAAAAGACGAAATTATATCGGGATCGGAACAAAGTGGCACCGCGGTAAAAGATTCTATTTTCTATGTTTTACGCGACGGCCAATACGAATGTTACGACGATGTGGGAACGGAGCTTGTGGCTCTCGACGGCTTCCCGAAACCGATTCGAGGCAACCTGACATTTAATATGGACAAGTTTTACAACAAACTCCATATCGAAAATACGGCCGAGCAAATTTATATCTCTTATACATCGCCGAAAAATGAAATTATGGTCTATGGTCGCCTCAAGCCGGATTATACCTTTGATGATATTCCCATCAACGACGTACCGGCTTTAAAAATGATCAACAGTTGGCCAGCCTTTTGGTCAAGCAACCAGCAAGCGTATCGAGGCTTGTTCTCACAGGAGGAAATCAACACGCCAATCAATTCGCTGTCGGCCGATCTGACCGCTATTCAGAGGAAAATTCGGGCGGTGCAGGCCATCGAAAGCGGCCGGGATTTACTCGGCCAGGCGTTGGATTTGGCCAGGGAACTTCGGGCGGCCGACGAAAGTAACGATGAAGAGAGTGAGGATATTATTGCTGAACTGCAGCAGGGGATCCGCGATATTGCGGAACAGATCAGGCAGACAAATAAATCAATTCCGGGCCCCAGGTTTGTTCGTAAAAGCCGAGATATTTTGAAAGAAAGGATTGAGTCTCTCGTGAAAACTACAGACCGGGTCGGCCGCGGATCAAATCAGCAGCGGAAACGGATTCGCGAAGCGGTTGATAGAGATCTAGCAGCTGGTGCAGATGGGATCGCTGCCATCAATCAAAATTTGCAGAATCGGGAAATCACTATCTCAAATCAGATTCAAGGGTTGTCTGATGGTATCAATAATCTAATGGCCCATACCGTCCTACCCGACAACAGAAGACACGCGGACAACGGTCGCGCATTTGATAAGTTCCTGGAGAAAATTCGCCCATTGGCTACCACATGGCGGAAGCGCCTGGATTCATCTGAAACAGATGAAGTGGACGCCATTGATGCCGCGGAAACAAACGCGCTCACCCCTTACCGAAATCAAATTGACCAGGTTAATACGCTGCTTCAAAGTACAAAAGATAAATTGGGAGATTTGAAGGCGGCCGACTCACTATCGAGCAAAGCGAATCAGCTGGGTGAGCTGTCCGGCCTTTTGCAAGCACTATCTGACGCAGTGCGAGATCGCAATTTGCTGCTCGATCAAGCAGACGCCTCTGAACCTTCAGTTAATCAGGCCCATCGAGATTTACTCAGCCTGATTTCGCAGCTCAAACGAGCGGCCGAAGAGGCCGTTTTAGGCGCTTTTGACCTCTTCCCAACGGAAACGTTTGGTATTTCAACCATGTCTAACTTTGCCTTTAGCGAGCAAGATCAGCCTGACTGGTACTGTTTTGAAGCCCAGGACGGTACTTTTTTGGCTCGGCCGTTGACCGACGAGGAAGGGGGTGTGTATGAAATCATCCGGCTCACAACCTCAGTGGTACCCATCCTCAGCGGGTTGCTGTTTGCCCAGGGCATCGAGGGCTTTTTGAGCTTGAACACGCAAGGGACCGATGAGACCCCGAGGTTTAGAGAAGTTGCGGTCGCTCCAGATGATGATCCATCCAGAGAAGCGGTCAAGGTGGTTGTTTATAAGAAAGATCGGTTTGCCAAGGCGTTTTCGGATCGGACAACCAGAGAATATATTCCGGTCAATGATCATCTCGATTTTCAAGGCGCCAGCGGCATTTATTACGAAGAGCTGTTTTTCCACGCCCCATTTTTGATCGCCCAGGCGCTGAACGCCGCGCAAAAGTTTGAAGAGGCGAAGTGGTGGTACGAAGTCATATTTGATCCCACGGCCATTGGGTCGGTCTGGCAATATTTTCCGTTTACTTTGACCGGTGTCGATGATCAAGATTCTCAGCCGACCACCGTCAGCGAGGTGCTGGAGGATCCCAATCAGATCGTACGCTATCTCGACGACCCATTTGATCCTCACGCCATCGCTGCCTTACGGCCGGCTGCCTACCGCAAGGCGATCGTGATGCGCTATATCGACAACCTGATTGATTGGGGGGATATGTTGTTCCGCCAGTACACGATCGAGAGCATTAACGAAGCCCGGATGCTGTACATTTTGGGACGTGATTTGCTGGGTGATAAACCGGAAAACCTGGGCACACTAATATTATCCGAAGAAAAAAGTGTAATTGAGCTGGCCAACACCGATGAGTATGACTTTGTCGTTTATCCGGCGCTGACCCAGCCTGATAACAGCTTGATTGGCCGCGAGCCGATCTCTATCATCGCCGGAACCCCGCATGACAGCGTGGGGCAGCGCTATTTCTTTGTGCCGGAAAACACGCTGTTTTCCGACTATTGGGGTCGCATCGAGGATCGTCTCTTTAAAATTCGGAATTCGTTAAATTTTGAAGGGCAAGCGGTGCCTCCTCTACTTTTCCAACCCCCGATCGACCCTATGGCCCTCGTTCAGGCGGTGGCTTCCGGGGTGAGTTTAAGCCGGTTGATGGCCGGAGCGGCCGTCAAAGTTCCGCATTATCGCTTTGAATTCCTGGCATTTCGAGCACAGAACTTGGTCCAGAAGCTCAATCAATATGGGAGTGAGCTGCTGGCCACCCTCGAGAAAAAAGATGCCGAGGAGTTGAGCCTGATGCAAAACCGGCAGGAGGGCCATATCCTCAAAATGATGATCAATATCCGCGAGGCGCAAATCAAAGAAGTTGACCAGACGATATTGAACCTTCAGGAAAGCCAGGCGCACGCCAAAGAGCGGATTCAACTTTACTCGGGATGGCTGAGTTCCGGGATGCTGCCGGAAGAAATTCATCAAATAAACCTGATGATTGCCGCTTCAACAGCTCATTTTGCCGGGTCGGTTCTGAAATTAGGGGCGATGATCGCCAGCCTGGCCCCCAATGCGATGATTGGTCCGTTTATTATGGGGACTCAAATCGGGGGTTCAAATATCGGTGATTCGCTTAGCTCGGGAGCCGAAATTGCGGAATCCTTGGGTGAAGGATTGAGTGTGACCGGTGAAATATTGGCGGCCCAGGCTCAATTTAAGCACATGGTGGAAGATTGGGAAGTGCAGCTGATGGTGGCTGAAAGCGAAGATCGGCAGATCGAATACCAGCTTGAAGGGGCTCGTCTGCAAAAAATGATTGCCGAGTATGAACTGGCAGTTTTACAGAAGGAGATCGAGCAAAATCAATCGATCCACCATTTTATGAAGGATAAATTTACCAACGTCCAGCTCTATCAGTGGATGATCGGAAAAATGTCCGGCTTGTATTATCAAACGTATCAAATGGCGTTTGACATGGCCCGAATGGCTGAACGGGCTTTTCATTTTGAGCGCGGTCTTCCCGAAGCGGATGGGAAATTTATATCCGGCGGGTACTGGGATAGTCAACATCAGGGGCTAATGGCTGGAGAGAGCCTGGCCCTCGATCTCGATCGCATGGAGCAGGCGTTTATCGAAACCAATGAGCGGCGGCTGGAAATCTCTACTGAAATTTCCCTGCTGGATTTAAACCCGCTGGCTTTCCTTCAGCTTAAGGTCAACGGGTCGTGTGAATTTTATCTTGACGAGGCATTTTTTGACTATGATTTTCCCGGTCACTACTGTCGCCAGATCAAAACAATCGCCGTTGATTTTGACACACCTGACGGAGTCACGATAAACGCCACACTGACGCAGCTTAGCCACCAGACGGTTCTACATGCCGATGCCAAAGCGGTTAAATACCTGCTAGATCCCAAAGATCAGCCGCCTACCACCATTCGCGGCAGCTGGCGAGGCAATCAGCAAATCGTGCTGTCGCATCACGATGAGTACGAGAAAAACAACGGCCTGTTTGAGCTTCGTTACGACACCGATCGCTATCTGCCATTTGAAGGAACCGGCGCCGTCTCCCGCTGGAAATTGGAGCTGAACGGTAAAAAAGGATCGGTGAATTTAAGCGAGCTGGTCGATGTAACCATCGGTCTCAAGTACACGGCTAAAAACGGTGGGTCTGTCTTTGCGGCCGCGGTTAAAGGGCTGCTAAGGCCGTATGCAGCGGTACGCTTCTTTGATATGACCTTTGATTTTGCCCAGCAGTGGAACGATTTCCTTGACGGCGACGATTCTGAGCTGGTGCTGCCGTTTACACGCGATTTATTCCCCAATATGAGCAGCAGTAAAATCAGCGGTATTTTCACCCACTTTGATTTGGTGGAGCCCGGCCGGGCCACGATGGTTCTCAATGGCGTTGAGCAATGGACGTTAGGAGATTATCGATTTATGGAAACAAACGGGTTGAGCATCGGCTCAAAAGGCTCCAACCTGACCTTTGAATTCCGCGGCAGTAAGGAGAATTTGCGCAATATCCAATTTGTCTTTACTTACAAAGCCGCCGTTGGTTAAGCAGGTACCGTCCATGACACAAAAAAAGAAACGCGGGGGAGTCAATAAAAAAAGGAAAGTTGGGCCGGCCAAATGGTTGACCCAAAAAATGACCCAGGCGGTTGCCAATCGTCGTGCGGCAGCCGCAGATCGCAAAGCGAAGGCCGATCAGGAGATGAAAGATGCGGTAGCCAGGGGATTAAAAGCGGTGACGCCGGCCGAAATTGCCGCCATCAACGCCAACCCCAAGCTGGCTCGCAAGATTAATGAGGAGGCAGCCGTGCAGGCGGCCGCCGAGTATGGCATCAATATCCGCAAACCGAACGGTAAGATCGATACGCGGTTGGCCCGCAAAGCGGCGGAAGCCGCGGCGATTCAGGCGGCCGCGGAGTTGGGTGTCGATATTAGAAATAAGCGAGGTGGCATCAGCCGGCGCAAAGCGCTCCAGGTGGCGCGTCTGGCTGACGCAGCTAGAGCGGGGAAAGAGGTGAGTGCCCAGGCCAAGGCGGCCGTTGAGCGTCAAGATGCCAAAATGGCGGCCGCCATCAAGGAGGCCCAACAGCGCGGTTTTTCGCTGGCGCAGCTCGCCGGCAACGCTATTCAATCAGATCCTGGCCTGGCTCAACAGGTTTCCGAAGAAGCGATTATTCAGACAGCCGCCGAGATGGGGATCGATATTTATCACGCTGATGGTCAAATAGATCGGCAAAAGGCCCGCGAAGTGGGGCAAATTAGCGCCATCTTAACGGCCGCCGAGATGGGGATCGATATCACAAATTCCCGAGGCAAAATCAGCCGGCGCAAAGCGCTCGAAGCGGCCAAATTGGCCGATGCTGCCCGGGCAGGGAAACCGGTGAGCGCCCAGGTGCGGGCGGCCGTGAGCCGTCAAGATGCCCGCATCACGGCCGCTTTGCGCGCGGCCGAACGGCGCGGAGAAAATCCCAATCAGGTGGTTGGGTCGGGCAGCCGGCGCGATGCATACAGTGATGCCGAGCTGGCGGCGCTGATGCGGCGGCATATCAAACGATCATTTTGAGAAAACTAATGAGCACTCATTCACAATCGTCCCGCACCAGTCAACGCAAGCGCCAGATCCGTCAGCGATCAAAACAGCCAAGTTTGAAGGATAGAATCTATGGCATCCGCAGCAAGCTGCCGGCGGTTGTTTCCCAAAAATCTGCCGCATTTCGGCAAGGTTTGCCAAAAAGCGTGCAGGGTGATTTGATCCGATCTCCTGGATTTTCCCTCGGGGATCTCCGTCAGGGGCCGCTGAGTCAATACTGGATCGGTGATCAAGGGGGTAAATATTTACTCAGTGGTTTGGGAAACCTGGAAAATGTGTCCGACACGTCAGATTTGGTGGTGGCCCATCTTGAAAAGCTTCAGGGGATAGATCGGCCATTCCCTTCTGAAATTTTTGTTGAAGTTGGCAAGGGAAAATTGGAGGAAGGCGCACTAAATCAAATGGTTGAAGATGCCGTTGATAAATTTAATGCGTTAAATGGGACAAACCACCAAATTATCTCGATTGATTCGTTACCTCAGGATAATTTGCTGCGTATTAATATGTCGGCCCTCCGAATCAAACAATTTGATCAGCCAGGACTAGGCGAGCCGCGCCCCCTGCTTGATTTGAACGACCCTCGCAAGATTCGAGATTCTCTGGAAAAGGCGGAAATCTTCAATGACAATCAATATTCTCAGCTGCTGATGGCGGAATTACGGGTCAGGGATCCCGCCTTGTTTGTGGAGATGCATCGATATCTCAAGACGCTGCGTTCGTTGGGACATAGCGATGTCGGCCGGGGAAAGAAATATCTTGGACAGGGTTCGTATAACATTGATTTGCACCCGATTGAACGCAACATCCACCGCTTTTGGGCTGGCGGGCCGATGAACCCCAAGACGGTTGAAAATATTTTAGCCATGCAGGAAAAAATCAACAGCAGTCAAGATGGACCGACCCCTTGGAAGCAAGTGTTGTGGACCACCGGTATTGCTAACGAAAAGAGGGGTTGGTTATTTAAAAAGAATAATCCCCTCGATCAACAGCTGGCCGAGCTGGCAGAAGCAGGGGTTGAAATTCGGAACGTTGACGAGGAATGGGGAAGTTTGGAAGAAATCGTTCCAGGAGCCCAAGATAAGGCCGTCGCCTGGACCCGACAGGCAAAATCTGATTTAGACAGCAAGAAGTATGACCGAATTAAGTGGCTGTCGGATTTGGTGCGCCTGGTGGCCGTATTTAAGGAAGGCGGGGTGTATATGGATACCGATATTGGACCCGGCCGGCTGGATTTGGATGACAACCAGCTGTTTCATCTCGACGGTGAGGGAGAAATTGCCATGTTTGGACCGCCTTTTCGCGTGCCAGAGGATTATGCGGGTGTCTTGGCGGATAAAAAATTAGGTCACTCACCTGAAGAAAGAATTGTAAGGCACGCTAATGAATCGATCCCGGCCCTTAACTATTTTCTGGCCAGCCGTTCGGGAACCAAACATTTAGAAGACGAGATTCGAGCATACTTAAACCGCGAGGATTTAACCAGCGGTATGGGGCGGTTTGGGTATTTATTTGTCCCCGAGGGGGAGGATATCACGCAAACCCCGACCCCCTATGCTCCTCCACAGCAAACGATGATTCCCTGGTTATTAGACCTCGATTGGACAACCGAGGTCAGCCGAGGGGAGGGCTAAAAGTATGAGCAGCAGGGCAACGGCCCGGAAAAAATCAAAAAAAAGAAAGCAAATCTCAACTTTTGAGAATCGGCGCTTGATGGCCGCTAATCGGCGGGTCGTAAGTGCGGAATTATCCCGATCAATGCAGGAACACGTGAGACGACACCAGGATCATGGGGCAAGCCATACTCGATATCGGGCGGCCGGAGGAATGCAGGTTTTCGCCTGGGTAGCAGGTGATGGTCAGGATGTTGTGCTGCTGAGCCAGCGGGCCAATCCGAGAGAAAGGAGTGCAAATCCAACGGCCGATCTGGCGGCTATGCTGATAGATTTGTATGAAGATGGATTACCCGATCAGATCATGGTTGAGGTTAACCCAGAGGATAATCGGACCGAAATCCAGCAGCTTATTACGGCCGTGGACGACAGCCTTGGAGATAGAGTCGAATTTGTTCCTCCAGGTGGACGGGCTATCCGTCCTCAGAACCCGCTAACAGAGCAGGTCTCTGAATCCAAGCGGCAGAAGAGGGATGAAGAAAAACAGCCGGTTGACAAAATCAAAGAGCGCCTTGGAACACCAAGTAAGGTGAGCCCGCCGTTTTTGGAAAATGTGACCCGGAGCGAATTCCCAATAGAATCCGCCGCAAAACGGCAGAGGCGAGTCTTTCCTGGCGAAACAGAGGAACAACCCGACAATAAAGAGGAGCAACGAATTGAACTTCCTAGCGGACCGCTCGACCGTTCTCAGGGGGAAAACCAGGCAAGGCGAAAAATACTGGATTTGGATGAGCACGTTTCTTTCCTGGCAAAATGGCGGGCCAGAAAGCTGCCTGACACGATACCAGGTGCAGAACAATACAATACCGGTCTGGAATTTGTGCAGTGGCGTTCCAATCCGCCGCTGCTTTTAAGTGACGAACTCAATCGTTATCGACAGGATGAATTGCAGCGGCTAGATGAAGGTGGCCGGCCGATTCCGCGGTATACGCGGAGCGCCAAACATCCATTTTGGGGTTCCAGACCAAGCTTGACGCGCTTATCCGGATTGGTGACCAAAAAGAATTACACAGGCAAGGAGTTAGGCAGCGGCCGGGCGGCCAACCTGGGGGCTTTTCCCAGTACATTTACCGCCAAATTTAAGGATTTAACAACCCGTCGGAAACAAGATCAACTAATCCGTGAAATTCACCCTTCAACAAGCACGACTGGTGGGGATTTATACGATCGTCAACTTCAATATAAAACAGCATTTTTAAAGGAAATTGTTGCTTCCCTCAACGTTGACGGCAGCTTTATCACTGTTGGTGAATACAACGATTATCCATGCTTGATGGTCAACACCGGTATCGAAGAGACGATCCAAAAGTTTGGAATCTACGGGGATGGGGAGATCCCAACAACCGTCATGGAGGGGTTTACCAAATTTGTCATGAGCTTTTACAGCGGATTGGTCAACAGGCTTGCGGATCAAGCCGATCTAAACACGTTTATTGCCGAGCGGCAAAGTTTTGGTTACGCCACCCCGAGTATTGCTGAGACCGGGCCTAGCTTTCGAATAAGTATCGGTTTGTTGCCCCCTGAATACGTTCAAATCCACGCCCGCGCCCTTCAGATTTTAGATCAAACGCTCCGCAATGTATTTAAACCCGAAAATATTTTGCC
Organism: Ardenticatenaceae bacterium; assembly: GCA_030065875.1. Classification (GTDB taxonomy): domain Bacteria; phylum Chloroflexota; class Anaerolineae; order Promineifilales; family Promineifilaceae; genus WTJY01. The sequence goes on along the minus strand of JASJCR010000100.1, from coordinate 2,666 downwards.
AAGAACAGCCGAAGATCATCTCACCGACTATGAAACGTATCACCCGCGGAACGCTGCTGCCAATAACGAGGGCGATTGGCGGAAATACGCCTTTGCCCCTTTAGACAAAGCCAACAAGAGCGCGATTCTAAACGTAACCCGCCGCAATGAAACATTAGATTTTGTGAACGTCCAAGCATTTAATGGGATTGATGGTGCATCTGATGCGGTTTTTGAGCAGGCGCGTTTTGCCTTTGAAGATGTGTTTCAACGGGTGCTAAAAAGCTCCCGTATCGAAGCTGGCCGCTTGACGTCGGGCGACGACGCCTATAAACATGCGCGCTATGACCGCAGCACAGTGGTCAGAAACACGCAGCTCGAACCCCCTGATTCTGGTCTCCAGGCGCAATTTGCGGAGATGTTGACAACCTATCGGGCGAATTTATCTCGTGTGTCGATAGAAATCACCGACTCTAATTTACCGGTTGAGCTTGTAGAGCAGGTTAACGGCCTCAATCGAAGTTTTCTAGAATTAATTGAGCATTTAACTCCGGATCAACCTGAGTTAGGCGACTTATATGACATCCTTAATGATTATTTGGTTATTTATGCCTCGCTCAGGTTACTAAAAAATCAAGGCAGGATAAGCGAAGATGATGAGACGGCCGTTTTAGACGATGTCGATCTAGATTATGGCAGTGAATCGGAGGCTGCAGATTCGGAAGATAAAGAAAGTGATCGGATGGCCATCGACGACGATATTTTGGAGCCGCCTGAGAAACGCTTAAAAATTAAGAAAATCATCACTCACAACGGGATGAGGGCCTTGCTCGTTTCCGTTCGATCGGCCGTCGAGGCCTTAGGAGCTACCTCAAAAGAAAAAGTTTCGATTGATGTAAAAAACACGTATTATGAACTTGAAGGCGCCTTGAAAATAGATAAAGCGCGCAGCAAACTTCAGTTTATACAGGATGGCCAAAGCGACATTTTGGCCCGGGATGCCAACGCCATTGTGTTGACCGACCAGCGCAGCGATAAAACCGTTTTAGAGGAACTCAACACCACCAAGAGTGCCGTGTGGGTCATCGACACCACCAGTTCTACTCAATCACAGATGCGAGAAATTGCTGACGCCTTCAGAAAAAACCCCGCTGGCCAACTGCTGTATCTTGTCAGCAGCGGTTTCAAAAATGAGCAGGGCGGGGCTGACAAAAATTCGTACGGCACAATTCGGGTGATTGCCGATCAAAATACGACTTTATTGGATCGAAACCTCGATCAAGATCAACCGGATGAGCGCGAGCGCGAAGAAGACTCCCACATTATTGATGATGTTCTTGAATCGATTCGCTCTACCGAACAGCCTATCGCGGAAATTGGTCATGAATATCGTCGCCTGCTCAAGGATTTGGGTTTTGTTCCCAGAGATTTGGAAATTTTAAGAAAACCGGATTCCCGGGAGGGCACCGATCCGCTGTCGGTTAGGGGTGAAACAGAACAAAGCTTTGGGCGCGGAGGGGAACGCGAGGATGGTGATCGCGAAAAACGGGGAGAAAGAAAAACGGGAGGCGATCAAACCCAAAGATCCGGCCGCAGTCGCGTTGTCGAGGGAATCAACCTCAACTATCTGTATGAAGATGTCGATATGGTTCGGCTGTTAAATCATCAAATGCAAAATCAACCCGACGTGACCGTTTTGCCTCCGGCCGATAATATCTTCGGTCGCCAGCTTGAACAAAGGCTGGGTGAAGAAAATCAGCAAAACGGTGGGGATCGAACGATTTTGATGCCGTATAACATTGGCAATTACCACTGGGTGGGAATCGGCATCCGAATTGAAGGCGATACAGTAAGGGTGGCCTATATGGATCCACTAACTGCGGGTGGGACGGTTCCGCAAAACGTCATTGATGAAATTCGCGCCATTTACCCAAACGCCAATTTTTATCTCCTGCCACACACCATGCAAAATGATCACACAAGCTGTGGCCCGATTACCGTTCAAAATCTGGCAGATTTTGCTCTGGGAAGCTTGCCTGAAAATTCTTCAGGATTGGACAATCGTCAGACATCTGAGCTGCGCCGGGGTCACGTGCAGATCATGAATGCGCTAGGCGATCAAGAGTTTGATACGCGACAAAGAGAAAACCGGAGCACAATTACCTCGAACTTTGATTATCGTCAATATCTCCAGCAGAGTAACGAGGTTCAATTTTCCGCCAAAGAGTTTAGCCACATGTTGGTCGTGGCCGACAAAATTCAAAAACTCGAAGAGCCGTTGAGCCGGCCGATCATCAGCGCCTTTAATGAAATCATGTTTGGTCAGCATCAGCATGCCGATTTACTGGACGGGCTGCGGACAGCTTTATTTGTGGCAGCTCATCAAGATGGAATGTCTTTTAGCCAAATGGGTACCTTAAACGATTTGTTGGTCCTTTTAACAAATACTTCCCTGCAGACATTGCGGGATGCTCGATTTACTGAAGTAGGGGATCTTTTAAACTTTCGCGAGTACGAAGCGCTGAGACAAATTGCTCATTTTATTCCGGTTGAAAGTAAGGACCTTCAATTGTTTCAATCTGATATCGATGAGGAAATTCAGAAGCAGGATCAGCTAATGCGTCAGCTAACCCAAAAGCGATAAAGGATAACGTAATGTCAAGCAACTCATCTTCTTCAACCAAAAG
>JASJCR010000017.1 GCA_030065875.1 Ardenticatenaceae bacterium | reverse complement strand
TTACCTATGACCACCTCCACCCCATACCCTCCCCTGCTTGAAATCTTGCGCCGTGAAGTGCCGGTATTGGTGTGGTCAATGGCCGACGTTTCTCTCCTCGTGCCAATTTTCTTGGTGTTGATGCCCTGGGCTCGCTTCTGGCCGGTTTGGCAAATTTGGCTGCTCATGATGCTGCTTATTTTGCTGCCGTTTAACCTGGCGCGCACCATGTCTATGTGGAATATTCCCCTTGTTGCGCAGCGGCGAATCATGGGTCTTGGCCTGGTGGTGACGTTAATTTTTTCTCTGCGAGGATTGCTTTATACGCCTCAATCAATTTTTGATTTAAGCTGGATCGTTGAGGTATTTGACCATATCACGATTGCCGGATACCCCTACTGGCTGCGCGATTTTGGGTTAATCGGCCTGGTTTTGTACACGTGGTGGCGAGGAATGACGCTGCCGGAGCGATCCTTTTCAACCGATTGGATCGGTCTTCAGTTTCGGGTGCGGGCTTTGATTTTTGCGCCGCTGGTCATTTTGTTAGGCGGCCGGCGGCTTATATCAGACATCACTCCCTATTTAGCTTTATTTGGTTTGACCCATCTAATGATGATCGCCTTTGCCCGAGCGGAAGAAGTGCAGCAAAATGAAACCGGACTGTCCTTTTTCTTATCACCCAGATGGATGCTCAATATTTTTGGCGCCAGTGCTCTCGTGGTAATCGCCAGCTGGTTTTTGGCCTCAACGGCCGGGGCCGAGGCGGTTGCCCAGGGGCCGCAAAGTGGGCTGCTGCTGATGGTCTACGCATCGTTCTTCTCATTTGTATACCTGGTGGCTCCCATTGTGTTTCCGGTGCTCGAATTTATTACAAAATGGATCGTGCGACTGATTGAGCCGCTTTGGGAATTGCTGGCGGAATTTACGACTGATAGTTTGGCTGAAAATCCGATCCCCGAATTTGAACCGGCTCCGACTCAATCTGCTGAGGGGATAATCGCTCAGCTGACTTCCTATTTGCCGGCGATCGTCTTCTTGCTCCTGTTAGGGGGGCTCATCTTTTTTGTCATTTGGTGGTACCGGCGAATTTATCGGGGAGAATCGTTTGATGAAATTCAAGAGGTGATCAACATTGATTCTCACGCTTCGCCAACCGATTTTCAAGAATCGTTGTGGGATCGATTAAAAAATATTTTGCCGGGATTGCGCGATTGGCGCACCGCTCGCTCTATCCGTCGGATATATTACAAGATGGTTTACGCAGCCGAACATCGCGGCGTACCCCGCCGGCCGTCTCAAACCCCCTATGAATTTTTACCCGATTTGCAAACGATTTGGCCAGAAGGGGGGGCAGAGGTCAGGTTAATTACCAACGCCTATGTGCGGGTTCGCTATGGTCAAATCCCGGAAAAGAGCGATGAACTGCGGAAAATTTTGCACGCGTGGCAACGATTGGAATCTCAGCTGGTCCAAGATTAGGTTGCGTTCACATTAGGGATATTTTTCACACCACATTATTGAGTTTTAACAAATTTAATCCGATACAGCGCCGTCATTCCCGCGAAAGCGGGAATCCATTGGATGGCCACCGATGGATCCCCGCCGTCGTTTACCCCCGTGAAGACGGGGGCCAGGATGACAAGCCTGTTTTGAAAGACGGTTGATATCCGTGTTTATTTGTAAATCTTCAAAAATGCGGGGCTAAAGGGCCTGACCTGATGGGTAACCGACCCTTTAGCCGTCGGTTTTAATCGACGGGTATCGGTTTTAATCGACGGCTATAGAAAATATCGCAAAATTGAGAAAAGCACAGGCGGCCCTTACGATACCTGTTGTGATTTAATGGATCGGTCCCGGCCGGTTTTCCGACCTTCTATGAAATAAGTCCTAATCTCCTGAAAAATAGGCCAAAAGTCCCTGCTTCTCCTATTTCCCAAGGTTTGACAGTCATATACCCTTATGATATTATCCGCGCGATTGCAAGATAACATAAAATTATCCAAAAAAAACCATGTGGCCTATAAAATTTTAGGTCAGCCACCAGTGATAAGGAGCAGTGAATGAGATCACGCACTGAAATGATGGTAGATCGCCTGCGGGACTTACAGGCAGGAACCCCAGATATCGAAGCGTCTGCTGTCGTAAGTGTCGATGGTCTGATTATGGCCTCATCTCTTCCTTCGGGAGTGGATGAAGACCGCATATCGGCCATGTCGGCCGCTATGCTTTCGCTGGGGGATCGAATCGCAGCCGAATTAAAACGCGGTACGTTGGATCGCGTTTATATCAGCGGCTCCGATGGCATTATTGTATTGATGGCAGTTGGAGAAGAAGCGGTGTTAACCGTGCTGGCCCGCAGCAGTGCCAAGCTGGGTCTAATTTTTCTCGATATGAAACGGGCGGCAGATGATTTGGCGCGACTTCTTTGATCGAATAAAATTTACTCAACCAACCAAAATAACACAGCATAAACGTGGGGCATATTACCATCGGTAATATGCCCCACGATCTTTTTGGGGCTGTGCCAGGTTACTTGAACCATGTAGAAACAAGCAAGGAGAACAGAGGTAAAAAAGATTATGACCAAATTCATTTTCTTTACCGGTGGTGTAGTCAGTTCAGTGGGGAAGGGGGTCACGGCCGCGGCGCTGGGGCGACTGCTTAAAAATCGGGGGATTACGGTGGCGGTTCAGAAATTGGACCCTTATATCAATGTCGATCCCGGCACGATGTCCCCTTATCAGCACGGGGAGGTTTTTGTCACCGAAGATGGGGCGGAAACCGATCTAGATTTGGGTCATTACGAGCGATTTATCGATATCAATTTAAGCCAGCTTTCAAATGTGACCACCGGCCGGGTTTATGCCGAAGTCATTCAAAGAGAGCGAAGAGGCGATTATTTGGGGGGAACGATTCAGGTGATTCCCCATATCACCAATGAAATAAAGCGGCGTATTCACCTGGTGGCCCGGGAAACCAAGGCGGACGTGGTTTTGGTTGAAGTGGGAGGGACCGTTGGGGATATTGAAAGCTTGCCGTTTTTGGAATCTCTTCGGCAAATGCGTTCTGACATCGGCCGGGAAAACACGCTCTACGTACACGTCACATTTTTACCGTATATTGGAGCCAGCCGTGAGTTAAAGACCAAGCCGACCCAGCACAGCGTGCGTGAACTGCGCGGCATTGGTATTCAGCCAGACGTCATTATCGCTCGAGCGGATCATGAAATGGCTGGCGAAATCATCGACAAAATCGCCCTGTTTTGTGATGTGGAGCCTCGAGCTGTGGTGCCGGCCGTCACGGCCGATGTTTTGTATGGGGTTCCCCTAAAACTCGAGGCCTCGGGTATGGCCGATTACGTCATGGAGCGCCTGGAGCTTAAAGGGCGGAAAAAGAGCAATCTGGGTGAGTGGACCCGCCTGGTTGATGAAATTTCTCGGCCGAAACGGTTAATTCGTATCGGCCTGGTGGGAAAATATGTCGAGCTTCACGACGCTTACCTCAGCGTGCGCGAGGCGCTTTATCACGCCGGCATTCCCAATAACCGCGATGTAGAAATTGAATGGATCCATTCAAGCGATCTGGAGCGCGGGGCCACTTTGGATGATTATGGCGATTTGGATGGGATTGTTGTGCCCGGTGGATTTGGCCACCGGGGCATTGAAGGCAAAATTTTGGCGGCCCGCTGGGCGCGAGAAAACAAGGTCCCTTATTTGGGTCTGTGTCTGGGGATGCAGGTGATGTGTATCGAATTTGCCCGCCACGTCCTGGGCACACCAAATGCCAACAGCACTGAATTTGAAGAACAAACCGCTCATCCCATCATCAGCTTGATGCCGGATCAACATCACTTGGCCGATATGGGTGGAACGATGCGCCTGGGCAGCTATCCCTGTCAATTGGTTGACGGTACCCAAGCCGCCGCCGCCTATAATCAACCTGAAGTCCATGAACGTCATCGACATCGGTGGGAGTTTAACAATTCATATCGGGAGCGATTAGGAAAACACGGGATGGTTTTTAGCGGCCTTTCTCCTGACGGCCGCCTGGTCGAGATCGCTGAATTAAAAGATCATCCGTTTATGCTGGGCAGCCAATTCCACCCCGAATTTAAAAGCCGGCCGAACCACCCGCACCCATTATTCCACGCTTTCCTGGCTGCAGCTGTCAATCACCAGGAACAAAAATCGCAGGAACAACAATCGGAAGCGCCCGCAGTGCCTGCGGACTAAAGGACCAATGTTTGGAAAAATTTCTGTAAAGTGTAATACAAGAGTCGCGTGAACGGATCGTTAAACTAAATATTGGACATCTATGTCGGTCATTGCCCCTATTTACCTATTGGTCGAGGCCCAAGCTGAGATTACAATGGGCGAATCATTTTCCTCACCATCAATTTACCTACTTGAGGAAGAGAGGCAATCTGATAATTGATTTTTCGGCAATAATTGGATCAATACAAGCAGAAATCATATGAAGCGGAAACATAAAAATCACAAATCATCCGGACAAGCACTTGTTGAATTTGCGCTCATTGCCATTGTCCTACTCCTTCTATTTTTTATTATTATTGAAGTAGGACGTGTATTTTGGGCGTGGATCTCTGTCCAAAATGCGGCCCGATCTGGCGCTCGTTATGCAGTAACCGGTCAATTTGATCCAGATTGCTTGTCTGATCCGACCCCTTGCGCTGATCCGCGTGTTGTCAGTATTCAAGAGACCGTTTTAGATGGCTTAATTAACTTAAATCTCAATCAGGATCCCGGCCGAACATATGAAGATGATTTTGCGGTATTTATCGAGATTTATGGGATTGACAGTGATGGTCAGCTGCAGGCTGACTTTGCTGGCGTTCCTGGTCAACCTATGGCGGTTCGAGTCATCTACAATGTTCCGATCATCACCCCGATTTTAAGCGGAATTGTGCAAAATATTCCGGTGATGGGGCAGGTTGTCCAAAATAATGAATTATTTGGGCAGACCGGGGCCATCACTACCGGTCAGAGTATTGCTCCGCCTTTGCCGGCGATACCCACGGCCGGCCCCACGCCAACCCCGACCCATACGCCAACGCCAACCTCAACGGCTACGGCGACCCCAGGTCCTTCACCAACCGCAACAGATACGGCAACCCCCACTTCAACCGCAACCCCGTTGCGCTGTAACGTGGAAATGGAAGGGGTGCTGCTGGACGGTCAAAATCAAATTCCCATTACCGGTGACTTAAATACCATCGTGCAAATTCGTGTGGCCAGTGAAGGGAATCGTCTCATCGGCACGGTCAATATTACCAATGCGGTCACCAACCACAAGTGTCAAGGATTTGTGGTGGCAACCCTGACTGAATCGCTGGTTTCCGGCCAAATTATTGTCGCGGAAAGCTCTGATGCTTCCTTTGACGTCAAATCGGTATTGGAAGGGACCCCCACAAACACCCCGGTTCCAACCTTGACGACGATCCCAACTAATACGCCAACGCCAACCAGTACAGCCAGTTCGACTCCGACTCCTTCGGTACCAACGGTTTTCCTCGATCAAGAGTGTGCTTTTGGGCCCAATATTCAGATCACCGTTCGCGGCTTTAACTGGAATAACAGCGATCCGATCTACCTTTATTGGGACGGCAATCTGCAAACCATCATTGCTGCTGGCCATGGCGGCATCTTCCAGCAGCTGCTGCGCATTAACAACGTGCCCGACAAGGATTATGAAGTTCGGGTGGTCAATGGTTCCTTAACCGATACCACAACGCTAGAAGTGCCGTGCAGTAACGTTACCCCAACTCCGGTGACGGCCGTTCCGACCAATACGCCAAGTCCAGCTGACTTAATTATCGTTGGACCACCGGTATTAAATACCAACCCGCCGATTATCGGCTATCGGCCTGTATCGTTTACCGTTCAAATTACCAACTCTGGTGATATTGACGTCAACGACCAATTCTTTGTCGACCTCTACCTTGATCCACCGGCCGATGAAATCCTGCCGGAAGGGATCGATGTTGACTTTAGTTCAGGGTATGTTGCCCTTAGCGGAATTGGCGCTAAAACCTCAAAAGCGGTGACGATTACTTCCCAGTTAGGGTTCCAGGGACCTGAGCCGGTGTTAAGAGACGCTTATGGCATGGTGGATTCCATCTATCAGGTTGTTGAAGATATTGAGACCAACAATGTATCCGAACTTCTTGAAGTGGCGGTGACTCCCGGTGCGACACCGACGCCGTCGCCTACACCCCCATCAGCCGGTGCGGCGATCGCCGGTGAGGTGCGCACGTTGATTTCCTCAAAATGGAAATATCAGGGTCGGGCGATTATCTATCTCGTGTTGGTTGAGCCAAACCTCAGTCAGGAAACGATTGTAGGTCAGACGACCAGCGGAATTCTCGACGGGTATTACGCCTTCCCGGTGGTGGCCGCTCCGCCGAGTTCGTCTGATTATTATAAATTGGTGGCCTGTTTCAGAATTGACGGCGAAGATCGAGTACACGAATACTTCCCGGTCGTTCCGCCAGACCCGTTTGCCAACCTGTATTTGTTGACGGACCCATCCGGCTGTCCGTACCAACAATAATTTCGTTGCAGTTGAATGAAATAGTTTGTCGGTAACAAAATTGCTTTAAGGATGTTTATTTTTATGGTCAACAAAACTTTTCGCTGGTCACTTACCTTGATCCCCCTTCTTTTGGGATTGGTTTTTGTCTTGGGCACTCACGCAGATGAAGACGCGGTTGATGAAACGTGGCCAACCGGCAGTGAGATTAGCGAGTCTGCAAGGGATCATAGCAACCCGGTTATCGCTCGGGCACCGAGTGGTGAAATGATGGTTGTTTATGCGCGCTGGGTTTCAGGGAACACGACCGGCGAAGACAGTGATCCGGTTTACCTGGTATCTACTCCTGGTCAGGAAGGAAACACCTGGTCAGATCCGGACGCGATCGTGGCCACACCCAATACAGGGACAGTTTCTCCAAAGGTCGTCTATGATGCCCAAAACCGCGCTCACGTGGTTTGGATTGAGAATACCCCTACTTTAAATACGGTTTTTTATGCCAGATGGGCCGGCGGTGCCTTTGGGGCGTTTAAATCGGTTGGTTCTTATAATCTGCCGGTTAATCAGGTCGATGTAGCTGTGTCCGGTTCAACGGTCTTAATTGCCTGGGATGAAGGATCCAACGTGAGATATGCGCTTTCAACCAACAGCGGCACCTCCTTTACGGCCGAAGCATCCGCCTTTTCCGGCCAACCCAACCCGTATTTGTGGGTCAACCTGGCTGTCGACAGCAACGGCGTGTTTCATGTTGGTTTAGAGAAGCAGGAAATTGGCAACAAGCGCAATGTTTATTACGGCCGGCGCAATGCCAACGGCACCTGGCAAGATCCCATCCAGGTTTCAACCGATGATCCGGTGTTACAAAACAGCTATTCTCCGGATGTCGTTGTGGCCGATGGGAAGGTCAATATGGCGTTTACCTATCGGACGCCAACAAACCCGCAAAATTTTGCCGTCTTTATGAGAAGCTGTCCCATTTCAAGCGCCTGTAACACGGGGTCTTTATGGTCGGAGCAATCCAATATATCCGGTCAGTTTCTAACGGTAAACAACACCGATCCGACAGACCTAATTCCGGAACTATTTACCGTCAGCGATGAAATGTTCCTGTACTTTCACGGAGTGGCTTCAAGCGGTGGGGCTCAAAACGAACAGGTATGGACGACCAAAAGTTGTAAATCTTGGGCGGAGGGTGGTTCAGTTCCCGTGACCCAAAGCCAGGTACGCAGCACAAACCCACAGGGGATCGCTTACAAAGCAGCGGGTCAAGTCTCCTTTACACTCTTCACAATTTACGAAGATCCGGACGCCCATGCTGTCATGTTTGCCAAGACTACGCTAGCCTGTTATGCGAATTTCTTGCCGACAATCGTTCGGTAAGGTTATGTGATTAATTATGAGTCGATTGGAAAAGCTGCTTGGATTTATTTTATTTATCATCATTTTTGGTGGGGTTGCCGTTGTGGTTTTTTTGTGGCAGCAATCGCGATTAGATGATCAACTCATTCAAACGGCCGGTGAGGTAGCCGTTGCGGCGCCATCTCAAACCGGCGGAGTGGATCGACAGGCAATTGGTTCAACCGCCTTAATTGCCTACGCTGAGGTTTTAAATGAGGTGCAGGGGTGGCAGTCAGACGCGGAACTGGTTTCAGCCCGGGCGACCTGGCCGGTTGTCCAAAGCGAAAATGAGCTGAGCGAAGGTAAAGAGAGCTGGGAATTCACCATGTATTCTCCGGAAGAAGAAGCGGCTTTTGAAGTCTATGTGGTAAACGGCCAGGTCATGATCAGTCAGGCTCGAAAATTGGATGAGCCGCTTGAACTGCACAACAGCGGCGGTTGGCAGCTCAACTCACCGCAGGTCATGACCCAATTTTTAAATAATGCCGGCCGCGATTTCCTGGCCAGCGAAAATTTCGCCTCGGTGACGATGAATGTAGATTTAAGTATTGAAACGGAAAGCGGCCGGCCGGAAATTTTAGTGGCCGCCATCAATTTTCAAAATGGACACTCGCTCAATGTGTGGCTTGATGCCACGACGGGGGATGTCATTGATATTCAGCTGGATCAATAGAAGTCAATCTGTGGGGCTTCAACCTATGAGGGTGGGAAGGAGCATAAAGCAATGAAACATATGATTAAAAAGGTGCGTAATTTGAAACAGGGGCAAAGTCTGGTTGAAGTTGCTCTTTTTATCCCGGTAGCCCTGATTATTATTGCCGGTGTCGTGGAAATTGGGCAGTGGCTGGTTACCCAAAATCGGGTGGTTACCGCCGCTCGTGCCTCCACGCGCTTTGGGGCCAATGGGGGGAACGATGAAAATATGGCTATTGTCGCCCTCAATACGGTCACCGAAACCCTGCCGCTGGAAGCGGATCGATGGGACATTTATTCGATCCGCGGTGAAGTGAACGAACAGGGAACCGGGTTTGTGGGGGCGGCCAATGACATCACCTTTGAGCACATCTACGGAAACAGCAACACCACCTTTGCCCAGGAATTAGCGGCCAATACGATTGACGTTCAGGCCCGCCTGCGCACCGATATTTTGGAATCGCTGCAGCGGCAAGAAGACGGAACCCTGGTGACGGAAAGCGCTCAGGGGATTCAATTTGTCGGTACCTATGCGGTTTTTGAAGCTGAATCGATTATCGGAATGGATTACTTTGTTGAAGATGTCTACTCGGTGCGAGATTTGGCGGTGATGCGTACCTACCCATCAACCGATGCTTCAAACGGATGTTCCGCTTTTCCGATTGCCGTCGAGTGGCAGCGCTCTGTGGACGACGACCTGTCGGGTGCGAATACATTCCCGCTTCCTGCAGATTTTTCATATCCCACATCAAATGAGCCGACCCTGCTCGATTTTCCAAACCACATACCGGACGTGCCCTTTGATCAGGCCCCTCCGGGCACCATTTATCGCATTTGGGATGGCGGCGGCCCCGGTAATTTTGGCTGGCTCTACTGGAATACCGATGTCAATGGAGCCAGCGATGTCGCTGGTAGCCTGGCTTGGCCGGGTAACAGCATTGATTACGTGAATGGCCCGAACGGTAATCCGGGACCAAACAGCGCGGCCACTTCGGCCGGTTTTAGCCACAAAGTATGGGGATATATCGAACCCAATTCAGATGAATTTCCGGCCGACACATCCATGCAGACAGGGGATTGGGTCTCCGGCCGCACCGGGGCGATCAATTCCAGTGCCGTAAATGATGCTTTGGAAGATCACATTGATAATGAACGCATTCTGCGCCTGCCAATATGGGAAGTATCTAGCGGTTCGGGAAACAACGTTGAATATACCATTCTTTCTTTTGGATTGTTTAGGCTGCACGGCTTCAACCTGACTGGTGGACAGCAGTGGATATTGGCCGAATTTATTGGCCTCGATGATTCTTGCGGTCAAAGTACGGCCAATAACTTGCCCTAATAGAGCAAGATGCAGCGGTAAACCAGTGAAACGCGATTATTTTAGCCGATAGGTGATTTTATGAAGACAAACGACACTCAACCGGGTGACAACCGATTTGAAACCCAAATAGATGATCAAGAGCAAGATGCAATTGATTCAATCCCGGAGGATCACCAAAGCTCAACGGAGCGCGGTCAGGCGATTGTCTTGATTGCGGCCGCAATTGTGGTTTTGCTTGGTTTTGCCGGATTGGCCGTTGATGGCGGTATGGTCTGGGTACGTGATGCACAGCTGACGGCGGCCGTGGACTCGGCCGCCCTGGCTGGGGCCCCGGAAATCAGCAACGGTGGGCTGCCGGCTGCGGACGAAAAGGCCGCTAAATTCCTCTATTCAAATTATATTCCCGGAGCCACCATCGACGATTTTACCAGCTCAACCGGCACGACAGAGCTGGGCGAGCGGCAATATTCGATTACGGCCACCTGGGGAGTAGATCTTTACTTCATGTCCTTATTTGGGTTTGATGTGATTTCGGTCACCCGCTCGGCCACGGCTGCTTACTTCCCCCTCACCGATATTTACGCCAGCGCACGCGTTGAAGATGGGGCGTTGACGACTTCAAATCAGGCGGTGTTCGGCCCTCAAATTTGTACCAGCTATGGCGATCCCTATTCCCCCTTTAACAGCCCCTGGGCGCCTGGGGAATTTAGCTATCGCTATCGGATATACATTCCTGCTGATTATGAAACCGCCTCTGGCACCAGCCTGGTGCGGGTTGAAATATTTGACGCGGACTCCATGAACTCCAACGTCAATGACTCAACCCTGCTGCAAACGGAACGGTGGTTGGCGGCAAACCCGGGAGAACCGGACTCGCGAACCGTCTCCTGTACTTCAAATCAAAAAAACCCCTGCGTCATTCATACCTGTGAATGGGATCAGGCTGATGGAGGTGGCGATGACGCCAGCGGCAGCTGCTCGGGTGGCTTAACCACCTTTGACGATGAAAATTTGATCAACCCGTTCTGGTTTGTCCGCATGGATGAAAATCGTGGCTCCGGTGGGGGCAGCGGCAATAACTCCTGTGGCCAACCCGGAAATTATACCGTCGAATACAACACGGCCACCGAGTTTGACCTGTACTACTTCCAGGAACGAAATGACGGCACGCTGATACGCACTCCCCTGGCCAGCTACACCGGTCAGAGCGGCAACAAAACCGGAGGTATGCTCAATTCCGACTACGATTCATTTGATCACGGTACTGATATGAACTGGGCCTCGCCGGGAGCACCAAACGTTTTTGGCAACGTCATGACCGACTGCGGCAGCCCGACCGGCGGCTATGTGGACCCCAATGATCCCGGCCGCTGTCCACCAGGACCGCGGGACACCCCACCGGGGCCGGGAGAAGGGTTTGAGATCGATTTATCCCAGGACGTCTCCAACATTGTCGTAGACGACACCTCCGGGGCCCGCTACATTTATCTGGATGTCACCACAATTGGGGGGTCGTCAGAAAACGGATTTGAATTATGGGCCGGTCCCCCCAGCCAGAGCGCAAATTTGCCGGCTGATGGCAACCTGCGAAACGTCGTCATCGCCAACAACACCAGCAACGGGGTGCGCCGCACGTCATTTGGCGTGTCGGTATTTGCCATGGGCACCCTGCCCATGAACTCTGCGGCCACGATGCGGGTGGCTATTCCTTTAATTTATGTGCCGGCCGAATACGCCGGCCGGACCGTTTCAATCTCCCTGTTTGATACCGACTCCGGAACAAGGCCCCCGGCATATTTTTACTTCGATTCAATTAGCCGCAACGACTATGAAATAAATTATCCCCAAAGTGGGGTAACCACCTGCTTCCGCAGTGGCTCAAGCTGCAACAACCGCTGGGTAGGCGATCCCTTGGGTGGCGGTTCGTATGATCCGATTCAAATCCAGGTACCTTCCCTCAATGAACTTTGTACCGACCCATCTAATCCCAGCCAGGTTGCTGATTGCACCCCATTTTATGGTGGGGTCCTCTATGTAGAGTATCAGGCCGGTAAAGCAGATACCTATATTTGGGAAGCAAGCTTGCCTAGTTTCCCGTATCTGGTTCGTTAAAAGAGTTAAACATCATGAATACTTCAATCACCAGTCGCTTAAAGCACAGTATAAAAGTTAATCAAAAAGGGCAGGGACTCCTTGAATATGGGTTAATTCTTGTTCTCGTAAGCGTGGCCTCTATCGCCCTGATCGCCGTTTTTGAAGATGAACTGCGCGATGTTTTTCGGGAGTTTGTTGGCGATGGTGAATTTGCCCCACCGGACTTGCAGCCGATTGGAGGGGAATACCCAACCCGTATTCCTTCACCGACCCCGCTGCCGGAAATACTCCTTTTTAGCGTCTCTCCGGGCTCGCTGATCGAAATTCTCCCGGCCGAAACGGAGACGGATATCACCTTTGATGTCCAGACCGCCGGCTCATTTTCGCTGTACGAAGTGGACGTAGACCAGGACGGCACCTTTGACCTGTCGTGGATTCCTGGCCAAACCTCGCCCACATATACCATGTCTCTGGGTAAGCAGACGTTTGATTTGCGAGCGACCGCCTTAGGTGGTTTGCAGCTAACCGCTTCCCGATTTGTACAGGTATACAACGATGTCAGCCAGCTTGACGATACCGCGCCGATCGTTGAAATATCGGCAGACGTAACCTCAGGTGAGACCCCGCTAACGGTCAACTTTACGCTGGTGCGGCTTGATTTTGATGCTGACAGCTCAGCCCAAAGTTACCGTTGGGCGATGGGCAACGGCTATGTAGAGGCCGGGACAGGTGCACCCCCGTCCACATTTTCTTACACCTTTACTGAATATGGTACCTTTAGACCGCTGCTGCAGGTGACCGATAACGAAGATTTTTCCGGGTTCTCCAATGAATTGGTCATTGAGGTTGCTCCAGGACCAACGCCCGTACCGCCGTCACCCACGCCGACGAATACGCCGGCTCCCTTCTGCCCCGGCACCTTTGATTTACCAGGGACGGTACAGTTCCAGGATTTCGCCTGTAACGGCGCAGGAAATTCGTACAACGATACAACACCTGGTAACCAGGGTGGCCAATATCGCCCGGCTGAAGATGTTGACCTCTATACCACAACTGACGCTGGCGGCCAATATGTGATTGGCAATGTGGAAAATGGGGAATGGGTTCGATATGACGTCAATATCCCCACCACCGGCGTCTACGATATCCTCGTCCGGGCGGCAACCAACAGCTCTGGTGAATCGTTCCGCATCTTCCTTGACGGGAATGATTTAACCGGATCTGTACCGATGCCAAATACGGGTGGCTTTAACAACTACACCGATATCATTGTGCCGCAGGTCACCTTGGTGGCCGGCAGCAACAGAATGCTCGAATTCCGCTTTGAAGGAGCAGCCAACTTTAACTTCTTCCAGGTGTACGGCACCCAGCTGTCAACCGCCTGCTCCTCTACTTTTGTGGAAGCGGAAACCGGTACGATGTACGGTGATTTTATTATCGGCAATGACGGCGCGGCCAGCGGCGGCCGGTATATCTATGCCCCCAACGGGGCCGGCAGCCGCACCAGTGGCGCTTCTGATAGCCATCGCGCTGAGTACTGCTTCAACGTGCCCACCACGGCCACTTATAAAGTGATCGGATGGGCGCATGCAGCCAACGGCAGCGATAACTCTTTCTATGTCGAGGTTGACGGCACGGTCAGCACCGCAGAGGCGTGGGGTGTTGCTCAGAACACCAGCTATGCCGCTGACTACGTTAATACCAACAATGGCAGCGGGCCCGACTTAGAAGTTAATCTGACGGCCGGGCAGCACACGGTCACGGTTTATATCCGCGAAGACGGCGCCCGCCTTGACCGGCTGCAGCTGGAACAGCAAGGGGTTAACCGCGATCCCACGGTAAACAGTCCGGGTGATCAAACCAACGACATGGGTGATTCAGTTAATTTATCGATCTCTGCCAGCGACCCGGATGGTGATTCGTTGACCTATTCCGCCTCTGGTTTGCCCACCGGGTTGAGCATCAATACCAGCAGCGGCACCATTTCCGGATCGCCGTCAGCTTCTGGCACCTACAACGTCACGGTGACGGTCAATGATGGCAATGGCGGGACCGCCAACACCTCGTTTACCTGGACGGTAAATTCTGCGCCGGTGACGGTGACCTATATCAGCATCGATGCTCAGGATGGCTGGATCATGGAAGATGGCCTAACCGGCACAGGTGATCCTAGCAAGGTCGACACCACCGGTGAAATTAGAATCGGTGATAACAACACCGACAATGAGTCGCGGGTGGCATTTTTCACCTTTGATACGTCGTCACTTCCGGACAATGCTACCATTACCAATGTGGAGCTGCGTATTCGGCGAAAAGGCAAGAGAAATGATCCGTCGAATCTCGGTGCGATTCGGGTTGATGTTGCTCCGCCAACCGGGTTTAGCAACAATTTCACTCTGGAAGGCACCGATTTTGAGGCGGTTGCTGCCTACAATGCGGTGGCGACGCTGAGCTATCCCTCTTCTAATGGCGATTGGTCGGAAGGGACTTTTAACGCCAACGGTATGAGTGCGATTAGCAAAACCGGTTTGTCCCAATTCCGAGTTTACTTCACCCTGCCGGACAACGGTGACTCTGGGGATGATTACCTCAATTACAACGATGGGGGGGACGGAAATACCAGCCGTCGGCCACAGCTGATCATCACCTATACAACGCCTTAGCCTTTTTAGCGAATGACTAGAGTACAAAAATCTTCAAGATTTTTGTACTCTAGTCACAACTTGATCCAAAGCCCACTTTGCGTGCCTGCGCACCAATTCAGAAGGATCGTTAAGCAGCGGCCGTAAAAGCGGCTTTACCTGCGCGTCCCCCCAATTTCCGGCGGCCACACACGCATTTCTCAGCAGGCGCTCCCGTTTGATCCGCTTGATCGGGCTGTGCTGATAGCGAAATTTAAACGCTTCCTCGTCGATTTTTAGAAGCCCGATTAAAGGGGGCGCTGCATAATCGATATGACCCGGCCGGAACGCCTTCTCAACCGTTTCCGGGGCGAAGCGGTTAAACGGACACACCGTCTGACACTCATCACATCCGTAAATCCAATTTCCCATCAGTGGCCGTAAATCCAGCGGTATCTCTTCTTTTAATTCAATGGTCAAATAAGAGATGCACTTTCGGGCATCCAATACGTATGGCTTGGGAAATGCATCTGTCGGGCAAACATCGAGGCAGCGGGTACATGTTCCACAGGACGGCAGCGGCTGGGGCAGCAGCGGTTGGGGGTCCGGTTCGAGACGAAGCGTGGTCAATATCTCTCCTAAAAAGAAAAATGAGCCCCGCCGGGGGTGGATCAGCATCGTGTTTTTTCCGGTGAACCCCAAACCGGCCTGCTCAGCGTGATCGCGTTCGAGGATCGCTCCGGTATCCACATAAACTTTGTGGGCGACCCCCTCTCGATGCCCCGCTTTTTTAGCCTCGATCGTCAGCCATTCCGCCAATTCTTTGAGGCGCGGGGTCATCAGGTCGTGGTAATCTGCTCCCCAGGCGTAATTTGAAATCCGGCCGCGGCTGGGATCCTGAGCGACTTCGGCCGGCAGGGCAATTGTTTGATAATCCAACCCCACACAAATGAGGGTTTGCACCCCCGGCAAAATGACGTTCAGGTCACGACGTCGCTCCTGCCTATCCGGCCGGGCCAGATACCCCATCCGGCCGTGCATTTCAGCCTCGATCCACCTCAAATAGGCGTCGAGGCGGCGGGCCGGCCGGGCGGACACGACACCGACCAGGCTGAAGCCAAGCGAACGGGCCCGGGCGCGGAGAAGGTCGAGTAATGGTGACATTTAAGTGCTGAGTCCTGAGTTAAAAGTCCTGAGTAACAGCTGCTGTATTGTGAATGAGAATAAAAATTTTGAAATTTTTGTCAACCCACAAACTCAGCACGTCTACTCAAGACTCAGCACTTTCTACTCAGAACTCAGCACTTTCCACTCAGGACTAATAAATATTCCCATACCGGTGGGTGGTCGTGGAGATCGACTGCTCGCGCAGGTAGTGGCGCAGTTCCAGCCGACCGTGGTCCAGAACCGAATCTTGAACCAGACGTACGTGCGCTTCATTTGCTGCCCTAAGCGTGCTTTCGGCCGGTTTCTGACCCAGCCAGCGCACCCGTTCGGTGACCGACAGCATCTTGTTAAAGGTTTCGGTTGGTTCGACAACGGCCATATCGCTTTGCAGCTGTTCCGCTTCAGGGGACACGCTGATTTTAACCGCAATCCCGCACGTGGCCGCCGCCAGCTCAACCTGGGCCAGATCGTGCGCCCGGTAACCCTTTTCCAGGCGAATGGTCAGATGGTCAACCGGCCGGTAGCGGAAGACGTTGCTTTCACCCAAAATCTGGCTGGGATCATGCTCCAGGGCAAAGTGGTTTTCCCACGCCTGCCGATATGATTCCCGCACCTTCTGTAGTCTGTTGTCTGAGGTCTGAGGTCTTTTTTCTTTCCAATTTCCCAGACTCAGCACATAATTGGGCCCGCCAGCTTTCGCGTAGCCAAAAACGGATTTTTTCCAGCCTCCAAACGGCTGCCGCTGGACAATGGCTCCAGTGGTTCCGCGATTGATATACCCGTTGCCGACTTCAATGTGATCGCGCCAGTAGGCAATTTCCCGCTTGTCGAGCGACTGCAAACCGCTGGTGAGTCCAAAATCACTGTCATTAACGATGTTGACCGCTTCCTCAATATCCTTTGCCCGAATCAAGCCCAAAACCGGGCCAAAACATTCGGTCTGATGATACCAGGAACCCGGTTTGACCCCCAGCTTGATGCCCGGTGACCACAAATTGGGGTTGCCATCGATCATCTTTGGTTCAAGCAACCAGCTTTCACCCGGCTCAAGCGTTGTTTGGGCCCGGCATAGCTCCGGTCCAGGTTCGCGAATCACCGGCGTAACTTTGCTGTCGAGAGCCCACTGCGAGCCCACCTTGAGGCTGACCGCCGCATCGCGCAGCTGGCGCATAAAGGCCGGATTGTCATATACCTCCGCCTCTAAAACCGCCAGGCTGGCGGCCGAACATTTTTGCCCGCTGTGACCAAACGCCGACTTGACCAAATCTTTGATCGCCTGATCGTGGTCGGCCAGAGCGGTAATGATCATGCTGTTCTTGCCGCTGGTCTCAGCATACAGCTTGAGAGACGGTTTCCAGTTCAGGAACATCTGGCCGGTGGCGTACGCCCCGGTTAAGATGACCGCATCGACGCGGGGATCGGTGACCAGCGCCCGGCCGATGTCATCATCCGACGTAGGGACAAACTGCAGGAGCTCCTTGGGCACACCGGCATCCCACAAAACTTTGGCCAACTCCCACCCCACCAGCGTGGCTTCTGGAGCCGGTTTGAAAATCACGGCGCTGCCGGCCATCAAAGCGGATAAAATGCCGCCGCAGGGAATGGCCAACGGGAAATTCCACGGTGGGGTGATTAGTACCGTGCCAAAGGGGGAAAATTCATAGTCGCTCAATTCCGTTTCCGCCAGGTCAAGAGAGCGGGCGTAATAGTGAGCAAAATCGATCGCTTCACTCAGCTCCGGATCCGCTTCGGGAATACTTTTACCCCCATCGAGCATCATCGCTCCCAGCAGGTGCCCGCGCTGTTTGGCCAGCTGGGTGGCACAGGCCAAAAGAACCGCCTTGCGCTCGCTCACCGGCCGGGCGGCCCACTGT
Organism: Ardenticatenaceae bacterium; assembly: GCA_030065875.1. Classification (GTDB taxonomy): domain Bacteria; phylum Chloroflexota; class Anaerolineae; order Promineifilales; family Promineifilaceae; genus WTJY01. The sequence continues at coordinate 103,949 of JASJCR010000017.1, read as the reverse complement.
GGCTGATGGGTTTGAGCGGTTTCCAGCGCGCGGTTGATCTCATCCAAATCAGCCAATCCATAGGTGTAGGCGACTTCTCCCGGTTTGGCGGGATCGTGACCCTCACCCAGACGATCCCGCGTGGCTGAGTCGGTAATCAATCGGCCGCCAATTTGCAGGGGAATGGGCTCGATTTTTTTGTCAACCCACTCATCGCGAATTTGCCGGACCCATTCCTGATTGGCCGGCAGCGAAAAATCGGTGTCCGGTATGTTGGTAAAGGGCGCTTCCGGATCAAAGAGAATCTTTTCTTTGAGCCGATTTTGTTTGCGGTTGGGGGCCGCTTGGGCATCATTCATTTTGTGATAGGCATCCAAAAAGAGCTTCTTTTGTTTTTCCCAGGCCGGACTACCAACTTCTAGTCCGAACAAATCGTGGAGGAAATTCTCTTCGGCCGTATTTTCATCGAGCCGCCTCACCAGGTACGAAATCGCCGAATGGAAATCGTCTCGTTTCACAATCGGAGCATACAGCAGCAGCCCGCCCGCTTTTTTCTGGACGGAGCGAGCCTGATGATTGGCCATCCCCTCTAGCATCTCAAACTCGACCTCATCGTGGAGGCCGAATTTTTCCTGGAGAATCAGGGCGTAGGCCACGTCGAATAAATTGTGGCTGGCGATCCCGACCTGCACAGCATGGGTTCTCTTTGGATTGATCGTATACGTGACCATGCGTTTAAAATTGGCGTCGACCTCGGCTTTGGTCGTGTAAGGGGCCTGTTCCCATCCGTGCAGCGAGGCTTCAACCTTTTCCATGGCCAGATTGGCCCCTTTGACGAGGCGAATTTTTATCGGGGCACCACCCAAATCAACTCGATTGAGCGCCCAGGCGGTTAAATCTTTTAGCGCTTCAAACGAATCGGGTAAATAAGCTTGCAGTACGATACCGGCTCGATGATTGAAAAACTCCGGCTCCATCAAAACCGTCTTAAAGGCATCAATGGTCAAATGCAGATCCCGGTACTCTTCCATATCGAGATTGACAAATTTTGGCAGCTTTTTCCCGTCTGGCCAGACATATTGATGAGCCATCGCCTGCCGATACAGCTGGCGCAGTTCCTCTTCAATCGCTTCCAGGGTTTCGTCATATGCGACCAGGTTTATTTGGCTAAAGATTGATGATATTTTGACCGAAATATATTCGACATCCGGCCGGGCCAGGAGATTGAGGTACGCTTTAAAGCGGCGGCCGGCTTCTTCTTCACCGAGGATCGCTTCACCCAGCTGATTGATATTGAGCCGGGTTCCTCCCTGACGCCGCTCCTGCAGATAGCTTTTGAACGGTTTTTCTTCGCTGGGCAAAATGACCGCCCTGGTCTCCTGTCGCAGCCGGCTAACCATCGCCGGCACGACAATTTGAGGAATAAACGGGCCAAAAATAGCCCCCAGCCGCAGTGCGGCTCGCTCCCACCAGGTGAAATAGCCCGGTACACCATATTTGTTGACTAAAAATTTGACCTGATTGGCGATGCGGCCGGCGTTACGGGCTCGGAATGCCTGGTCGGTCAGGGCCAGGGTCAGCACCTTTCCCTCAGGATCTTCCATCATACCGGCAATTTTGGCCCCCTGTGCCTTTTCGAGAGGGGTTTGCTGCTGTGACGCCTCCTGCAGCAGTTCCGCTGCCAGAGCGACCGCCTGTTCGGCGAGGTGGGTATCGAGTTCAAGCTGTTCCGGCCGTCCGGCCGGTCGTTCATTTTTTTTACGGGGAATTTCTAGGGTCATGGGAGCCTCCGGTTTACCAATTAGCTATTAGCAATTGACAAATAGCAATTATTCTTGTCTCCAACCTAACAAAAAAGATATCTCTCTAGTCGTTTGTTTTACCTGTGCACCCCAATCATGCAGCTGGGTTTCATCCACCCGAATCGTTGGTCCAACGATGCTGATGGCGGCCTGGACCTCATTCATGTGATCAAAGATCGGGGCGGCGGCGGCCATGACGCCGGTTTCCAGCTCTCCGGCGGCGATGGCGTATCCGCGCTGGCGAATCTCAGCCAGCTCTGCCCGTAATTCAGCGGCAGTATCAAGGGTTCGGCCGGTCAGGGCCTTTAATTTCCAACGAATAACCTCTTTGATAAAGGGTTCTGGGTGAAAGGCCAGCATCGCTTTGCCGGTCGAGGTGGCGTGAACCGGTAGACGGCTGCCGATGTACTGGTTGATCCCCACCCGGTAGCGGCCGAGGGTTTCATCGATAACCAGCGTGGTGGGCCGGCCGTCATTGGCCGGCCGAATGATTTCCAGCGTGGTGGTTTCTCCTGTTTGACGGGCCAGCTCGCGCAGGGGGTCGTGAGCCACGGTGCGCAGCTGATTGGCCCGCATCGCCCGGCCGCCGAGAGCGATGATTTCTGAACCCAGCCGATACCCGCCATCGGCCGACTTGCGCACCAAACCCTCACTTTCCAGGGCGGAAAGCAGCCGAAAGACGGTGGTTTTGTTTAATTTTGTTTTTTCTACCAGCTCGCTGAGGGTCCATTCAGGTTGATGATCGTCAAACGCTTTAAGCACCTGGATGCCGCGCAAAATCGCCTGTGTACCGGGGATGGCTGTGCCGTTGGTGTGTTCCATAATATGAAATATCGTTTCAATATATGAAACCATTCTAACCAACAAAAAAACGCGTGTCAACGGCTGGATAGAAATTGGGTGTGGCTGCTTTTAGAAGATTAGCTGGTGTAAGGGCGTGGTTGTTGTAGGGGCTTGGCTGGTAAGGGCTTGGCTGGTAGGGGCTTGGCTGGTAGGGGCTTGGCTAGCCAAGCCCTTACAACAAAAGGTCATCCAACGCTTCTTTCTGACATTTTCCACCCGAAGCAAACACCCCCCATCGCAGCGTGCGGAATAGGAACCTTTTCCCATAACCCTAGACAGCGGTTCTGTGTTACGGTGAAATTCCATCTCATTTCCGCCCATCGCTGGTTCCAGCAGAGGGGAACATCATGAAAAGCTTGAATCGATTTTTTTTGCTGCTGAGTTTGTTTTTTGCCTCCGTATCCGTCGCCTATACGGCCGGTCCACCCGACATTGTCACCAACGGGGATTTTTCTAACGGCACAAACGCCTGGACAATCGGAGCGGGAAGTTATTCCGTGCCGGGTGGCAGCTGTGGCGCTGATGTTCTATATATTGAGACAGTGACCGGACCCTTTACGGTCACCGAGGTCAAACAGTGTATCAACATTACCACCCCACCATCAGGGGATTGGACGTTTGCCGTGGGTTCGGCCAGCAATTCACCCGATGCAACGGGTTTTGTGGCTGAATATCGATTTTCCAGCCAGCTCAACTGTATCGGTGCCACAGTGGGGGAAACCAATGGAAATTTGCGGACCATCAATCCGATGCCCGGAACGATCACACCTATCTCCCATCCACCAGCGGCTCTTTCCGTTGAAATTACCATTCGGCTTTTGCCTGATTTCTTTTCCGGCTTACCCTCGACCGGCTGTATTGATGACGTCAGCTTCACCGACAGCGGCGGGTCTGCCACAGTGGTGAAGATGAAAGAGATAGACGCTTCACCCGCCCCGGCCGGATGGCCACTATTATTGATTAGCGGGTTTTTCTTCCTGCTATTTTTGACCACCGGGCCCCTCTTTGAGAAGCGGTCTGAGAGGCAATCTTAATCACTCACGGTTCCGGTAGGGACCAAAACTTTTAACTTTGACCTCAGAACTCAGCACTTAATTTGGGGTTTGACGAACAGAATCCAATTTGCTATACTGCTCTGGCTTGTGAATATCTCAGGACATAAACGCACGACTCTTAAAGGAGGTAGGATGATAATGAATTGCATCACCATCGCTGTTCGTAAGCGTTCAGACGCAGATTTCTCTGTTGGAACCTACTTCCATTGCGCCTATGGCCTGAAACAAATGTTCGAGGATGATCGGTAAACGACGAAAAACCTACGAAAACGGTCAACGGCCACGGCGCAGTCAGGAAAGCCCCGTGGCCGTTTTTTATTTCCCTATTTTTAAGCCACGGGTCGCCCTGTGGCTTTTTCTTTTGGCAAAATTCCCCCTTTAAAACCCAATATTGACAAACCCTGTCACCATTAATGGCCATAATGATGATGAGGGCTGTCGTTTTGTGTGGAACGGGATGTGAGACAAATCGTAGGACTTGAACATTTGTGGTAGTGGGGCATCAATCAATGTGGAGAGTTTAAATGTTAAATGGCAAATTGGTAACGCCGTAAGCGGTGGTTTGGCCTTTGAGACAATTGGCCATCAGATGGATGATCGTCTGTGCTGGGAAGAAATACACGCTAGCCAACAACAGCGGCCCGGCCGCTGAGGAGGCATTTTGAACAAGAAAGTAGATGAGTTAAACGAATCGATAAATAAAAACCGCGTATTGGGTTTGTGGGGTTTGATGCGCGGTTTCCGCCCGATTTATGGGATCGCGGTCTTGGCGGTCGCGGTGGCCACACTGGCTCGAACCAGCATTTACTACTTGATGCGGTTCTTTATTGACGACGCCCTCACCAGGGAGAACCTGGTGCAGATTTTGCCCTGGATCGCGCTGGGGTTTATCGGCCTGGCGGTAGCTCAGGGGGTATTTACTTATTTGAGCGGCCGATGGGCCGCATATACGGCCGAGTCAATCGCCCGCCGTCTGCGCGACTATCTGTATGACCATATTCAACGGCTCACTTTTACCTACCACGATCAAACACAAACCGGAGAACTCATCCAGCGGGTCACCTCAGATGTGGATGCCATACGCTTGTTTTTCTCCGAACAGCTAATTGGAATTGGCCGGATCATCCTGCTGTTTCTGGTTAACTTCATCGGCATTATGCTGCTCAGCCCTTACCTGGCCTGGATGTCGGTGCTGGCCATTCCTCCCGTCCTGGTGGTGTCCTTTTACTTCTTTAGGCGTGTCGGGACCGCCTTTGAACGCTTTCAGGAGGCTGAGGCGGTGGTTTCCAATCGCTTCCAGGAGAATGTTTCCGGGGTGCGGGTGGTCAAGGCCTTTGCTCGGCAAAAGTTTGAAATGGATCGCTTTGACGGGGCCAATAAAACCCTGTACCAGCGCGGCATTCAGTTTGCCTTGATGCACGGCACATTCTGGCCCATCACCGACGTTTTGCTGGGCGCTCAGATGGTCTTTGGCTTCTGGCTAGGGGCGATGATGGCCATTCGCGGTGAAATAACGGTTGGTACTTATCTGGCTTACGCCCAGATGGTCACGCTGATTATTTGGCCGATCCGCAACCTGGGTCGGCTGGTGACGCAGATGTCAACCGCGGCCGTATCGTACTCCCGCGTGGCGGACATTATGGCTCAAACGCAGGAACCGCTGGCGGAAGGGGATTACATTCCCAAAGATGGCATCCGCGGCAAGATGCGCTTCAGTCACGTGGATTTTGCCTATGAAGCATCGCTCAAGAGCGAGGCGGTTGATAAGGCCAACACCGTTGGCGCACTGGCCCGTGAACAGACCGAGACCGTCGAAGAACGGCTGCAGGTGCTGCACGACATCAGCTTTGAGGTTGAGCCGGGGCAAATCGTGGCTCTGTTGGGGTCGACCGGTTCCGGAAAAACTTCGCTGGCCAACCTCGTGGCTCGTTTCTACGAGTACGAAGCGGGTGAGATCACCCTCGACGGGGTAGATTTACGCCGCTATCCGCGAGAGTATTTGCGGCAGCACATCGGTATTGTCATGCAGGAACCGTTCCTGTTTTCGCGCACGATTCGCGACAATATCGCTTATGGCGCCGGCCGGCCGGTAACCGACGAAGAGGTGTATGAGGCGGCCAAAGCCGCGGCCGTACACGAGGTCATTACCACCTTCCCCGAAGGATACAACACCATTGTTGGTGAACGTGGAGTGACGTTATCCGGTGGGCAAAAACAGCGCGTGGCCTTGGCCCGCACGCTGCTCAGAAATCCAAGCATTTTGATCCTCGACGACGCCACCTCATCGGTGGACACCGAAACGGAATCACAAATTCGTCGGGCGCTCAATCACCTGATGGAAAACCGGACGACCTTTGTGATCGCTCATCGCATTCAAAGTGTGATGACGGCCGATCTGGTGCTGGTGATGGATCACGGCCGGATCGTGCAGCGCGGCACCCATGAAACCCTGATCAAAGAAGACGGCATCTATCGCAACGTCTTTAACCTGCAGGCGCGCATCGAAGATGAACTGCAGGCGGACCTCGCAGAGGCTGTTCCAGCCTAATTGAAAACAAGCGAGACATATCATGACTCACGAGTATTTCGAAGAAGAAGAGTTCACCGGCCGCATCGATCGTCAGACGATGTGGCGGGTGGCCAAACAAGGATTTAGACACTGGCCGCTGATGGTCGGATTCTTGACGACCATTAGTTTGGTGTCGGTTTCCGACTCATACTTCACCTTTTTGAGCAAACAGCTTATCGATGAGGGGATTGGGGCTGGTGATACCGATGCGGTGCTGCGGATATTGATGCGCTACGGCCTGTTAATCATCGCCCAGGCGATTCTCGTCTTTGGATTCATCATTACCGCTGGGGTATTAGGTGATCGGGTGAAATACGATTTGCGGCAGCGGCTGTTTAATCATTTGCAGACCCTATCATTTTCGTATTACGACAAGACCCCCCTGGGATGGCTCATGTCGCGCATGACCTCTGACATCCAGCGTGTCGGTGAACTGGTCTCCTGGGGTTTTCTCGATATCACCTGGGGTGTGACCAACATCATTGCCGCCCTGGCCTTTATGGCGGTAATTAACTGGCAGCTGACGCTGATTATCGCTGCCCTGATTCCGGTCTTGATCGTTGTGGCCATCTGGTTCCAGAAGCGGATTCTGACCGAATATCGGGTGGTTCGAAAGACAAACTCACAGATTACCGGTTCTTACAGTGAAAGTATCACCGGCGTGCGGGTTGTAAAGTCGCTGCGTCGCGAAGAGCAAAATCTGTCTGAGTTTCAGGGATTGACGACGACCATGTATCAATCCGCTTTCCGAGCGGCTTGGCTGTCGGCTCTCTTCCTGCCGGCCGTGCAGATGCTGACCGCCCTGGGCGTGGCCGCTACCGTGTGGGTTGGTGGTTTGCAATACCAGGTCGGCGGTATGACCTTTGGCGGTATCCACGCCTTTGTCTCCTACGTCACCTTTATGATGTGGCCGATTCAGGAAATGGCCCGGGTATTTGCTAGCATGCAGCAGGCGGTTGCTTCCGCTGAGCGGGTGTTCAGCACGCTCGACACCGAGCCGGAGGTCAAAAATAAAGAGGACGCGGTTGGGATTTCTGACCTGCGTGGTGAAATTGTCTTTGACCACGTCGACTTCTACTATGAAGCAGACAAACCGGTTCTGAGTGATTTCAACTTAACCGTCAAAGAAGGTGAAACCATCGCCCTGGTGGGTCCCACTGGGGCCGGAAAATCAACCATCGTCAATCTGATGTGTCGCTTTTACGAACCAAAAGCCGGCCAGATTCGGATTAGCGGGGTGGATTACACCGATTTGACGCTGCACAGCATTCACTCTCGTATCGGCATGGTGCTGCAGACCCCTCATCTGTTCTCCGGCACGATCCGCGAAAATTTGCGCTACGGCCGGCTGGGCGCCTCCGATGAAGATGTGGTAGAAGCCGCCAAGATGGCCGGGGCACATGAGTTCATTATCACCTTGGACGAAGGGTACGAAACCGAAGTGGGTGAAGGTGGGGTCATGCTCTCCGTAGGGCAGAAGCAGCTCATTAGTCTAGGTCGCGCCATCCTGGCCCAACCGGATATCTTTATCATGGACGAAGCCACCAGTTCGGTTGATACCCTAACTGAAGCGCTGATCCAGCGAGGGATGGACTCAATTATGACCGATCGGACGAGTTTTGTGATTGCTCACCGGCTGTCGACGATCCGCCGCGCGGACCGCATCATCGTCTTAAAGGACGGCCGCATCGATGAGATGGGCTCCCATGCTGAACTGATTCAGCAGCGGGGTCATTACTACAACCTGTACACCAAGCAGTTCCGCGATGAGAAAGCGGTGGAGTATGAGTTGGATTTATAGCTCGGCACTGACGTGCCTGTCAGCTCGGCCCGATGGGCCTTTTAGCCCGGCGCTACCGCGCCTCTTAGCTGATAGCTGAAAGCCGCGAAGCGGCGTGCTGACAGGCCCGCAGGGCCGTGCTAAACCGCTATGTCACCAGATGAAATCCAAACAAAAATTGACCGGGTGCGGCCGCATTTTCCAAACCTCAACTTTGATCGCACCCAGGTCAATGAAGAAGGGTTGGCCCATCAGGTGTTGATCGTCGATCAGCAGCGGGTTTTTCGCTTTCCGATGGACGATTGGGCCAGAGCCAGCCTGAAACAGGAGGTGAAGGTCCTGGAGGTTCTCGGACACGACTTTCCTGTTTCACTCCCGGCTTATGACTATATTGCCGAGGACGTGGTTTCTTACCCCTTTTTGCCTGGACAGGCGTTTACTCGCCATAAATGGCTGGCCTGTTCACCGGATGAACAGCGTTCCCTGGCGGGTCAGGTTGGCGAAATGTTAGCGGTCATGCACCGCATTTCGCCGTCAGCACGAGAAGTTTCAGACGAGGGGATCGGCCCTTCGCTCACGGTACGGACGCAGCAGGATTGGGAAACGTTGTACTGGAGAGCGCGAAAAATGCTCTATCCGCTGCTGCCTCACCATGCTCAAGCATGGGTAGATGACCACTTCTCATATGTGGTCGATCAACCGGAATTTATGGAATACAACCCGGTTCTTATGAATGGCGATATCGGAACGTATCATATGCTGTTTGACGATCAAGCCAAATCAATTGTTGGCGTGATTGATTTTGGCACGGCCGGATGGGGGGACCCGGCCTGTGACCTTGGCTGCTTGCTTTACCAGTATGGTGAATCGTTTGTGCGCCAGCTGGCTGACGTGTATCCGGCCGCGGCCGATCAGATCGATCGAGCCCGTTTTTGGGCCGGTACGCTGGAAATCCAGTGGGCATTGGGAGGATTGAGATCAATGAAAGAGAAAGATATCACGACAGATTATGCACCGTGGAGCTGGTTTACAGTTCATATCGGTTTTGGTGCCAAGGACATCATGCCGATTGGTACGCCGCTTTAGTAGCGCGGCCTGACGGCCTTTTAGGTCGGCCTTATTGGCCTTCAGCCCGCCGCTTTGCGGCTTTCAGCTATCAGCTAAGAGGCGCGACAGCGCCGAGCTGACAGGTGCGCAGCACCGTGCTAAAAGGCCCACAGGGCCGGGCTAATCAGCTAAGGAACTATTCATGATCCAAACAACCATCGTGTTACCGGAAATACCAACACGAGAAGAACACGTTGATAACGAACAATTTTTAGCCGCCCTTCAGGCGTGGCAAAATGTTTGCCAGCGGGTGGTCAAGCGCAGTTTACAGGTCCAGCCGCCACCGATGCCTAAACGCCAGAGATATCTGACCACCGAACAATTTTTACTGGCTTTGGCGACGTGGGAAGGGGTATTTGCGGCCGGACAGACGGCGGATCAGTATCTGATGCGCATCTGGCCGCAAAATTTGCAGTGATTTAATTGGGTTCCAGACAGGTTGGTAGGGGTGCAGCATCGTGCGCCCCCACCGGCCGATCCGTCAAACAGAAATTATAAAGGGATCCAAATTTTAAGTAGTTTACAAAAAAAGTTGTTAAAAAAAGCCACGGATTAACACGGATTTTCACAGATTTCTCTCTCTAATCTGCGTAATCTGCGGACACATTCCTCAGAAAGCTTTTTGTAACTTACCTAATTGGACATGTTTAAATGAATGTAGAAAAAACCGCAGCCATCGATACAGATTTACCAGTCGGGTTTAAAACGCGCCCGGCCGCGATGGATGATATGCAAATTGTGACCGATCTCCTCAATGCGGAGGCAAAAGAAACAACCGGCATTGAGCCCTTTAGCGTTGATGAGTGCAAAAGGGAATGGACAACCCCAGATTTTGATCTACCGGGATCTTCGTTGATGGTCATTTCGCCAGAAAACCGCTTGGCCGGTTATGCGGAAGTTTGGGATACCGGTGACGCGCCCGTTGCGGCCTTTGTTCTGGGGGCGACCCATCCGGATTTTGCCAATCGAGGAATTGGGACGTCAATGATGACCTGGGCTGAAGATCGGGCGAAAAAGACCCTTAATCGCCTGCCTTCCGGGACCCGATTTGGATTTCAGGCGGCCGTGTCTGGGGGCTATAAACCCGCCGAAAAATTGATGGAATCCTGTGGGCTGGAATTTATTCGCACCTACTTTACGATGCGTCTTGATTTAAACGGCCCACGCCCGAATGTCAAAGTCCCTGAAGGGTTGACGATTGAGGATCTGAATACATTTGGAGATGCGTGGACGATGTTAAATACGATCGAAGAATCGTTTAAAGACCATTTTAACCACGAAGAAAAAACCGAAGATGAACTGCGAAAGATTCTCGATCACCGATTAAACGATCCGAATTTTGATCCCTCGCTTTGGCTTGTGGCTCACAGAGATGGAGAGGTTTTGGGCGCGCTGTTGGGCTACCCGCTGTCCGATGAAGATCCTGAAGTCGGGCATGTGGGGAGTTTAGGGGTGCTGCGGCCGTATCGCCGCCAGGGGATTGGGCGTGTATTGTTGGATCACAGCTTTGCCATCTTTTCCCGCCGGCCCCAGTTCAAGGCGGTCGAGCTTGGTGTGGATGCCTCGAACAGAACCGGAGCCACTGATTTATATGTCAAAGCCGGGATGCACGTTGTCCGCGAAACGCATCTGTTTGAAAAGGTGCTGCGTGAAGCTGCAGTTTGATTTAGATCGATTGCCGGAAGTTAGCCGCGGAGGGCACGGATGAATTCAGATTTTTCTCTGTGAAATCCGCGGTGACTTCTGATACCATTCCGTAAATTCGCGGCTTCATCAATAGATTTGGCCTCGGTAAAATTTGTGCGTTAAGTGCTTCATCTCATAAATAATTTTAGCCACAGATTTACACGGATTTTCACAGAACCTGTCCTGACTGTAGCCGAAGGATTGAAGGGAGAAATCGGTGTTAATCTGTGATAATCTGTGGCTTTTTAGTTTTTAGGAAACGGACCACTTAACTCTCCCTAATTGATTCAAAAATAAAAAGAAGGATGAGCGATGTCGTACAAATGGTGGCAGTCGGCCGTAATCTACCAAATTTACCCCCGCAGCTTTCAAGACAGCAGCGGCAATGGCATAGGAGATTTGCAGGGAATTATCGAGCGTCTTGATTATTTAAATGATGGCACCCGTGATTCGCTCGGGTTTGATGCCATTTGGATTAGCCCGTTTTTCAAATCACCGATGAAAGACCACGGGTATGACGTTTCAGATTATTGCGATGTTGACCCTTTATTTGGCGATCTTGACACCTTTGATCGCCTGCTCGCCGCTGCCCATCAGCGCGGAATCAAGGTGATTATCGATTACGTTCCCAACCATTCATCGGACCAACACCCCTGGTTTATCGCTTCTCGCTCTTCCAAAGATAACCCTCAGCGTGATTGGTACATTTGGCGCGACCCCAAAGCGGATGGGTCCCCTCCGAACAATTGGGGATCTTTTATGGGCGGGCCGGCGTGGACGCTAGATGAACATACCGGTCAATATTATTTGCACCAGTTTGTACCGGAGCAGCCTGAATTAAACTGGCGCAATCCGGCCGTAAAAGAAGCGCTTTTTGACGCGATTCGATTTTGGCTCGATCGCGGGGTCGATGGGTTCCGCATGGATGTGATTGGATTAATTATCAAGGACGAGATGCTGCGCGATAATCCCGTCAACCCAAACGTTAACCTGACCGAGCTTCACCCAAATGATGTCATGGGGCGAACGCAATCACTTTATAATCTGGATCAGGATGACGTTCATCCTATCTTAAAAGAGATGCGGCAAATTTTTGACCGGTATGATGGCGACCGCGTGATCATTGGAGAGTTATGGGGGCCACTCGACCGTTGGGCCAGGTATTATGGGGAAAACCTCGATGAGATTCACATGCCGTTCAATTTCCGGCTGATGGATGAACCGTGGGAAACGGCCGCAGAGGCCCGTCAGAAGGTCAACGATTTGGAAGCAGCCATTCCGGCCGGGGGTTGGCCCAATTATGTGTTGGGCAACCACGATCGGATTCGATTGGCCACGCGGTTTGGCCCCCGAGCGAGAGCGGCCATCATGATGCTGCTGACGCTGCGCGGCACGCCCACTTTTTATTACGGAGACGAGTTGGGGATCAAAAATGTCGATATTCCTCCCGAAAAGGTGCAAGATCCACAGGCAAAAGGGTTGGGTGCCGGCCGGTCGCGAGATGTAGCCCGAACGCCGATGCAGTGGGATGACACCCCGCATGCCGGATTTAGTCGGGTTGAGCCGTGGCTGCCGGTTGAGGATGAGTATCAGGTGCGCAATGTGACCGCCCAAACGGCTGATCCCTCCTCTCAATTGAACCTGGTCAAACAATTGCTCTACCTTCGACGGGGGTCAGCTGCATTATCGATTGGTGAATACGAATCGCTTAGCGATGATCCGCACGTGTTTCTTTTCCGCCGCTGGCACGGAGAGGATGAAAAAATTGTGGCCCTTAATTTTAGTGGAAAAAGGATTTCCGTTGATCTTGAACGGCCGTTGACCCTTTTGCTGTCCACGGCCGTTGACCGAACCCGGCAAGCTGTTTCCGGGGTATTTGAGCTGCGGCCGTATGAAGGTGCGGTCTTTGGAGCCGCTGACAAAGAATCGATTGAGTAAGGTGGTTTGACAACGATTTTGAGAGCACCGTTCCACCAGACAAACGTATATTAACCGCCGAACAGCCATAGGTGACGAGATGAGCCTGGGGGGGTACAATTTTCTCCCGATGATTGACAGGTTTGAGCAAAGAATTATTCAGCTGATATTGCTGATTTTCCTGATTTTGGGAGTGATGTATGCGCTGGTCACCCCGGCTTTTGAGGCCTCCGATGAGCTGTGGCATTACCCGATGATTCGCCATTTGGCCGATGGCAACCCCTTACCGGTTCAGGTTTACGATCCGGCTCTAGCCGGTCCGTGGAAGCAGGAGGCCAGTCAACCGCCGCTTTACTATTATGTGGGAGCCGCTCTGACCTTTTGGATCGACACGGCCGATATGGAAACGGTGCGCTGGCTGAATCCGCACGTGGACAACGGCGTCATCACGGCTGATGGTAACATCAATCTGGCCGTCCACGACCCGTCATTTAACCCCTGGCAGGGCACCTTGCTGGCCATCCGCATTGTCCGTCTGGCATCTGTTGTGATGGGGGCGGGCACGGTGGTTTTGACCTATTTAATCGGCAAGGAATTTTTTCCAAACAGACCGGAAATCGCTTTGGGGGCGGCGGCGGCCAATGCTTTTACCCCCATGTTTTTGTTTATCAGTGGGGCGGTCAATAATGACAATCTGGCTATTCCCCTGGCGTCATTGGGCGTGCTGCTGCTGATTCGACTCGTGACCCGCTGGCCGGATCAACCCCGGCCGGTTTGGGCGGTGGTACGGATCGGGATCGTCATTGGTTTGGCGGTTTTGACCAAGCAGGGCACGATCGGCCTCATTCCCCTGGCGTTTGGCACGTTTGTCATTTGGGAGTGGGTTCGCAGCCGTCAGGTGCCGCTCACATACGGCCGATTATTGCAGGTGCTCGCCAGAGCCGCGGCCGATTTTGCCCTTCTTTTTGTCCCCATCGTCTTGATCGCCGGCTGGTGGTATTGGCGCAATATCGAGCTGTACGGTGATTTATTGGGATGGAGCGCCTTTATCGCCGTTTTGGGAGAGCGAGAGACCGCTGCTTCAATAGCTCAACTTTGGGACGAGCGTTGGGGATTTATGCTGGCCTATTGGGGATTGTTTGGTGGTGTTAATGTGCCGATGTGGACCTGGTCCTATCTGTTTTTAAACGGATTGGTCGTGCTGGCGCTGCCGGGTGGCCTGCTGTTGGCGATTCAGCAATTTCGCCAGGGCAATCAAGCGGTGCAAAAAAGTGCGCATAACCCGGCTATTTTGCGCTTCATCAGCTGGCTTTTTGATCTCGTTGCCAATCGATTTGCGGCCGTCGTTTGCACCTTGTTCTCGGTGGCGATTATCTATGGGCTGGTGCAGTGGGCCACAACCACATGGTCTTCACAGGGCAGGCTGGTTTTTACCGGGATATCAACTCTCAGCGTGTTGTGGATTGGTGGATTGGCCGCCTGGCTGCCGCAAAAGATCGCAAATGTTGTGGTGGCCGTGCCGGTGGGTGTGCTGCTGTTTTTGGCGGCCGTTTCACCAGTTTTATTTATTCGACCTGCTTATCAACCTCAAATTGAGCGAGTGAGCGATCCGGGAACGGCCGGCTGTACCTTGGAGCACTGCCTCGATCCGGACCTCGGCCAATTTGACGATAAGCTGCGGCTGGCGGGGTTTGAGGTCGATTTGCCTGCCGCCCGGCCGGGTGAGCGAGCTACGATCTGGCTGGAGTGGGTTGCCCTGGCACCCATGGAGGAAAATTGGTCGATATTTGTGCACTTAAATGACCCGGCATTGGGGGTGCCCATTGCCCAACGCGATATGTATTTGGGGCAAGGGTTGATCGGCACCACTTTTATGGTTCCAGGCGATCGCGTGGTCAATCAATATGCTGTTCAAATCCCGGAGACGGTTGTGACGCCGGCAGAATTGAGTTTAATGGTCGGAGTGTATCAATTTGAGGCGGGAGAGCGTTTGCCGTTACTGGACGGCCGGGAAACGATTGAGCTGCAAACGGTGCCTCTCCAGGCCGCGGCCGATGAAAATCCAAACCCGGTCGCGGTCAATTTTGAAAATCAATTTGAACTGGTGGGTTTTGAGCTCTCTCCCCGGCGGCTCACGGCCGGTAATGAAGTGGGTTTGACCACTTACTGGCGGCTTTTAGGTCAAACGGATATCGATTTTACTTTTTTTGCCCAGGTGGTTGGTGAAGACACGACCCGCTGGGCGGCGGCCGATTTGGGGCAGCCCACGTCCCAATGGTCGGCAGATCAAATCTATCCGGTTGAGATGGTTCTGGCTATGGACCCTGGGACGCCGGCCGAAATTTACCCTATTCGTATAGGGATATATCAATTTACCGAAGAAAACGGGTTTGACAATTTACAGCGGGTGACGGCCGAAGGGCGGTTAACCGACGATTTTTTAAACCTGACTATGGTCAGGGTTGACTAAAACAACTTAATCAGGTCAAAATTTACTTATGGGATTTATGCGTGAAACTATCGATCAATTAAGCGATCCTTATAGCTGGACCCAATCGCCTATCGGCATCGGACTCCTATTTGGCTTAATTGCCACCGCCGCCGGAATCATGATGGCGTTTGGCGGGCCGATTATTTCCGCCGGCGTGATAGTAGCCATTATCGCTGCTTTAATTATCTTGCGGGATATTGAAATCGGTTTCTGGGGGGTTATTGGGGTTATCTGCCTGCTCCCTTTTGCGACACTGCCTTTCAAAATCGTTATTACCCCCACCTTTTTAGATTTGGCGTTGGGGGCGGTTTTTGGGGTTTGGCTGTTGCGATTGGTCACCGGCCGGCAAAACGAAATTATCACCTCGCCTGTGACCATTCCGCTGCTAGTTTTTGTTTTAGTAGCCATATTTGCCTTCGTGTTTGGCATGAGCAACGGTCCGTTAACTTCTCAACTTTTGCGAAAATTTGCCGAACTAATTTTGAGCCTGTCCTTTGTGATCTTGATCATCGATTATTGCCGAACCTGGTACAAGCTCGAAAGGTTGGTTCGCGCCTTTATCTTATTTGGAACGGCCGCGGCCGCGATTGGTATCGGTTTCTGGCTTCTCCCTGATGAAATCGCCAACGACATTTTAAATGTCTTATCTCGCCTGGGGTATCCCGGTGGCTTTGTGATCCGCTACATTGAGGAAAACCCAGAGCTTTCGGAACGCGCCATCGGCACATCGGTTGATCCCAACGTTTACGGGGGATTGCTGGTCTTGATTGGTGCAGTCACCGCCCCCCAACTTCTTTCGAAGAAGCCGAATTGGCCACGGTGGTTTGTCTACGTTTTATTTGGCATCATTTCGTTGGCTTTGCTTCTGACATTTTCACGTGGGGCTTTTGTGGCTCTTATCGCTGCCGTGGGATTTATCGCCCTGGTGCGCTATCGCCAATATATTCCTGCCCTGGCCCTGACTGGCATCATATTGCTCGCTGTCGCTCTAACCATCGGATTGGGCGAGGCCTATATCGACCGCCTGCTGGCCGGATTCAGAGGGGAAGATTTGGCCACCCAGATGCGCTTTGGCGAATATCGCGATGCCCTGAGCCTGGTTCAGCGCTATCCGCTCTTTGGCGTGGGATTTGCCGGGTCACCCGATGTGGATCTGTATCTGGGTGTGGCTATGGTATACTTGACTATCGGTCAACAGATGGGATTTCTCGGTTTGTTGGCCTTCGTGGCCGTGATGGTCACGGTATTTGGTTATGCGTTTATCAACCGCCATGATTTTAAAACTCAGCCGGAGAAAGATGCTGTCTGGTTAGGGCTGCACGGTGCGGTCTTTGGTGGCTTAATTGCTGGGGTTTTTGACCATTATTTATTCAACTTAGAATTTTTACATGCGGTGACCGCCTACTGGATGTTGTTGGGGTTGGCTGTGGCGGCAACGCGTTTGGGGTCTCAACCCGCGGAAATAGATCCGCCAGCAAGCAAACCCAATAAGGAAGGATACAATGCGTAAATGGTTGATATTGGGAGCAGTTGCCTCACTGTTTTTAACCGGTTGTGGTTCATCTGGTGAGGAAAATGCCTTTGAAATTCCGGTTGAGCTGCCCACCGCCGCGGTGCAGCTCGCACCAGACGGCACGCCCGCCCCTGGTGATTCTCCACGAGGAGGCAGCGTGGGTTTGCCCCCGACATTTACGCCTGATGCGCAAGAGGTCATTTCGGGAGCTCCAACATCGGCCGCGAGGCCGGGTACCAGTACCTCCGTGCCGGTTATCACGGATGATACGCGAACGTATACGGTTGTTCGAGGGGATACGTTGGGTGAAATTGCTACGGAGTATGGGGTCGAGCTTGATGATTTGATTCAGGTCAATCGGTTAACGATTGACGATATTGATCGAATTTATCCAGGCCAGGTGCTAATAATTCCAGATTCGTAGATTCCATTTTTAGTTAAGCAGTTAACAAATAGAATTGTTAAAAAAGCCACGGATTACCACGGATTTTCACAGATTTCTCTCCCTAATCTGCGAACTCCTTCTTCAGAAAACTTTTTGTAACTTACCTAATTTCCCACCCAATTTTTCTTAAATAAAAAAAAGCCCTTGATTCCAAGGGCTTTTTGCTTTCAGTATTTGGGCCTTACAGCGTGGGCATTGCCTCTTCGGAAACTTCTTCTTCCGGCTGCTCAAGCACGCGAATCGTCATTTTATCATCTTTGAGATCGGCTTCAACTTTTGCGCCGTTGCGGATCTTTCCAGCCAACATTTCGTCAGACAGAAGATCCTCAATTTCCGTTTGGATCAGTCGTCGCAGGGGTCGGGCACCGTATTCGGCGTCGTATCCTTCTTCTGCTAGCCAATCTTTGGCGGCATCAGTGGCCGTCAGGAAAATCTCGTACTCTTCCAGTCGCTCGTTTAATTCGACCAGGATGATGTCGACGATAGACCGGATGTGCTCTTTTGAGAGCTGGTGGAAAACGATAACGCTGTCGACGCGGTTGAGAAATTCCGGCCGGAACGCCCGCTTTAACTCTTCCATCAGCTTCTTCTGCATGTCAGCATACTCTTGCTCTTCCTGAATGGACGTGTCTTGCTGGAAGGAGAAGCCAATATTGGGCTGGCGCTTGATCGCTGATGCCCCCACATTGGAGGTCATGATAATAATCGCATTGCGGAAATCGACTTTTTGCCCCTTAGCATCGGAAAGTTGACCTTCTTCCATAATTTGCAGAAGAATGTTAAACGTTTCCGGATGGGCTTTTTCGATTTCGTCAAAGACGACGATCGAATACGGCCGGCGGCGGATTGATTCGGTGAGCTGACCGGCATCCTCGTAACCCACATACCCTGGAGGGGACCCTACCAGACGGGACACGTTGTGCCGCTCCATAAACTCAGACATATCGAGCTGTATGAGGGCGTCCGGCGTTCCAAAAAGGAATTCGGCCAGCGCTTTGGTCAGCTCGGTTTTCCCGACCCCGGTGGGGCCCAGGAAAATAAAGGACCCGATCGGCCGACGCGGGTTTTTCAACCCGGCCCGTGCTCGACGAACCGCTTTGGAGATTGACTTAATCGCTTCTTTTTGACCAACGATGTTGTCCGCCAAATCTTCTTCCATACGAAGCAAGCGGGCGGATTCTTCTTCAGTTAGCTGCAGGATCGGGATCCCGGTCCACATCGAAACCACTTCAGCGATGTCGGTGGGGGTAACCGATAAATTGTACCCTTGTGAGCCAGCTCGCATTTCATCGAGGCTGCGCTGCAGCGCTTCTTCTTCTTCCCGCAGGGAGGCCGCGTCGTCAAAGCGGCCCTCATCGAGGGCGATTTCTCGTTTAAGGCGGAGATCGCGCAGGTTTTCATACACGACATTGATATCAGCCATTTGCGGGGCGCGGTACATGCGCACTCGGGAGGCCGATTCATCGATCAGGTCGATAGCCTTATCCGGCAGGAACCGTTCCGTGACGTACCGGGTTGACAGCTTAACGGCCGCTTCTACCGCTTCAGAGGTGATTTCGAGGTTGTGGTGCTGTTCGTAAGCTCCTTTAACCCCTTCCAAAATTTTGACCGCTTCCTCCGGTGTGGGTTCATCAACGTTGATCGGTTGGAAACGACGTTCTAAAGCGGCATCACTTTCGATATATTTGCGATACTCTTCCAGCGTGGTGGCCCCGATCGTTTGTAACTCACCGCGAGCCAGCGCCGGTTTGAGGATATTGGCGGCATCTACGGAGCTGCCGGCCGAACCGGCACCAACCAGCATATGCACTTCATCGATAAAAAGAATCGCGTCGCTTGACTTGAGTTCTTCGATCACCCTTTTGAGGCGCTCCTCAAATTGGCCCCGATACATCGTGCCGGCTACAAGACTGCCGACGTCGAGCTGCAAGACGCGCTTGTCTTGTAAAACTTCGGGCACGCGGCCGCTGACCACGCGTTGGGCCAATCCTTCGACAATGGCTGTTTTACCGACGCCGGGTTCTCCGATTAAAGCCGGATTATTTTTGGTGCGTCGAGCCAGAATCTGAATCACCCGCTCAATTTCCATTTGGCGGCCGATTACCGGATCAAGCTTGCTTTCCTCAGCCAGGGCCGTTAAATCCGTGGCCAATTGATCAACCATCGGCGTTTTGCTTTTTTCTTTGCTACGCTGGCGGCGGGAGGGTGCTTGTTCGCTGGAGGGAACCGGGCTTTCCTTGAGCATGCGCCGGGTTTGGCGGCGAATTTGCTCGGTGGTCACCCCAAATTTCTTGAGGATGTCGGAAACCGTGCCGTCATTTTGTCGAGCCAACCCCAAAAGAAGGTGTTCGGTGCTGATGTAATGCTGCCCCATACGGCGCGCTTCTTCGACAGCGAGTTCTAACACGCGTTTGGTAGTTGGTGCCAATTCGATTTTAGTAAATGGCGTGCGGGTACCGGTACCAACCATCCGTTCTACCATGGCCTGTACCCGGCTCACCTCCAGGCCCACTTCACGCAGAACCCGGCCGGCAACGCCACCTTCTTCTCGAAGTAGGCCGATGAGCAAATGCTCACTTCCAATGTAATTATGATTTAAGCGCTCCGCTTCTTCTTGAGCTAAGCTTAGAACTCGACGTGCGCGCTGGGTAAATCTTTCCCAATTTTTTGAGTTCACAGGTTTACCTCGAATTTGTTAACCATACTGACGCCTTGACATGATGCATTCTTGAATATTTACATGAAAACGACGCCAATTTCAATAGACCGTGTGTCTCACTTATTGTAAAAGACGCATCAATCTTCAGAAAGTTTACACTCATAGAGCCATTACTTATATTTCAAATAATGACTTTTCCCCATTTGACTGAACGCATTCTACTTCCAATTAAATGAAAACGCCGTTAGCATTCCGTTTTAATTAGGAAGTTCTGATATTATGCACAATTATTCTTAATGTTATGGTTAAGATTGCTCGAGATCGACATCGATGAATTCGGAGGAGGAAACCTGCTTTAGACTCAAACCGATTTGCCGTTTGTCGTTGTTGATCTTGATGATGCGGACAACCATCGTGTCGTTGGCTTTAATCACTTCATGTGGATGCTGGACGTGATGGTCAGCTAATTCCGAAATATGGATAAGCCCTTCTAATTCAAACTCCCCATTGAGTCGGGCAAAGGCACCAAACGGAACCACTTTAGTAATTGAGACTTCAATCAATTGACCAATGCGGTAATATTTTTCGATTTCATCCCAGGGATCAACTTCCAGGCGCTTCATGCTTAAAGAGACACGCGCCTTCTCCTCATCGATTTGGAGAATCAACACCTCAACTTCCTGACCTTGCTGGAAATGCTTCTTTAAATTATCGATCCTTTGCCAGCTTACTTCAGAAAGATGGACCAAACCTTGAATGCCATCTAGATCAACAAACAAGCCAAATGACTCGATATTGACGATGGGGCCTTTAATCTTGTCCCCTTCAGTCAGCGTCGATAAAGCTTCACGCTTTTTCTCCGCACGCTGTTTTTGCATCGTCTCTCGAGCACTCAAAATCAAGCGACGCTTGTTGCGATTCACTTCTAAAACTTTTACCGGTAGTTGATCGCCAATTAATTTCTCAAATTCAGTGCTATCTTCAACAGAAAAGCCGACGTGAGAAACCGGGATAAAGGCTCGCAAAGTTCCTAAACGGGCCAGCAGCCCGCCACGGTTAAACCCGATAACTTCACTGGAAAAAACTTCACCAGATTCCAGCAGTTCTTCAGCGCGGACCCAATCAACATCTTCCATCGCTTTGGTATAGGATAAAATAATGTTGCCGTTGCGATCTTCAGGAGTGATGACAACTACCTTGATCTCATTCCCTTCGGCGAGATCATTTTTTTGTTCTGGAGAAAGTTGCTCAATTTCTCGACGGTCAATCATACCTTCAGATTTTGCGCCGATATCAACCAAAATTGCATCATTGGTTTTTGAAACAACTGTTCCGGTATAAAGTTCACCCGCTTCTGGGATGCGTAGACTAAAATCGTACTCTGAGAGTTGATCTAAGAAAAGGCTCAAATCTTTTGTTTGCTCTACTTCCATTTGTTTTTTTTATAATCCATTAAGATTTTACAGGATTATACTTCTTTTGGAGGGGTAGGCAAAACTCAGATCGTATTCGATCAAAATCAAAATAAAAAAATTAATAAATTTGATTGTTAATTTAAAACAAGTTTTAATCGTTTGATGATAATTATTGCAACTCAAAGATGCTCGGTGCGTACAGGTTTTTGAAAAATCGGCAATGTTAAAGGGGATTCTAGAAAGATGACAACACTAACACGAAACCGTGAAACCCGTACGATTTCCGGTGTCTGTTCCGGGTTGGCGCGATATATTGCCATTGACGTGACCTGGGTGCGGTTGGCATTTATTTTGTTGAGCCTGGCTAGCGGTTTAGGGACCGCCCTCTATGTGGTACTGGCTGTTTTGATTCCGTTTGAAGAAGATGTCTCACTCCCTCTTGGTGAGATTGTAAAAAACAATCTGAACGATATTGTGGAAACGGTTGAGCGGATGTTTGAGCAGCTGTATGAGGCGACCGGCCAAAACCGGCTGGTGGCCCTTCTGTTAATCTTGATGGGGGCATTTTTACTAATGTCTCAATTTGGATGGCTGGGATACGGATGGGTCATTGTAACTTCGATGATTCTCATTGGGGGGTTTATTATTTTCCGACGGGGGAATAATAAATAGCCAAGGTTGATCGATATGATCAATCACTCGTAAACGAAAGGATTTTTAGCGGCCGCTGTCTCAAAACAGCGGCTTTTCCAATTGAGTGAATTTCGAGTACTTTTCAGCAATGATTTGTCCGCAGATTTTCGCAGAACCTGTCCTGGGTGGAGCCGAAGGATTACAGAGAGAAATCTGTGAAAATCCGTGTTAATCCGTGGCTGATTTTTAATCGTGATCCACTTAAACCACCTAATTTGGATCGGGCGTCAAATAAATCAAGGGCAGCGTGAGGAGCGTCAGGGCGAATTTGACAATCAAATTAAATATAAAGATTTCCCATACCACCGACCAAGGCACCGCGTCGGCTAACCCGAGAATAGGAGCAAATGCACCGACGGCAAATATCAGGTTATCTAAAGGAACGCTGACGGCATTACTGACCAAAACCCTGGCCCATTGATAATTTCGAGAAATGCGGGTTACAAACCAGTGATACATTTCGGTATCGGCCAGTTCAGAGACGACTTCAGCCAGAATCGAAGCGATAGTAATCCGCCATAAGGGGCCAAAAACCATTTGGTAAGCTGAAAAGAAGTCACCGGTAGGGTCGGCCAGAGGATCAGACCCTACTGATGAAGCCCACCAGGTGTAGAGAACCATCAACAAATTTACAACCGCGGCCGTCACGACCAAAATCTGGGCGTTGCGTTTCCCCAGCACTTTGTGGACCAAATCGCGAAGCGTAAAGGTGATCGGATAGATAAAGGTGCCCATATCCACCGCCAATCCGGCCACAAGCCCAATCTTGACGCTGGTGATATCGGCCACCATTTGGGCTGCGATATAGGCAGCAATAACGAGAACGGCCGCCGCAGGCACGGCCGAGGCTGTGCGGTCTGATACCGCACGGTTTATTTGAGTCACAAATTGACCTCCATTTTAAGGCGGTGAGTCCGCCGCAGTTTTGGTTTGGGCACCGGCCCAGGCCGGGTTTTGAAGAGAGAAGAATTCTTCTTCACTGCGACCGGCAAGAGGATTGTATTGTCCCTAAATCAAATTATAAAAGCAACAGGGCGACCTTATCGGCTCCATGAGCGATCGGTGTGAATACACAAGAGCTGGCCGCTGTTTATTTTGACGGTGGCGGTTGACCGGGTAAGCCGGTTGCTTACCCCACGAGCCGGTCCAAAAGAAAGCCTTTCTTTGATTAATGGCCATTCAAGCCCCATTGTTCTCTCAATTTCGACCGAGCCTCCCAAAGGAACGAGAGAAACCATGTCTCCAATTTGTCCGTGAATCTGGGTTGAATCGGAGACGAGCCACGCCTGCTGATGCTGTTCAAGAATGCGCACATGGCGGTCCTTTAAACGTGGATGGGCCAGAAGGAGAATGTTTGCCAGCGTCTGGTCAAGCCGGCCGCCCAAGACGCCAAAAATGAACAGCGGTTGATCTTTCCACATGGATTGGTTGACCGCATACAGCAGCGCCAGCTCTAAATCTGTCTCGTCTTTGGCCTGAGGATACTGAATGATCTTTGTCCCTCGAGCTTGAAGCTGTTGCACCGTTTTTGGATCTAAAGAATCAAGGTCACCAATCAGGACGTCAGGATCTTTTTCATAAGTTTCCAGGTGGCGGGCGCCCCCATCAACAGCAATAACAGCAGTGGCACTTTGAAGATGTTTGGCCAGCCAGGCTGTGTTTTCAATATCGCCGTTGGCAAAAAGCAAAATAGGCATAGCGATTATTATGACTTCACCCTTAAGATAGGCCAAATTGGCTAAGAATTTGATAGAGCAAAATGACAAACTGCGCTACCGTTAAAGGCAATGACTTTAGTATTGGTTAGCTCCGGACAGGTTCTGCCAAAATCTGGGACCTTTGGTTCAGCCCTGTGGGGTCTATGGACAAATTAATTGATAAAAGTCTTGTAAATTTTTGAATTTTTATCAATTGCGATTTGCTCGCAGGGCTAATTAAATCTCTTCATACGGATGAACGGTTGGTTATTGATAAAAGTATGGATCTAAAATCTTTAAATGGGGCGAGCTTGATGAGTAGAAAGTTCTTATTTGCATGTATGTTTTTAGGAACCCTGATGGCCGGTTATTTGTTATTGCCGACCGTGCCTGACGAAGCGGTTCAAACGGCGAGTGCAGCTCCATCTCATCAGTTTTTTTTGCCCTTTATTTCCGCAACATGTTTTCAGCCTTCAGGTAAGGTTAATCCGCCGCCAATTGTGCAAAATTCCGTCGGACCGTTTGATTTATACGCGGCCCAATCGCAGATGTCCAATCAAGGATTAGATTTGGCATTTAATAAAATCGGGTTTCACACCGGCTCAGGCGGCAATCGCAACGGCATTGGAGATTATTTCAGGCAGTTGGACGCCCGTCGGGTGCCAATCGTTATTAAAAGTGCCGATGATGCCGGCCCGATCTATGAGGTTTTGCAGTTGGCCAAAGCCAGTGGGGTCCCTCACGTGATGATTTTTCGGCGAACCGGTCGAGGTAGCGACGAACACGGTTCATTTAATTATGACGTTCCTGATTATTCTCTTTCACCTCGCGAAGCCGCAAACCGCCACTGGGTACGTCACATGCGTGTGTTTCCTCCAGAATTGTATCAAGATCGCTCGATGATATGGTTGGAGACGATCAATGAGGTAGATAAAAATCGCTCGGAATGGCTGGCGGAGTTCGCAATTGAAACCGGGAAATTGGCTTTGCGGGACGGCTTCAAATGGGCTGCTTTCGGGTGGTCTGCGGGTGAACCGGAACCGGAGCATTGGCGATCCCCCAAAATGGTTGAATTTTTACGATTTATAGAGGCACATCCACACCGGTTAGCGATCGCTTTACATGAGTACAGCTATACAAAAAGCGAAATCACCAATATTTACCCCTATTTAGTCGGCCGCTTCCACGATTTATTTAAGGCGGCTGATCAATATAATATCGCTCGCCCGACAGTTCTTATCACAGAATGGGGGTGGGAGTATCAAAATATCCCCCCTCACGGTCAAGCACTTGAGGAAATCGCCTGGGCCTCAAAGATGTACGCCTCCTATCCTCAAATTAAAGGGGTGGCGATTTGGTATTTAGGTGGAAATTTTGGAGATATTCACAACCAAACACAAGGGTTAATCGCCCCTGTTGGTGATTTTAGCGTTCAAACCTATTATGGGGTTACCCGCGTGCAGGGATGCCTCGACCCAGACATATTTGTGGAAGATTAGGGGAACCGCACCGGGTAGGAGCGGTTTGTCTACCGGGCCAAACCGCGCACCAATGATTCCTGACCCGCGGCGATTTGGTCCAGCGTGAAGCCATGCGCGGTAAGGTGTAGGCGCAAAATGCGGCTGTCCAGCGGAGCAAGTAAAGCGCCGGCGATGTATTCCAGATCGGCATCCGGTGAAATCTCGCCGTGATTCACGGCCGACTGGAGCAGACCGCGAATCGTCAGATGATTCCACCAGTGGGGGATACTGACATTCGCACTGGCATCATCTAGCCCAACCTGTTCAATTTCGTTTAGTAAATCAACGTGGTCGTTAATGAAGTAGAGCAGCTGCGTCAGGAAGCCTATCAGCTGTTCGATGGGAGATAGCTGGGCCTGCATTTGCTCTTGAAAGCGAGCCAGCTGCTGATTTTGAAAGAGTTGATAATCTTCATCCAGTAAAGAAAGGCAGAGCTCTCCCTTGTTGGCAAAGCGCCGG
This sequence comes from Ardenticatenaceae bacterium, assembly GCA_030065875.1. Classification (GTDB taxonomy): domain Bacteria; phylum Chloroflexota; class Anaerolineae; order Promineifilales; family Promineifilaceae; genus WTJY01. The sequence continues at coordinate 78,319 of JASJCR010000017.1, read as the reverse complement.
TAGAGAGTCCCTTTGCCAATCCCCGCTTCTTTGGCAATTTCAGCCATGCAGACATCCTGCACACCTCGTGCGGCAAAGAGCCGGTCGGCCGTTTCCAGTATGAGCTGGCGATTTTCGGCGGCGTCACGCCGCTCCGGCCGTCCCTGGCTTGGCGGATTTTGGATGAGGTTCAGGTTAATCATGTCTCGTTTCATACCCCATTTTGCGACAAACGTTTATAAAATGCTAATTGACAAGCGGACTGCGGTCCGTTAATATCCTGTCTGTAAGTGGACTGCGGTCCGCTAAGTAGAATAACAGAATTATTTACAAGCGCAATTTGATCTATTCGCTTACTAACAAGGAGAACAGGTTTATGTCTTGGCAAATTGATCCCGCACACTCAGAAATTTTATTTTCGGCCCGTCACATGATGATTTCAAAAGTTCGCGGCCAATTTGAATCGTTTAGCGGTTCAGTAAATTTTGATCCGGAAAATATGACCGCGACAACCGTTGAGGTAACGATCGATGCTTCCAGCATCAATACCCGCAACGAGCAGCGCGATGGTCATCTCATGTCACCTGACTTTCTCGATGCGGGGAATTTCCCGCAGCTGAGCTTTAAAAGCACGAGTGTTGATCAGTTGAGCGATACAACCGGTAAGCTCCATGGTGATTTGACCATTCGCGGTGTGACCAAGCCGGTCACCTTGGATGTTGAATATGCCGGAACGGCCTTGAGTCCGTGGGGGACAACCAGTGCGGGGTTTAGCGCTGCGGTAAAAATTAATCGCAAAGATTGGGGCCTAACGTGGAATCAGGCGTTGGAAACGGGTGGACTGCTCGTGGGGGAAGAAATTTCAATTGCCATTGAGCTTGAGCTGATGAAACAGCCGGAAGCAGCTCCAGCTGATTAATCTGTGAGACCCGTATTGCTCCTTTCCCAAATGGGGGAGGGGCAATTCCCTCCCCCAGCCCCCCCCGAGGGGAGGGGAAATTGATGACCTGAATCAGGCCTCATTTAAAAAATGCACTTTGATCTATTAAATTTCATTTTCGATCATGAGGGCGAAATTTAAAGCTCGCTCCGCGGCCGTTCCGGTGTGCCCATCCGCCTGCATCATTTCCCGAATTTCTGAAGATTCTAAATAGTTCAGCAGCCGCTCATCAGAAGCGAGCAGCTCGATCAGCGGATTTGGCTGCCCGCGCTGCACCGCCGTCCACGCTTTTAAGCTGGCTTCTCGCAGCCACTCATGACCGTCCTGACGGCTGCCCCCCTGCTGGACCAGGGCCATCAACACTTTTTCCGAGGCCGCAAACGGGCCGTAGGTGGCCATGTTCCGCTTCATCCCTTCATCGTGCAGGACCATTCCCTTGATAATGCGCAGCGTCCGCCGCAATATCTCTTCTGTGGCCAAGAACCCTTCCGCGATAAATATTCGCCGATTGGCCGAATCATCGAGGCTGCGCTCTAAAATCGCCTGGCTGGCGTTATCCCAGGCCACAGCAGGCAAAGAGGCTACATACCGGGCCAGAGAGCAAATATTTTCGGTGTTGATCGGATTTCTTTTGAAGGGCATCGCCGAAGATCCGACCTGCCCTTTGCCAAAAGGCTCGGCCCATTCTCCAAAAGGAGGGGATTGCAGGATGCGAAAATCGAGGGCGAATTTGTGCAAAGAGGACGCCAAACCGGCCAATCCATTCATTAACCGCAAATCTTGCTGGCGGGAATACGTTTGGGTGGCGATGGGAAACCCCTTTATCCCCAAAAATTCCATTGCTCTTTGATCCATCTCCAGGGCTGATACGCCGGTGTCCTTTAATATTTGTTTGTAACTGGCCTGGGTTCCGACCGCCCCCTTAAACCCTTTTCCCTTCATCGTCTGTTTTAAATGGCTCAGCGTTTGCCAATCGTGCCATAAATCCTGAGCATAAACGGCAAAGCGATACCCCAGCGTCGTGGGTTCGGCCGGCTGAATGTGGGTGTGGGCCATCACCGGCCACGCGGCGGTTTGCCGAATTTTTTCACTGAGGGTTAAAAGCAGGTCCCTCATACCGTCCAGCAGCCGGTCAAGCGAAGCATGGATTCGCAGAGCGTACACGTTGTCATTCACATCGGCGCTGGTGGCTCCCCAATGGATAATGCGGCCGCCGACCGGGCACTGCTCGGCAAACGCGCGGATTTCAGCCATCACGTCGTGACGTGTTTCCCTCTCGATTTCCTGCGCGCGGGGAATGTCGATTTGATCAGCATGAGCTTCTAAATCCGCGACCTGGGCGGCCGTCACCAAACCGGCTTCTTCCTGGGCTCGAGCCAGAGCGATCCATACCTGGCGCATCAGCCGGCGCTTGTTTTCTTCTGACCAGACGTGGCGCATTTGAGGGGAACCGTAGCGCCAGGTGAAGACGGAAATATATGTGTTGTGATGAAAGGATTGTTCGCTCATAATTGGATCTTGGGGGGCATGAGGCAGCAAAAAATTGCATACCAAACAACGTGTATAGGTTAATCAGGTGGAATAAACCCCAAAAAGTATTCTTAAAAATCAACCTTGGGCGGCACGAATTAACCAAGAATTTAAATCTGGGAAATTTTGTGCCCTTTCTGGAAAAATTATCTCAAAAATCTTAATGAAGTTTACATTATTCGTTATTATTTACTTGAAATTTTGAAATGGGATAGCTTAATTTTTCTTGCGTCGCCGTCTCTTGTGATCATTCCATTTATCTTGCATCGCTCGCGTTTCCTCCCAAAGCCGGGTTCGTTCTCTTTCAATGCGCAACAAAATTTCCTCGTTTTTTGCTTTTTGCTGTTCAGAGAGAACAATTTTTTTCTTGGCCATGAGATTCCTCCTGAAAAAATATGCTGTTAGAAAGTAAGAGTTTAGGCACTTTCACGCCTCACTTCGTGGCCCTGGCTGAACCTGGGGAAGCGTGACGCCTGACTAGAACAAATTTTAAATTCTGAAAACCAAACCGACCCCATCACCTATCGAGGAACCTGGTAATTGGGGGCCTCTTTGGTGATGGTCACGCTGTGGGGATGACTTTCTCGCAAACCGGCGTTGGTGATCCGCAAAAATTGAGCCTTCTCTCGCAGGTCAACTAGACTGCCGGCGCCTACATACCCCATTCCGGCTCTCAGACCACCCATCAGCTGATAAACCGCGTCGTCTAGCTTTCCTTTGTAGGGAACCTGTCCTTCAATCCCTTCTGGGACAAGTTTATGCCGGTTTGAGGCTGTACGCCCTTGACCTGTGCTGTAGCGGTCAGCCCCGTGCCCCTGCATCGCTCCGGCACTGCCCATTCCCCGATATGTTTTATAACGCCGTCCCTCGTAAAGGGTTACGTCACCGGGGCTTTCTTCCAAACCAGCCAGTAAGGAGCCGAGCATCACCGCATCCGCCCCTGAGGCGAGGGCTTTGACGATGTCACCGCTGTATTTGATGCCCCCATCAGCAATGGCGGGAACCCCGTGTTTGCGGGCTTCCGTGGAACAATTAACGACCGCCGTAATTTGGGGGACTCCGACGCCGGAAATAATGCGCGTCGTACAAATAGACCCGGCTCCGATGCCTATCTTGACCGCATCCGCGCCGGCTTCGATAAGAGCCCGAGTGCCTTCAGCCGTGGCGACGTTTCCAGCCATGAGGGCGATATCCGGGTAGCGGCGTTTGACTTCCCGAATCGTTTCCAAAACCGGTTTGCTGTGACCGTGGGCGGTGTCAATAGCAACGACATCCACGCCGGCCGCAACCACCTTTTCGAGTCGCGATAATCCCTTTGGTCCCACACCAATCGCCGCTGCGCACAGCAGGCGGCCGTTCTCGTCATTAACGGTCTGCGGGTAGTCGATCTTTTTGATGATATCTTTGACGGTAATCAACCCTTTGATGCGATTATCATCATCAACCAGCAGCAGCTTTTCGATGCGATGGTGGTGAAGAATTTCCTTGGCATTTTCCAGGGTGGTGCCAACCGGAGCGGTGACCAGATTTTCCTTGCCGGTCATAAAGTCGGTGACCGGCTGATCGCCTGGATTGACGAAGCGGATATCTCGATTGGTCAGCAAACCGACCAGCGATCCATCTTCTTCGGTGATTGGCACGCCTGAAATGTGATAGCGAGCCATCAACGCTTCCGCATCGGCCAGTCTGGCCGTTGGCGGCAGGGTAATCGGATTGACGATCATACCCGCTTCAGAGCGTTTAACTTTATCAACTTCTTCCGCTTGTTTTGAACCGGATATATTGCGATGAATGATGCCCAATCCTCCCAGCCGGGCCAGGCCGATGGCCATAGGCGCTTCAGTTACCGTATCCATAGCGGCGGAGATGACGGGCACGTTGAGTTTAATATTGCGGGTTAAATTTGTGCTGATGTCCACATTGGCGGGAAGAATATTTGATTCGCCGGGAAGCAACAATACATCATCAAAGGTCAGGCCAATTTGCCCGAATTTTTCCGCAATTAAATCCATATGGTTGATCCTCTTCCTGATTTTAGATATTAAAAACCAGGGCGAGGAATTTCCTCACCCTGGTGCTTAATTTATTGATTCATTAGGTTGTTTCGGCGTCTCTGCGCCGTTTAGGTTTAGGCGGCCGTCGGCTGTTTAGCTGTCGACGGCGCGCGGTTTCTGATTGGGGAAGTTTGTCATAGAGGTATAGCAAAATGATGACACCGGCGATGGCGATACCGAAGGCCACCAGCATCGAATAAGAAAGGGGCGTATTGCCGATGCGCGGCTGGTCCGGGCGGAAAAATTCAACCCAACCGCGATTGGTCCCCCACCAGATCAAAAACGCCCCAAAGATTGTGCCTGGTTTCCAGGTGTCTCGGAAGCGGTTGTTGAGGTAGGTGAGGAGTATAAATCCCAATATTAGGGTGACCGATTCATATAAAAATGTGGGATGAAAGCGGGTCTCAAGCGGATACGTCGCCAGATCGTTAAATGGAGGGATTCGAAAGCGTTGATCGATTAAAATCCCCCACGGAGCCGTGGTTGGCGGACCATACAACTCCTGGTTGATAAAATTCCCCCAGCGGCCGATTCCCTGAGCGATCAAAATGGTGGGCCCGGTCACATCGGCGTAGTGCCACGCTTTTAAGCGGCGATAGCGGGCATAAGAGACACCGATCAGCGCCGCCCCTATAAATCCCCACAAGATATTGACGCCGCCGCTGCGAATATTGATTACGTCGATAAAGGTGTTGTAGGGTCCACCACCTGATAAGGCGTCCTGGATCACATAGCCAAAGCGGGCAAAAAGATAGCCGGCAATTACGACAATGAGCAGGCCATTGTAAAATTCATCGGAGCTTTGCCCTCGTTTTTCAATTTCTCGGCCGGCCCAAACGGTGCCCAAGCCAATACCCACAGCGATTAAAATACCATACCAATAAATGGGAAATCCATTTTCACCAATGGGAATTGTAAACGCAATCGGATCCAGCAGTTCCTGCAGCGCATCAAACATCTGTTTCTCCTGAGTTAATTGCCTTCCTGAGCAATTATTTGTTAATCAATATAGCCTAAACCGCGGAGGTGCTGTATCAATTCGGAATCCTCATCTATATCGAGAGGGACCCCCGCCAGCAGGCTGTCTCTTTGATTTTCAACGGTGCCAACCATGCGATTAAGCTGGTGGTTTAATGAGGTGGATTGATCTTGTTTCACTTCCAACAGGCTGTCGAGTTCAAGATCGTCCTGCTTGAGGTCGAACAATTCCGCGGGTTGATCATCCACCTGAATTAATTTTAGATTTTCCTGAACGATCGCCCGGCGCATCTGCAGCAAACCGAATTTTTCAATGATTTCCGGTTGGCGATCTTCAATTGATTTGACAATGTTTGTCGGCGGATAAACTTCGGCATAGGCCGTAGCCTGTTCGACATCTCGGCCGTGGGCCACCTCACGCAGGGACAAACCCCGGATTTCACCATCGTTCAGATTTGGCCACTGTTCTCCGGGCAGTTCACCGGCCGCCTGCAGCATGGTGTGAAATACCCGTCGCGTGCTGACCGGTTGGGATACCCGCTGCCCGGCATCAAGCTCATGCGGCCAGTTGATGATCAAAGGGACGTGGAGCAGCTCTTGATAAGCCACAAACGAATGGCCAAAATAGCCGTGCTCACCCAATCCGTCTCCGTGATCGCCGACAATGATGGTTAAGGTGTTTTCCCGATTCTTTCGAACGGCCAATGCCTCAAAGAGGGGTTTTAAATAATCATCCTGATAAAGGACCTCAGCGTCATAATAGCCGTTTAAAACTTCCCATTCGAGATCGGTTAACCCATTTAATGGCGGAGCGGACCAGCGATACGCTTCACTGTTCCACTCGCGCATAATGCGACGAGCGCGGCGATCGTTGGCAATATTGGGAGCCATTTGATCGACAAATTGTTTGGGAGGGTAAAAAGGCAGATGGGTTTCCATCAGGTTATAGAACAGAAAAAGTGGTTTATCTTGTTCTTGTTGATCTTGTTGAGCCAAAAATCGGATGACGTCCTGAATAGAAAGTTCATTTTGCCCTTTGAAATTCAGGAATTTTGACCACAGCGGAGTAAACCACTTATTGAGGGAGAGGCTAAACGCTGATTCAGATCGGCCGAAGAAGTTTTGAATCGGCAGAGCCAAGCGCTTGCGCATAAACTCTTCATATCGCTCCCGGAGCTTCTGCCAGGAGGAGCGTTCGACAAACTGCGGCCGATTGGGGAATGTGCCGGCGTAATTATAAAATTGTTCAAACCCGCGGTTTAGCCCATTTTCCAGAACGCCCACCAGCGGATTGTTGCAAAAACCAACCGTTTCATAACCGGCTGACCGCAAAATTTCGGCCGCGTGATGGGTATCTGGCCCAAGGGTCAGGTGCGACTGAGTGAGTTGGTGGGCGGTTGGATACAAACCGGTAAACATTGAGGCATGACTGGGAATCGTCCATTGAGCGGCTGATATCGCGTTTTCAAATACGGTTGATTGAGCGGCAAATTGGTCAATATTGGGAGAAATATTTTTCTGATTGCCATAAACTCCTAATCGATCCGCTCGCTGTGTGTCAAGTACGATAAAAATAATATCTGGTTTGGTCATAACGTCATTGGCCCAATGTAAAAAATGAGCGTAAGAACATGTTGCTCTTACGCTGCCGCCTCTAGCGCTTTTTTTGAGATAGCTATTGGAATATTTTACTGCTGAACAAGGGGTGAATGCAAATGCGTTAAGCTAATTCCCAAATCGATACCCAACCCCCCGGACGGTGTTGATCCATCGGGGTGAAGCGGGGTCTTTCTCGATTTTTTTTCTCAGATAGTGGATGTAAGGCTTAATATTTTCAGTTGCGTCGGCATACTCCTCTCCCCATGCTTCGACAAGGAGCTCTTCGGTGCGCATAACCTGGCCGGCATGACGGGAAAGAGCGCTTAGCAGCTCAAATTCCCGCGGTGTTAAATCAATGGGCATTCCGTTAATCAGAACGGTCACGTTGGTAAAGTCTATTTCCAGGGCGCCCTGCTCAAAAACCAGACGATCGGTAAAAATTCCACCGTGACGGCGAAGATGGGCAGCGATTCGCGCCAGAAGGATCTCATCGAGAAAGGGCTTGATGATATAATCATCCGCTCCGAGGTTTAACCCTTTGACAATATCTTCTGGACTGTTGAGGGCGGTTAAAAACAGGATGGGTACTTTTGTGTGCTGGCGCAGCTGTTTGCACAATTCCCAGCCACCCATGACCGGAACCATGACATCCAGTAAAATGAGGTCCGGTTTGTGATTCAGAGCCAAATTAAAGCCATTTTCCGCGGTATGAGCCAGATGGGTTTCATATCCGGCATCGCTCAATGTCCCTTGTATTTGGGTGCTGAGGGGAATATCGTCTTCAACGATTAAGAGAGATTGGGGCATGTTCTTTTAATACTAATTCTTTAATTGCTCAATTTAGCATGACCATCACCTGAACGCAATAAGAAATTAGCGTGAATCAGGACGATTGTCGTCCTATCAGATAATTGTTACAGTATACGATAGATCAATTCATGATTTTGTCATACTTATCACTGACCAATTTTCGAAATTACGGTCGACTGGAAGTCAACTTCTCCCCAGGAATGACTTTGTTGTATGGACCCAACGCTCAGGGTAAAACCAATATCCTTGAGTCGATTTACTATTTGGCAACCACACGTTCCCCACAGGCTTCGGCCGATTATCAAATTATCAATTGGGAAGCCATGGAGGCTGACGATCAAATTGTTGTCGGCCGCATTGTTGCCCAGGTTCAGCTGCCTGAAGGGCCGCGCCATATCGAAATGCGATTAATTCAGGAGAAGGTTCGCGGCAGCATGCGTTTTCGACGCGAAGCGCTTCTGGACCGGCGCAAAGTGCGGCTGATGGATTTGTTAGGAAATTTGCGGGTCGTTTTATTTTTGCCCAGCGATGTGGAAATGATAGGGGGTCCTCCGGCCACCCGGCGGCGATACATCGATATCCTGCTGTGCCAGGTTGACCCCACCTACTGTCGTACCCTTTCGACATACAACAAGGTGCTCGAACAGCGCAATGCCGCTTTGCGCCAGCATCTGGAGACCGGCCGCGGCCGGGATGTGATCCGGATTTTAACCGATGACCTGGTTCAAAAAGGAGCGGTTATTATTCAATCGCGGGCCAAATATATGCGTCATTTGGCCCGGGTGGCCCAGCGGATTCATTATGAATCGTTAACCGACGGGCGGGAGACTCTCCGTCTTGCTTACCTGCCGCGTTTGCAAGGCAATGGGTTATCACAAAGTACCGGTGATGAGATGAGCGGCGAAATGCAGCAGCTTTCTGAGAAGGTAGATTGGTTGGCCGGGCAATCGGACTATAGTCCTGTTGAAGAATGGTTTTCAAAAGTTGTACAATCTCAGGAAGCCAGAGATCTATCAAGTGGGGTGACCACAGTTGGTCCCCACCGAGATGACTGGCGTTTTTGGATTAACGGCCGTCAATTGGCCCACTATGGTTCCCGCGGGCAGCAGCGCAGTGCCATGCTTGCTTTTAAGCTAGCTGAAATCGAGTTCATGCGGGAAATCACCGGTGATTTCCCAATCTTATTGCTTGATGATGTGGTCGCTGAATTAGACAAATCGCGACGTGCCCTGTTATTATCTTTTATTCAAGAGAGAACCCAGGCGTTTCTAACTTCAACTGACAGTTCAATGTTTCCTTCAACTTTTTTACGGTCAACAAAAATTTTTGTGGTAAAAAAAGGTCGGTTGGAAGAAGAGACAAACCAATCAATCAAGCACGTTGAGGAAGTTGAGGATAAAACACAGATATGATGCCCGGTCGCAAAGTTGCGGATGAATCGGCAAACATCCTCATTATTGACGATAATCCCGATAATCGCCTTCTTCTGGCATCCCAATTAGGCATGCACGGATATTCCATTCTTGAGGCCGGCAGCGGTAAAGAGGGAATTGAAATCGCCCAGGAGCAGGAGCCTGATTTGATTTTGCTTGACGTCATGATGCCCATCATGAACGGATTTGAGGTGTGCACCCATTTAAAAGCGGACGATCGAACAACCCATATCCCAATTATCATGGTCACCGCCTTGCGCGACATCGAATATCGCATACGCGGGATTGAAGTTGGGGCGGATGAATTTTTGTCCCGGCCGCACCATCGTGAAGAGCTTCTCGTGCGCGTGCGCTCGCTGATTCGCCTCAAACAGGCGCGCGACAAATTGGAAGAAGAGCGGCACCGCTTACGTCTGCTCTACGATGTCTCTCGAGCAACAACAAGCTCCCAGCTCGACTTGGATCAAATGCTGGTCGAAATTATTAGCCATACGCAGGCCGCGGTAGAGGCGATTAAGGGCAGCATTATTTTGGTGAACCCCCAGCGTGAAATTACGCACAAAATTATCGCGCGGGCCGGTGGAAAACCGGAAATGAGCGATCAGATCACCTCGGCCGTTTTAGACAAGGGCTTGGCCGGCTGGCTGTTGCATCATAAACGAGGCGATATTATCACCGATGCCGGTCAAGACAATCGCTGGATTATCCTCCCAGACGACACCGAAGAAGTCGGCTCGGCTATTGGCGTGCCCCTGTTGGCCAGTGAAGTGGCGATGGGCGTTTTGATTCTCGTTCACCCCCACGTCGGGTATTTTCGTGAAGAGCACGTGGCTTTATTGGAGACGATTGCCGGTCAGGCCACGGTAGCCATCCGAAACGCTTACTTATTTGTCCAGATTAGCGAACAGCGTCAAAAGCTCAGCGCTATTTTGGCCCAATCCAGCGATGCGATTATTACGACCAACGAAGATTTTAAGATTGAATTGATCAACCATGCGGCCGAAATGATGTTTAATTTAGCGGCCGATAACGTGGTCGGCATCGCCATAGATGAAATCCGGGAACTTATCCTTCTCACCCCGCTCTTTGAAGAGGCAAAAGCACAGCCGGTATCGGAAGAATTGCCCATATCCGATCGACGCACGATTTTGTCCAGCATCACCCCCATTCGCGGCATCGGCTATATGGCGGTCTTGCAGGATATCACCCAAATCAAAGAAAATGAAGAAATGCGGCTTGAGAAAGAGCGACAGGCCAAGGCCCAGGTTGAAGAAACATTTTCTCGTTATATGAGCCCACGCCTTGTTGAGCAGGTCCTATCAAACGAGCCGGGGCTGCTGGCCGACCGGCAGAGACGGTCCGCAGTTGTCCTGTTTGCCGACCTGCGCGGCTTTACCCGCATGATCATCGATTTAGACCCTTCAGAGTCGATCAATATCCTAAACAATTTCTTTACGGAAATGACTGAAATTGTTTATCAGTTTGATGGGACAATATTTGATTTGATTGGGGATGAGCTAATGGTTGGCTTTAATGTGCCCCTGGCTCAAAAAGATGCGGCAATTCGGAGCGTTCGGACGGCCACTGCCATGCAAAATCGCTTTGATGAGCTGCGTGTGCAGTGGTTTGCCACCACCGGAACGGAATTAGGTTTGGGTATAGGCATCGACTTGGGCAATGTCGTCATGGGGAATGTGGGTGCTGAAACCCGAATGAATTTCGCTATGGTCGGTGAAGCGGTCAATACTGCCAGCCGTCTGGTAGATATCGCTCAAGATGGGCATATTGTCATTTCTGAAGGGGTTTTCCAGGCGATTAAGGATCAACTGGGGTCGATGAATATCGCTGCAGACGCGTTTAGGTCCCTGGGTCACGTATCTCTAAAGGGAAAGCCATCACCACAATTAATTTATTTGGCTGAAATGTCCCGCACCGCTCTGGAGGCGGTTATGGGGCATTAACTATCAGAGGGGGCGCTTGTTCGGTATCCCTACCCGACGCGGATATTTGGCCGGTGTTTTTTCAGTTTTGGCGATCACAATATTGAAGTGAATAAAATCCCGGCCGGGCAGCTGATAGCGATGGCTCTCAACCGCTCCACCGCCGAGTAAGGCAATGCCATTTTGGGCATCGCGACATTCTTCGGCCGCACTTTCCCCCTTCTGTGACAAAACGAAACCCCCGATTTTTGCCAGCGGAAGCAGCAGCTCAACCAGGGTGTTGAGACGAGCCACGCTGCGAGCCACAACCCAATCAAAGCGCTCGCGAAATTGAGGATCCTGACCTAATGTTTCCGCTCGCTCATCGACCACTTGAACCGCTTTGAGGTTTAAAGACGCGACGGCCGCTTCTAAAAAAACGGTTTTCTTTTTGACGCTGTCTACGAGCGTGAGGTTCAATTCCGGAAAGACGATTTTTAAGGGCAAACCGGGAAACCCAGCGCCAGTGCCGATATCTATTAAAGCCCGTCCAGCAAGATCGGGTGTTTTACTCTGAATTGGAGCGATACAGCTCAACGCATCGAGAAAATGTCGCTGCCGAATTTCGGCCGGTTCACGAATAGCGGTCAAATTCATGCGGCGGTTCCAATCGAGAAGCAGGCGTTCAAAGACTTGAAATTGATGCACTTGCTGATCGGTCAGCTGCACGCCAAAGGCCGCTGCATGGTCGGCCCACCGTTCCCATGAATCGTCCGTGGTCATTACTGCTGCTGCTCCAGCTTTTTGAGTTCCCAATCAATCTCATAGGTATCATACTGCTCGCTGCCAAAGGGGGCCGGGGTGAAGATGACCCACGTTTGCCGCAGCTGAAAGTCGGACCGGGCGTAAATGGGAGCGATTGGGGTCTCCCCGTCATCGCCAAAGAATCCGGTTTCAATGCGGCGATAAAGCTGGTCGCGCTGCTCAATTTCTGAGCGGCCGGCCCGGATGATCAGCTGATCCAGCTCACCACACGGCCGTTTGATGCGATTGTCGCTTTCGCTGCAGTGCAGGAGCGTAAACAGCCAATTGTGGGTGTCCGGGTAGTAAGCTGACCAGCCCAGGTCCCAAATATCCGGCCGCAGATTCCCGGCTTCCGGCCGGGTATTGGCCAGGAGGGTTCCAAATTGGACCTGCTCAATGATGATATTGTCTTTATTGCAACCCAGCTCTTCCACCCACATGTCGCGCACGAGTTCAGCCTGGAAGAGAGCCAGGTCAGAGGAGTTGACCATATAGCGAATTTCCGGCAGAAAGCCACAGGCGCTAATTCCCGAGGCAACAAGCTGCTGTCGGGCAAAATCTGGATTGTAACCCACGCCCAAAATGTCCGGGGGGGGAGCGCCGATCGCTCCTGGGGGCGTTAAGTGGCGCATGGGGAGGCCCGCCTCAGCATACACCTCTTCAATGATTTGTTCTCGATCGATGGCCGCGGAAAATGCCCGTCGCAGTTCTGGTGACTGAAAAACCGGACTGTCAAAATTAAAGGCCAGGTAAAAAACGGTTTGTTCGGGCACCGGGGCGATTTTTTGGGGAGAATTTTCCATGATATCCTCCTGCTGGCTGCGGGCCAGCGGGGTGATATCGAGCTGCTGAAGTGACCATAGATCAAACGCCTCCTGCCGGTTATCAAATTGAAAAAAGTTGACTTGATCGACATTGCCGACTGAGGGGACGGGCCAGAGCGGGTTTTTTTGGAGGACAATTTGCGTCCCACGGATCGTTTGGGGGTCGAGCAAAAAGGGGCCATTGGTAATGACTTCGTCGCTATCTTCGGGCCACGACCAATCTGTAGCCTGGCTGCTCAAGGCCACAACTTCAGTGGGGACCGGCCGCATGATGGGCAAAGTGGTTAGGGTTAGAAAATAGGCGGCCGGTTCATTCAGGCGAAAAATGACCGTTTGTTTGTCTGGCGCTTCCACCGCAATATTGATTAAATCAAATCCGGTAACGTTGTTTTTGGCGTTTACCTGTTCGCACCCTTGAATGATAAAAAGTACAAAGGAGTTGGGGGTGTTAATTCGCGGATCGCACGCCCGGCGAACAGCATAAACGATATCATCCGCCACGACCGGCCGGATCGCCTCGGCCGCCTCTAATTCCGGTTCGTCGAGCAAAATTGGAATGGTTGATGAAGCGACCGGTTTAACCCAAAAGATATCGTCACGCAGATAGAAAGTCCACTCCAGCCCGTCCGCACTGATTTCCCAACGCTCGGCCAGCATTGGTTCAATCGCCTGATCGGCGTGATTAAAACGGGTTAGACCGACATACAGGTTCTCGATGAGGGTTAATTCATTTGGGTTTTCGTTGCGCTGCGGATCGAGGGTGAGGATATCTGCCCCAATCAGGCTCACGTCGAGGATGACCCGTTCGTTAATCGCTTCCGGTGTGGCGCTGACGTTGGTGACCTGTTCTTGAACAACGCGGGTGACGATTTCATCTGCAGGATCGATTGCCTCCACAGTTGGGGTTTGTTCAGCCAGCGGGGTGGGGTTTTCGGTGCTGTTGGATGCCCCTTGTGATTGACAACTAACGGTTCCTCCCATCATAAGAAGCAGAAACGTCAACCCGAGGAGGACGTTTTGACACCTTATAGAACATATGTTAGACTTTGGCATTGATAATTTCGTGTAATGGGGCCATTTCCAGCCGAATTTCTTATTGTAGTAGTTCAAAATGTCAAAAATTTTAATTATTGATGATTCACATGAAATGATTCATCTCTTCGGAGAGATGATATCGCTTCTGGGTTTTGAGGCGATCGCGTCCAGCGACGGCCGATCCGGCTTATCATTAATTCAGAGCCAGCAGCCGGATCTGGTTTTGCTGGATATTATGATGCCCGACATGAACGGCTGGCAAGTTTATGAGGAATTGCGCACTTTTTCAACTGTTCCGGTCATTTTTTTGACAGCAGATTTTAGCAGCGGCAATCAATTGCGGGCTGAATCAATGGGTGCAAGCCTCTTAAAAAAGAACATCACCCCGTTTGAATTGCGGGATGCCATGCACGCGCAGCTAGAAGGATAATCAGGGCATTTCTGAGAGGGATTGCCAAAAGGCGTCGCCGTCTATTCCGGGAGGGACGTCAAACCAACGGAGGGAGGCGCGGGTGAACGGCATGGCATACTTTTCCGGCCGTTTGGTTTTGACCGTTTGAGCTGTTTTCTCATTTTCAAGCCCCATATAACGAACGCGAATGCCACTGTCCGGGGGATCGGTTTTGTTCGTATAGGCATACACCGGCCAGCGACCCATCAACTCCAAATCACGAACAAACGTCTGCGTTTCAACCCACCCTTCCTGCGGCTTCTTCACATAGCCAAAAATTTCAGCCCGCGGAAAAAAATCCCCATTTTCGTAAATCCAGGTTAACTGAGAGAGTTTGCGCCGCTCGTGCCCCCAATCATCGAGGACAAAGGCCGGCAGAAGCGGCCACTCAACCCCCTGGAGCACCAGCGCGAACCGCAGGAAGAGAGGGTTGGCTTCGGCCGGAGGGGATTCCGGTATGACAACGGCCCCTTCACCACTTTGGGGATGAGTTAAAAGGCGGCCGACGACTTTTTTGGCGGGTAAATTCATGATGGACGATCTGGGTTAATGCCCTGAGGCTTTTTGGAATGCGCGGATGAGATCAACGCGGTGTATGGGCGCTTTTAAGGCGACTTCACCAATGTGAAGAACGGGAATGATAAAGCGGTATTTGGCAAAGGTGTCGTGATCCTGGGTGATATCAACTTCGTGGAGCGTATGCGGGTAGGTTTCGGCCAGGGCCGCGCATTGATCTTTGACGATATCACACAAAGGGCAGGGATCTTTGGTAAACAGAGTGATCGAAAGCAGCATAATTAAAACGGCAGTAAGGTATCGATCAGGATGCCCAACAGCACAATCATCAAATAAAAATTGGACATCAGGAACATGCGCAGGGCGCGCTTCCGGGTTGATTCGAGAATCAGCTGAATATTGGTCAGAAAAATGAGCAAGGTGGCCAGGATGACCGGTACCAAGTAGAACCAGCCCAGTTCGGGTGTCACGGCCAGAATGAGCGCCCCGAAGGCGGTTGGCAAGGTGTGGGCAAAGACCCACCAGGCCGCTTGGTTCAAAGAAGTTTTGACCGGAAGCATCGGGGTATCAGCCCGCGTATAATCGTCTTTGCACAAGATTGCCAGGCTCCAGAAGTGAGCTGGTGTCCACAGAAAAAGAACGGCCGCCAGGGTTAAAACGGCCGGGTTTTGCCATGCCCCTACGGCTGCACCGCCGCTCAAGACGGCCGCGCTCCCCGCTGCTCCTCCAATAACAATGTTGAGGGCTGTTCGGGGCTTGAGCCACATCGTGTAGATCACAACGTAGATAAACGCTCCCAGTAGGAGAAACGCCCCTAAGGGCAAGTTAAAGGGCATCACGGCCAGAGATGGTACCAGGATGAGACCCAGAGCGATCCATAAAATGAGTTGGGGATTTTGAATGGTCCCGTCAACCAGCGGCCGTTTGCTGGTGCGGGTCATCAAACGATCTTTTTCTCGCTCCCAATATTGATTGATCGCTGACGCACCGGCTGCGGCAGCGCTGCCGGTTAAACACAATAACCCAAAATTTGCCCATCCCGGCCACCCGTCAGCGCCTAAGAATGCCCCACCAATCGCGGCGAGAAGCAGAAGCGAGACAACTCGCAGCTTAAACAAGACGGACACGGTGTGCACGATACGCTTCAGGGTAATTGGGGGTTGATTTGGGTAAGCCGGTTCGCTAATTTCAGTTATCGACATGTCACGCTCGGGGCAATAGTAATATTTTTCACAATATATCACAAAGGGTTAAAAAAGCCCTCCATATTTATCGAAGAAAAAGAATAAGAGGTCATATGCGGCTTTTTGTACCGCACATAACCTCTTACTTCCCAAAGAGCAACCTCAAAATTAATTGAGGTGATTTACCCCAGGGTATTGATGTTATTTAGATCTTCAAACGCTTTGGTTAAGCGAGTCACAAATGATTCTTCGGCCGTCCGCAACCATTTGCGCGGGTCGTAATTTTTCTTATTGGGTTGATCCGGTCCATCCGGGTTGCCGATTTGGGCCTGCAGATAATCCTGCTTATCTTTGTAATAGTGGCGCACCCCGTCCCAGAATGCCCACTGCAGATCGGTATCGATATTCATTTTGATGACCCCGTAAGAGATCGCTTCGCGTATTTCCTCTTCCGTTGAGCCGGAACCCCCGTGGAAGACAAAATCAAGCGGTTGAGGATCGGTACCAAATTTATCAACGATGTGTTCTTGCGAGTTGAGTAAAATTTTGGGGCGCAGCTGAACATTACCGGGCTTATACACCCCGTGGACGTTCCCAAAAGCGGCCGCCACGGTAAATTTGTCGGATACTTTCATCAAATGCTCGTAAGCATAAGCTACTTCAGAAGGTTGCGTATAGAGTAGGGCGTTATCGATTTCTGTGTTATCGACTCCATCCTCTTCGCCACCGGTAACGCCCAGCTCGATTTCCAGGGTCATGCCCATTTTGCTCATCCGTTCCAGATAGCGCTGGCAAATTTCGACATTTTCTTCAAGGGGCTCTTCGGAGAGGTCGAGCATGTGTGAGCTAAAAAGAGGGATGCCGTGAACTTTGTAAAATTCTTCACCTGCGTCGAGCAGCCCATCGATCCAGGGCAGCAGTTTTTTCGCGGCGTGGTCGGTATGGAGGATGACCCTCACCCCATACAGCTCGGCCAGACGGTGAACGTGATGGGCTCCGGATACTGCGCCGGCGATTGACGCCTGTTGATTGGTGTTGCTCAACCCTTTTCCGGCAAAGAAGCTCGCGCCACCGTTTGAAAATTGGAGGATCACCGGAGAGTTGACCTTAACGGCCGTCTCCATGACCGCATTGACCGTATTGGTGCCGGTTACATTGGCTGCCGGCAGGGCAAACCTCTCTTTCTTCGCATAGGCAAACAAGGCTTGGACATCATCCCCTGTAATCACACCGGCGGGAAATCTTTCTTTTATCTCGGACATTTCGAGCTCCTTTTCCTTTTTAGGTTGTTGTGAAAAATATTATTAAGCAACGTTTGACATACCGGCTGCCATCACCCGGCGAAAATCGACAATATTTTCAGCGATCGATTGCGCTTCGTTGTATATGGCGCTGCCGGCCACCAAAATATTTGCCCCAGCGGAAACAATTTCAGCAGCGTTGGTGATTTTAACGCCGCCGTCCACTTCAATTTTAATCGGTTTACCGGTTTCGCGGATCAGGGCGGCCAGACGCCTGATCTTGGCCGTGGCGGATGGAATATAGCTTTGCCCCCCAAATCCTGGATTAACCGACATGATTAAGACCGTGTCAACAAATTCCAGCACCTCTTCGATGGCCGAGAGGGGAGTTGCCGGGTTGAGGGCAACGCCAGCCTGGGCTCCGGCCGCCTTGATTTGCTGGACGGTTCGATGAAGATGGGGGGAGGCTTCCACGTGAACGGTAATCTGATCTGCGCCGGCTTCGGCAAAGACCGGCACGTATTTTTCAGGTTCGACGATCATGAGGTGGACGTCACAAATCGCATTTGTTTGCTGGGTGAGGGGGGAGATCGCCTGAACGATGGGGACGCCGATGGAAATATTGGGCACAAACCGGCCGTCCATCACATCAACATGAATGTATTCAGCCCCGGCCGCTAAAGATTCGGTGACCTGAGCCCCCAAAACCTGAAAGTTACAGGCTAAAACTGATGGGGCAAGAGCAGCGGATTGCATGGTTAAAATTGTATGTCTGAGGATGACAAATGGCAAGCGTTAGCCAATTTATTGTTGACCAAGTATCTAGGTGATTGCGGTGCGGCGACGGAAGAATCCCTTTTTCTGTGCTCTTGCGCGTTTTTCTCGTTTGAGCGCCTCTTTTTGCCCTTTTAGCAAAGCCAGCTGGTTGCGCAGGTGATTTTGTAGCCACGGATGGGTAAAAATGTAGCCTGCTCCTACGGGATAGAGGTGGAGCATTTCTACCCCATCATCAAATACATGGGACATTCGAAACGGAATGCGCCTTGATGACCAGAGGATGATGCGCAAGATTAGATGATTCACAACGGCCGCTCCCCCCTGACGCCAGAAAAATGTCGTGCCGCATATCACGGCCAGTAGGAGAGCCATGATCAGACCGATCATGGCTCCCCACAAATCGTTGGCCGATGCGCCTGCCGTCAACCCCAGGGCACCAATAACAACCGTGATCCCTAATCCGGAAAAGGTTGCGGCCAGAATGCCGCTTTCCAGCGAGTTGCGCACCACTTGTTCTGGCTGCAAATAAAAGCTGCTCCACTGCTCTTTAAGGCCGTAGTAGACAAATCCCAGAACAAAGCCGCTGAGGGCCCCAATAACTGCGCCAAAAGCGAGATGGATAGTCAGGGTTTCGGTAGGATTTGTGCCGTAAAGCAAGAAGTTACTGCTCCAATCTGGCACCAGTTGATGGAGCTGGGTGGTTATCAGAGGGAGAGCTCCCAGAGAAACGGTTCCCAAGATCAGACCGAGGAGTATTCCCCGCCAGCTTCCTTTAAATCCGTTGCCCCACGACCAATTTAAGCGATCGGCGAAGCGAATCTCATGATCGGCCGTTTTCTTTTGACCTTCTAGCAAGGCAAAAGAGACCCCGCCGGTCAGGGCCGCTAAGGCTCCAATCAGAAGCAGCGGCGTAGAGACAGCTGTCAATGATTGCTGGTTTAAGAGGAAAATGATCATCTGAGTAAACGCGAAGCTCAGCCCGATGACCACGGCAAAGAGAATGGCCCGTATTGGGAAAACCCCGAGATCACCTGCCTTTTGCCGGCGAAAACGCAAAAAATCCCACATCGCGACCAGGCCACCACCTAAAAATCCGGAAATCAGGCCGACGGCCGGGTTTCTGAACAGCTGTGACAAAAATGGAAGGCCAAATGCAAAATCGGGATTACCAAATTGGCCAAAAGTTACGACCAGAGAAATGATTAAACCGGTTAGAAACCCAATTATACTGCCGCTGATGGTGCGTGAGAAAAGGGAGTAGGCGAATAAATCAGAGCGGCGGTCAAGCCATGAAGGCTGTAAATCTTCCCAGAAGAAGTCTAAGCGGCTGCGCTGGGCGGTTTTTTCCGCCAGCCACATCAAGGATTGTTTAACGACAGTGGGTTCGTGATAGAGAAATTGGGCCTGACTCAAACTCAGCCGATCGAAGAAGCGGTTAAATAATGCGGTTGGCTCTCCTTCAGGATCATCTGAGACATGTTTCATATCCTGCAGCATAAGGTCCGGGTATGGTTCATGAGTGTAGGCCAGGCACATGACGTGCAGCAAAAAGGGGGATTCAGCGAGCTGATTGATGGGGGTTTCCCGTCGTAGGACCCGACGCAAACCGATTAAATCGCGGCCGAGCAATTTTAAGTAGCGTAACGTGATCGGTTTGGGCAGCGGCTGAAGATGGACGACTTCTGCCAAATCGGAGCTGTTTAACGTGTCGTGATCGGCCGGTTCCAGGGTTAAGATGGCCCTCCGTTCACTTGATTTCAACCAAAATTTTTCGATTTCTGACAGGCAGTGGGCGCGCAGTTCGCCTGTAGAAATCAGGTGCAAGCCATCAAAAAGGGGCAGCAGGATGTTTTGATCGAGCCATTCAGCCGAAATTTCCGGAGGAATACCATAGAAGCGGTTAATTTCCCGAGCAACCCATTGATCGAAGTGAAGCTTATTCTCGGCTTCAAAGGCGCTCAGGTTAACCACAGCGGGAATAAATGAATGTTTGTCGAGGGAGGCATCGGCCGCCAATTGGCCGGCAATTTCCAGCAGGGATATTTGTTTTTCCGTGTCCGGCCGTCCCAAGATCACAATACTTTTTTGGTTTGTGTAAAAATTGGCCACTAGCTCAGAACTCTTGAGTTTTTGATCTTCACCCCCTTTGTTTTGAATAACTTGGGGCCAAAGGGCATGCGGCCGCAAACGAGAATTGGGAGGCCCCAGGGCTTGCGTTGTGACATGATAAATTGAGGGCGTTAAGACACCATCTACCCAACACTGCTGCAGTTTGTTGACCATGATTTGCCGGTGAATTAAGGCTCTGTCAGAAAGTTTTTCGAGTTTTGGATGGGTTTTGTTGCTGTCCATTGTGCCAGCGGCCTCAAAATTCAGAGTGTCCTTGAGAGAGTAAACGTTCCAAAATTGTCTGAGAAAATGGCGCGTAGAATATCACTTGCGTTGTTTTTCATTAAATTTCCGCCATTAATATACCTGAATCTATCCGGAAAAGGGAATGATGATTTTGGGTTAATGTCACATGAGACATCGCCTTGAATTAAAGCCTAGCCCAATCGACTTATAGGTTAGCCCGATACTTCCACCTATAATACGTTCATGCATTCAAACCGTCTTTTAGGTGTTTTCTTTTCAATTGGGCTGACAACTTTTGTATTTGCACTGCTGGCCGGATTTTTACTAAATCCATCTGGAAATGTCAACGCTGGCCAACGATCACCCTCTGAGGACTTGACATCAGCGGATGAAGGTCAGGAATTAAAGCGGGTGATTGTTTTTTTTCATGATGCCCTTCCCCTGGATTTTGATTTAAAAGAAGCTCCTATCAGCCAGGATGCCAAGCGAGCGATGATCGTCTCTACCCTGCAGCAAAATGCAGCTGTAGTTGAATCGCAATTTGAGACCCATCTCAATGAATTAGAGTCTGACGGTTTGCTGATAAATTCACGCTATCTGTGGATGCCTAATGCCCTGGCTGCTGTTGTTACGCCAAGAGGTCGCCAGGTATTGGAGGCTCACCCACTGGTTGAGCGGGTGATTGAAGATGAGGTGATAACAACCTTTTCCCTCGAGCTTCCGGATATTTTTTCGCCATCGGCCGTAGAAACGATCAACTCTACGGGTAATACCGGTCTCAATCAAATCAGGGTGCCGGAAGTATGGCACGCTCTTGGCATTACCGGGACCGGTGCTACGGTCGCCATCATCGACAGCGGAGTAGATTGGCTTCATCCTGATTTGACCGCTAACTATCGCGGCCGATTACCAGGAGGGGGAGTTGACCACACCGGTCATTGGTTTCATGCTGCTTATCCAACAATTACGACGCCCATCGACGATTTTTGGCACGGCACTCACGTTGCTGGGAGTGCTGTTGGCGGTTCAAATTTAGGGGTCGCGCCCGGGGCAAAATGGATAGGGGTGAGCATTTCCGATGATGACGGATTAATTTATGCCAGCTATATTTATGAGGCGTTTGCCTGGATTTTGGCACCTGGTGGTCAACCAGAATTGGCGCCTGATGTGTTGAACGGGTCCTGGGGAGCATTGGGGTCTTACACATTTTTTGTGGATGAAATAGACCTTATTCGGCAGGCTGGGATTGTGCCGGTTTTCTCGGCTGGTAATGATGGACCCTTCGATGGGTCAGTTGGATCACCCGGGAGTTACACAAACACCTTTACTGTTGGAGCCATTGATACTGAAAGCGAAATAGCCTGGTTTTCCTCAAGGGGACCTTCCCCACTAGGGGACCACTTTAAGCCGGATGTTGTGGCCCCAGGCGTGAACATTTTGTCTACCTTGCCCAATGGAGCATATGGAAAGGCCAGTGGAACGTCAATGGCTGCACCTCATGTAGCCGGGGTAGCGGCTCTTTTGCGATCTGTTGATCCCCAGCTGACTGTCGATGAAATTGAGGACATTCTACGAGCAACCGCCCGCCCAATTGAGGCTGAAGTGCCAAACATGGCCTCTGGTTGGGGGATAATCGATCCATATGAAGCTGCAGCCTCACAAATGTCTGTTGCTGCTGTCAATGTGCGATTGTTAGATGGCACAGCACCCTTACCGGGAGAAAGTGTGACTGTGACTACACCTTTGGGTCACCAGCTATCGTTTATCACCGATGAGTCCGGCCGTTTCACCGCCTATCTAACTTCCGGAAGCTACGATTTTTTGGCATCCCCTTATGGATTTCAGCCAGCGATGGTTAACCAATATACCGTTACCGCAGGCGAGAGCTATATCCTCAATCTAAGCCCAACAAGGCAGGCTGGTGCTTTTGTACGCGGGCAGGTGTTGCTGGATAGTCAACCTGTTTCCGCGCACATTGACATCTTGGGCGCTAATCGAACAACTGTAGCCGGGGAAACCGGGCATTATGAGGTGTTTTTACCGGCAGGAAGCCATATTCTACGGTTTCGAACGACTGGCGGACGGGTAGTTACCCAAATGTTGTCTATTATTGATGGCGTCGATCAGGCACTCGATGTCAATCTTGAAACCGCACCTAAAATTTTGCTGGTTGACGCCGGCCGATGGCGTTTTCAACCGATCCAAAGCTACTATCAGGAAGCCTTCTGGGAAGCTGGATATGAACCCGAATTGTTCGAAATTGGAGACCCACTCAGAGATGTCCTATCCGTGGAATTTTTACAAGAATATCGTTATGTTTTTTGGGGAGATCCACGATATTCACCGGCCTTAATCGGATCAAACCGGGTTATTTCTGATTATCTTGACAGTGGCGGCAATTTGTTTATTAGTGGACAAAATTTGGCTGAATATGAGAGCTCCACGATTGATATTCCTTGGGATGAAAATCACCTCAACGCCATCTGGGATGGCAACACCACGCTAACAAGCACAATACGTGGTGAGGCAAATACCCCGATGTCTGGTGTTGAATTAGACCTCAACGGACCCCACAGTGCCGAAAATCAGGACAGTGTCGATACGTGGCGTCCTTTACCAATCGGTTTTTCCGAACCTATTTTCAGAAACGAGGGTGATCAAATTCTTGCCCTTCAGAACGGCCGTTGTCGACCGTTTCAAATCATGGCGCTTGGGTTTGGGTTGGAAGGTGTTTCAGATAATTCAGACCGGGCAGCGATTATCTCTGGGGCAGTTGAGTTCTTCAATCGCGGAAAATTTGATCGAGGGGTGCAGTGGGTGTCCGATCCTATTGAGAGGATCGGTTTGCCAGGAGAAGTACTTGAGTTTGACTTAAGGGTCTTCAACATGAGTGAAACGATGACTGATACTCTGCAAATTGCCCCTCTACTTCTTGAGTGGCCAACTGAGGTGGTTACATCGACACTTGAATTGGGCCCCTGTGAGTGGGGTGATACCCAGGTGAGAATTACCGTGCCGGAAACAGCCAGCCGCAATGACATTCAAGCTTCAAATTTATTTGTATCGTCCCAATCTTTTCCTTCTGAAAGCGATCAACTTGCGATTAACCTCAAAACGCCAGATCGGGTTCTCGTAGTGAATGACCGGCGTTGGTATGACCCGCTGGTAGATTATCAAGCAGCTCTAGATGATATCGGGCTAACGCATGACGTGTGGGTTACAGATCCTCAATTTGGTGGATGGGGAAGCCCCTCTGCCGAATTTTTAAGCGCGTATGAAAGAGTCGTTTGGTTTACCAGTTATGACTGGTATCGGCCGATCACTAGTGATGAAAATGAAGCGATAGAGGGGTTTTTAGCTGAGGGGGGGCGTTTGTTTTTGTCGAGCCAAGATTTTATGTATTACCATCGCCAAACGGCACTTGCTCGATCATATTTGGGGGCAATTTCTTATGGGGAGTCGGTTACTCCGACTCTCGTTTTGCCGGTTGGTGGACCACTCGAAGGCGTCCTTCTACCGCTGACTTTTGATTCCTATCGCAACAACAGCGATGCGCTGATTGCCGGAGAAAACGCCGTACCCCTGTTGTGGCACAATCATGGGCTTGCCGCTCTGGCGCAGAGCGGATACACGGCCGCCGAGACATCTTGGCGCACCGCTTTTTTCTCTTTTCCAGTGGAGAATTTACCTGCGCACTCTCACAGTGTAATTATGGCCGACACTTTGGGCTGGCTTGGAGATTGGGGTGATTCACAATTGACTATGGCCGACGAGGTGGCCCGGCCAGGGGATGTTATCTCCGTCGAACTGGCTCTTTTACCCGTTGATGGTGCAGAAACATTGACCGTCACGATTCCGAATTCAGGGGATGTAAATCCCGTCCCTGCTTCCCTACCGGCCGGAGCAGAGGGTCCTGATGCGAACGGCGATATAATTTTGTGGACCGGCAGCGCCGAAGATGCGGAAACACTTTCATTTTTAGTTACCGTCTCTGATCAGTTGGCGGCCGGCTCGCTGGTGACAATGGCGGTAAACCTGGACGATGGTCTTGTAGTTTGGCCATTGATTGACCACCTGATCGTAGACGGACCTGACCTTTCGGTATCTTCATTAACCCTTACGGGTCAAACACCTGGGGAAGGGGAGCTTGAAATTTTGGCAACGCTTGTGTTAGAAAACGCCGGCTTGAGGACCGCTGAAGGGGTGTCAGCCACCGTTTCCTTTTCCGATAACATTTATGTATTAAGTGATACGCTGCAATCCTCAGCTGGAATAATCACTTTTGAAAACGGGGAAATGGAATGGTTTGGATCTCTGCCGGTTGAAGCACCAGTTACATCCACGCTTTCCTTTACGACAACCCAACCGGCTTCTTCATTTTGGGCATCCGGTACGGCGATCGTCGCGGGTAAAAATATCTCACCTACAGTTGTTTACGATCAACTCAAAATATCAGCGTATGAGATAATTTTTCCAATATTTTTCAAGGAATAGGATCAACATACCAACCAAGCGCTTCCAAATTTGCCCGGCTCAATATTTCTTGAGGAACATCTGCCAGCGTCAATTCCGCTTCGGCAGCAATTTTGTCATCTGGAAGGTAGACATAGCCTACCGCTATTCCCCGGCGGCCGGAGAGTCTTACAATTTTGCCGACCCCCCGTAAGTCGGTGCCGGTTGGCACCGGGTGGCGATATTTGATCTGTAGTTTGACTGACATCATGAAGTGGTGGTGATCATCAATCATCGATACTCGGGCTACCAGCTCATCCAGGATGGACGCCACGATACCACCATGAACGACGCCTGGGTAGCTTTGATACGCTTCGCTCAAATTGAACGACGTATATACTTCGTTTTTCCCATTATCTTCAAAGCGCAAATATAAACCGCGCGGATTTTTGCGGCCGCAAACGAAACAGTAATCTGAATTGGGTTGTTTAAATGTCGCCATTAACTTTAATTTATTGACCGTAAAGGGTTGATTGTGGCAGTGGGCACAGTCTATTTTCCATAGGTGGAAAAAAATGTAAAGGAAAACCGGTGATTTAAGGGTGGCTTAGCTTCATGTTACACACTTCCTATTCTGTATTTCCTCCACATCATGTAAAGTGAACAGTCAAGGGGTGAGAATGTGAGTAATGCCAGCACTATACATCGAATATTAGTATTGGATGATGATCGTCTTGTTGTCCGACTGGTTTGTAAGGCCTTGGAGGAGGCCGGATATGCCGTTTGGAGTGCAACCAGCCTACATGAGGCCATGAAGGTTATTCGTCAGCGAGGATTACCTCATTTGGCGATTGTCGACCTAAATTTGGCTAAAAAAGAGAGTGGAATTGATTTCTGCCGAAAAATTCATCGCGTGGCTGACCTTCCCGTAATTATTTTATCGTCTGAAGCGGATGAGATGATCGTATCTGAAGCCATTGACATGTGTGCCGAAGATTATATTGTTAAGGGAGATGATGGCTCGATCCGCTTAAAGGAAATGGTCGCCAGGGTCGGCCGATTGCTGCGCCGTGTCGGTGATTTTGCCTATACGCTGGATGAAACCGTTTATGTAGATAATTATCTGCAAATCAATTTTACAGATCGGCTGGCCATATGTGACGGTAAGCATATTAAGTTAACCCCAACTGAAACAAAAATTCTTCATATCTTAATGCGCTTTGCCGGCCGCACCGTCAATATTGATTATTTGCTTCGACGATTGTGGCCAATGGAAAGTGCGGGGGAAGATCGCTTACACTCACATATTTACCGCCTGCGCCGCAAGGTAGAAACAGACCCCACAAATCCTTTTTATGTGGTTTCGGAGTGGGGTACCGGATATATTTTTCCTCCTCCGGTAAATAATCACGAGACGATAACTTGATTTAACGGCTAAAATCCAACTGCACAACCATCGTTCCGCGGTTCGCTTCCTCCCACAAACACACCACTTTCCGGATCACGTACAATGACCTGGCCACCCCCATAATGGCGTTTGGCGGCCTCTTTTTCTGGAAGAAGCTCGTGGCCAAGATTTTCTAAAGCGCTATACATATCGGGCCCAAAAGACGGTTCGACAGCAAACGTCAACCCTTCCTGCCAATTTAACCGCGGAGCATCCAGGGCAGCCTGCGGAGACATATCGAAGTCAACCAGCGCGCTGCCAACCTGCAAATGGCCCTGAGGCTGCATAAATCCACCCATCACTCCAAAACTCGACCACGCTTGATCATCTTTAGTGATAAAACCGGGAATAATCGTGTGGAACGGCCGTTTGCCCCCAGCGGCTTCATTGGGATGTCCTTCCACCAGTGAAAAATTAGCCCCTCGATTTTGCAGCTGGACACCGGTATTGCCGGCCGTCAACCCGGAACCAAAGCCCATATACAAGCTTTGAATCCAGCTGACCATATTGCCTTCCTCATCGGCAACGGTTAGATAAACCGTATCTCCATGGCGCGATGGATTTCCCGCTGCAGGTGGCTGGGCCTGCTGCCGATTAAGCTGCGCCCGGCGCTCGGCCGTATAGCTGTCGCTGAGCAATCCGGTCATTGGGATATGAGCGTGTTTGGGATCGGCGATATAGCGATGGGCATCAGCAAATGCCAGCTTAATCGCCTCCATCATAATGTGATTGTATTCAATTGAGCCGTGTTTTAGCGCTCTTAAATCAAAACCCTTCACGATATTCAGCGCCAGTAAAGCGGTTAACCCTTGACCGTTGGGCGGGATTTCATAAAACCGGTATCCATCGCGATAAGAAACGTCGATCGGGTCAACCCACTCAGCCTGATAGCGGCCTAGATCTTCAACGGTCATGCACCCCCCATCTGTCTGAACGGCCTGGGCGATTTGTTCGGCAATCGGACCGTGATAAAAGGCGTCGATGCCGTCAAGGGCGATCGTTTTGAGCGTTTGGGCGAATTCCGGGTTGGAAAAAATTTCGGCCGGCAGTGGAGCCCGGCCGTTGGGCAGCCAAACTCGTTTAGAGTCATCTTGACGGCTCATTTTTTCAACCGAAAATGACCATGCACGGGCGATCTTTTCACTAACCGGATATCCACCGGCCGCGTATAGAATCGGTTTTTCGAGCAATTTGGCGAGCGGCATCGTTCCAAATCGCTCGAGCGCCAATTCCCAGCCCCGCAAACTTCCCGGAACGGTCACGGCCAAGCCACCTAACGGAGGGAATGATTGATGACCGTTCTGGCGGATTTCAGCCGCAGAGAGCGCCTGTGGAGCCGGTCCGCTGGCGTTTAAGCCAAAAAGTTTTTTCTCTTTTTCCAGCCAAACGAGAGCAAATGCGTCTCCCCCTATCCCGGTTGAACATGGCTCAACCACGCATAGGGTGGCCACTGTGGCAATCGCCGCATCGATGGCATTGCCACCCGCTTTCAAAATTTCGAGCCCTGCCTGAGCGGCCAAGGGCTGGCTGGTGGCGACGAGGCCATGTCTGGCAATCATGTTTGATCGGCGACTGGAGAAGTTAATATCAAAGTTCATGGGATCTCCTTGGATTATTCGGCTGAGGATAAAGAATTACGATCGTGTTTTTTGCGAAGTTAAGTGGATTACTATTATGAACCAGCCACTTATTACAGAGTAAAATTTGTGATAATTTGTGTTAATCTGTGGCTGATTATTTGATCTTTATTTTTGGTAATCTTTCAGGAAAGCAATTGTACGAGTAAAAAAAAACACTGCCACCTTTCGAGGTGACAGTGCCTGGTAGTTGTGTACGGCCGTGATTTAAAGCAAAAAGGGGTGGATCACTGAATACCGATCCAAAGATGTTGCGGCCGAACATGCCCGGCCGGCAACACATCCACTTTGTCTACCTTTAATTTTTCGGCGATGGCGCCATCATTTACAAAGCATACGTTTGGCTTTTTTCCATATTTTTGACGATAGTAATCAGCTGCGCGCTGGACTTTTTCTTCTAAAGAGCGGTTTTGATCATCATCGAGCCACATCATGCCTATGTTCATGTTATTCTCCCTTAAGATATTGAATTATGTTTAAAAATCGTCATCAAAATAATCTTCTTCAATGGGGGTATATTCCAATTCGAAGATTTCATCTTCGCTGTTTTCTTTTTGTTCTTGACGCACTTCATCCGGCTCGACCGATTCTTCTATATCAGCATCTGCAGATTCCGGATGTGATTCCTCAATTGACAAAGCGTTAGCCGGCGATCCAAATAGGTCGTTGAGCTCGGCCTCATCGGATATGGGTTGTGGCTTGCCAATTGGAGCCGCATCCTCCGCTACTTCAGTAGATTCTCGTTCTGTGTCTGTTGGGCTAATTGATTCGCTTATCATGGATGAGGGGTAATCCTCAGGGTTTTCTTCACCTTCATCCAGATCGAGGAGGCCATTTACCCATGGGTCTTCATCTTCGTCTTCTGGATCAGCCTCATCAAATTTGATTTGGTCCTCATCTGCATAAAATGATGGATAGGAGACATCCAACGCTTCCGATACGATCTCATTGTCTTCGCCTTCTTCAATCACTTCTACGAGGAAACTCTCGGCGCTGTTGGGAAAAACCGTGTCTTCAGATTCTATTTGTTGAGGAAGAGGAGTTTCTGGTGAAATTATTTTTTCTTCGGGTAGCACGGTTTGAGTTTCTGGATAATCAAATTTGATAACGGCATGCTGCTCCTCCTCTTCGGCCGCTGGTGGTAATGGAGGCGACTCGTGGAAGGTTTGGGCAACAACTCTCGGCCGCCTTTCCTCGTAAATTGATTTGAGACAGGTTTTTAAATCCGCATCATCGATAAATGCCCCCTGGAAAGGTTCTAAATTGTCTCCAACGGCCGCAAGCAGATCTCCATTTCCATTGAGCCGTTCCGCATAAGACTCCAGGGCATTGGTGGCGATTTCAGCCTGGAAGGGAGTATCGACGCGCCCGACAATACGGGAAGGAATAAATTGATCCATCAACCCGTGGAGGATTGGATTTTCCGGATCGGCCGCCGAAAAAATCAAATGAATCCCGCACATTTGCCCGTAGCGGGCGATGTGCAAAAGGCGCTGCTGCTGATTTTGAGCGTCGTGCCCGTGAAGAAACAGGGTTAAATCATCGATAACCAGGAAAATATGAGGATCTCGTATTTGATTCGCCCGGCGATGGTCCACCTCATCGACTAAAAACGCCAATCCCTCCGCCAATTCACCGGGTGTTTCCATAAAGGGAACGGCCATGTGGGGCAGGTAGGAAAGTGGCTTTAAGCCGGCGTGATTTTGCTGCCCGATATAGGGATTCCCGGCGATGACCAGCTGCAGGTGAGCCGGGCGATTATACAGGGAGAGCGATAAAACGAGCGAGCGCAACAGGTGTGATTTGCCTGAATTTCGGCCGCCAAATACACCAAGATGATAGGTTTCTCTTTCGTTAAAATCGATGAGGAGCGGTTTGTGGCGTGGTGACCAGCCCAAAAGCGCATTGAGGTCCGGCACTTCACTCATTTGGGAGACCAAATCAAGCAAAGCGATCTGCCTTCGGTTAAATTGTTGATAGATCAGTTTGAAACGGCCGTTTTGACCATTTTCCGACTCAATTGAAACCTCAGAAGGGGATAAGTTCTTTAAAATATCATTTTTTAAGGCCTGGATTTTTTTTAACCCTTCATTGAATGTTGATACGACATCAAATTCAACCGCTACATCTTCCTGAGTTTGATGCGCTTGACCCTGAACAATTTTGCCCTCAATTTGATGTCGGGCCATTAATTGCTCAATTTGCATCGATTGTAATTCCAACCTATGTTGCAAGCGCTGTTTTCTCATTGATGATCACCTGACCACTCCCTCAATACCAATAAATAGACAGATGTATTATAGAACATATGTTCTTGTATTGTCAAATTAATTGTAAGTGAAGAAACGTGCAGGCAAATGGCTCAAATCAACCGGATAAAAAAAGAGACAGATTAACTGTCTCCTGATTTTCGAATCGACAATGGTGACTAAAAAATGATTAAGCACCTAGCTGACGAACCACCATGACAACTTTCCCCTGAATTTGTACATTTTCTGGAGGAACGCGAATGGGGTCCATTGTTGGATTGGCGGGCTGGAGACGAATGCTGTCCCCTTCATGGTAAAAGTACTTCAACGTCGTGGTATCGTCCGGCGTTAACCAGACGGCAACCATGTCTCCGTTTCGAGCTTGATTGGCCTGACGCATGATAACCAAATCACCATGATTAACCATGGCATCAATCATTGAATCCCCGTTGACGCGCAGGGCGAATAATTCTTCTGTTTTAACCCGATCAGGCAGAAGGGAGGTGCTAATTTCCAAATCCTCATAAAAATGATCGGTTGCGCCCATTTCAAGGGGCTCACTGGCCACAATGTCGCCGGCAATGGGGATATGAATCAGGCTGGAAACGGCATCTTCAATCGCTTCCGTAACCGCTTCAACTTTTTCAACCACTTTCTCTTTAGCGGTGTTAAACATGGCCATGGTTTTATCGGTTAGACGCAAACCACGTGACACATCAGCCTCACGGTCAATTAACCCTTTTTCAGCTAATTTGGTTAAATTGTAGTTGACGACGGAGGTTGAACTAATATTGACCGCATGACCAATTTCCCGAATGGTTGGTGGTCGTCCAACGTCCTCTCCATACTCAAATATATATTTAAGAATGTTTTGCTGTCGTTCAGATAAAGGCTTTTCTTTTTTAGCCTTTCCTTTTTTGGCCATTGTTTTCTCCTGTTTGACAATTCAAATGGTTATAGAACAAATGAATCGCTCATATGTTCAGCATTCTACCACGAACACCTGTTCGATGTCAATTATGAATTGCTGATTAAATTTCAGATCGGTTGATCTGTTTACGCGCTCAAATTGAGGTCGCTTTCAGTGGATCCCGATAAAAACCAGCCGTGGATTTCACATATTGACTCTGATTTTATTCCTGCCCCTGTGGAGCTCTGCAGAAACCAGGGCCAATAATGGAGTTGAAAAACAGGTTTATAAGATCGTTGGTAGGTCGATTGGCAATTCTAAGGGAGCAGATTAGAAAAAGGTTCCGAAAAGGATTGACCATTACTCACCAGCAGACTAAAATGAATGACAAAGAAAAGTCATGTTTATTCGTCACGCCAAATGCGCCATACTGTTAATTCTAATTTTGGTTGGAGTGACGCTTTCGGCTATCCCAACGGCCGAATCGGCCGTCAGCGGTCGATTTAATCAAAGTTTCACCCCAAAAGAAACCAAGACAAAAATCCTGTCCCCTTACTGGCCAGATGGAATTCAACGTTGGTCGATGCAAATTGGAAAAGTCGCAGAAATTAACGGGATCGACCCCGATTTTGTGGCGGCCGTTATTGACGCGGAAAGTGACGGAAATCCCACCGGGGTAAGCCGCCTGGGCGCGGTAGGGTTAATGGGGGTGATGCCTTCTGGGCCAGGTATGGAGTGGCGGCCAGAGCCGGAAGAGTTAACCGACCCTGGAGTCAATTTGCGCTGGGGAGTGGCGATTTTAACCGATATTATCCGCCAGTCCGGTGGCGATATTTCGGCCGCGCTGGCTGCCTATGCGGGCGGGTGGCGTGAAGCGACAAAGTCAATTCCCCAACAGTACGCCGCGGATATTCTCGATGAGTACAGCCGAGCCGTCCTCATTCGCAGCGGGATCGAGCCGGATATCGCCTCACGGTGGACCCTCGCTGTGGACATGAACTATGGCTATGTCACCAGCGATACCCTTCTTGTTTTAGGTGATCAACCGGTTTCCGGTTTGCGAACGTATGCCCCACACCTGCTCTATGATTATCTGGCG
Source organism: Ardenticatenaceae bacterium (assembly GCA_030065875.1). Taxonomy (GTDB): domain Bacteria; phylum Chloroflexota; class Anaerolineae; order Promineifilales; family Promineifilaceae; genus WTJY01. The sequence continues at coordinate 46,096 of JASJCR010000017.1, read as the reverse complement.
GAAGACGGCACCCACTACCGCGTAAAAGCCCATATCGTTCCGGTGGCGATTGTGACCCCATCTCCAGATCCGATTATGTTTGGCAGCAGCGATGGCATTGAGCCAGATCTGACGGTCCGCATGGGATTGGTCGATGCCAAAGATGTCGTATCCAAAGGAAAAAGCCCCAGGGTGATCCTGGCCTGCCTACCCTCCCTCAATCGATTACGCGGCACCCAAAGTACCCGCTGGTTTGCCCCTTCTTCCTGCCCAGATTGGCATCGATGACCTGCGCAAAAACAATAAATTAACTCATCATGCCCACCCCATTCATGCATCTTCATATGGTTCAAAAGCTGCGCGCACAGCTAGAACCCCATGCGCTCCACTGGCTGGAAGACCACTGGCCCGCTTTTTATTTGGGCAATATCGCCCCCGACTTTCAAGCGATTTGCAACATTCCCCGGGATGTAACCCACTTCTATTCGATTCCCCCCGAGAAGGATGATTATGGTGCCTTTGACCGCATGTTAGAGCGGTTCCCTGAGCTGCGGCCGTCTCCAATTGAGAACCCCAACCAGGCCGCTTTTGTTCTTGGATACGGCATTCATTTGCACTTTGACCTTTTATGGGATCATCGAGTGCTGACCCCCCGGTTTCGGGAGGGGTCGTGGCTTGACAGATATGGAAGGTTTACCGCCCACAATATTTTGCTCACCTACCTCGATCGGGAAGCCCAGGCCGCCTTAACTCCCGAAACGACGGCCGTTTTAAAGGCCGCTGATGCCACCTCTCGGCTGCCGTTTGACCCGGAATGTCACCTAAAAGAGTGGCAGTCGCTGATTGTGACCCAGCTTCAGCCTGAGTCTCCCAGCCAAACCATTGCCATTTATGCCAAACGGATGAGGATGCCGGCCCGAAAATTTCAGAGGCTGCTCGATGACCCTGACTGGATGAGGAAAAACGTTTTTGAACGAGCCGATCTTAAATGGGTGGAGGAGACATTGAGCCTCGCCGTAACCGACGGGCTTAAAATGGTTGACTTTTAACAGTCACTTCGCATTATGATTTATCACGATTCGATCTACGGCCCCACAGAGATTTCAGAACCGGTATTAATCGATTTGATCAACAGTCGAGCGGTTCAGCGTCTTCACGGCGTTTTGCAGCACGGTATTTCCGGTTTGATTGATTTAACCCCTCCAATAACCCGCTTTGAACATTCGATGGGGGCGATGATGGTTGTCCGTCGCCTGGGGGGAGCGTTGTCAGAGCAAATTGCGGCTTTGCTGCATGACGTCAGCCACACGGCGTTTAGTCACGTCATCGATCACGTATTTGATTCGGCCGCCAGCCAGGCTTATCACGAAGAAGTTAAAGAATCCTACGTGGCCCAAACCGATTTGCCACACATCTTGCAGCAGTACGGTTATAACTGGCACGATTTTCTCGAAGAATCTCCTTATCCGCTGCTGGAACAGCCTGCCCCGCGCCTGTGTGCGGATCGCCTCGATTACTTTTTACGGGACGCAACTGGGTTTAACCTGGCCACCGCGGCAGATGTCTCCCGCGTGCTCGATCACCTGGCTGCCGTGGACGGCCGGATGATCGTTACCGATTTAGACACCGCCCGCTGGATGGGGGAGACCTTTATCAAAACCGATGATTACAGCTGGTCAAATTTTCATGAGGTGGGGCTGTATGAGTGCACGGCGCGCGCCCTGCGTTATGCGTTCTCCGAGGATCATCTGAATATGGACGATCTTTGGTTAACCGACGCTGAAGTATGGAAAAAATTGAACGCAGCGGCTGATCCACAGCTCCGTGATTTGCTGGAACCGATTCGGCCGGATGTGCGCTTTGTATGGGATGAAACGACGCCGGAGTTTGTGCTATCGACAAAAATTCGCACCATTGATCCCGACGTTTGGCATAACGGGGAATACCACCCCCTTTCCCATTGGGACCCGTCATTTGGAGAACTGCGCCTGTCGTATGTGGCCCGCAAAAATGGGGTGTGGAAAATGAGTCAGAAGAAGGATTAATCGATTAATCCTTACGCAAATATTTTCTCTCCTGCCTGAACGGCGAAAGGCAGCCGATTTTCTTCAGGGGACAGCGGGCAAACCCAACGGCCGCTGTAGGCACAGCTGGGATTGTAGCTAAAATTAAAGTCCAGCACGATTTCCCATTCATCAGCACCGAGATCCGCCCCTTTGATCGTATCGTATAGATACCGCCCACCGCCGTAGGTTGATTTCCCGCTGGTTTCATCTTTGAACGGCAAAAAGATGCCGCCACCGTACCCCTCAATTTGATAGACATTCAAGGCGGCCGCTTCCCCCTCCCACTCAAAACGAGCTTGAGCCACCCGAGTGTAGGTAAAACGGCCGTCGTAGGTTAAATCAACCGTAAAAGATTCGGGTCGAACCAGGGTATCAATACGGCCGATCACCCGTGCTGCGGGATTGTAATTAAAATACGGCAGGCCGCTAAATTGATGGAGCTGCTGCTCACTTAACGCGGTTTGGGGGTGATGGGCGAACAGCCAATCGCGTTTCACCCGAAATAGACTCCACGCCTGAAAAGGATTTTCAAGCGCGGTGCAGCGCACATTGGCGTAAAGCTCTGCGACCTGACGCCGCCAGTCGGCCAATTGGAGCGGGATAGACATGGAATACCTCGAATCAATGATCAATAGCCAATAATCAATGGTCAATAGCCAATAAACCAATAACTAATAAACCAATAACCAATAGACCAATAAACCAGTAACGATCTTACGACCGGCCGTTGATGATTAACTCCGCAGCCACCTTTCCCGATAGGGTGACCATGGGCACTCCACCCCCCGGATGGGTTGTTCCACCACAAAAATAGAGACCCTCAATTTCGGCCGACCGGTTGTGCGGCCGTCGAAAGGCAGCCCACATGCTGTTCGAGGAGGTGCCATAGAGAGCACCGCGGGCTGCACCGGTCATCCCTTCCAGGTCATGCGGCGTGAGCCGCTGCCGCACCCGAATTTTATCTCGCAGGTCAAATCCCCGAGCGGCCAGCAGATCCAGAATATGAGCTTCATAGCGATCCCCCTCAGCATCCCAATCCCAGTTGGCTCCCAGAGGGGGAGCGTTGACCAGAATAAACCAATTTTCACACCCCTGCGGCGCGTGATCCGGATCACTTTTGGAGGTGATGGCCGCATAAATCGTAGGGTCGCCCGGCATTTGCCCGTCTTTAAATATCGACTCAAACTCGGCCGGATAATCCTTTGAAAAAAAGATGTTGTGATGAGCCAGCGCCTGATGGGTCCCTTCTACGCCATAAAGCAGGATAAAGCCGGAGCATGATGATTCCATTTGTACCAGCTTTTGCGCTTTTTTCTGAATGGCCGGGGTTTGGGGAAGCAATTTTTGATAAACGGTAGCCACATCGACATTGGCGATGACCGCCGCGGCCGGGATCAATTCACCAGCCGCCTCAACCCCTTTAATCCGCCTGTTTGCGTCCACAACGATTTTTTCAACCGGCTGATTGGTTCGAATTTCGACCCCCAATTCACCGGCCAGCCGCTCATAAGCCTTGGCCACCGCATAAACCCCGCCTCGAGGGTACCAAACCCCCCCGTTTAACTCGACGTGGGCGATGACGTTTAACGTTGCCGGGGCGAGATAAGGGCTGGCGCCAGTATAGGTCGCAAACCGGCCGAGGAGCTGCCTCAACTGCGGCGCCTGAACAAAATTGTCGATGGCGGTGCTCATTTTGCGCAGCCCATCCACTTTAAACCAATCTGGAAAAGGCACGCGCAAAAAGCTGCTGGGGGTAGGGGGTTGATCGTAAATAAAAACCGGGCCGGTGATGCGGTGAATGCGGGCGGCATATGCCAAATAAGCGAGGTACCCTTCCACGTCGTTGGGATTTAGCGCTTCAATTTGGGAAAGCATCGTTGGTAGATCGGCCGAAGCGTCTAAAATTGTCCCATCCTGATAAAAGTAGCGGGTGAGCGGCTCGAGCGGCTCGAGCGTTAAATAATCATCGAGCTTGCGGCCGGCTGCGGCAAACAAATCTTCAAATACATGGCGCATAGTAATAACCGAAGGACCGGTGTCCCAGCGGTACCCGTCGCGCATGATTTGCCCCATCTTGCCGCCCACTCGCTCATTTTGCTCGAGGATGGTCACCGACCGGCCGGCTGCCGCCAGGCGAATGGCGGCGCTCATGCCGCCGATGCCGGCCCCGATAATGACAACACCATCATTTTTACTCATAACGCTTTTCGCCCTTTCCATTCCGGCCCCTCCCCATAATGCCACCACACCGCCTGCAGGGCGATCCTGGTCATTAAAATAACCCCCAGCGGCATGGTGAGGGCGTGCAGGAACGCCTTTACCGGTTGGCGTTCGGCGATCATTTCGCTCAAAAATCGCAGAAAAATCGCTGAAACCCAAATAAAGATAACCGCAGGGACCGGCCAAACCAACACCAGAATCCAGGGGACAACAAATGCTGCCCAATGCCAAATCGTCGATGTAGCTAAAAACGGCACGCTGTTCCCGTGACCGGCTAAAATATTTTTGCCAAATCCCTTTAGAACCTCTGACCATGCCTGATACATACGGCAGAAGATCAAAGATCCCCCGTCAACCATGCGCAAACGGCCGCCGGAGCGCTTGACCGCCTGGGCAAAAGCCACATCCTCGACGATTTTGTTTTTAACCGCTTGATGGCCGCCAATCGCCCGATACTGCGCTTTGGTAAACAGCAGCACCTGCCCGTTTGCGGCCGCAAAAATTGGCCACGGCAGAAAATGGACCGCCACGATGGGCAAGTAGCTAAAAATGGCAAATTTCATCAGGGGGACAACCAGCCGCTCGCCCCAGGTTGCGGTTATTTGATTGGGCCAGACGGTTAAAAGGGCCGCCTGTGTTTTTCTTTGATGGGCCAGCAGAGCGGCCAAGGCCTCCGGTTTCCAGGTTACATCCGCGTCGGTAAAAAGCACCATTTCCCCTCGGGCGTGCTGGCTGAGCTGATGACACGCCCAATTTTTACCCAGCCATTTTTCCGGCAGGGGTTCCCCCCGAAAAAGTTTAACCCGACCGTCTCTTTTCGCCCATCCGGTTACAATATCGGCCGTCTGGTCGGTTGATTGATCATCAAGAATTAACAGCTCGAAGTTTTCATAGGTCTGGGCCAAGATCGAGAAAATGGTTTGGCTGATCCCATCCGCTTCATTGCGGGCTGGAATGCAAATGGATAGCAGAAAACCGTCTTCTGGATTGGAGGCAGATTGCAGATGTGGATAAAAAAAAAGATTGCTGATGGCCGTGAGAATAAATATCCACAGAAAAAAGCCGGCGACGATCAAATAAATTGTGAGCGGTGAAATCATAAATGATCGTTAATCTCTCGTCTCTGGTCTCTTGTCTTTTAACCACCTCTCTCTCACCCCCGGCCGCCCTCGCAGATCCGTGCGATGGGTCCAGATCACCAGCAGCAGCTGCAAGACCAGAACCGCCAGGAAAATCGGGTCAGGATTAAAAATCAGGAGGTAAAGTAAGCCCACGCCACCGGCGATCAACACCGACCAGCCGTCGTTGTCGAGCAGTATGAAGCACAAGACCAGCACCGGCAGCATAACCAGCGGCATTTCATACAAAGTCAGACCGATCCACACCCCCATGATGGAAGCAAGGGCTTTTCCACCGCGGCCGCTCAGGAAGATGCTAAACGCGTGACCCAGTGACGGAGCCAGGGAAATGGGAATTAATACCAAGCCGGACCAGCCAAAAATATAGTTGGCCAGGCCAACAGGCACCGCCGCTTTGCTAATCTCAGCCAGGTAGGCGGTCGCCCCCAAACGGAGCCCGGCCGCGCGCAGGACGTTTGTTGCTCCCGGATTGCCGTCACCATACTCGCGAATGTCGTAGCCGGCCAGCCGGCCGATCCACAAGGCCAGAGGCAGGGCTCCAAACAGATAGCTGATAAAAACCCAGAGAATTTGAAAGGGTGTCACTTGCTAATTCTCTCTTCTCTCTTTTCCCGGTTTACTGCCCAAACAAAGCACCCCATCCCTAAAAAGCCGACCACGGCCGGGCCGGGTAATCCCCAGAAGAGCAGCAGACCGCCGCTTTGCATGAGCCATACAATCACATAAACGGTCATCATCGGTACGAAAATCGCGCGCAGGGAAGGAGGGCGTAAGGTGACGGTCATGATCCAGGATGAAACGAACCAGCCGGCATAGTTGAGGAAAGGGATTCCAAAGTAGTTGATGGAGGGCACATCCATCCACAGCCAAAATTGCCAGTTGACCATTTGAGGATCGAGAAAAAGATCCCAGGCGGTCATCGCGGCCGCGGCCGCAGCCATAAAACGCCAGCCGGATGGACGGCCGACTAATTTTTCCGCTACTGCCCAGCAAACCGGCAGCATCATAAACCAGGCCAGAGGCACCAGCACCGGCACGTGGGCGATTTGGGGCTGAAGTTTCTCGGTGTATTGATAGGTGCCAAAGGGTAAACCGGTGTTCGAGCCAATATACTCAACAAGCCATCCCAAAAAGGCCACCCCGACGGCCGTGAGTAACGCCCTTGGCCCACCCCACGCCTGCCCAAGCAAAATAAAGATCAACGTCGCCTGGGCAACGGTGGCTAAAAACATCGTGGTGCTAACCGACCGTTCTCCCACAACCCAAATGGCAATGGGAACGGCGGTCATCGTCAGGAACCATACAATCAGCCCCAGGATAGATGATTTACGCCATCCCGTTTGATTAAGCGAGTCAAGTGAGGGTCGTTTTTCACCGGAGAAATTTAAATAATCTTGCATCACATTTAATTTATTTGCTTATTCCCTCATCTTTGCAAAGCGAGCAGTCGCTCTATATCCCCGTGGACCTCTAAACCGGCGCATCGGCCGGTTTCACGAAACAAAATTTGCCCCGCGCTATTCCGCTTGCTTAGCTGCAGGTCCACCGTCGCCAGCATCGTTTCACCAATCCGCTCAGTCATACTTTCGCGACTGGGGCCATAAAGCAAGCCTCCGCGGGCTCGATGGCTGGTAATTTCCAGGCGGTATTGGTCGTCTTGAACCACCCAATGTATTTGATTGTCCTTGAGCTCCAGATGGACGGTTTTGGCATTTGTATAGGTGGCAAAGCGATAAAGCGTTTGCTGATGCCAGAGGCCGATTATAAAACCTGGAAATGACGACATGATCCAGGGGATGATAGCAATTGAGCCCACAAAAGAGGTACCGGGGGTGTCGAAATGGTTGGTTTGCATCCAGACATAGCCGGCCGGGAACGCGGCTCCCCAATCCTTTTCCAGATATCCTCGGCCGCCGCTAAAATCTATCCGCTCCCCGTCAACTTCAAGCTCGCCATCCAGGGTATGATCGAGGCTAACCACCCCATGGTTGCATTCCATAAAGGGAATCCAGCCGTAAGGACCCATGATCCCCAAAGAGCGCCAGGTTACCGGCCACGGCTGCGTGTTTTTTAAAGCGATTTTTCCTTTTACCGTGCGCTGCTTATCCTGGATGTCAAGGGAAATTTCGCGAACTGAAAACTGATTTTGGTCAATGGCAACCGCAAAATCATCTCGCGCAGCATAAAACTCTTCTGCCGGGTAACGATGATAGGTAGCCGTTCCGTCTAAGCCGTTCAAAATTTGGATGAAGGCGTGGTGCTCGGCCGGGTCTCGGTGTTTGAAAATGGCTGGGATAACGGCCAGACGATGGTTTTCCTCGCGATCAACCAGTTTAAAGTACCACCCTTCAAAGAAGGGAGGCTTGCGGCCGTGGCCATGGTAGCGTTCAGGGTAAAAGAGATTATTAAACATAGAAGCGGAGAAACGCCATGATTCAGGGAGTAATTTGAGTTGATTATAAAATAGTTAGCCGCGGATATCACGGATAAACCCAGCTTTTTCTCTTTAATCTCTCGGCTGTGTTCAGGACAGGTTCTGCGAAAATCTTCGTCTTCCGTGGCTTTTTAGGTTGTGTTGAAATTTGGGAGATCTCTTCACCCCCGCATTAAAATGCGGGTCTAAGGGCTAACCAACCCTTTAGCCGTCGGTTTTAATCGACGGGTATAGAAAATATCGCAAAATTGAGCATCATATTGAATCAAACGTCAACAGAAATTTATGAACTCAATGTGATTCACTTTAAATACATCACACCTGAATTTTTAAAATCAGGATGACACGAATTAAAAGGATTTTCTGGTTTAAGCTGGGAAATTCGTGTCATTCGTGAAATTTTGTTTTTTTAAATTTTTGGTTTTTGATCCACTTAAAATTAAATCAAGCCCCTTCTATCACCAGGGCCTGGGGCATGAATTTTTCCGCCCGTTCGTGGCTGGCTCTGGCCATAACCAAAGTGACTCCAAAAGAGACGAGCACGTTGGTCACCAGGAAGAAAAGAAACTCTTCAAAAGGCAGGATTCCGCCAATCAGCCAGCCCAGGGTTTGGTCTGGGCTAATTGTCCAGGTTCCCGCTAAAATGGCCAGGGCATCAGCTGCGCTTAAATACAGCGCGGGAACGGCCAGACCCAGGAGCGCGAGGCGGCGATAATGCCACAAAATATCTCCCCCAAACGCAAACTGAATTAAAACCGGAATTAAGGCCCAGCTTAAAATCAGCGTCAGGTAGGTGGCCGGCTCCCAGCCGGAAAAGAAGACCACGGTTGAAATCAGCCAGATGATGGCGGTGCCGGCCGTTAACCCCCAGCGAACAGAGGGATTAGGCTGAAAGGATGTTTGTTCGATCTGCGGCCGAAGCATCATCATCAACCAAACCACCCACAAGCCGGTTAAGATCGTCTGTAATATGAAAAAAGTATACTCTTCCAGCGGGACATACCACAGGACGATGCCGGACACCAGCTCCGGGTCATACCACCACACGTTGGTAGCCACCAGGTAATTATCCCATGGGGTTGTGTAGGTAAATGCGACCACGATATGCCCCAGGATCACCCATTTAGCCGGCCACGTTTGAAAAAGATTTGGTAGATGAGCCCCTCGCCGTATAGATACCCAAATCACAATGCTCAATAAGAGTATCGGAATACACACAAAGCGCGCTAGAAAGCCAAAATAAGTCACAATCTCTCCAATCCTTTTTCCCCGCAGTTTAACGAGAATTTCTTTGCGTTTCATAAAATGATCGGCATCAATTATGAACGGACCATTCAAATCTTTACAATTGGCACATTTTTGGTATAATGCTCGCCTTCAAAACAGATGTTCGACAAATCATCTGTTGTGAATGGTTGAAATGTGCATATAAGGGCGGATGAGAAAGCCCGCGTTTCTTGAAGCACGAGGGACACTCCGGTAAGGAAACTATTTAATGGAAACATACAACTTTTCCACCCCTTTTTCGTTTAAGAAATTTAGGCGTTTATAAGAGTCATGCAGATTTCACGATTTCTATTTCTCATAAATGTTGCTCTTGAGTCGCTGTAGAATAACCATAATGGGCTATAGCAAAAATCATAAAAATGTGCAATATACAGAACGCGACCTTTCGCGTTTTAATTCTTTAAAGGCTTGTTGCTGACGGCCGCAAAAAGAAATGACAGTCAATCTATAAAAAAATCACCCAGTACAGAGGTGTTGAAATGGTTAAAAAACCGTACATGTTGACCGAAGACGGTCTGGAACGATTAAGAGCAGAATTGGAAAAACATCGCACTGAGGGGCGGGAACGTCTTGCTGAGCGTCTGCACCGCGCGTTGGAAGACGGTCAGGATGACGATTTTATCGACAATGCGGAATTGGAAGCGGCCCGAAATGAGCAGTCATTTTTGGAAGGGCGCATCCAGGAGCTGGAGTCGATTTTGAGCGATTATCAGCTCATCAGTGAGGTCGAGGTCGATAAAAGCCGCATTAGCATTGGCGCAAAAGTAACCATCGTTGAGGAAGGGTTTGACGATGATGAAACCTACCATTTGGTGGGTGCGGCCGAAGCCGATCCGGTAGAAGGGCGTATTTCCAACGAAAGTCCTCTTGGTCGGGAACTTCTAGGCAAGAAAAAAGGCCAAAAAGTCACCATTATGGCTCCTCGCGGAGAGATCGCCTTCAAAATCAAAAAGATTCAATATTAATCTCATCACCTGATTGACCGCTAAAATTTATATCATCGCCGATGAATACCCCCGTTACCTCTGAGGAAGAATTTCTCAGAGGTGACTTTTAGTTTATGGGGTAAGCTCCATTTTCCCTTATCTTTCCAGGTAAACGTGGTAATCCCCGACGCGCAGCGGCGTGTCGACTTCCCAGACAATCGGTTGATTCGGCGGGAGGCGTCGGTTGTGTAAAAATGTACCGTTGGTGCTGTTGAGGTCGGTTATTTCGACCGCCTCGTTGGTGAGCAGTTCGATGCGGCAGTGACGTTTGGAGACGCGCGTGTTGCTCAGCACCATATCACAATCGGGCAACCGGCCGATGATGATTGGTTTGGCCAACAGCGGCAGCCGGCTGGGCATTCCCCCCTCACAAATCACGTTAAACATGTTGTGGATGACGGTTGATTGATCGCTGTTTTCAATTTCCTGTGATGCCATCCGCTTCGGCCCCTGATACTGCAGCGACAATTTAAAAGAGCCCAAGTTGATCGTTTCGTCGTCTTTCCATTCGGTTAACGATTCCGCCTGAAGGCGCAGATTCCCTATATACGTGCCGTTGGTGCTTTTCAAATCGAAAACCCAAACCTTGCCGTCTTTAACTTCAATGTGACAATGTTGTTTGGATACATATCGTTCCGGGCTGTCTAAAATGATATCCACGCTTGAAAGACGGCCGACCGTTAATTTCTCCCCATCTACAAGAGGGGGATAAACTCGGGTTACATTCCCTTTGTAGGTCACCACAATACAGTAAGGGAGCGGTTTGCTCACGTCTTTGGTGGTATCCCTTGAACCTGCGGAGAGGAAGTCGGTTTGTTTGGTGCGGCTGGTCAGCTGGATTTTGCTTTGGATGCGATGAATGATTTGAGAAGAGCTGAGATCCGGCTTCAATTCCTCCGGAAGAAACTTGATCAGCTTCTCCTTGATAACTTGGGCACTTTCCGGCCGTTTTTCAATGGCCGGTGACATGAGCTGCCGCACCAAAGCGTTTAGCTGCAGGGGGATTGAAGGAACGTGCGCCCGAGGAGGTACAAAGTTGCCGCTGGTGTGAAAACGCACCGCATCAAATAAATCCCGAATGGGATACGGCCGCTGACCGGTCAGCGTCTCGTACAGCATCACCCCAAATGAGTACAAATCACTGCGATGATCGAGCGATCCCCCTACACACTGCTCCGGCGACATGTAAGCCGGGGTCCCCAGGGTGGTTCCTTCTTTGGTATTGGTTAAGCTATTGTCGGCAATTTTAACCAGACCAAAATCGGTGACCATGGCCGTGTACGGCCGGCCTTCCTCGCTGCTTTCAGTCAACAAGATATTGTCCGGTTTGAGATCCCGATGGAGGATGTTTTGCTCGTGAGCAAAACCCAGAACATCGCTAATTTGGGTGAAAATGTGGGCCACATCGGTGACCGCCAAACCCTGCTCGTTTTCTTCTAGCAGCTCTCGCAGGCTAGGTCCCTCGATATAGTCCATCATCAGATAATAGCTTTGCTCATATTCACCAAAGTTGATGACGTTTACAATACGGGGATGATCGAGCCTGGACGCGGTGCGCGCTTCCTGAAGAAAACGTTCGTAAGATCCCTCTTGATAAACCCATTCCGGACGAAGAATTTTGACGGCCGCATAACGCTGAAGCTGAGGATGGTAGGCGCGGTAAACGATACCCATGCTGCCTTTACCGATGATCTCCTGCAGCTCAAAGTTATTGATATTTTCGCCGATCAAATCTTCCATGGTCGGGTTAACCTTGCGTTTGTTCGGTTACCGGAATGGTTTCTTTGTCTTTGGGATCCGGCACACCGGTTGCTGGATGGTGGTGGTTATCTAAAATATCGTCGGACGAATTAGCATCGCTCATGGTTGCGGGCCACGGATCAAGACCAAACATCCGGGCTCTTAAGTATCCACCTATAATACCCATTGTTCCGATTAAAGGCACAATTAGAAGGGCAACGAGGATTCCCCCGATGGCCAACCCACCCATAACGGCCACAAAAACGATTCCCGGGTGCATTTTGAGGGTTTGCCCCATGATGCGCGGCCGCAGCCAAATATTTTCGATGGTTTGAATCGCCACAAAAACCAGCAGAACCAGCAAAACATACCAGGGGGTGGAGATCGGAATGAAATCTGGAGGCCCCTGAAACCAGGCCACGATGGTGGCAATGGCCATGGCTACTGCTGGTCCAACCGAGGGGACCACATCAAAAATCCCGGCGATTAACCCCAAAACCACCGCCGCTTGAAGCCCTACGGCGGCCGAACTTACCCCACTCAGAATGCCGATGACCAACATCAGCAAAATTTGCCCCCAAAGATACGCTTGCCATTTGTCCTTAATTTCACCATACAGGCGGCGAACATCCCCTTGATAAGCGGGAGGAGCAAGCCTGAAGAGCCAAGCCCGCAGCAGATGCCAATCCTGTAAAATGTAAAATGTGGTCACAATGATGATTAAGATCCACACCAAATTTCGACTGGTGGTTGTTACAAAACGGAAAATTTGATCCGGCCCCAGCGTAGTGGAGAAAAAAGTGTCGATTGAATTGACCAGCTCCTGCACGTTGAAATTTAAGCCCAGGTTTTGTAACTCGGTTTCGGCCGTCGTGCTGAATTCATCGAGAATAATGTCGAATTCGTCCGCCAAAAGGGTGCTTTGTTCGATAGCCACTGGGGTAAGCGTAAAGATGGCCAACCCCAGTAGGGAAATCAAGATCGCATAAACCAGGGTCACCACCCAGACACGCGGTAATTTGGATAGGCTGTTGACGTAGGAAATGGGTGGATTCAGGACATAAGCCAACAGGGCAGAAATAATCAGCGGGGCGATAAGTTCCCGAATTGTGTACCCAAACCAGATCAAAAACCCCAGGAAGATGATAAACGCAAAATACCGGGTTGTCCGGCTCCAATGCGTTGATCGGTTTGAATCGGTTGAAATGCCCATGCGGGTTCGATTTTTATATTCGTGATGGTCACTCATGATGTATTTCCAAACCGTGAGAAAAAATTGGCAGCCTCCATTATAGCTGAATTAAACATCGTTATTCACTCAAAGATAAATAAGAAGCGTATGAAAAACCGATGAAACAAAAAGATAAAAGAAAAATTGGTCCGTAAATTCCCTGTGAAACAGCCATCCATAAACCGATCGCGCCATAGGCGGCCAGAAATAACTCTGCGGTGACAATTGGATCAAATGGAAAACGATATCCATCCAGATGCCTTCTGAGGGTACCTGTCTGTCGGGCTTGTCTGACGGCCGCTTCTTCCCCTTTGGGGGTGCGGACAAAGTTGTGGGTTGAACTGGTAAAAATTTGCAAAACCGCGCGAGTAATGGAGGGCCCTAGCCCCAATGAAATTAACATCAAGGTTGGAAAATGGCGCAGCCGCTGTGGCCAATCCGGATAAATTAATTGTTGGCTAATTATAAATAAAACCGGCTGCCCCAACCCCAGGACCGAAAAAAGGAACAGTTTTGGTGAAAGCGGGTAACCGAGCAGCATCAAGGGAATTTGCAGCAAGATGAGCGTCAGCAAAAACGGGTGAGCCAGGTAGCCGGACATCGTCAACAGGGCATAAAAGCGGGCGATCCAGCTGTGTTGATGATCGGTTAAAATTTGCCAGCCAAATTTGATGAGGCACTGCAGTGACCCTTTGGCCCAGCGTGCCTGCTGGTTTTTGTAGGCGGATATGCTGGTTGGAAGCTCACCAGGGGTGACCACATCAGGCAAAAATTGAAAATCCCACCCGTTTAAAACCGCCCTGGTGCTGAGACATAAATCTTCACAAACGGTATCCGCCAGCCAGCCGCCCGCATCTTCAATACAGCTTCGCCGCCAAATACCGGCCGTTCCGTTGAATTTTGGGTATAGATCAGCTCGATGGCGCACCGTTTGCTCGATCATAAAATGTTTATCCATGGCGATCGCCTGCGCTGCGGTCAGCGGTGAGCGCTGATCATTGAGATGTCCCCAGCGGGTCTGAACCATGCCCAGGTTCGGCTCAGCCAAAAAAAGGGGAATGGTTTTTTGCAGAAAGGTCGTCTGCGGCTGAAAATCGGCGTCAAAAATCGCCACAAATTCCCCCTGGGCTTCTTCAAGGGCTGCGGCGAGGGCACCGGCTTTAAACCCTTGACGATTTGAGCGATGAAACAGGGAGATATTGAACCCCAGGTGGCGATAATGGGTGGTCAATTCTTCGGCCAAGGCGGCCGTTTCATCAGTTGAGTCATCCACAATCTGGATTTCCAGCTTCTCTTTGGGGTAGCTCAGGGATGTGGCGGCCTGCACCAGACGGCCGATGACATATCGTTCGTTAAAAACCGGCAGCTGGATGGTCACAATCGGCAGCGCCTCACCCTCCGGAAGTGAGAGGTTTGGGGTCGGATCGCCGCGATGGAGCCAGTAATACCAGAGGGTGATGTACCCTAAAAAACCAAATACGCCTAACCCCGACAGGGCCAGGATGTAGAGAACCAGTAAAAAAGTTGTCATAGAACCGTTGGGAAATTTGAAAAGCTAACGGGTAAATGGTCAGGATGATGAGATCGTTGGTTGATCTGACCCGGCTTTCTTCTCTATTTGTTTCAATTGTTTATTAAATTTGCTTCGCGGGAGCATGATTTTTCGCCCACAGGTGCAGCAAACCAATCCGATATCAACCCCTACCCGCGTGACCCGCCATAGCACGCTGCCACACGGATGTGCCTTTCTCAAACGAACGATATCGTCTATGTCAATCATCGGTGGTGTTGGTTTCATCAGAATATCTGGCACACTCTCCCTTAAATTAAGATCGGGTAATTATATCCATTTGTAGCCGTAAGTCGTAAAGATTGATCAACGTCTAAACAATTAGCATTTCCCAATAGTTAATTACTAATTACTAATTGTTAAATGGTAATTTGAGCTATAATGCATTATTCTATTGTTAGGTTGACATAATCGTTTATGGGTATTTTTCAGCTTTTTATGCAAAACGGCCGTTTTGATGTGGCCGCTTACGCCGCCTTCTTGCTGGTCGGCTTCTTCGCGTTTGCCTACCATGAATTTGCCCACGCGCTGATGGCGGATCGCTTGGGCGACGATACCCCGCGCCGCTACGGCCGGATTACCCTAAACCCTTTTCCCCACATCGATCGTCTCGGCTTTATTTTGCTGGCTATTTTCGGCTTTGGTTGGGCGACAACTCCGGTCAATCCCGGAAATTTTCGAGGCAACCCCCGCCTGGGGCATGCCCTCGTGGCCGTAGTCGGTCCGTTGGCCAATTTGCTGATGGCCTTTATGTTCGCCCTGCTCGGCCGTGGCCTGATAATGGCCTTTGGGGAGATACCCCAAATATTTGTCAACCTCGTTTTTTGGGGCGTTTGGTTAAACTGTATTTTGCTGTTCTTTAATTTGCTGCCGGTTCCACCCCTGGATGGATTCACCATTTTGCTGGGTATTTTGCCCGGAGAATTGGCCTATCGGCTAATGCCTTTGCGTCAATACGGCATGATAATTTTTTTAGCGGTCTTTTTCCTGCTCCCGGCCATCAATATTAATGTCGTTGGCAATGTTTTTGGCTGGGCCTTTCAGCTGGCATCCCTGCTCATGGGACCGGGGATTTTATAGCTAGCACAAGTTTAAATTTGGGTTTATGGGATTCCGTTACCGCATTCAGCAATTTTGGCAGGGGATTTCAGCTGGTGCACTCTCCGGCGATCAAAAAACGATTATTCGCCAACAGCTGACCCCATCTCAATGGCAGCTCTTTCAAAAATTCTCAAGTAACGATCAGCAGCACAGTTTTCGGGTGTGGCGGCGATTAAAAGAGAGCGGGGTTCAGGATATCGCCTTGTTACGCGCCGCGCTGCTGCATGATATCGGAAAAACACGTTTAAAAGTAAATTTGATTGAGCGCAGCTGGATCGTGCTCGGGCGCAAATTGTGGCCGACGATGTCCAGCCGGTGGGGAAACCGGCCGCTCCACCAGGCCCGATGGTGGGAAAAACCTTTTGTGGTGCGCGAGCAGCATCCCCTGTGGGGTGCGGAAATGGTTCAATCCGTTGAATCGGATCCTCGCCTTTGCACCTTTATCAAACGCCATCAGGATCAATTACCAAATCCGGAAAGCCGCTCTGAAGATGAGAAACTGCTTGCCCGCCTTCAATGGGCGGATGATTTGAGTTAAGGATGAGACGGCGCGCTGTTCAGATCAGATTAGAAACAAAAAATGCGGATTTTTTGACCGCCAAACAACATTAAAGAGAAACAGTATGAAAGTCAAAACCATTTCGATTATCGGATTAAACAAGCAGGGCGCTTCGATTGGTTTGCGGTTTAAACAAAAGCTCCCTGATTTGCAAATCGTGGGGCACGATCGCAACCGCGAGGCGCTGAAGGTTGCAAAAGAGAGTGGGGCGATTGATCGAGCGGTGATGAATTTGGTTAGCGCCGTATCTGAAGGTGACATTATCTTCATTTCCCTGCCTTTTGCCGAAATGGAAGAGACAATTGTGGCGCTGTCTCGGGGGATTCAGGAACATGCGGTCATTATTGATTTTAGTCCGTTAAAAAAACCGGTGCAGAAATGGGTGAATGCCCATTTATCAACCGGCCATTACGTGAGCGCCATGCCGATATTGAACGTGGATGGCGCTAAAGATTTGCGCCCCGGCCCGGAAGCGGCCACAGCCGAACTCTTTGCCAACAGCGTGATGTGCCTGATGCCAGGACCCAAAGTAGATGAAGGGGCGGTGCAAACGGTCGAGCAGATCGGCCGGATTTTAGGCGCGGAATCTTTTTACGTCGATATGGAAGAGTTTGATATTTACGCCCAGGCGCTCGAAACGCTCCCCGGATTGTTGGGAGCAGCATACTTCCGAGCATTAACCAGCGCGACCGGCTGGCAAGATATGCGGCGGATGGCCAACCAGACATTTACCATTGCCACCAATCCCCTGGGCAGTGAAGAAGATTTGGCACACATGGCCTTTCAAAACAAAGCGGCCGCCATTCACTGGCTAGACACCATTGTGGAGTACCTGCTTGAAATGAGGCGGTGGGTACAAAATGGAGATCAAGAAACATTAGCGGCTTTGATGACCGAACTCAACATCCAGCGAGAGCAGTGGCTTCACGATCGTAAAACCAACGATTGGCAGGAGCAAAAATCGCCCAAAATTGAAAATCGCGGCATGATGGAGCAATTATTTGGCAGTTTTGGAGCACGTCGGATTCGCCGCGATGAAGATTGATGGGTAAAAAAATATTAATGATCGCTCCCACCTCGTTCTTTAGCGACTATGGGGGGCATATCCGCATTTTAGAGGAAGCCAGGCTGCTGCAAAAATTGGGGCACCAGGTCAAAATCGTAACGTACTATAAAGGAAGAGATGTTGCCGGGCTCGACATCGAACGAACCGCCCCACTGCCGTACCGCGCTGAATATGAAGTAGGTTCTTCCCGGCACAAAATCGCTTTTGACGTTTACCTCTCGCTAAAGGCGCTGCAGGTTGCCTGGCGCATGCGGCCGGATATCATCCATGGCCATATGCATGAAGGGGCTTTAATCGGCTGGGTGCTGGCTCGCTGGCTAAATATCCCCCTCATTTTTGATTACCAGGGCAGTTTGTCCGCTGAAATGCTCGATCATCGATTTATGCGCCCAAACGGCCGGCGCTTCCGCTTAATACGCCGCCTGGAAAAGTTTATCAACATGCGGGCCGACGCCATTTTGACCAGCTCCAAACAGGCCCGAGAATTGCTGGCCACCGATTTTGAGATTCCCCCCAGCCGCTTAATTTCCTTGCCGGATTGCGTCGATGTGGATAAATTCAACCCACACCGTTTTTCCGCCACTGAACTGGCTGCTAAAAAAGCGTCCCTGGGCATCCCCCCTGATCATCACCTGGTCGTTTATTTGGGCTTGCTGACCGATTATCAGGGCATTCCACATATGCTTCAGGCTGCTGCACTGCTCAAACAGGGTGGCCATCCTGTCCATTTTTTGATTATGGGTTTTCCCAGCGTTGGCCATTACAAACTGCTGGCCTCCCAGCTGGGCGTGGCGGATTGTGTGACCTTCACCGGCAAAGTCCCGTTTGAAAAAGCCCCCTTTTTGCTCTCCTTAGGAGATATCGCCATCACCGCCAAGATGTCGGCCACCGAAGGAAGTGGGAAGATGCTCAACTACATGGCGCTGGGTCTGCCTACAGTAGCCTACGATACCCCCGTTCATCGGCAATATTTGGGGGAGGCCGGTGTTTACGTGCCGGTGGGCGATATTGCCGGCCTGGCGGCGGCGATTCAAAACCTGGCCCAGGATGAGGCCCGCCGTCACGATCTCGGGCAAAAATTGCGGCAGCGGGCCAAGGGTAATTTTACCTGGGAAGCGGCCGTCAATATCATTTTGGAGCAATACGGGCACGCTTATACGTTTCGAACCGCTTAAATTGACCTGTCAACAAGCATTTGCATAAAAAAAGCGCTAACATCCACCCACCAGTCACCCGCAAAATTGACAACTACCCCCAAATCCATTATTATTATCGCTTGCAAAAAAGTTGACTTTTGGTGATCAGTGCCATTATTTGAATGCAAAAACAAAACGTAAAATTTCCAGGGTGCAACAATTGATGTTGCGCCCTTTCTGTGTTTTGATTTTCCCCTTAACACGATCACCAATCTCCCTTGATGGGGATTCCGGAGGAAGAGAGATCCTCGCAAGCACATTCTCAACCAGACCAAGGTCGTAAAGACAAAATGGCCGGTGGCCCGCTTAAGGCCGCTCGCCACAGTAGGAGCAGGTTGCAAAAATGACGAATCCGATTCGCCGAAATTATGCCAAAGCTGTAGGCACTCTTGAGCTGCCAAAATTAATCGATGTTCAGCTCGAATCATTCAAACAGTTTTCTCAGGAAAGCCTGACAGAGCTTTTCCAGGAGATTTCACCAATCGAAAGTTACACGGGAAATTTCAAGCTGTATTTCCCCTGTAATCTCCCAGAAGTTGAGGGGTTTGATCTCAAATATTGGTTTGGTGAACCCAAATATGATGTCGACGAGTGTGTCGAACGCGATATGAGCTACGCGGCCCCGCTTTACGTGCGCGTATTGCTCTATCGTTCAGACCTCGATCAGCCGATCGTGCAAGAGATTTTCATGGGTGATTTCCCGCTCATGACCGAGGCCGGGACGTTTGTGATCAACGGCACCGAACGCGTTGTCGTCAGCCAGTTGATTCGTTCCCCTGGCGCTTACTTTGAAGTTGAGCCGGAAAAAGCCACCGGCCGGCCGCTGGCCATGGCCAAGCTGATCCCCGATCGCGGTGCCTGGATGGAGTTTGAGACCCGTAAAACCGATTATCTGACCATTAAGTTTAATCGGAAGCGCACGATTCCCGCTACCCTTTTCCTGCGGGCGATGGCGGCCGTCGATGACGGTTTGGGCAATCAGCTCCTCAAAGAGGGAACCGATGAAGAGATCATGGCTCTCTTTGCCGATATTGATACCAACGGTGAACATCTCTATATTCCCGGCAGTATCGAACAAGAACCACCATACGACCCGGATCGTTCTTCGGCCGAGCAGGCGCTCATTGAATTTTACAAGCGCATGCGCCCTGGCGATCCGCCAACACTCGACAACGCCATTCAATATTTAAAGGAACAGCTGTACGACAATCGCCGCTATGACTTGGCACGCGTCGGCCGCTACAAGCTCAGCAAGCGCCTGGGGCTGCAAAATGACGTCCCGGCTGAACACCGCACCGTCACCCAGTTTGATATCGTCAATATTCTGCGGCACATGGTTCGCATCAACAACGGCGAAACGCAGCCGGATGATATCGATCACTTAGGCAATCGCCGCGTCAAAACGGTGGGTGAACTCCTGCAGGCCAAGCTTCGGGTGGGGCTGCGCCGCATGGAGCGGGTGGTTAAGGAACGCATGTCGATCCGCGACGCTGAAAACGTCACCCCGGTTTCCCTTATTAACATCCGCCCGGTTGTGGCGGCCGTCCGTGAATTCTTTGGCAGCTCGCAGCTCAGCCAATTTATGGAACAGGCAAACCCCCTGGCCGAATTGACGCACAAGCGCACCCTCTCGGCCCTTGGACCCGGCGGTCTGCGCCGTGAACGGGCCGGCTTTGAAGTTCGCGACGTGCATCACAGCCACTACGGCCGTATTTGCCCCATCGAAACACCGGAAGGACCCAATATCGGGTTGATCGGCCGGCTGGCTACATACGCCCGCGTCAACCGCTACGGATTTGTCGAAACGCCCTATCGTCGGGTGCTCAACACCTTTGAAGGGAACGACAAGGAAATGGTTGGCCACGATGCCTTCACCGACATCGTTGACGATTCGACCGGTGAAATTCTCGTCGAGCAGGGTGAAACCATTACGGCCGATCTCTTTAAAGCGATCAAAAAAGCTAAACTGGAAACGATCCAGGTGATGCCGTTTGTGACCGATGAAATCATCTATATGTCGGCCGATGAAGAAGATCGCTACACCATTGCCCAGGGAAATGCCAAGCTGGATGATCGCCGTCAATTTATTGAGCGTCGTCTGGCCGCCCGCCGCAATCAGCATTTTATCTTTACGAATGTACAGCGCCTGGACTTTGTTGACGTGGCCCCACGGCAAATTGTGGGTGTTTCCGCTTCGCTGATTCCTTTCCTCGATCACGATGACGCCAACCGAGCGCTGATGGGATCAAATATGCAGCGTCAGGCGGTGCCTCTCCTGACACCGGACGTGCCGGTTGTCAGCACCGGGATGGAGCAGCAGGCCGCCCGCAATTCAGGGCAGGTGATCATTTCTGATGAGGCCGGTGAAGTGATTTCCGTCTCCGGCGACAAAATTGTGGTCGTTGGTGAGAGCGGTCCGCGCACGTACAACCTGCGCAAATACACCCGCTCCAATCAGAGTACCTGCATCGATCAGCGGCCGCTGGTGGTTAAAGGGCAGCACGTCGGAGCCCGCGAGGTGCTGGCCGACAGCTACTCAACCCGTCAGGGTGAACTCGCCCTCGGTCAAGACGTGGTCATTGCCTTCCTTTCCTGGGAAGGTGGCAACTACGAAGATGCGATTCTGGTCAGCGAGCAGCTGGTCCGCGATGACAAGTACACCTCGGTTCATATCGAGAAGCACGAGGTTGAAGCGCGTGATACCAAGCTAGGACCGGAAGAGATCACCTACGACATTCCCAACGTCAGCGAAGACGCCTTAAAAGATCTCGACGAGCGAGGTATTATCCGCATCGGTGCAGACGTCAATGAAAACGACATTCTGGTCGGTAAAATTACCCCCAAGGGTGAAAAAGAGCTCAGCCCCGAAGAAAAATTGCTGCGGGCCATCTTTGGTGACAAGGCGCGGGAAGTAAAAGATTCCAGCCTTCGTCTGCCGCATGGTGCCCGAGGTAAGGTGGTTGACGTTCAGGTCTTTGACCGGCAGCAAGACCGTGATCTTCCGGCCGGAGTTGAAACAATGGTGCGGGTCAGCGTGGCCCAGCGTCGTAAACTGTCGGTTGGCGATAAAATGGCCGGCCGTCACGGCAACAAGGGCGTGATTTCCAAGGTGGTCCCGATCGAGGACATGCCGTTTCTGGAAAATGGCCGACCGGTTGATATTATTCTCAATCCGATGGGTGTTCCCGGCCGGATGAACCTGGGTCAGGTGCTTGAGACCCATTTGGGCTGGGCCGCCAAGCGGCTTCAGTTCCGGGCAATTACCCCAGTTTTTGACGGCGCAAAAGAACATCAGATTCGGGCCGAACTGTGTCGCGCCTGGTTGGCCGAGCGGGCGGATGAGGTTGTTATGGATTGGACGTGGGATTGGCTGGAAGAGATCGAATACGATCTTGAATCCCTCGAAAGTGATGTTGAAGCCAAATATCTCTTTATCTCCGCCTGGTTAGGAGATCTGGGATATGACGTCGAACGTCTGCGCCAGGATGAGCGCTATGTGACTTTGGCCATCGCTCGCGAATGGCTGCGTACCAACGAATATGATCCGGATTTGATTCTGCCGTTTGAAGTAGAAGACGATGAGGATTTGCACTCCCTAACGCCAGAGAGCGACCAAGAAGCGGTGCGTGTGGCCGTCCTGGAATGGTATTTGCTCATGCTTGAACGTCATGAGGGCGAAGTGCCAGAGAAATTCCAGATTGATCCTGCGAAGTTGGCACTCGAGGAACTACGGCCGTTGGCCAAAGAGTTTGGCTTTATGTTCTTTGAGCCACCTCCAGGATCAGGGAAGGAGCTCCTCTTTGATGGTAAAACCAGCGATCGGTTTGACCAGCCGGTTACCGTGGGCGTCATGCACGTGCTGAAGCTGGCCCATCTGGTTGAAGATAAGGCTCATGCCCGTTCAACCGGTCCTTACTCGCTGGTGACTCAGCAGCCGTTAGGTGGTAAGGCCCAGTTCGGCGGCCAGCGTTTTGGTGAAATGGAAGTGTGGGCGCTTGAAGCGTATGGTGCGGCGCACACCCTGCAAGAGATGTTGACTGTTAAATCAGACGATGTGCAGGGGCGGGTCAAGACATACGAAGCGATTGTCAAAAACGAACCGATTGACGATCCGGGAATTCCGGCCTCATTCCGGGTGTTGGTCAAAGAGCTCCAGAGTTTGGGGCTGGCTGTGGAAGCGGTCACCGAGCGTGGCGAAGTGATTCGCTTTGGCAAAGAGGACGACAAGAAGCACAATCGCCAGGCGCCGTTTATGGGGGCTGGGCTGATGGATCTGGCGCGCAATACCCGCCGCTAGGCATTATTTTTGCGAGTTTTAACAGGACGGTCGCTCAGCGGCCGTCCTTTTTTATTGAAAAGAGCCGTAAATACACTCCATTATCATGCTACAATAGACTCATGAATAAAATGACGGAAGACAGGCCGCAGCAGGGAACAATCCAAATTGGTCGGGTGATTCGCAATGGGGTGTTTTTTAAATCTGGTATCCGCAAGGTTCAAACGATGAATACCGACTCTCTGTTTCAATCTGTTGAAAAATTATTTTCAATGCTGGCCACCCAAAAAATTGATTTTGTTCTGGTGGGTGGTATCGCCCTTCTTCAATATATTGAAGGGCGTAACACCGAAGACATCGATTTGATTGTCGCCGTTTCTTCTTTGAAGAAGCTTTCAGAGATAAAGATCCTAGAGCAGGATGAAAATTTTGCCCGTGGTTATTTTGAGGAGCTGAAAATCGATTTTTTGTTAACTGAAAATCCGGTCTTTGCTAAAGTTCAGCGAGAGCATACCCATTTAAGGCCATTTCTAGAACGAGATATCTTGACGGCCACCGTTGAAGGGCTTATTTTGCTCAAGCTCTACGCCCTGCCTTCTCTCTACAGGCAGGGAAATTTTGCCAAGGTTGGCATATATGAAAATGATGTGGCCACGCTCATTTTTTACCATCAACCGGATATGAACCGGTTAACCTCTGAACTGGAGCCGTTCCTCAATCGATCAGACTTCTCAGAAATATTGAACATCGTCAAAGAAATTGAAAATCGGCTGTCGCGCTTTGATCAAAAGTCTTCTGAATCATAATCACCGCAATGCTTGAGCCATGACAGCAAATTTGAGTGCCTGCTCTGAGAGAATATGCATTTTGTTAGTCTGGGCGGTGTTTGTGAAAAAAATTACAGGCCCTCGTTGACAAATATTTTCATCCCTGATAGAATAGCTTTTCGTTAATTGAAAAGTTGGTCCCGATGCCGATCGGGAATTGAATAACTCAATAGCAATGGAGGCCACTTGAGCTAAATATGATTCAAGTGGCCTCCATTGTCGAGTAAAGACCACATTATCAACAGCAGTTTGCTTATAAGTTTTTTACCTTGATTGCTGTCTTTCAAGGCGTTTGTTTGCGTGTTTAGTCAGTTTTTTTAATTGTTTTTCAATTTTATATGGCTTCCTGTGGAGAGTAAGTGCTTGGCGCCCCAAGAGTGCTGAAGTGAACTCCAGGGCGGCCGCAAGGAGTATTTGGCGTGCCAACGATTAATCAGTTAGTTCGCAAAGGGCGAAAAGCCTCTAAAAAGAAAAGCAAAGCACCAGCTTTGCAGTGGACCTTTAATACCTTTAAGCAGCGCCGCGTGCGTCAGAGTAAAGGATCACCTCAAAAACGTGGTGTGTGTACCAAAGTCAGCACGATGACCCCCAAGAAACCGAACTCGGCCTTGCGGAAAATCGCTCGTGTTCGTCTCTCAAACGGGATCGAAGTGACCGCCTATATCGGTGGTGAAGGGCATAACCTGCAGGATCACTCGGTTGTGTTGATTCGCGGGGGCCGGGTAAAAGACCTGCCCGGTGTGCGTTATCATGTTGTCCGCGGAACGCTGGACACGGCCGGGGTCAACAATCGCGCCCAGGGTCGTTCAAAATACGGTACCAAACGGCCGCGCCGTTAACCAGTAGGAGAGGTGAATCATGCCAAGAAGATTTCGTCCGGAAAAACGTACGCCTGAGCCAGATCTCAAGTACAACAGTCTTCATGTCTCTATGTTTGTCAATCGCTTGATGCGACATGGGAAGAAGAGCCTGGCCCAGCGTTTGATGTATAACAGCTTTGATTTAATTGAGCAGCGCGCCAAACGGAACCCGCTTGATGTTTTTGAAGATGCGCTTAGCAACGTAAAGCCGCAGGTGGAAGTAAAGCCGCGTCGTGTGGGTGGATCCACTTACCAGGTGCCGATTCCGGTTGATTCCCGGCGTCAAATCACGCTGGCCATGCGCTGGCTGCTGGCTTCCGCTCGCAACCGCAACGGCCGTTCGATGGCCGAAAAGCTGGCGGCCGAGTTTATGGATGCCGCCAACGGTCAAGGGGCCTCCGTTAAAAAGCGGGACGATACCCACCGGATGGCAGACGCCAACCGGGCCTTCGCTCACTATCGTTTTTAATTTGGTTTGCGATACAGGTTTAAGAGAATTTTTGTCGAGATACACAGTTCGCCGGCTTAATGAATTAAGGCGGCGGCATTTGAGGCGAGAGAAAAAGTATGAGTCGTCATCCATTAGATCGCGTTCGCAATATCGGGATTATCGCGCACATCGATGCCGGTAAAACCACGACGACTGAACGCATTCTTTATTACACCGGGATGATTCATCGCATGGGTGAAGTTCATGATGGTGCGGCGACCATGGACCACATGGTTCAGGAACAGGAACGGGGTATTACCATTACCTCGGCCGCTACCACCACCTTTTGGTTGGATCACCAGGTCAATATCATTGACACTCCCGGTCACATCGACTTTACAGCGGAAGTGCAGCGCAGCCTCCGCGTCCTCGACGGTGGGGTTGTGGTGTTTGACGCCGTAGCCGGTGTTGAACCCCAATCTGAAACCGTTTGGCGTCAGGCGGACGAATACAGCGTGCCGCGCATCGCTTTTGTCAACAAAATGGACCGTACTGGGGCCAACTTTACGCGCACCATGGACATGATGCGCGAACGTCTGCGGGCGGTCCCCCTGCCCATCCAGTGGCCCATCGGTTTGGAAGACAGCTTCCGCGGTGTGGTTGATCTGGTCACGATGGAAGCCAAGGTTTGGGACACCGGTGATTTGGGCGCCAATGCTGAAATTATTGACATCCCGGCCGAAATCCTCGATGAGATCAACGCTGCTCGAGAAGAAATGATCGAGACCATCGTCCAGGAAGACGATGATTTGATGATGCGCTATCTCGAAGGGGAAGAGATCACCGTCGATGAGATTCGGGCTATCATCCGCAAGGGCACCTTAGACGGCACTTTTAATCCGGTTTTATGCGGGACCGCTTTGCGCAACAAAGGAGTGCAGCCGGTTTTAGACGCCATCGTTTATTACTTGCCTTCACCGCTTGATGTGCCTCCGGTCACCGCTATTGACGCGGTTACGGAAGAAGAAGTTTTGCGCCATCCGGATGACAACGAACCGGTTACGGCCCTGGTCTTCAAAGTAGTCACCGACCCTTATGTTGGTCGTCTATCCTACTTCCGGGTGTACTCCGGCGTTTTGGAAACCGGGTCCAGACTGGAAAATCCGGTCAAGCGCAAAACCGAGCGGATCGGGGTTGTGGTGCGCATGTTCTCAAATCGCCGGGAGAACCTGACGAAAGTACAGTCTGGTGATATTGCGGCCGTTTTGGGTCTGAAGCACACCTTTACCGGGGACACCCTGTGTGATCCCAATCACCCGGTTATTTTGGAAGCGATTACCTTCCCGGAACCGGTCATTTCGGTCTCGATTGAACCGGCAACCAACAAAGATCAGGACAAGCTGGGGTTGGCTTTAAAAGCGTTGAGTGAAGAAGATCCCACTTTTCGTGTAGAGGGTGACAAGCAGACCGGCCAAACTATTTTGTACGGCATGGGCGAGCTTCACCTGGAAGTTTTGGTCGATCGCATGCGCCGTGAGTTTAAGGTTAGCGCGAACGTCGGCCGGCCGCGTGTGGCTTATCGCGAGACGATTACCCGGACGGTAGAACGGGCTGAAGGGCGCTTTGTGCGCCAGTCCGGTGGTCGCGGTCAATATGGTCACGCCATTGTAAAAATTGAACCGATTGAGCCAGGCGAAGGGTTTGTCTTCGAAAACGGCATCGTGCAGGGTATTATTCCCCGCGAGTTTATTAAGCCGATCGAAGATGGTTTGCGCGAAGCGATGGAAACCGGCGTGATTGCCGGCTACCCATTGGTCGACATTAAGGCCACGCTCTATGACGGCTCTTTTCACGATGTGGACTCTTCAGAAATGGCCTTTAAAATCGCTGGTTCGATGGCCATGAAGGACGGGGTCCAGAAGGGCCGGCCGGTGCTGCTTGAGCCGATTATGGCGGTTGAAGTGGTTGCCCCTGAAGATTATATCGGTGACGTCATTGGCAATATTTCTGCCAGCCGCGGTATGGTTGAAGGGATCGAAATGCGCAGCGATGGCCTGCAAACGATCAAATCGCGGGTTCCGCTGGCTGAAATGTTTGGCTATGCCACCCGGCTCCGCTCCATGACTCAGGGGCGCGGCACTTTTACGATGGAATTTGAACATTACGCACCCGTTACTTCAGACATTGCTCAGCAAATTATGAAGGAAAATGGCGAGAAGGTCGCGTAGTTGATTGATTAGTTTTGATATAGAGGATTGAACGATGGGTAAAGAGAAATTTGAACGCAGTAAGCCGCATGTGAACATCGGGACGATCGGTCACGTCGATCACGGCAAGACGACGTTGACGGCAGCGATCACCAAGACGCTGGCGTTGAAAGGGTTTGCGGATTTTTCCGCGTTTGACCAGATTGACAACGCGCCAGAAGAGAAGCAGCGAGGGATCACGATCGCCATTTCGCATGTGGAATACGAGACGGAGAACCGCCATTACGCGCATGTGGACTGCCCGGGACACCGTGACTACATCAAGAACATGATCACGGGAGCGGCGCAGATGGATGGAGCGATCCTGGTGGTGAGTGCGCCGGACGGACCGATGCCGCAGACGCGAGAGCACGTGCTGCTGGCGCGTCAGGTGGAAGTGCCGGCGATGGTCATCTTCATGAACAAGGTGGACATGATGGATGACGAGGAGTTGCTGGAGCTGGTGGAGCTGGAGCTGCGCGAGCTGCTGGATCAGTACGAGTTCCCTGGGGATGAGACGCCGATTGTGCGGGGGAGTGCGCTGCAGGCGCTGGAAGGGCCGGACAACGTGGAAGACGCGGTGTACGAGCCGATTCTGGAGCTGATGCGGTGTGTGGATGAGTACATCCCGACGCCGGAGCGGGCGATTGACCTGCCGTTTTTGATGCCGGTGGAGGACGTGTTCTCGATTCAGGGCCGCGGGACGGTGGTGACCGGCCGTGTGGAGCGGGGGACGTTGACGGCGGGGACCGAGGTGGATGTGGTCGGTTTGACCGATGAGATCCGCAAGGTGACGGTGACGTCGATGGAGATGTTCCACAAGATTCTGGATCGGGTGGAAGCGGGGGACAACGCCGGACTGCTGCTGCGCGGCGTGAAGCGGGAAGAGATCGAGCGGGGTCAGGTGTTGGCCAAAGCGGGCTCGATCACGCCGCACACGAAGTTTGAGTGTGAGGTGTACATCTTGAAGAAAGATGAGGGTGGACGGCACAAGCCGTTTTTCAACGGGTACCGTCCGCAGTTTTACATCCGGACGATGGACGTGACGGGGGCGGTGACGCTGCCGTCGGGCACAGAAATGGTGATGCCGGGGGACAACGTGCGGATGGATGTGGAGCTGATCACCCCGGTGGCGCTGGAAGACGGGAGTCGCTTTGCGATTCGCGAAGGCGGTTTGACCGTTGGGGCTGGCGTCATTACCAAAATCAACGACTAACTTTAAGTTAGCTAAATGCAGAGAAGTCAGGTGGGAGGCGTTCGGATAAGAACCCTCCCACTTTTTTCGACAACCCCTGCACAATTTGCTATACTTCTTGTTCGCTCCGTCAATAAAAGTTTAAAAAGATTAGTTAAATTTAAGTTAACTATTATAATTTTAGGAAGGTAGCTCAATTTGGCAGAGCAACGGTCTCCAAAACCGTAGGTTGCAGGTTCGAGTCCTGTCCTTCCTGCTCCAATTTGCTGGAATTTACAACGAGTGACGTTCTACCTTTAAAATTAAAAGGGTGAGGGAATGTCACTCGATGCTGTTGATAAGGAAAGTATGGTCGTGGAAAACACGGAACCCAAGAAACGGACCGGTGCGGTCAAAAAATCGTCTCCGGGAAAAAAAGATAGTGGTGAAAACCCGATTTCACGTTATTTGCGGGAAACGCGCGGTGAAATGCGCAAGGTTACCTGGCCAACCCGTGAAGAGGCCTGGCGCTTGACGTGGATTGTGGTGGCCTTCACCGCTGTATTTGCATTATTTTTAGGACTGCTTGATTATCTATGGTCCACAGTCCTGCAGGAATTGATTCGGTTTCTGGTTGGTGCTTAATCCAAACCGGCATCTTCCTTCGTTTGGGGATTGGATCGGCCTGCCCCCAAGTCGAGTAGGGTTAATTTGGTATGAGTGAAGAAATCATCAACGAGGAAGAAGGGCAGATCGAAGAACCGCGCAGCCTGTTGGGTCCCTTAACAGATGGGGACGATGACGGCCGGGCCTGGTTTGTGGTGCACTGCTATTCCGGTTACGAGAATAAAGTGCGTCACAGTATTGAGCAGCGGATTGACTCGATGGGGATGCAGGGTCAGATTTTTGACGTTGTGGTCCCAACCGAAGAAGAAATTGAAATCAAGGACGGCAAGCGTCGCACGGTTGAGCGTCGCGTCTTTCCCGGATATATCCTGGTCCAGATGATTCTCACCGAAGAATCGTGGTATGTGGTCCGCAATACGCCAGGCGTGACCGGCTTTGTGGGGATGGGAAATACACCAACCCCCCTGCGGCCGGACGAAGTGTCCAAAATTATGAATCGCATGGAAGCGGAGGCCCCCAAGGTCAAGTTCGACTTCCAGATCAACGAAAAAGTGCGTATCGGTACCGGGCCGTTTAAAGATTTTATCGGCTCCGTGCAGGAAATCGACGTCGATCGCGCCAAGGTGCGCGTCCTTGTTTCGTTCTTCGGCCGGGAAACACCGGTTGAGCTCGACTTTTTGCACGTCGAAAAAGTTTAATTAATAAAAACAAACCACAGGGAAACGGGAAGCACGCTGTTGGGGTGTTTCTGTTTTCTGTGGTTATATTTTTGAATACGGCACATTTGGAGGAGCTCGTATAGAGCGCTTGGACTCCGGGAGAAAAAAATGGCAAAAAAAGTTAAAGCAGTGGTAAAAATTCAAATTCCGGCCGGGAAAGCAAATCCCGCGCCCCCGGTGGGCACGGCGCTTGGTCCTCACGGAATTAACCTGATGGGGTTTTGTAAAGAGTACAACGCCAAAACCTCGCACATGATCGGACAAATTGTACCGGTTGAGGTCACCGTTTATCAGGACGGCAGTTTTTCTCTGCTGTTAAAGACCCCGCCGGCGGCCGATATGTTGCTAAAAGCGGCCGGAATCAAGAAAGGATCTTCAGTCCCCAATCGGGACAAAGTTGGCAAAGTAACCCGCGACCAGCTTAAAGAGATTGCAGAAGTGAAAATGTCCGATCTGAACGCCAATGATATGGACAACGCGATTAAGATCATTGCCGGCACCGCCCGCAGCATGGGTATTGAAGTCGAATTATAAATAGTTACTCAGTGGGAGGGTTTTTGATTGGTTCGATTAATCGGATAATCGTCAAATCGAATTAATCAAAAGTCCGTCCGGACCACGAGGAGGTCATCATGCCAAAACGAGGCAAAAAATATCTGGCCGCAGCGGCCAAGATCGAAAACGAAAAAATGTATACCCGCGAGGAAGCGGTCGCTTTAATCAAGGAGACCGCCACCACCAACTTCGATCCGACGGTTGAAGTTCACATGCGTCTGGGGGTAGATCCCCGTAAGGCGGAGCAGATGGTGCGCGACGTCGTCGTCTTGCCCCACGGTCTGGGAAAAACGGTGCGGGTTCTTGTCTTTGCTGAAGGCGAGGATGCTCAGCTGGCCAAAGACGCCGGAGCTGATTACATCGCAGATGCGGAGCTGATCAAAAAGATTCAGGACGGATGGGTGGATTTTGACGTCGCCATTGCCGTCCCTCAAATGATGGGACAGGTCGGCCGTTTGGGTCGCATCCTTGGCCCTCGCGGATTGATGCCCAACCCCAAGGCGGGCACCGTTGTGCCCGGTCAGGATTTGCCCCGGGTGATCAACGAGTCAAAAGCCGGCCGCGTCGAATTTCGAGTTGATCGCACCGGCAACATTCATGCTCCCGTCGGAAAAGCGAGCTTCTCCAACGAGAATCTCAGTGAAAATTTGAATTCTTTACTTGATGCCATCCGGCGCAATCGGCCGGAAGGATTAAAAGGACCTTACGTGCGTAAAATGGTGATCGCCAACACGATGGGTCCGGGCATCAAGATGGATATTGCTGAAGCAGGATTTTAGAGAGCGGCCGCAGCCCCCTCATTTGCCCTGTTTTCGAAAATGGCTATAATTCGTAGCCGCGTTTAAAAACGTATACAAAATCTACCGTAGACAGCTGGTGCCAAAAAGGCTTAATGTCCAGCCGAGGTGGGGGAAAACGACAGATGATCAGGTATATTTTGCCTGGACAAAACATCCGTCGTTCAAATTGGTTCACACAATCCCCGCATCGGCTGATGCGGGGATTTTTTTTATTGGTTTCGTAGGAGGTAAATTCTCTTGGCTATTTCACGTGCGCGAAAAGAAGAATTGGTAACGCAATACGTCGATCTCCTCGAACGCAGCGATGCGGTTATCATGACAGATTACACCGGTATGGGCGTCAAGCAGCTTGAAGAGCTGCGCGTTGAGGTCCGTAAAGCTGAAGGTGCTTTATATGTCACTAAAAACACACTGCTGCGTGTGGCTTTGGAGCAGGTAGGAAAACCTGTTCCCACAGACCTGCTTAACGGGCAGGTGGCCGTCGGTTTTGCTCTTGGGGAAGCGCCCACGCTTGCCAAAGCATTGGCCGATTACGCCGACAAAGAAGACATCTTTGAGATCAAAGGTGGTTTGTTTGGCGATGAGGTAATTTCGAAAGATCAGGTTGAGTCACTGGCGAAAATGCCCTCACTCGATCAGCTGCGTGGCCAAATGGTCGGTTTACTCAGTGCTCCGGCACGGAACCTGGCCTCAGTTGTGGCAAGCGGTGTGCGACAGGTGGTTAACGTCCTGGATGCGTACGCCAAAAAGGATGACGCGGAAGCACCCGCATAATCTATTGATCAAAACCGGTTGGGCATTTGCCTGACGAGAATTATTTGGATTGAAGCAAAAATCGGAGATTAAAAATGGCTGATTTAGAAAAAATTGTTGAAGATTTGAGCAGCTTGAGCTTGATGGAAGCTGCTGAGCTGACCAAAATGCTCGAAGAAAAATGGGGCGTCAGCGCCGCTGCCCCGATGGTCATGGGCGGTATGCCGATGATGGGTGGCGACGGTGGTGCCGCTGCGGCCGAAGAAGAACAAACTGAGTTTGACGTGGTCTTGAAAGCGGTTGGCGCCAAGAAGATCAACGTCATTAAAGAAGTCCGCAGTCTGACCAACCTCGGCCTGAAAGAAGCCAAAGAGCTTGTTGAAGGGTTGGGGACCGTACTGGAAGCGGTGGGCAAAGAGGCGGCTGAAGAAGCCAAAGCGAAGCTCGAAGGCGTTGGTGCTGAAGTCGACCTCAAGTAAATTTACCTCTAATTTCGCGTTGTGAACCACGCGATAGATTGAGCCAGCCGTCAGGCTGGCTCTGTTCATTTATGCTGATATTAGGGTCCACCTCCCCGCGCCGGCGGGAACTGCTTTCCGAATTGGGCGTTGAATTTGCTGTCCACACGGCCGAGGTCGATGAGGATGTGATTACCACCCCGGATCCGGCTGACAACGTGCTCGGCCGGGCCCGCCTTAAGGGTGAGGTGTTGGGCGGGGCGCTGAGAGACACAAAAGATCGAGATTCCTGGATCTTGACCGCTGACACAACGGTCGCCGTCGACCGCCAAATTCTCAACAAACCGGCCGATTTTGGGGAAGCGTGGGAGATGCTTTCCCTACTGCGCGGCCGTTGGCACCAGGTGTATACCGCCCTGGTTTTTTATCGTGCCGGAAAAACAGTTGAGCGGGTCGTAGAAACCGCAGTCGAAATGCGGCCGTACACCGCTGATGAAATGAAATCTTATATTCAAAGCGGGGATCCATTTGATAAGGCGGGTGGGTATGCCATTCAACATCCGCAATTTCGGCCGGTCAAGCAGATATCTGGCTGCTATACTTCAGTGGTGGGGCTGCCTTTGTGCCATGTACGGGACGTTTTAAGCGATTTACAGCCGGATGAACCTTTAAAAGACGGCAAAATTTCAGGGCAAAATTTGCAAAGCTGCCGTCTGTGTCAACTGCGGTTTGCGGAAAAAAGCCGATAATTCGATCCCATGCAAAAAAAATGTTACAATGCCGCACCAAGATTAAACTATTTAGAGGATATTCATGGCTGATATACAGTCTGCCTGGAACGCATATCTCCAAGGAAATGTAATTCAGGCTCAGCAAATCGCAACTGCTCTTGCCAAAGCGAATCCCGATGATGCTGAGGCGTGGTACGTACTTAGCCAAACGTTAGAGGGCGATCGCGCTGACTTATTTCACCGCAAAGCTTTATCGCTTGACCCGGACGTGGAAACGTCATTCACCTCTCAGGCAGCTGAGACAATTTCGGCTAACGGGATGGAAGAGGTTCTTGATGAACCATCTTATGAAGGGGATACGGTACCAACGACGTTTTTGGACCCTTCAGCTGAAGACACGGTAGGTGAAGAACGTGTTGGCGAGCCGGATGCCGTCATGGATGAAGATACGCCGGCCGAATTTTTTGCGGTGCCGGATGTTAGACCCAAGGTGCCTCCACTGGCGGAAACGGCTGCGGAACCTGCCAAGGAAGAAGCAAAACCGGCCGTTCGTCAACGGTCTGGAAACAACGCCCTCAATACGGTGGCTCTTCTGATTGTAGGGATTTTGATCGTTTTTGTTTTATACTTGCTGATCAGCTCCCTTTTGTAGAGTTGTCTTCTTTCAGGGCTGTATAAATGTTAAATTGTGCTATAGCTGATAGCAGATTTATTGAAAGTGCTATAGAGTAATAACTTACCATGCAACGGTTGCCGGACATTTTACACGGATATATAGTTTGCTCATGACCCAAAACGGGCACGTTCAAGTTGCCTATCTAACGGACCGGGGCCAGGTCCGAGATCATAATGAAGATTATGTAAGCGTTTGTGAACCTCGATCATCCGAGGAAGCCAAACGTAATGGTTGGATTTATGTTGTGGCCGATGGTGTGGGTGGAGCAGATGCGGGGGAAGTCGCCAGCAGCTATGCCTGTGAGCGAACCATCTATCATTATTTGGAAAATGATGGGGAGTCAGCGTGGGGAAAGCGCCTGCAAACGGCCGTTTCCCGAGCCCATGATGATCTTTGTTCCTTAATTGATCAGCGTCAGGACGATCGCCGGATGGGGACAACCCTGGTAGCGACGGTGCTGGCTGACAATCAGGCGGTCGTAGCCAATGTTGGCGACAGCCGCGGGTACCACGTGCGTGCCGGATCAATTCGACAAATCACCAAAGATCACAGCCTGATTGCCAAGCTGCTTGACGAAGGGATCATTACACATGCTGAGGCCGCAACCTTAAACATCGGCAATATTATTTTACAAAGTATTGGATCTGAACAGCCGCCAAAAATCGATTTGTTCCCGGTGGCATTGGAAGAGGGCGATCACCTTCTGCTTTGTTCAGATGGCTTAACCAATCACGTGACGGATGAAGAAATGGCGGACATCGTCTCCCAGCACGAGCCGGGTGAAGCGTCTCGCAAGCTGGTGGATTTGGCAAATGAACGGGGTGGCTTTGATAACATCACCATCTTGATTTTGCGTATCGGCCACCATCGCCCGCAGGAGCCAAATGGCGCGGGATAGATGTGCCCGCCTTCCCAACCGCACCTTTTTGAATTGAATTGTTGATGGGCAACCTATCAACCGATAAACTGAAGCGCATAAAGCTACACCAAGGATTTATCGCTGTCTTTTTAATTTTGACACCCCTTCCTCTTATCAAGCCTCGGAAGGGTTTAAAAATGTACAGCCAACATTCCTGTTTGAACAGAAACAAATGAAAATATTAACCGCAAACTGCGGAATGATCACGATTTATATGGAGGATCAATGAGCGCCAAGCTGCGTGTGATTCCAATCGGTGGCCTTGGAGAAATTGGAAAAAATATGACGGCCATCCAGTACGATGATGAAATCATCATCATTGACTGTGGGATTATGTTCCCTGAAAACGATATGTTGGGGATTGATTATATTATTCCCGACTACAGTTACGTTCGCGAAAACTCAGACAAAGTCAAAGCGATCCTGTTTACACATGGTCATGAAGATCATGTGGGAGCGGTATCCCACCTGATACGGGATATAAACGTTCCGATTTACGCCACCCCGTTAACCACCGGACTGCTTGAAAACAAGCTGCGCGAAGCCAAGCTGTTGAGCCAGGTGACGATTCACGTCATTCAGGCCGGAGATATTCTCAACCTGACCGATAATTTTAAAGTTGAACCGTTTCACATGGCGCACAGCATTCCCGATTGTGTCGGGTTTGGCATTACCACACCGGTGGGTTTAATTGTGCATTCGGGGGATTATAAATTTGACCATACCCCGGTTGATGGCTGGCCGCCGGATTTTGCCAAGCTGGCAGAATTTTCGCAGCGCGGTGTTTTGTGTTTGCTTTCTGACAGCACCAATGCCGAGCGAAGCGGCTGGACCCGTTCGGAGACGGCCATTACTGAGGCGCTGGACGAGGTTTTTGCCGACGCCCCCGGCCGCATTATCGTAGCCACTTTTGCCTCGCTGATTTCCCGCATTCAGCAGGTGGCCAATGCGGCGTACAAACACGGCCGCAAAATGGCTGTTGTCGGCCGGTCGATGCGCGATAATGTCAAAATGGCGCGCGAAATGGGGTATCTTGACATACCCGATAATTTGCTGGTTGATATTGACGACACCAAGAGTTTGCCGCCCAGCAAGGTCGTGGTTATGGCTACCGGTTCCCAGGGGGAACCAACATCGGTTATCGGCCGGCTGGCGTACGGCCGGAGCCGCCGCTTATCGGTCGAGGCCAACGACACGGTGGTCATTTCAGCCCACACGATTCCCGGCAACGAAGAAACGGTCACCCGCATTATCAACCGTCTGTTTCAGCTGGGAGCCAACGTGCTGTATGAAGACATCATCGATGTGCACGTGTCCGGTCATGCCAGCCGGGAAGAGATGAAGCTGTTAATTAACCTGATTCGCCCTCGTTTTATGATCCCGATTCATGGAGAACTGCGCCATCTAACACAGCACGCCCGCATGGCGTATGAGCTCGGCATTCCCGAAGAAAATGTGGCCGTGGTTGAAAACGGCACGATCGTCGAGCTTGATGAAAACGAAATGAATATCCTGGATCGTCTGCCGGGAGGGTATGTGTATGTCGACGGGGCCGGCGTGGGTGACGTAACGCGCCGGGTTTTGCGGGATCGGGAGCGTTTGGCGGACAGCGGCTTCTTTGTAGCGGCCGTGACGACGAAGGGCACTCAGGTGGTTGGCACTCCGGAGTTTATTTCCCGCGGCTTCTTGAATCTCGAACAAGATGTGTTTGATGGGGTAGAAGAAGCGATCAGGAAGGTGGTTAAATCACACGGCAACAAGGCCAAAGAGCGCCTCAAGCAGCTGGTAGAAGAGGGGATCAACCGCTATTTGTACAGCGAAACCGGCAAGCGGCCGATGGTGTTTGTAGTTTTGAAGTAAAGAGGGTGGGTCTTTGGTGGTCATTTTACCCCTCCCCCAGCCCCTCCCCGACACGGGGAGGGGAGCTTGTCGGAACAGGGGTTTGAGGTTATTGCCCCAGGGTTTTTCCCT
Organism: Ardenticatenaceae bacterium; assembly: GCA_030065875.1. Classification (GTDB taxonomy): domain Bacteria; phylum Chloroflexota; class Anaerolineae; order Promineifilales; family Promineifilaceae; genus WTJY01. The sequence continues at coordinate 9,500 of JASJCR010000017.1, read as the reverse complement.
TACGAGGCTTCTCCATCCGCACGATCACCGGATCAAATGTCGCCCATACGTCAATCAGGTCTTCCTGCGCCTCGATGACCTGACGAGAATCTTTGTACACCTCTGGCGCTTCATCAACCCCACCACCGATTACGGTTACGTTTTTATCGCGCAGTTTGCGGCGGATGGCCTGGGCGTCAAGTGACCGAATCGCGGCTCCCCGCCCCATGACCCGGCCGCTGCCGTGGGCGGCGCTGTTGAGCGCAGGGTGTTCGAGAACGCGTTCGGCCGTGTAACATTGCCCAACCACAAAAAAGCCGGTGGAGGCCATCGAACCGGGAATGATGCCGGTCACTCCTTGTTCGGCCGGAGTGGCCCCTTTGCGATGAACAAAGACCGGTGGCTGGTTGATACGTTCGATGCGCCAGGCGAAGTTGTGGTGATTTTCCAATTCGACCACGACCAGGTCGGTGCCAACATCATGACGAATCCGCCGGTGGATGACCTCATGGTTGGCCCGGGCATAATCCCCAGCCAGATTCATGGCGATTTCGTATTGTTCTCCTGCTTCACTTTGATGATCCAAATAGGACAGGCGGCGCAGCTCTCTTGGCAGGAAGGTGCAAATTGATTCAGCCACCTTGCTGAAGTAGTTGGCGATTTCATACCCCACCCGTCTTGAGCCGCTGTGAGAAACGAGGGCGATATATTTTCCGGCCGGTATGGCCAGAGGATTGTTTTCACTGACGACCAGTTTGGTCCACTCGACAAAGTGATTGCCGCCCCCGGAGGTACCCAGCTGCTCGGCCGCTTTGTCTTTTAAATGCTTCAATTTTTCCGGCAGCAGCCCCCAGCGTGGATCGTCCAGAATCGGGTGCTGGTTTCGTTCGTGGCGGTTGGGTGCTTTACGGCCAAAGTAGGTGTGATCGAGAATGAAGTTGATATAGCTATATTTGTCCTGGTGCAGCTCGGCCGGGTCCAGATCATAAATGGTGGCGTGCAGCCGGCAGCCGATATCAACCCCCACCATGTAGGGGCCGATAGCACCTTCGAGGGCGGCTACACCGCCAATTGGCAGCCCATAGCCGACATGGGCATCCGGCATGAGCGCCACCCGCTGGGTGACCGGCAGCTGGGCGGCCTGATTGATCTGCTTGAGCGATTGCTCATCGACGAGTTCACGCCCCCAGATCGTCAGTGGAGCCGGCTGCTGGCGCAGCGCTTGAACGGCCGCGCCTGAATCATGATTTTTTTTCTTACTCATTGGTTTGTCTCTTTTTAAAGTCTGCAGATTAAGGTGAAAAACCCGCTCTAATTCATGAAGTCTACGGTTGTTTATGCAAAATACTGAAGAAAGTTCAACACTAAAAATAAAACAGGGATTAAAGGATTCAGGGGATTACCCTCAAGATTTGGCAAAATCCCCTGAATCTCCAAATCTTTGATAAAAAATCAGGGTATATTCGCGGCTGATTTTTGTAATCGATCAAGTGCTCCGGCCGGTCTCTGACCGTGCCGGCTGGTGGCTCGGTCAGAGACCGGCCACAGCCTTTGAAGAGGGTTAACCTTATTATAAAATATAACGGGATGAATTTGGGGGCCGAAGGCGAACCTCATCGGCATATGAGGATGTGAGGCAGATGACCGCCGATTCGTGCAAAAGACAAGGACCGACGGATCGGCCGCACTATGCTGCGGCCCTGCAGAGAGGCTCTGCTCGTCAATCAATGTTTGTTAAACCACTAAATCTTTTCTTGGATGTGATCTTGCAGCAAATTCAGCAGGTTGACGGCTTCTTCGGTGCTGCGATAAAGCGTATCAAATAGCTGATTGAGGTTGGACGGTGAAATCATCGCCCGATGATTAACCAGCAAATCGCTGCAGGCCAAGATGGCGGAGAGGACGTTGCGCAAATCGTGGGAGAAGTTACGCAGCTCAGTTTTTAGGGCGTTGGCCTGAGCTTTTGTTGGCGTCGTCGGGGCGGCGGTGGCCCAATCCGCCTGGGCCGACAAGATCTGGTTGACCATCACCAGCGAGAAGTAACCGGCCGCTTCAAGCATGATTTCCAGGTGGGGGAAGATATCGTGTGGCCGCTTTTTGGGGCACAGCAAAATCAGCAGGCCAATTAATTCGCCACGCCAAATGATGGGAATGCCGCACCCTTTGAATTCCAGATCTGAGTGGAGGGGGCGATGGGAAAATTGGGTGGGGATCACGCCATCGGCCTGCGTCAGCATCGCCTGGATGGCGGCGTGCTTTAATGACTCTTCGTGATCTGCCCAACCGTTGGCTCCATAAACGGTGACCGTTTCCAGTACCTCGTGGGTTGTATCAAGCCGGCCGAGAAGCCCGTAAGTGACCTCAAACGCCTCACAAAGCAGTTCGAGCGCCTGGATCAACGTGCGCTGTGACGACAGCGGCTGCAGGTTAAGTCGCATTAAGGCGGACATCAACTGATCAGGCGGAAATGAGCTGGCTGTTGATTGATTCACAGGTGTTGCAGTTAAGGTCATAATGTTTAACTTCTAGGAGAAAAATACCACACTCACCAATTATGAATCTTGTCTATCAATAACTCAACACTTGAGCGGACCAATTTCGTGAATATTAAGTAAAACTTGAGTACTTGGTGACTTCCGATACATGACCCAGGTACCAATTGGCCATCCCGCTTTGAAAATACGCGATTTTGCCGCCGGCCAAACAAACTCACCCCACTCGATTTTGTTTGACAAGCGGCAGATACACTTTCCAGGCTGCGGGAATCTCTCCTTTTAGGACTAGGTAATCAACCCGAGGGATTTTTGGTTCCCAAAGCAGCTTCATATCCGCTTCGTGGGGGTGCGATTACTTTTGAGCCGGTTGCAGGAGGGGCAGGCGGTGTTGCCCTACGCAAAGGTTTAGTCCTGAGTGCTAAGTTAAAAGTCCTCAGTTGGCGCTGTTACCAGACTCAGGACTTTTAACTCAGGACTCAGCACTTTTGATAGGGTTTAAGGTGTAAGGTAAAAGATTAGAGGAGGCTCCCCCCTGAGTGAAGCCTCTTTTTGGGATCGAGGCCACAGCTGCGGAGGTGGGATTCGAACCCACAACCAACCGGTTAACAGCCGGTCACTCTGCCGTTGAGTTACTCCGCAAAAATAGGGCAAAGGTCAAAGTTTAAAGTAAAAGCGGTCTGCGGTATAGATCTTTCTTTTAACTTTAGGTAAGTTACAAAAAGTTTTCTTAAGAAGGTGTCCGCAGATTACGCAGATTACGCAGATTAGGGAGAGAAATCCGTGAAAATCCGTGGTAATCCGTGGCTTTTTTTAACAATTCTTTTTGTAAATCACTTAACCTTTGTTTGCTAAATTCGCGCCGGAATTTTGAGATGATTAGCTATGAAGTTGTTAAGGTGCTCGACGATCAACGGCGGCTTAGAAAACAAAAAACGCGGGCCACCGTTTTTCCGGATGACCCGCGTTGTGTACAAATGTGTGGAGCTGGGATGCTCACCCTCTGAGGGGATAGGGAATTCGGGTGCCGGAAATCTGCCTAAATTTAAAGCTGGTTTCGTTTTGCGGTCGATTATTGATCGCAAAGGAGTGATCGACATTGGTGACAAGCCAGGTGGGCAGGTAGGTTGATAATATGTGTTTGATTATCCTTTTGCTGTTGATGGCCAACATGATCATCTCCTTTGATCGTTATTTTTTGTCCCACGGCCGCAGCATGCTGCGGCCCTACAACAACCCACGTGATCCGAAAGCCGCACCGACGTCAGAATCAAGAAAACAAAAACGCGGACCTTTTTGGGGTCCGCGCCGGTTGCCAGGAAGGGGTAATAAAAAAATTACCCGATAGCCTCCCAGAAACGGAGGCGGCAGCCGAACGCGACCCAATTAAACGCACAGGGAGTGGTTTCAAACCTGGATATTGCGCGTGTTTTTGCTGGGTGTTTGCTTTGATTTATGGTTAATATCATGGCAATTTTACCGTCACGTTTTGGGCCCAAATTTTTAGGCGCAAGTAAAATTAACATAGAAAATTCGCGGTGTCAACCCCCGGAAAAAGGAGCCAGGAGAGAAGAGAAAACAGTATATGTGGGGTTGGCCTGGGAGAAATAACAGTATATTTGGGTGTTGGGTGATGGGTGTTAGGTGATGGAAAGAGCTATTTTGTTACAAAAATTAGTTAATTTGGGCCGCAATTAGCGATTTTGCCGCCATAAAAGCAGCAGGCGGCGCAAAACGATAAACCACACGGCGGCGATAATCGACCAGGACAGAGCGGAAAGAGAACCGTTTTGCTGGCGTTCAACGATGACATACCAGACGGTTCCAGCCGCGGCGGCCGCGACCATGATGATGGTGACCCATTTGAGCATAGGTGGTGGGTGATAGGTGCCGGGTGATGGGTGTTAGGTGCTGGGTGTTAGGGAATAGATTCCCATCACCCAGCACCTAACACCTATTACCTATCACCTAATTCTTGAGCATATTTCGCAGCACGGTGTGTAAAATACCGCCGTTGCGATAGTAGTCGACCTCGACCGGGGTGTCGATGCGCAGTGTGGTTTGGAACTCCACGCTTGAGCCATCCGCTTTGGTGGCGCGGATGGTGACATCCTGCAGCGGCTTGATGTCGTCATCGAGGTTGACGGTTGAAAAAGTTGCCGTGCCGTCGAGGCCAAGGGTTTCCAGCGTTTCCCCCGGCTTGAACTGTAGGGGCAGTACCCCCATACCGACCAGGTTGCTGCGGTGAATGCGTTCAAAGCTCTCGGCAATGACCATCTTGATACCCAATAGAAGCGTGCCTTTAGCCGCCCAGTCGCGAGAGCTGCCCATGCCGTAATCCTGGCCGCCGATGACCAGCAGCGGGGTGCCATCGTCTTTATATTTGAGCGAGGCGTCGAACATCGTCATCACTTCGTTGGTGGGCAGATAAGTGGTCCAGCCACCCTCGGTGCCGGGGGCCATCTGGTTGCGGAAGCGAACGTTGGCAAAGGTGCCGCGGGTCATGATGCGGTCGTTGCCGCGCCGCGAGCCGTAGGAGTTGAAGTACTGCGGGGGCACATCGCGGTCGGTCAGGTATTTGGCGGCCGGACTAGTGCGTGAGATCGCCCCGGCCGGAGAAATGTGATCGGTGGTCGTGGAGTCACCGGCCTTGACCATTATCCGTGCGTTTTCGATGTTGACAATCGGCTTGACCTCCGGGGTCAAATCGACAAAGAAGGGCGGTTCCTGGATATAGGTTGAATCCGGATCCCAGGGATACAGTTCCGATTCGCTTGACGGGATGGCGTTCCACGTTTCGTTGGAGGAATACGCGCGGCCGTACTGCTTCTCAAACATATCCGGATCGATGGAAGCGGCCACCGTTTGCTGGATTTCGTCGTTGGTCGGCCAGATATCCTGCAGAAAAACCGGGTTGCCCTGCGGATCATGACCGATTGGGTCCTGGGTGATGTTGATATCGGTGGTGCCGGCCAGGGCGTAGGCGACTACCAGCGGCGGGCTGGCCAGGAAGTTGGTCTTGGTCAGCGGGTGGACCCGTCCTTCAAAATTGCGGTTGCCGGACAGCACCGAAGAAACCACCAGGTCCCCATCGAGGATCGCCTGGCTGACCTCTTCCGGCAGGGGGCCGGAGTTGCCGATACAGGTGGTGCAGCCATAGCCAACGGTGTGAAAGCCCAGCGCCTCCAGCGATTTGGTCAGACCGGATTTATCGAGGTAGTCGGTGACGACTTTTGAACCCGGGGCGAGGCTTGTCTTGACATAAGGCTTGACGGTTAATCCTTTTTCAACCGCCTTTTTGGCCAGCAGACCGGCCCCGATCATGACGCTGGGGTTGCTGGTATTGGTGCAGCTGGTGATGGCGGCGATGACCACGTCACCGTGCTTCATTTCCACTTCACTGCCGTTTTTGTAGGTGGCGGTGCGGTCGAGTTCATCGGTACTCAGACCGATCCCCTGCGGGCCAACCGGCCGCAGCAAAATTTCGCGATACTGTTCTTTGAGATCAGAGATGACGATGCGATCCTGCGGCCGTTTGGGGCCGGCCAGGCTGGGCAGGACGGTGGAGAGGTCGAGCTCAAGCGTATCGGTGAACTCCGGATCGGGGGTTGACGGATCGTACCACAGGCCGTTGAGCTTAGTGTACTGTTCGACCCGCTCGATCAGCTCGGGAGAGCGGCCGGTCAGCTGCATGTAGGCCAGCGTTTGCTCATCAACCGGGAAGAAGCCCATCGTGGCCCCGTATTCGGGGGCCATGTTGGCGATTGTGGCCCGGTCGGCCAGGGTCATGGTGGACATGCCGGGACCGTAAAATTCGACAAATTTGCCGACCACCCCTTTCTGGCGCAGCATTTGGGTGACTACCAGAACCAGGTCGGTGGCGGTAGAGCCTTCCGGCAGCGAGCCGGTCAGCTTAAAGCCGACGACGTCGGGGGTGAGCATGTAAATGGGCTGGCCAAGCATGACCGCCTCCGCTTCGATGCCGCCCACACCCCAGCCGAGGACGCCCAGGCCGTTGATCATCGTCGTGTGGGAGTCGGTGCCGACCAGCGAATCGGGAAAGAAGACCGTTTCGCCGTCTTCTTCCTTGTGCATGACGACCTTGGCCAGGTATTCGAGATTGACCTGATGGACAATGCCGGTGGCCGGGGGCACAACCTGAAAGTTATCAAACGCTTCTTTCCCCCATTTGAGGAATTCGTATCGTTCGCGGTTGCGCACAAACTCTTTTTCGGCGTTGATAAAAAGGGCCGCGGCCGAGCCAAAGGCGTCGACCTGAACTGAGTGGTCGATGACCAGGTCGACCGGCACCTGGGGATTGACTTTTTTGGGATCGCCACCGAGGCGGGCCATCGCCGAGCGGAGGGCGGCCAGATCGACCACGGCCGGTACACCGGTGAAGTCCTGGAGGATCACCCGGCCGGGCATAAAGGCCACCTCCTCGCGCAGATCGGATTTTGGCTCCCAGTTGGCTAATTTTTTGACGTCCTCTTCAGTGATGATGTACTCATCGTGGTTGCGGAGGACCGCTTCGAGCAAAATTTTAATCGAGAAGGGCAGCCGGTCAATATTGGCGATGCCGTCTTCCTGCAATTTTGCCAGGCGATAAAAATAGGAATTGTCACTTCCGGGAAACGGGGTTTTAGCCCCAAAAACATCCTGCTTTGCCATAAAACACCTCTCGGAAACTGGGTATTGGGTAATTGGTATTGGGTGATGGGGAAGGGGGTCCCAATCGTAAGTTGTAAATCAAAAATCGTCGTTCGGTAGGTCGATTATAGCGCAGAAGCGGGGGAATGGCAGGGCGTTTTAAGCTAGCTCAGATCAGCTGCTGCGTATAGGCATGGAGGGCCGGTGTGCCTCCGGTGTGCCAAAAGAGGATGCGCTGGGCGCGGGTAAACGCTCCCCAGCGGATCAAATCGATCAGCCCACCCATCGCCCGGCCGGTATACACCGGATCGAGGAGCAGTCCTTCTTTTTGGGCCACCAGCTGGATTGCTTCTTTTTCCAGGTCGGTCAACACCCCGTAGCCCGGTTCGATATAGTCGTCATTGACTCTGACCTGATCGTGCAGCGCCACCGTTTCGAGACCGAGATGGGTGGCGGTGGCGGTGGCCAGGGCGGCAATTTGGGTGCGCAGATCTTCAGCCGGCCGGCTGACGCTGATGCCCAGGATTTCGCCGCGAAAGTTGAAGGCATGGGCTCCCACCAGCATCCCGGCCTGGGTGCCACCGCTGCCTGAGGCGTGAACGATGACGTCGATATTGAGATGTTGGGCTTCAATCTGGGCCATCAGCTCTTCCATGGCCTCGACGTAGGCGGTGGCTCCGACCACGTTAGAGCCGCCGACCGGAATGAGATACGGTTTATGCCCCATTGAAAGGAGCTGTTTGGTCACCCGCTCGGTTACGGCGGCCGGGGTTTCATCTGCAACCCAATAGAGGTGGGCCCCCAGGAGGTGATTGAGCAGCAGGTTGCCGTTGATTTCTTTTTCGTGGCTTTTGAGGATCAGGCTGCATCCCAGGCCGCAGCGGGCGGCGGCGGCGGCCGTTTGGCGGCAGTGGTTGCTCTGCGGTCCCCCGATGGTGATCACGTGATCGCACCCCTGGGCTTGTGCTTCGGCGAGGAGATAGGCCAGCTTGCGCGTTTTGTTTCCACCGCCGGCCAACCCGGTCAGGTCATCCCGCTTGACGTACAGATCGGGCCCCTTCATCAGTTCGGTTAAACGGGGCAGCCGCTCGATCGGGGTCGGGAGATGGGCCAGGGGGAGGGCGTGGGGGTAGTTGGGGGTCATAGAAGGTAATTTTACACCAAATCGAGGTTCAGACTACAGACTTCAGACCACAGACTACAGACTTCAGACCACAGAAATCGTTCGCTGTATGAAACCTCTCTGTCGTCTGAGGTCTGTTGTCTGAGGTCTTTACTCTTCTTCGGGGGCTTCATCGGGGGGAAACTTAAACAGCTGGTCAGCGAGGTGGGGCTGCTGGGGGATTTTTATCTCGCCAAATTGTCGTTCGTAATTTTGGATATTTGACTGCAGGGCGTTGAGAAACGCTTTGGCGTGCATGGGGGACATGAGGAGGCGAGAGACAATTTTCCCTTTGGGGGTGCGGGGCAGGACCTGGGCGAAGTCGATCATCATTTCGGCGGCGGTGTGGGTGATGAAGGCGATATTGGCGTAGTTGGCGGGCAGATCTTTCGGTAGTTCGATGGTCACGCGTTTTTTTGGAGGGGATTTGCTCATAGTTACCTCGGGTTGGTTACTGGTTATTAGTTATTGGTTAGTTGTTTGTGTTGATTTGTCTATAAAAAGTGATTTTAGCGGTTTATTACTATAAAGCCGAAAGATGTTAGGGATTTAGGTTGGGTTGGCATTTGGGATGTTTCTTCATCCCCGCATTAAAATGCGGGGCTAAAGGGCCTAACCTGAAGGAAATCCAACTTTTAGCCGTCGGCTTTAGTCGACGGTTATCGGTTTTAATCGACGGGTATAGAAAAGATCGCAAAATTGAGGATAGTATCGAATCAAATGTCAACAGAACCTATCGTGTAAGCCACGATTAACAGCAATAGAATCCATCTCACCGCAGAGAATCGGAGAGCGCTGAGAGGCCTCTGTTGGATATTGCCCTTGACGATGATTACCTGGATGGTTCGATCAATCGGGATCATCCATGAAGCAGCAGCAGGTTTTTTAAGAGTTCAATTTGAACCACAAAAGGACACATAAAATTTTGTTTACATCATAAATCGACTTTGTTTCATTCATCTGTATGGATGGGTGGGTGATGGTTCAAAATTTTAAACAGGATTTCACGAATGGCACGAATTTTTTCCGGTCTGGAGAGGAAATCCTTTTCATTCGCGGCGTCCTGATATTAAAAATTCAACTGTATTGCACTTAAACGCTTGGTGCACATTAATTACCAAGCAATCAAGGTCGTGAAAGCCAATGGCTGGCGACCAAGCTGCTGATTGAGATGGATACAGAAATTATGGAGCGCCACTTTGGCCGCCAGACGGGTC
>JASJCR010000192.1 GCA_030065875.1 Ardenticatenaceae bacterium | reverse complement strand
AATATATCGGTCTCAGCCCAATGCTCGGCCAAACCAACGACGCGGGTGTTAAACGCAACCGGCCGCGGCAGATACCACAGGAACGTTTTGGGCAATTCCTCATTGAGAATTTGACTGATTTCCTGGTAGTAAACCGCTCGCTCCTCGCGACTTTCTACCGTTTTGCCAAGAGCAAACAGCTCATCGACGCGCTCATTGCAGTAACCCAACGCCAACGTTGAGCCGCAGCGAACCGGATCGCTGCCAACGGACGGGTCTAATCCCTGCCCATTTGATCCATAGCCTAACTGCCATGAGCCATCGGTGAGCGACTGCCGCCACGCGGTGGTTTCAACTTTGCGCGGCACGAGATTAATGCCCACATCTTGCAGATAAGTCTGCAAAATGACCATCACGTCGGCCGTGACCGGATCCCCATAGAAATATTGCAGGTCAACTTCAACCTCACTTCCCGCTTCCCAACCCATTTCATCGAGCAGGTCGCGGGCTTTGTCCGGGTCGTATTCATATGGGATCAAATCATCCGGATGGGTCCATTCGGCCGGGAACAGGGTATTGGCCAGGCGAGCCTTCCCTTCAAAAATCTCGTCAATGATCGTTTGCCGATCAATGGCATACATCATGGCCTGCCGAAAACGGACGTCAGAAAATGGCTCCTTGTCCACCTTAATAAAGAAGTAGGTGGGCAGCCCGGCGTCCTGATCCGCTTTGAGGAAGGCAAAATCGAGCGTTTCAAAACGGGAGAGTTCGGTCAGCGGAATTCCGCCGTCCTCAAACGAAATGATGTCAACTTCCTGATTTTCAAAAGCGTTTAACAAGGCCGGTGATTCGGCAAAAATGCGGTAGATAATTCTATCGAGCTTGGGACGGCCGAGGAAGTAAGCATCGTTGGCCACCACTTCCACAAATTGATCCGGCACGTACTCGGTCCACACAAATGGCCCGGTGCCTACTCGATTTTCCTGCCAGTAGGCCGAATACGCCTGCAGCTCTTCCGGAGCGATATCGGCCAGTAAATGTTCCGGCATGATGACGATGAAAATTTGAGAGTAATTCCACCAGATCGGCTGGGCCTGCTTTAATTCAATTCTGACCGTGTAATCATCAACTTTTGTGACCCCCGACAGCGAATCAGCGCTCCCATCGCGAACTTCATCATACCCAACAACGTCTACCAATTTAACGTGCCAGCGGGAACCGACATCCGGATCCGCATACGTATTAAAGCTAAAGACCACGTCATCAGCATCAAACACCTCGCCATCATGCCAGGTGACACCTTCGCGCAAATTCACGACCCACACCGCTCCGTCTTCTTCCATTTCCCAGCTTTCAGCCAGCAGCGGCGTCACGGTGCCGTCAGCGGTCCAGTTGGTTGCCGCCAGCGGCTGCATGACGGTGGCATCCAGGCGATGGCCGCAGGTGGTCCACAAATTGCCCTGCATGCAGTTGGCGCGAAGGGCTGAGATAAAGGTTTGATCTTCAGCCATCATCGGGCCTTCTTCCTCGGCCGCTTCTTCGCTTTCTTCGACAGGCTCTTCCGACGCTTCTTCTTCGGTTTCGGCCGTCGGCTCTTCAGCCTCTACGGGTTCCTCCGCTTCTGCTGCGGCTTCGGGTGCCTCAGCGACCTCCGGTTCTTCAACTTCGGCGGCAGGTTCTTCTTCCGTGGTGACAACAGGTTCCTCAGTGGGGGTGGTACAAGCCGTGGCCCATACACTGAAGATGAATAGGAAAGTTAAGAGAATAACCAGTTGCTTTCTCATTTTCACATGCTCCTATCTAGATACTCCTCCAGATATTGCTTTGATCACTTGATCAATTTTTTCTTGAGTAAATTTTTGGTATGATTGTTTTGTGTGGCAGTTGTCCACACACTTCTCCGGCCGGGATTGTCACTTCCAATAATGATCCCGGCTGCTTCTTTTTATAGTCGCTAGATGACGATCACCTCCTTTTTGCTAACGCACTCGTTCATTTTCAACCCGCGGCTTTTGTTAGCAGCCCCATGGCCGTTGCCGGCCGTTGTGAGCCCCAGTCAAAAAAGCCAATATCGATCATTTTTGCGTGCAGCGCACGAACCTTCTCCGGTTGCAAAGCAACCTGGGGCAAGCGGGGTGGTCCGCAGTCAAGACCGATCACTTCCATCATCGCTTTGAGGGCAGCCCCATTGTGTCCGCCGTTTCCTATGGCGTTGATGTGGCGGATCATCTTTGCTGCCATCCCCTGCCACTTGGTGGCGGCAGCCATGTCTCCGTTTTTAAACGCGCTGATCACCTTGGTATAGAGAGGAGCGGCAAAATTGTAGGTGCTCCCCACCGCCCCCTGTGCCCCACCAACCAGCCCCGACAGCAGCATTTCATCCGATCCAAACAAAATGTTGAATCGTCCATCGTCCAGTTCGACGCACGCCTGCATTTCATAAATGGTGAAATTGCTGTACTTCACCCCGTTTAAGGTGGGCAAACGATCAGCCGATTTTTCGAGAAACTCAACGACATCGAGATCGAAGTCGGTCAGGCGAGGAATGTGATAATAATAAAAAGGAAGATCAGGCGCGCCGTTTAAAATGACCGATAAGGTGTCAATCAACACATCCAGGGAAGAGATTTTGAAAAAGGAGGGGGGCACGGCCGAAATCGCCGCGGCCCCGGCCGCCTGCGCATGCTGCGCCAGCCGGCGCGCTTCACGCACGCTGTTATGCCCCACCTGGATAATGAGCGGTATCCGGCCGGCCGCGGCCCCGAGATACGCTTCACCCACCTCCATACGTTCTTCGGTAGAGAGCGAGGGTCCCTCACCGGTCCCGCCACACACGTAGAGCGCGCTGACGCCATCTGCGATCAAATGCTCCACAATCGGCGGAATTTGCTCCAAATTTAAGCTGCCGTCTGGACGGAGCGGTGTAAAAACGGCCGGGACCAATCCGGTAATCCAACATGTTTGATCTTTCACGGTGCGTTCCTTTTATGTACGGGCCGTTGTCGCCTCATTCTCCCTCTGAGATTTTGCTTCGATCCCGGCAATTCGCTTCTGAAAATCTATAAACGATGTTTGCAGCTTTTGCTGCGCCAGCTGCGGTTCTTTGCTTTTGATGGCCGCCATGATCTCCTGATGTTGTTTCAGCGTGCGCTCCGGATCAGATGAAAGTATGGCGTTGTCGCCAAAGTTATCAAATGCGGCCCAAAACACTTTGAAAAACCTCACCAGGGTCTCATTACCCAAAACGGCAAAAATATGCTCGTGAAACGCCTGGTCAAACTGCACATACGATTCCCCAGCCCGCACCGCTCGCTCCCACTTGAGCATCACAATTTCCAGATCGGTAATTTGATCATCGGTAATCCGCCGCACCGCTTCCACAATGACGGAAACTTCCAACCACACCCGAATTTGATACAGTTCCCCCAATGTTTTGGGGCTGATGCGCATACCGTAGTGCAAGGTTTCAAGCACCGGATCAAAATTCCATTCTCGCACGAACAACCCTTCCCCTCGCCGTGCTTCAATAATTCCCAATGATTGCAGTGCTTTAACCGCCTCGCGCACCGGGCTGCGGCTGACACCCAGCGCTTCGGCCAGCTGCCCTTCGGAAGGCAAAGGATCACCGGCTTTCAGATTGTGGCTGACAATATAATCTTTGATGTAATCTCGTATCGAGCGGCTGAGGGCGGGTCCACGTAAATTCAACATAGCAAATCACCTTATATTACATCAGTCAGTGGTTATCATACAACTTAATTTGGTTATATGATATGTGTTTACACCTCCTTTTGTCAAGAGCGTGGTTCTCTTGACTTTGACCCCTTTGCTTTGTTTGATATATGTCACCCTGATCAGTGGAAAAAGATCACTATCGGGGCAAGACAGAAAACACCTACAATGAAAGTAGGTGCAGCATGTTTTGCGGGTGTTGTTTGACGCCTGCTCGGAAATTCTTCGCAATCGCACCGCTAATTCCCGCCGGCAGGCCACCTGTTCCAAAACCCCATACGCTTTTGCGCAAATTGGTGCACCTTTGCCTCGCCCTCTTGATGTACAAAGAGGAGGGAAAAATGGCCAAACAGGGAAGCGATCGGTTAGATTATCATATCGACATCATCGGCGGAGAAATCATTCTCCAATCCAAAAAAAAATTCAAATCTTTCAGATTGCCCAATCTTAAGCGGTACCTCTCATCAGGCAGCCTGGCTTCTTTTTTATGCTTGATGGTGATCTGCCTGTGGACGGTCTGGGGAGTCAGCGAGATGTTCCACGAAGGGTGGTATGCGCCGTTCGAGTGGCTGTTCTTCTTGCTCCCGGCCGCCGTCTGTCTGGCGCTAACCCTGATCGCCCTGACCTGGCCCCGGTTAGGTGGGTGGCTGCTCATCATCATCGGTGTGGGCTTTTATGGCTGGGCCATGTGGACCGTATCGGCCCGGGTGGGCCTGACCCTGTCAACCCTTCTCAGCTGGCTGCCGGTCAGCGGTTTCCTGGCGGTTATCGGGATTTTGTTCATTGTCAGCGCCCGGCAAGCCACACCCACCCCCGTGCCGGCAGACCCTCGCTGGTGGCGACGTCATTTGCGCTATCTGATCATCATCGGCCTGCCGCTGCTGCTGGGTCTCGGCCTGGCGGTTGAGCCGGCGGTGCGTATGGCCGGCAGGGTTGACGATGGCAACTACGGGGCACGTCTCATCGTCTCGGATGAGGCAGCGCTCGTTTGGGCTCCCGCAGGTCCGGGTTGGCAGGAGAGCGTTACCTGGAATGAAATCGCTCTCTTTGGGGTGTTACCCATTGGGTTTGAGGGGAAGGCGGCCGGTCCGGCCGGTTTGTGCAGCAGTGAGAGCCGCAGCGGCTGCGCCACTCAAGAAGAAATGAACCTGTTTAACGTCTGCCTTTACCTCAACGATGAAGGAACGCAATTGGAAAACACACCGCAAAAATTCTGGCGGATGCCGACGACGTCAGAACTGGTCAGCTCGCTGGTACGCAATGGAAAGCCGGCCGGATGCCGCTGGAACGGCGAGACCGGGCGACAGCCGTGTGCAGCCAGGCCGGATAAAGAAACCCCGCTCTGGCGGCCGGATTCACCCACGATCTATCTCTGGTCGGCCGATGAGGCAAACAGCAGTGAAGCTTACTATGTGACCTACAGCGGTTCAGTGTATCTAAACCTCAAATACACCGGCTTGGGCAGTCGGGGCTTCAGATGCGTAAGAGAATAAAACAACGAGTAACAGATATTGCGGCAAGCAAAAGAAAGACAGGTTTAAAAATTTTTTAAAATACAGCCTCGGATGGCACCGATTAGCCCGGATTTTTTATAACGAAATAATTTGAGAGCCCGCATCAAATTGGAGGAATGATGAACGGAAAATCAAACGAAAACACAAACTTTCACATCGATGTGATCGGTTGGCTGCACATTATTAGCGGCTTATTCACCGTAGCCATCGGCCTGCTGGTGCTCTTCTTGCTCAGCGGGATCGGCTTTGTAGCGGCCGACCCGGAAGCGATTCCAATTTTAAATGTCGTCGGCAGCTTTGTTTTTGCCTTTCTGCTGCTGCTGGCCCTACCGGGCATTGTCGCCGGGTATGGGCTGCTCAAGCGGTACAGCTGGGGGCGGGTGTTGGCGGTCATTGTCAGCGTCTTTAATCTGCTCAACGTTCCGATTGGAACGCTTATTGGCATTTACTCGCTGGTGGTGCTCCTCTCGCACGATACCGACGTTGTTTTTAGCGACGTAGACATCAAACCCGCCTGAGTCACCAAATCAGACCGCCCCTTTACCAAGGGGTTTTAGGGGCGGTCTGATTTGGTGACTCAGGCGGGTTTGATGTCTACGTCGCTAAAAACAACGTCGGTATCGTGCGAGAGGAGCACCACCAGCGAGTAAATGCCAATAAGCGT
>JASJCR010000099.1 GCA_030065875.1 Ardenticatenaceae bacterium | reverse complement strand
GATATCTTGAAGAGTAGACCACCCTTTGAACGGTGCAAGGCGGCGGAAATTGCCGGACTTTTCACACGATATCTTCACTTCGCTGCGCTCGCTCAGAATGACAGTTGGTCTGGATAACCAGCACCTATCACCCAACACCCATTACCCATCTCCTACCCAAACCCGTTTTGTTAACCAATTTATAACCGTTATCGGGACGAAAGTCATCTGTCGCAGGTCCTGGCAAATTTGTATGATTTCTCGACGATGTTTTCTTACTACTGATTATATACACATCAATGACCTCATCATCAACCGTCTAATCAGTTTCATTATTAAGAAAGCTTTCCAAATTGGATACCTGTTTTTTGCTGAAATAGCTTTGCTATTGAGCCAACAACTTAGAGACCAAAGAGAGAATCTGCTATGCTTACCAAGTCTTCACGTCCAACTTTATCCCGAATCAGGGATATTTTTGTAGGGATTTCCATCCTGTTAATCTTGATGGTCACCCCGTTTTTAACTTCCAATACGGCCCAGGCGGCCAACCCCAACGGCGGTTTACGCATTGAACCCTTTACCGCCTATAACCTGATCGTCGATTCCAATGTGGAGACACCGGCCACCTACGCGCCGGAAGCGTTTCACATCGGGGCGCAGTTTTGTAACGATAATGGCACAAGTCTGAGCGATGTGGTGGCCTACGTTGGAGATTATAACGGCGGATCCGGTGATACCCCGGGCGTATACTCCTCTCGCTCCCACCCCGGGTTGACCGGCACCTTCTCTCTAACCCACCTGGGCGGCAGCGTTGGCACGGCCGATGCGGTGCGCTATATCGGCGACCTGGCGGCCGGTGAATGCCGCGTGCAATACTGGCTGGTCGGCTACCCCCGCCTCGACGACAACGGCAACAGCGTGACCCTGGGCATCAAGCCGGATGACGACCTGTGGCTCAACTACGATTTGTGGGCCACGGCCAACAACGGCGCGTTGACGGCCGAGACCACTCGCCGGGTGACCATGCGCAACGAAATTTCGGCCATGGCCAACAAAATCTGGCCCAATACCTCCAGCAAAGTCCCCAACGAATTTTTACAGGTTGTCAACGACCTGGGCTGGAGTAATCCGAACGTTGAGAGTAACGGCCCGGCCTATCCTGGCCAGACATTGGTCATGGAAGGGATCTGGTACGATCTGGGCAACGTGCGTTTTGGCTTTGACAACAACGGTGACTTACAACCGGATTACAATGCCTGGCTGCAGCCAATTGGGGACGGTGATATTTACGACCCCGGCTGTTTCCGCCTGGTGCGCACCGACGCCATCGTGGTCGTTAAGCTCAACGACGGCACCTTTGACGTGCGCACGGCCGTCGATCAACTCTACTTTGAAGATTTACCGCCAAACAACACCGGGGCGGTAGGACTTGTCTACTACACGTTTGCTGCCCTTGACGGCACCTGCCGCGGCGTGCTGACCCCGTATCAGGAAGTGGCTTCCGGTTTTGACAACGAAAAATTTAATGGGGATTATGGGACATCAATTGCTCCATTGGAATCACGCGATCCAGATGTCTCGTTTGATAAGGAAGTCGATCAAACGATCATCCCGGCCGTGCCTGGCCTACCGTCCACCCTGGCCTACACCCTGACTTTCACTAACACCGGACCGGTAGCCATTGGCGATCCCACTTTGGGTATCCCGCTGGTGGTACAGGACAGCATCCCGGCCGGTACGACCTACGTGGCCAACAGTGCGGCCGCCGGCAACGTGCTTCCGGCAGGGGTGACCGCCTATAACATTTTGTATTCAACCGATAATGGGCAAACCTGGAGCGCCACGCAGCCGGCCGCGGCCAGCGTGACCGATCTACAGTGGTGGCTCGACGCCCCGCTGGCTTCCGGCGCCGGCGGCACCGTGACCTTCGACGTCACCGTACCCAGCTCTTACCCGGACCCAACGGTGCCCAATACCGGCGGTCTGAGCTTTGGCAATGCAGCCACCTTCCTCGAAGACGACACCGTCACCCTCGTGCCCGGCAGCAACAGCATTGGGGACACCGTCTGGGAAGATGACGGCGGTACCAGCGGTATCCTGGCCAACGGCGTGCAGGACGGCGATGAAGCCGGCATTCCCAATGTAACCGTCACCCTTTATTACGATGCCAACGGTGATGGAGCGCTTGACAGCGGTGACGTGCTGCTGGCCACCCAGTCAACCAACGGCAGTGGGAATTACCTGTTTGACAACCTGCCCGATGGCAGCTATTTGACGGTCGTGGACGACAGCGACACCGATTTAACCACCGGCCGCGTCGGCTGGATACACACCACCCCGCTCGTCTCGGCTTCCACAGATTTGGGGGTTGGTGTGGGGACCCCGGTGGCCGATCTCGACAATGACTTTGGCTTCGCCCCGGCCCTAACCGGCGATAAAGCGCTGCAGGGCACCAGCCCGATTTATGAAGGGCAGGAAGTGAACTATACCCTAACCGTCAACAACACCCTGCCCGGCAACAGCAGCGGCCAGCCGGCCAGCTGTGAATATCTGTTTTGGGCGCAGGCGGAAGATGCCGATCATACCGGGTCTGGCAACAAGGCGTGGACCTCACCGGCCAATGTATTTGGGTCGAGTCCGCGCGATTTCCTGTTTGCCTCTTCTGATTATGCCAAAGGATCGAACAACCTGATCGCAGGTGATACTTTTGTAGCCGTTGATGATGGAGGAACGATTGTCAAAGTTGAGGCGATTTTTCCCGTCTATTTGAGCCAGACCTTGGTTGATGATTATGCCATTGGCAGCGTTTTTTATAATACCAGCGGCAGCACGGCCTTGGGGACCCAAACGCTGACCACAGCGATGCTCAATCAATATGTGGGTTTAAACCACACCGGTCTCATCGCCTGGGACATTACCGCTCTACGAGCCTGGGCCTGGGCTGATTTTGCCCTGGTTGATCTGCAGCTCGAAGCACAGAAGACATCCGCTGCGGATGCGGGGATGCTTTATCTCGATGCGATGGGCATTCGGATTACTACCAGCAATACCTGCGGTTCACCCGATCAAACGATGGATCCGGTGCCGATGACCGACACGTACGATGCCACCAAGCTGGAATTTGTCTCGGCCGACCCGCCGGTCAGCAGCAGCACCCCCGGCACCTTGACCTGGGATAACGTTGGCCCGCTGCACGCCGGTGGGTCTGAGACGATCGTCGTGACCTTTAAGGCGCTGGAACCACCCGGCAACGCGACGACAACCGTGACCAACACCATGAGCGTGACCAACGCCTTTTACGTCAACGGCAAGCCGACCAACTCAATTACCGATAGCGTCCCGGTTACGCTTGAGCCAACCGGGACGATCAGCGGCGTGGTGTGGAGCGACCTCGACGGCAGCGGCTGGGCCAGCGGCACGTTTGGCCAGGGGGCCGGTGAGCCGGGAATTCCTGGAATCACCATGACCCTCTACAGCTGCACCCAGGCGTTTGCCAACAACGATTCCTGCGGTGGGACGGAAACCATCTTTACCACCGTGACCGATAACAGCGGCCAATACCTGTTTGAAGGGTTAATCCTGGGCGATTATTATCGCGTGGTCAGCACCGCCCCCAGCGGCAGCAGCCAGACCGGCGATCCGGAGGATGACAACAACAACAGCCCCGGCAACACCGGCAACTACGGCACCTGCGGCAGCGGCGGCAGCAATGCGGCCTGCGATAACATGTGGCTGAGCGATGGAGACGGCAGCAATGGTTTCCAGCTCGGCACAGAGGTCTGGGGCGGCAACTCGGATGACGTCACCAACATCAATTTTGGGTACGAAAATGTTCCGGCCCAGATTTACGGCAACGTCTGGTACGATGTCAACGGCGATGCCCTGCAGGCTACAACCGACAACCCGTTTGCCAACGTGACGGTGCGCCTGTGCAGCGACGCGGCCTGCACCTCGGTAGTAGACACCACACAGACCGATGCCAACGGCGATTACGGGTTTAGCACCTCAACGGCCGGAAATTACTATGTCGTGGTCGATCCCTCGACCTTACCGGCCGGGGCCAGCTGGTCCCAGACCCTCGATCCGGATGAATCCGGTGTCTGCGCCACCTGCGACAGCCGCACCAACGCCATTACGGTTGTGCTTGGCAACGTGTACGGCTCATATGATTTTGCTTATACCAAATCCGGCACCGCCGAAATCGGCGATACCGTTTACACCGACTGGAACGGCGACGGCACCCAGGACTCTGAAGACGAGGGGATCCCCGGCCGGACCGTGACCCTGTATGAAGATTTTAACGGTGATGGTGATCTGACCATCGGTGTCGATCCGCTGATCTCCACGACCGTGACGGCCGTTGACGGTACCTATCTCTTTAGCAACCTGCCGGCCGGTGATTATCTGGTGGTGACCACCGCCCCAGCCGGCACGATTCAGACCGGCGACCCGGATGAGCCGGGTGCGGCCTGCGCCACCTGCGACAATAAGGGGGCGTCGACCGGCCTGGCCACCAGCGGCAGCGACCTGACCGAAGATTTTGGCTACCGGCCGTACGGCACCGGCTCGATCGGCGACACCGTTTGGTTTGATGCCAACGGCGACGGTACGCAGGCCGGGGTGCTGGAAACCGGGATCGTCTCGATTACCGTCAGCCTCTATGTTGACTTTAACGGCGACGGCACGTACGTGCTGCTCGACACAACCGAAACCGACGGCAGTGGGAACTACCTGTTTGACGAGCTCCCGGCCGGCGATTACCGCGTCGTCGTCGACACCAACGACACCAACCTGCCAGTCGACGCCTTTGGCAACCGCAGCGTGCCCTCGACCCCAACCTCGGATGATGTGACGCTGACCAGCGGGCAGAATTACCTCGATGCCGACTTCGGCTTCGTCAACCTGGGTGCGATCGGCGACACCGTGTACTGGGACGCCAACAACAACGGTACCCAGGACTGGAACGAAGTGGGTATCCCGAACGTGACGGTCAACCTGACCAACAGCTCAACCGTTACCGATACCGACGGCACCGTCTATGCGCCGGGAACGTACAATTTCTCCGACGTGACCGACAGCAGCGGTAAATACCTCTTTGACGCCCTGCCGCCGGGTGATTACACCGTCACCGTTGATTCGAGCGACCCTGATCTGGGCGGCGCGGCGCAGACGGCCGATCCCGATCGTGACGGCGAGAACTGCGAAAGCACAACCTATCCGGCCCTGTCCGCCTGCGATCACGCCACGACCGAGCCGATTTCATATGGCACCAGCTACATGGGTGCGGACTTCGGCTATCAGCCGACGGGCGTGGTGGGTGACTTTGTCTTCTTCGATCAGGACGGAGACGGCATCCAGGACGGCACCGAGCTGGGCATCAGCGGCCTGGTCGTCACCGCCACCCTGGGCGGGACCGTTTACACTACCACGACCGATGTTGATGGCTATTATCTCTTCCAGGGTTTGACCGTCGGCAGCTGGACAATCGAAGTGGAGCAGCCGGCCAACATGACCGCCACGGCCAGCAGCGTAACCGACCTGGTGGACAACGGGATTGGCAGCGTCGGCTCGACCTCAACTTCGGTGACCATCGACGGTACCGGCCAGGTCACGGCCATCGGCGGCAATAGCTGCACCGACTGCGAACTCAACGTCGACTTTGGCTTTGAGTTTAACGGCAACCTCTCCCTAACCGGCGCAGTGTGTCTTGAAGGGGGCAGCAACGGCAGTTGTGAGATTGGCGACACCCCGGTGGTGACCCATACAGTGTACCTTTACAATGACAGCAACCTGCTGATCGCCCAGACCTCGACCGATGCGTCCGGCGCGTACACCTTCACCAACCTCATCCCCGACGGCTATTACGCGGTGGTTGGCACTCAGACGCCTGTTTTGTCGAACACCTCGCTCAACACAACTTTGGCCAACACCGGGGCCAACGCCCCAGGGGTAAACGGGGACACCGATCCGGTGACCGGGGTAACGGAAACTGTGGCCTCTTCTTATCAGCTGGTAACGGTTGATGGCACGACGGCCGGTGGCGACAACACGGTTGTCGAAGTCGACTTCTCATTCTCCTCAACGGTCAACTATGACTATGGCGACCTGCCTGACTCTTACAGCACCGATCTGAACGGCAGCCCCAGCGGTCCGCGTCACGTGGTGCCCGGTTCGCCGTCTCTCTATCTGGGTACCGCCCCGGATACCGAGATCGATGGTGCGCCATCCCCCAACGCAGACGGCGACGGGGCGGATGAAGACGGGGTGGCGGTCGCCGGCGATTGGACCAACGGCACCAGCGGCGGTCAGCTTCAGATTGATATCACCGGCGGCGGCTGGCTGGTGGGCTGGGTTGACTTCAATCGTGATGGTGATTTCTACGACAGCGGTGAGATGGTCATCAACCAGGCGGTGAGCTCCGGTCAGGATCAGAACTTCACATTTGATGTGCCGGCCGGCACATTTGATGGGATTAGCTCCCGCGCCCTGTCCGCCCGTTTCCGGCTGTTTGAGAGCGAGCCGGCGTTTGCCACCGTGGCCTTTACCGGCGACGCGTCCGCGGGCGAGGTTGAAGATTATATCTTCCCCTTCGGTCCCACGGCGGTGACCCTGCTGCAGGTGGAGAGCCAGGCCCCGGTCAACAGCCCGCTGTGGCTGTGGTTGACTTCTGTGCTGCTACTCCTGACGACCACGGGCATTTTACTCGGCCGGCGACTCTTCCCGATGCGGCCGTAAGGGCATAGATTGATTTGAGTACGAGCGGGTCTGTGAGAGCAGGCCCGCTTTTTTTATGGGTGATGGGTAATGGGTGTTGGGTGATGGGTGATGGTTATCCAGACCGCCTGTCATTTTGAGCGAGCGCAGCGAAGTGAAGATATCGTGTGAAAAGTCCGGCAATTTCCGCCGCCTTGCACCGTTCAAAGGGTGGTCTACTCTTCAAGATATCGCAGCATAGATGCAACAGCAATGCCAACTGTCCTTGCCGCGTTCAAGCTGTGGACAAAGCGTAGAGGTGGCCAGGATGAAACCGGTGTAAGGGCTTGGCTAGCCAAGCCCTTACCAATGTGGATGGGTTAAATCGCCCCCGGGCTACCTTTTCATTTAACATACAAGAATCCCGCCAACTTTCATTAACATGGACCTCGGCCAAAAGGAAACTCACCCCTGCTTGGAACACGACAACTTTCAGGGAGTCGACTAGATTCCTCGCTAACGCTGCGCCACAGGCGCAATGACAGGTGATCGCGTTAATAATCAACCCTTAACCCTACACCTCACACCCATCACCCATCACCCATCACCCATTACCTATTACCCAACACCCAACATCCATCACCCAAACTTCTTCTTCCACTCGTACAGCTTGTTAATCGCCTCCATCGGGGTCATCGAGGTGACGTCGATTTTGTTGAGCTCGTCCAGCAGCGGAGAGGCTTCAGGGAAAAGAGCCGCCTGCTGTGCCGCCTGGAGATGGCTCGGTTCGACGGCCGTGGTCACGGCATGCGCCTCCAGATCGAGCAAAATTTCGTTGGCGCGCAGGACCACATCGCGCGGCAGACCGGCCAGCTGGGCGACGTGGATGCCGTAGGAGCGATCCGCCTTGCCTTTCTCAAGCTGGTGCAAAAAGACAATGGAATCCCCTTCCTCGGCCACGGCGATATTGTAGTTGGTGACCTGCGGCAGCAGCTCCGCCAGCCCGGTCAGCTCATGGTAGTGGGTGGCGAAGAGGGTGCGCGGTTTGAGGCGCGGGTGGTTGTGCAGGTATTCGATAATCGCCCAGGCGATCGACAGGCCATCGTAGGTGCTGGTACCCCGGCCGATCTCATCGAGAATCAGCAGGGAGCGATGGGTGGCGTGGTTGAGGATCTCGGCCGTTTCCACCATCTCTACCATAAAGGTCGAGCGGCCGGCGTGCAGTTCGTCGTGGGCCCCGATGCGGGTAAAAATGCGGTCGACGAGGCCGATATCGGCCTGCTCGGCCGGGACAAAGCTGCCCATCTGAGCCATGAGCGAAATCAGGGCCACCTGACGAAGGATCGTGGATTTCCCGGCCATGTTTGGCCCCGTGACCAGGTGAATCCGCTCGACGTCGTCAAACGAGGTGTCGTTGGGGACAAAGCGCTCCAGGGTCTGGGTTTGCTCGATGACCGGGTGCCGTCCCTGGATAATTTCCAGGCTGTTTGATTCGTTGAGCACCGGCCGGACGTACCCCTGGAGCGCGGCCGATTCCGCCAGCGCGGCAGCCACGTCGATGCGGGCCAGCGCTTGAGCGGTAGCCAGGAGTTTGGCTGCGGCCGTGCCCACCTGCCGGCACACTTCTGAAAACAACCTTTTTTCAATTTGCAAAATGCGCTCTTCGGCGTTGAGGATCAGCGTTTCATACTCTTTGAGCTCCGGCGTGATGTACCGCTCGGCGTTGGTCAGCGTCTGTTTGCGGATGTAGTCATCGGGGGCCAGATGGCTGTTCGCCCGAGAAATTTCGAGGTAGTAGCCAAAAACTTTGTTAAAGCCGACCTTCAGCTTCTCAATGCCGGTCCGCTCTCGCTCGCGCGGCTCGAGCTGGGCTACCCAATCGCGGGCGTGGGCTGAGGCGTCCATCACGCCATCGAGTTCGGCCGAAAACCCCGGCTGGATCACCCCGATTTTGTTCATGTTGGTGGGGGCATCTTCGGTGATGGCCGACTCGATCAGCGAAAGGGTTTCGGGGCAGGGGTCGAGATGGGAGACCAGAGTGCTGAGTGCTGAGTGCTGAGTGCTGAGGGGGTGATGGGTGCTAGGTGATGGGTGCTGGGTGATGGGTGCCTCAGGACTTTCAGCTAAGGACTCAGGACTTAGCAGTAAGGACTTGATGTGCGGCACCGCCTTTAGGACTACCGCGATTTGTTCGATATCACGCGGGTTGGCTTTGCCGCTGAGGGCGCGGTTGGTCAATCGTTCGAGATCGGGCATTCCTTTGAGCGCCTGGCGCACGTCGGCTCGCAGCAGGGTGTTGTCGTAAAAGAGGGTGACCTGATCGAGCCGTTCGTTGAGCTGCGCCAGATCGAGCAGCGGCCGGGTGATGCGGCTGCGCAGCAGGCGCGCGCCCATGGGGGTGACGGTGCGGTTTAACACCCCAAACAGGGAATTGCTTTTCTGGCCATCGAGCGATTCGGTTAATTCCAAATTGCGTCGGGTGGTGGTGCCCAGAGCCATGTAGCGGCTGGTGTGGTATGTAGACAGCCGCTGGATTTGGGAGACGCTCCCTTTTTGGGTTTCCTGCAAATAGTAGAGAACCGCCCCGGCGGCACGGATGGCCAGGGGTTTGTTTTCACAGCCGAAGGCATCGAGGGAGCGCACTTCAAAATGGCGTTCCAGGGTTGCGCGGGCCTTGCCTAACTCAAAGCGCCAGCCGGGCAGATGGTTGACGGCGCGAATGCGCAGCTCGGCCGGGTTGAGCTGCGAGCTCTCTTCGGGCAGCAGCAGCTCGGTGGGATCAAGACGAGCTAACTCTTCAACCAAAGCCCGGCGGCTGCTCAGCGTGGTGGTGCCAAATTCACCGGTGGTGATATCGGCATAGGCCAGACCGCTGCGCTCGCTGTCCGGGTCAAACACCACGGCCGCCAGGTAATTATTGCGGCCGGCGTCGAGCATGCCGTCTTCGATGACCGTGCCGGCCGTGAAGATACGCACCACGTCGCGCGGCATGAGCCCGTTGACGGGGGTGTCGCTGAGCTGTTCGCATAAGGCCACCCGGTAACCTTTGGCCACCAGGCGGGAGATATAATTTTCGGCCGCGTGATGGGGCACTCCGGCCATAGGGATCCGGTCACCCCCCTTGCCCTGCGGCCGGCTGGTGAGCACGATATCCAGTTCGCGGGCTACCAGCTCCGCATCTTCGTCAAAACATTCGTAAAAATCCCCCATCCGGTAGAGCAAAATGTCCCCTTCATATTGGGCTTTTAGGTCTAAATATTGCTTGCGACTGGGGGTGAGTTTCTTGCTTTTTGCTGCTGCTGCCATGCGGCTGATTATATCAGGGAATAGGTGATGGGTGTTAGGTGTTGGGTGATGGGTGTTGGGTGAAGTTGATCGTAGACTGTTTCTAATTGTCACAAGCCAAGGATGATTTTTAAAGTTATTGCGTTGAGATGCAGGAAATGATATCATTTTGATATCATTTCGAGGTGATGGTATGACCAACATGATTATTCGGCAAATACCCGAAGAACTGCATCAAAAAATCAAGGAGCGGGCCGCTCGCCATCGACGCAGCGTGAACAAAGAGGTTTTGGTCCTGCTTGAAGAGGCCCTGGCCCGGCATGACGCCCTGCCAGCTGAACCACCTGAACCATTTGCCGGCCGGGTTGCCATCACCGATGATTGGCTGCGTCAGGCCCGAGAAGAGGGCCGGCCGTGATCGTTGTGGATACTAACGTCATATCTTATCTGCTGATTGTTGGAGACAAAACGGAGCAGGCGCAGCATGTCTATCAAAAGGACAATGATTGGATCATGCCGCAACTGTGGCAGCACGAGTTTCTGAACGTTCTATCGACCTTTGTGCGTTATGGCGGGGGGGAATTTGAGGATGGGCGTCTCCTATGGCTGCGGGCTATCGATCTGTTTGAGAAGCGTGGGCGTCCAGTTGATATGGGTTTTGCGCTAAAAATCTCCGTCGATCATCAAATTAGCGCTTATGACGCCCAATTTTTGGCTTTGGCACGATCCTATCAAAGGCCGCTTGTTTCCGAAGACCGCAAAATTTTGAACCTCTTTCCTGATGTAGCGCAATCTATGGCGGAATTTTTAGCAGTCAGAGGAGAATGAAAAAGAACAGCCTTCACGCTGCCCTTCTCCGGTCTCTTGTCTCTGGTCTCTCGTCTTTTCCCTACACCCTGGTGATATAGGTCCCTTCACTTGTATTGACCCGAATCCGGTCACCGATGTTGACAAAAAGCGGGGTTTTCACTTTTAAGCCGGTTTGGGTAATCACTTCTTTGGTGGCCCCGGTAGCTGTGTCCCCGGCGATGGCGTTTTCCGCCTCTACCACCTCAAAATCCATGCTTTGTGGCAAAATGAAGTCCACCACTTCAGTTTCGTAAAACAGAAGCTCCAGGTCCATATTCTCGACCAGGTACATTTTGTGATCATCCATCAAGGAATGATTGACAAAGGTTTGCTCGTAAGTGGTGTTGTCCATAAACACATAAAACCGGCCGTCGTCATACAGATATTGCACCTGTCGTTTTTCCAACCGGACATCTTCGACCCGATCCCCGGAGTTAAAGGTCATCTGCACGTTGGCTCCGGTGCGCACGTTGCGTACGGTTACCCGGATGGTGGCCTTCCCGCGGCCGGGTTTGTTGTGACTGTATTCCAGCACTTTGTACAGATCGTTGCCCTGAATAAACGAGGTTCCACGACGCAGCTGGTTGACATCGATCATTTCTTTCTCCTGTATAGAACGCCGCTCACGCGGCTTTTAGCTCGGTGCTCCGCACCTCTCAGCCTTTAGCACGGCCCTGCGGACCTTTCAGCTAAATCGCTAAAAGCGGTGTAGCCGCGTGCTGAGAGGCGCCTTGGCGCCGAGCTAAAAGCTAAATAAACGGATCCGGTCGAGATTTTTTCTGCCACCATAAAATTAAGGCGGTCAAGCCCGCCAAAAGCAGCAAGCCAAAACCGAACCACAACATTTCTTCAAGCGGTGTAGCGCTGTTAATGGTCATGTCGCCTAATTCAATGGCTGCCGGCCCCGGAGTTTGAAGTAAAATCATCTTTGAGTTGCTCTCCGTAACACAAATCGGCCGATTTAGTCGCAGTTTGCCCGGATAAATGCCGATTTTCCGTTGAACCCTAACCTGACCAATCCCTATCAAAATTGAAAATATAAGGTAGTTACCTGAACTGAAATTTTAACAAAATTTGGCCAAACTGTCAGCCTCAGCCCATCAAAGGGAAAGGGAAAAAGCGAGTCCAGGCGATTTGAGAAGCGCACGAGGAGGAGCAAAAAATAAAAAGGTGGCTGTGCTTTTGAACCGGTTTTGTTAGAATCAACCGGGATTTTGGGTGAATGAGCATCACCAAATAATGGAGGTGATCTATGGCCGGGGAACAAATTTTAATTGTCGACGATGAAGCCAACATTCGTGATTTGGCCGGTATGTATTTGGAACAGGCCGGTTTTGCGGTCAAAACGGTGGCCAATGGCGCTGAGGCGCTGCAAAGTTATGCGGCCGAGGAACCGGAGCTGGTTGTCCTCGATTTGATGATGCCGGAGATGGATGGCTGGGAGGTATGCCGACAGCTAAGGGCTCGGGGAGATGTGCCGATTATCATGCTGACCGCTCGTGATGATGATATCGATAAAATTGTAGGGCTGGAAATGGGTGCGGACGATTATATTACCAAGCCGTTTAATCCCCGAGAATTGGTGGCTCGCGTGCGGGCGATTTTGCGCCGGTCGGGGAGCAGCCCCTTAAGCGATCGCGATCGCTCGATCCGCCGTTTGGCTGAATTAACTATCAATCCCCAAAGTCAGGAAGTGCTGATCGATGGACAGCGGATCAACCTGCGCAGCAAGGAGTTTGATCTTCTGCTGACGCTGGTGGATCACAAAAATCATGTCCTCACCCGCGATCAGCTCCTCGACAAAGTGTGGGGATATGAGTATTACGGCAACACGCGCACGGTTGATGTGCATGTGGCCCACGTGCGCGACAAGCTGGAGGGAACGTCTGTTTCGATTGAAACGGTGTGGGGGAAGGGGTATAAGTTGGTGGTTAATTGAAATACGAGATACGAGATACGAGATACGAAATACGAGATACGAAATACGAGATGGGAAATACGAGATTTGAGATATGGGGCTGAGATTCAATGGATTAAAAGAAGTTTTGTACTCACCCCCTGTCAATGTCAAAATTCACATTTCGTATCTCGTATCTCGTATTTCGTATTTCGTAAATCGTATTTCGAAAATCGTTTTACATTTCCCTAACACCTTCTTAACCGCTTTCTCCTACAATAATGCATGATGTTTCAAACTTTACGCAGCCGGCTGCTTTTATCCTATGGTGTCCTGATCGTTTTGATCCTGCTGGTGGTGGCTTTTATTTTGCTGCTGGTTCTGGCGGTTTCACAGCGGGCACGGCTGGTGCCTCAGTTTCAGCAGCTGACCCAGGATTATCGCGCGATCGCTCGCGGGCTGCGCGATTTGCCTGAGGGTCAGCGAGATATTCGCGACCCGGCCGCACAAGAGCAAATCAGAGCGATCGTGGAAAGCAGTGGGTCTCGCCTGCTATTTTTATCGCCGAATTTTGAGGTTTTGCTCGACTCTCGCGGCCGGCTGGCAGGAGAAACGTTAACCCTCAATTTTTTGTCGGAAAACATATTTGCCGGTTTAGATACCGGGCCGGGAGCGGAGACACAGCTCAGATTTGTTCGTTTTGCCGATAGGAACGGGCAGCAGTGGGTGGGGCAGCTGCGCGCTCTTCCGGGTCGCATAACCGGCCGTGATGTCCTGCTGCTAAACGCCATTCCGGAAGCCACGCCTCTATCGACCTTTCGCGAAAGCTTTATGACCCCGCTGGCTTGGGCCGGGGCGGGGGCGTTTTTGATCGCTATATTTTTGGCCTGGTTAATTAGTCGATCTGTCGCCCGGCCGCTGCAAACGATGTCTTCCGCGGCGGAGGCCATCGCCCAGGGAAATTATGATGACAAGATTGTGCCCCGCGGTCCGCGTGAAGTGCGCAGCCTGGCTGAGAGCTTTAACTGGATGGCCGATCAGGTGCAGAGCACCCAGCAGGCGCAGCAAGATTTTGTGGCCAACGTCTCCCATGATTTAAAAACACCGTTGACGTCTATTCAGGGATGGAGCCAGGCGATCTTAGACGGCGCGGCGGCCGATCCGGCTCAGCTTGATCGGGCAGCCGCCGTCATTCACAACGAGTCCGCCCGCATGAGCCGGATGGTCAATCAGCTGCTGCTGTTGGCCCGGCTGGAAGCGGGCCGGGTTGAAATGGAGATGCGGCCGCTGAACCTGCTTGACGTGGCTAGCGAAGTACAGCGCAGCCTGCTCTTTCAGGCGCAAGAACAGGACGTTGATCTGGACATTGAATCGGCCGAGGAAGCGATTATTATGCAGGGGAATCTGGATGGCCTGGTGCAGCTGTTTACAAACCTGGTGCAAAACAGCTTAAACAGCATGGATGCGGGGGGGAAAATATCGCTGGTTTTGGGTCACAAAGCAGATCGCCGGCCGTTTCTGGCGGTTGTGGACAACGGCCGGGGCATCCCTCAAGAGGAGCTGTCACGCGTATTTGAACGGTTTTATCAGGTGGATAAATCTCGTTCCGGGGTTTCCCGCGGAACCGGGCTGGGCTTATCGATTGTGCAGACCATCGCCGAAGCGCACGGCGCTATCGTGCAGGTAGAAAGCGTGGCCGGGTTGGGAAGCCGGTTTGAAATTATCTTTCCAATGGTCAATACTCAACAATCAATTGTCAATTGACCATTGGCTATTGAGCATTGACTATTCCATTCATCCTGGCCACGACTTCAGATAGGATCGTCGCGGTTGCCCCCCACACTTTGTGCTCTTCAAATTGGTAATAGGGAATCGGCCACGTCTGATTGTCAAAGATGCGCTCCTCGACCGCCCGATTATTTTGGTCCATGAAATGCCGCAAGGGAATTTCTAAGACCATAGCTACCTCGTTTGTATCGGGTTTGAACTGCGGCTGACGCGGATGCCAGCCAACAAAGGGGTGGACAAAAAAGTTTGAGGGGGGCACGTAAACCGGCCGCAGCTTGCCCAAGATTTCAACCTGCTGTCCTGGTAACCCCAACTCTTCCTCGGTTTCTCGCAGTGCGGTTTCGACAAACGTTTCTCCATTTTCATGACGGCCGCCCGGGAAGGCGATTTGACCGGGGTGATTTTTGAGATAATCCGGCCGTTTGGCAAATACCAGGTGCAGCACATTGCCAATCGGATAAAAAAGGAGCATGACCGCGCTCAACCGGGCGTTGGCCGGCGGCGGTTTCAACGTTAAGTCGGAGGGTGCCATCGCCAGTTGGGCTGGTGTAGGATCGATGTCGCGTTTGTTTAAAGCGGTCTGGAGGAGGTGTTTGAGGGGGTGGACCATGGCAGATTGCCGTGTTGGCTTAGCGGAGCTGGCGCGGTTGTCCACACTCAAGCTGATTTAAGCGCGGCTGCTCACCTTAGGAAATACATACCCTGCCCCACGCTTTGAAATAATATATTGGGGTGAACTCGGTTCTGTCTCGACTTTGCGCCGCAGCCGATGAACGTGCACGTGCAAACGGTCTTCATACGCTGATTCCAGGGGCCAAACGCGGCGCAGCAAAAAATCCGTGGTGACGGTTTGTCCGGCATTGCGCATCAAGATGTAGAGGATTTTGGTTTCGGTGGGGGTTAACGAAACCTCTTCCTTATTTACAAAAGCGGTACGATTAGAAAAATCAACGCTCAATTTTTCATCAATTTTGACGATGGGGTCGAGAACGTAGGCAAAATCACCAATACGACGCAGCACTCTATTGATCCGCGCGATCAACTCGCTGGGTCGAAAAGGTTTGACGACGTAATCCTCGGCATAGAGGTCAATCCCCTTGACGATCGTTTGTTCCTCATCAACGGCCGTGAGCATAATGACCGGCACGTCGCTAAATTCGTGAAGCGCCTCACAAAACTCAAAACCGCTCATCATCGGCATATTTAAATCAACCAGCGCCAAATGAGGCAGGCCGCTGCGCTTGATCATCGTTAGCGCTTCAGGACCACTTGAGGAGGTGAGCACTTCAAAACCACCGCGTTCCAAGGTCAAACGCACAACTTGGAGCGTCTGTTCGTTGTCATCAACAACCAGAACCCGCCGCGGCATTTCGCTGACTTTGGCATCGATTAAATTCATAGCATTTTCCAATTAACGAGATTGAACATTTAAAAATTGGATTTGGGCAAGGTTCTAAATCTCAAATTGATCTTTTCTAATCTTTTCGGTGTGTCGCCTTTAGCATACTCAAAAGTTTGCTTCCTGTCACGTAGTTAATCGGGGGTTGATTTGAAAGCGTAACTTAATAGATAGGAAATGGGTCATGAGCGCAACTTTTTCAGCCATTTCAGTTGACATTTTCATTTTGATTTAAAGGTTTGTCCCCAAAATTGATTTTTGACGTTTATTAAGGTAACTCGTGTTGTGCACTTGTTGGACAGCCGAAAATTCTAGTTAAATAAATTAATTGGGTCATTAGCCCTCCCCTCAATCCCCTCCCGATGGGAGGGGAGGCAGGCATCCTCCCCCCACGGGGGGAGGATTGAGGTGGGGGTTAGGTGTCACCAATCTATTACCAATAATTTATAAAATTTCATGATTCTTCGAGTAGGTAAGGCAGTAACATAGGTTAAATCTAAGAAACTACGCCGCTAAAATTTTGAGGGAAATTACATGGCCACAATTTGGGTGATGATTGGCTGGTTTGTTGGCTTATGGTTTGGAGATGTATTGGGCTGGGAATGGCGCATCTGGGCGGCCGCTGGTGCGCCGGTGCTGTCCTGGTCGATCTGGCTTTTTGGGCGCGGCCGGTTGACGTTCAAACCGCTGCTGCTGCTGGCCTTCTGTTTGGGTGGCTTAAGGTTGGCCTGGTCCTCCCCGGTTTTTGCCGAAAGCCACGTGCGGCAGGTGGTCCGCTCGGCCATCGGAGCACAGGAAGAGGTCGTGCTGACCGGCGTGGTTGAACAGGAACCCGATATACGCGACGATCAAATTTCGCTCATCGTGGCGGCCGATGCTCTCTCGTGGGAATCCGGCCAAACGGCGGCGGTCGAAGGGCTGGTGCTGGTGGCGGTGCCTCGCTGGGCGCAGGTGAATTACGGGGATCGAATTTCTGTTCGGGGCAAACTCAAACAGCCGGAAGCAAGGGCCGGAGAGTTTGATTACCCCGGGTATTTGGCTCGTCAAAATATTTTTGTGCTCATGCCGGCCGCTGAGTTAACCAGCGCCGAGCCCGGTTACGGGATAGGTTGGCTCAGCACCATGCTGCACGGCAAACAACGGGCCCAGGCGGTGATTGATCAAATCTTGCCGGCGCCTGAATCGGGCCTGCTTAGCGGTATCCTGTTGGGAACCCAGCACGCCTTATCCGAACAGGTAGCGGCCGATTTTCAGGCAACCGGCATTACCCATATCGTGGTTATTTCAGGATTTAACATCTCGATTGTGGCCGCTATTTTTCTGCGTGTGTTAACGCCGCTAACCGGCCGGCGCGGGGCGGCCGCCGGCTCGATTTTGGCGATCATCCTTTATACCATTTTGGTGGGGGCGGATGCGGCCGTGATTCGGGCGGCGATCATGGGGAGTTTGTTTGTGATTAGCGAACGGCTGCTTGGCCGCAAGACATTTGCCGTGGCTTCGCTCCTGCTGGCCGCGATGATCATGACCGCCTGGCGGCCGCTGATGTTGTGGGATGTGGGGTTTCAGCTCAGCTTTACGGCGACGTTGAGCCTGATGATTTATGCGGATCAACTGACAGTTTGGGTACGGGATCGCCTACAGCGGCATTTTAACCGGCGCACAACCGCCCAAATTGTTGGTCTCGTCAATGAAGCGGTTCTGGTTACGATTGCCGCCCAAATTTTAACCCTTCCGCTGCTCATGTATACCTTTCAGCAGCTGTCCTTGATTAGCCTGCTGGCCAATGCGTTAATCTTGCCGGCTCAGGCTGGGGTGATGTTGTGGGGAGGATTGGCCACCGTTCTGGGATTGGTAGACCCGCTTCTGGGGCAGGCGGTTGGCCAAGTCGCCTATCTTTTTCTGTGGTATACCATTCGGGTTTCCCGCGTGTTGGCCGGGGTTCCGTGGGCGATTGTCACGGTACCATTTCCGCTTTGGCTGCTGATGTTTGTTTATGGTGCGCTGGCCGCCTGGACCTGGTTTAAGCGCCTGGAGCCGGAAGCGCAGCTGGCGGTGCGCTATCAGATCAAAAGCTATTTATCAGCGGGTATCCTTTTCTCTGCGTGTTTGATTGTTTTGGGATGGAGCGGCCGCTGGTGGATCACGCGCCCGGATGGCGACCTGCATCTGATTGTGACCGATTCAGAAAGCGGATCGCTCATTTGGCTGCACACACCATCCGGCCGCCAGCTGGCGATCATTGAAGACCCTCGCCCTACGGCCGTGACCCAATTTTTAGGTGAACATCAACCCTTGTTGAACCGCCGTCTGGATGTTCTGATCGGCCTGTCAACTGAATCAACCGCCTATCAGGCGTGGCCGGCCGTGCTCGAACGATATCAGGTGGATACCCTATTGCTGCCAACCGGCCTAAAAATGAATTTGGAAGAGCCATTATGGGAGAAAATCGAGCAATTGCCACAGGATAAGGAAATCAATATCGAGTGGCTAAACGCCGTTGACCAGCTAAAAATCGATGATGGCGTGTCGATTTACCCGATATTTTTTTCTTCATCAGGCCAATCAGAAGTAGAAGAAGGGGTGGGAGTTGTGTATGGCAAGCTGGCTCTCCAGCTTGATTTTTCCGCACCCGATCAACCGATCAGCGCAAAGCGTGAAGACAATTTTCAGGAAAATCTTAAGATCAACTTTTCACTTCAGGAAACACCGTATCCATTGACGGCCGATCACTGGTCGTATTTATCTGTGCGTTCCGACGGGGAGCATGCCTGGCTTTCAGGAGTTCCTTTTGCCCAAAATCCAGGTGATTAATTCAGCTATTCTATTTACAAAATCTGTGTTTCGACAGACAATTTACGGATGGACAGATTGCAAACAACGTGGCACAGATGGATCATTTGTGGCTGGCTGTTGAGTTTGGTGGTTAGCGGATGCGCCCAGCCGCCGGAAGAAACGCCAACGGCCGTCCCCACTGACATCCCGACCACGCAGATGCCACCCGCTGAACCAACTGAAACCCCAGCACCAACTCCGACTCCACGGCCGACGAGTACCCCACTGCCACCGTCTCTTACGGCCGATTACCAGGTTGTGCTGGAAGATGGTGTGCTGATCGTTGACGAATTAACAACCCCTGAAGACGGTTGGCTGGTTGTTTATCCGGACCGGCAGGGAATCCTGATGGCCGATGCGGCTCTTGGTTTTGCGGCGGTCACCGCCGGGAGACAAAGCGATATTGAGGTGGTGATCGATCCTCAGTGGTCAGAAAGAACGGTACAGGTGGCCCTACACGGCGGCCGCAGCGAAGATGAAGAGGAAACGCTGACGGCCACAAACGACACGCTGCTGCTTTTGCAAATGTTAGAAATTGATACCCCGGCCACAGTTCCTGTTGTTGAAGTCGCGGACCAGGAAATTCTGGAAGATGGGGTCCTTCAAATTGAGCGCGTTTCGATCCCCGAACCCGGATGGCTGGCGATCTATCCCACCGGTGATTTAACGCAGCTGCTGGGTTATGCGCCCCTGGCGGCCGGGGAAACGGCCGAGGTGCCGGTTGCCATTCGCTGGCGTGAAGCGCCGGACACGCTGCAGGCGGTGATCCTCCAGGATCTGGGGGAGCCAGGGGTATTTGAACCAGAGGTTGATCAGCCGTTCGAAATTCTTGGTGACAATTTGCAGGCCGACTTTGAGGTCATTTTCCCTCCAGAAATCGTGATTTTTAACCAGCCAATTGTCAACGGCCGCTTTGCGGTCGAACGGGCCACCACGCCGGTTGACGGATGGCTGGTGGTTTATGAAGATGAAGATGAAGACGGTCAACCCGGTTTTATTATTGGTTCGCTTCCTATTGCCCAGGGGGTGAACGAGAATTTGATTGTGGAGATCAACCAGACGGCCGTTGTCGATCAGCTGCTGGTAACTTTTCATGAGGATACCGGAGAAATTGGCACGTTTGATTTTCCCGGCAGCGATCCCCCACAGCGTTATCAGGAACTGGCGTTTTTTGCTCCTTTTCGCACCGATCAGGGTAGTATTGTCATGACAACCGATCAATCACTGGAAGAAGACCAGGTGACCGTGCCGCTCGTCATCAGCGACCTGAACTGTTGGGTGGTTCTTTATGAAGACGAGGGAGGTCAGCCAGGAAGTGAGGTGATTGGTCTGACGTGGGTCGCGGCCGGTCTGCATCGGGCGGTCGTTGTCGATTTAGAAAGCACCCCTCAAAGTGAGGTGCTTCACGTCATATTGCACAGCGATAACGGCGTGCGGGAGGAGTTTGAACCGGGGCTAACCGATTTCCCACTAGTGTTTAATCGGCGACAGGTTGCGGCCAGCTTTCAGGTGATACGGTGAAGCAAGATCCCGGAATTTAGGCGGTCCGTCATTGTCCAAAAAGACATCTTCAAAATTCTGGGATATTCATTAGATAAGCAAACGCCTCAGTTTTTTGCCCATTTTATCCCTTTTGCTATACTCTTGCCGTTTTGTCAGCTCACGATTTATCCCATTCTTTAAGTAAAAAAATAGCGGTGGTTTGGCCGTGGCTGCTCCTGATTGGCCTGCTGGCTTTTGGCCTGCGCTTTTGGGGACTTGAGACGTTCCCACCCGGTTTTTATCGAGACGAAGCGTATAATGGTCTCGATGCTCAAGGGGTTTTAGCAGGGGAACACGCCCTTTATTTTCCGGCTAATAACGGCCGGGAACCGACATTTATTTACTTAACCGCCCTAAGCGTGGCCGTGTTTGGTCCAACGGTTTGGGCGGTACGCGCCGCCGCTGCGGCAGTGGGCAGCTTAACAACTTACTTGGTATTTGGTCTGGGGCGGCGGTGGTTTAATCCCTTGACCGGTCTCTTTGCCGCATTTTTGTGGGCCGTGACGGTGTGGCCGCTTCACTTGAGTCGTCTAGGGCTGCGGGTAATTTTGCTGGCCCCCGTTTTGGCTGGAGCTGCCTGGCTGGCCACGATTGCCTGGCAAGGTGGCGGTCGTGATGAGAGGAGCGGTCAAAGGGCAAAATGGGTATGGTTAGCGGCCGGGCTGGTGTACAGCCTGGCATTTTACACCTATCTTGCCGGCCGTTTTACCCCGGTTTTGCTTATCAGTACGGCCGTGCTGCTGTTACTTAAAGGCCAGCACCGGCAGCTGCGAACGGCCGTTTTTTGGGGCGGTTTGGGTATACTTTTAGGGCTTGTGCCGCTGCTCCTCGCCGGATGGTCCAACCCGGAAGTTTTACTCGGTCGTCCCAGTCAAGTCTCGATTTTTAATCCGCAGATTAACAAAGGTGACTTCTGGCGCACCTTGTGGCAACATTGTTGGCGAGCAATTGGATTGTTTGTCTGGCGGGGGGATGAGATTGTCCGTCACAATCCTCCCGGCCGGCCGCTTTTTGACCCATTTATTGCCGTACCCTTTGTAATCGGTCTCCTGGCCATGATTCGACGATGGCGAGAACCGGCGATGTGGCTGCCCCTTTTATGGGTGGCTGTTATGGTATGGCCAACAATTTTGGCTGAGGATGCTCCCCATTTCCTGCGCGCCGCAGGAATTTTGCCGGCCGTGTTTTTTATCCCGGCCGTGGGGTTGTCAGTAATAGCATCATGGCCTAAACTTGCGCGGCTTTGGCGTATAACGCTGATTGGCATTTTACTGACGGGCTCTTTGAGCTTAACTGTCAGAGATTACTTTATCAATTATAATCAGTTGCCGGATACGAGTTATCTGTTTGAAGCAGCCGCAAAAACGCTGGTTGAGGAAGTAAATGGTCAGTCACAACAGACCATTATCTGGATCGACCGCCGTTATCGCGATGGATGGCCGTCAGTCCCATTCCTGCTTGATTCTGAGCGTCGTGTTTTCTGGGTCGATCCGCAAAATGATGAGAACCCGTTGCCTGAAGAGGTGCCGCCGGATACTCTCTACCTGTGGCCTTTTGACCCGGCCGGGCTTGAGCTGGTTCCCAACGCCTTATCCCCACCGGTGGTGGTTGATGTAGGGGTAGGCCCGCTGGCCCGGGGGGATCTGGAACCAGAACCGTATCCGCTGTACATCAACTATGCGATCGATTCATCTTCTGATTTGCCAGAGCGTTCGCCGTTGGCGATCTTTTTATCTGAAAGCAAATCATGGCAGTTTGATTTGGTTGCCAGTGATGTGCAACATCTTTCAAACCAAAAATTAGCCGTTAATCTTTTTTGGTCAACGCGATCCGCTGAACCGGTGGGTACGCCGTTGACCGTTTTTGTGCATGTCTTTGATCAATCTACTGGCAAGTTGATCGGTCAGGATGATGGACAACCCGCGGCCGGGTACTGGGACATTTCCTGGTTGAGGCCCGGGGTTGTGGTCAAGGATCAGCGTGAGCTGGTTCTCACAACCCCATTTGATTTGGATCAACACCAAATTTTTGTCGGTGTATATCCTTCCGGACAGCCGGAGCTTCGGTTGCAAATGAGCGGCCAAGAAGAAAATCTCTATAGTTCAGACACGGTTCAGCTTCAACTGAGTCAAGATGAACCGTAGGATGGAGCGAGGAAGAAGAGAATGAAAACTTATCGCCTTATCTTTTATTTTTTGATGATTGCCCTCTTTGTAGGGGTGATTTCGGCAGCGAACAACCAGTCCGTTGTCCTGGCACAGGATAACCTCCTGACCAATCCCAGTTTTGAAGGGGGATATTCTTCTTATATACCCCAAACTCCGGAGCAGCAGGCCGCTTGTCCGGTAGGTGAATGTACCACGGCCCAGATGCCGGTAGGATGGTTCCCCTGGTGGGTCCCGCAAACGAGTGAAAATGAGCCGTGGGAAAATCGGATGCCGGAGTATAAACCGGTATGCCCATTTGAGCCGTGCCCTTACGCAGAGCGATTGAAAGACGGAGCTCAGGCGCTGCAATATTTTACTTTTCACAGCACCCACACGGCCGGTTTGTGGCAGCGGGTCAGCGTGCCTGCGAACGCCAATTTAAAGTTCTCGGTTTGGGGGCAGGCGTGGTCATCAGCGAGCGACAAAACCTATTCAGATTT
The DNA here is from genome assembly GCA_030065875.1 of Ardenticatenaceae bacterium. Taxonomy (GTDB): domain Bacteria; phylum Chloroflexota; class Anaerolineae; order Promineifilales; family Promineifilaceae; genus WTJY01. The sequence continues at coordinate 9,958 of JASJCR010000099.1, read as the reverse complement.
CCCGACAGCGGTCAACATGCGCATCGGGATCGACCCCACCGGGGGCACCAATCCGTTTAGCGGGTCGGTTGTCTGGTCCGGTATGGCCAATCCTTATGATGTTTACGTGCCGTTTGAGGTTGAAGCCACCGCCCAGGGAGATACCGTTACCGTTTTCATGTGGTCACAGCCGCAGGAAGCTCGCAAACATAACGATATTTATTGGGATGGGGCTGCCCTGGTAGCCAACGGAGCGGGTGCACCGGCACCGGCCGCTCCTGCACCAAGCAGCGGTAACAGTGGCAGTGGCTCAGCGCCTGCACCAGCACCGGCCGCTCCGGTTTTCCAAATTGGTCCTACACCCACACCTAATGCTGAAGGGGTCATTCAGGTAACCGTGCAGACGGGGGACTCGCTGTGGTCGATCGCCGCCCGGGCCGGGTTGACCCTGGATGAAATTCTCGATTTGAATGGCTTGACTCGAAATGACTTCATCAACTCGGGGGATGTGTTAATCATTGGCTATGGAGATGCCGGCGCTCCGGCTGAAACGGCCGAAGAGGCCCCCGCTGAAGATGGCGCGCCAGCTGAAGGAGAAAGCGCTCCGGCTGAAGGTGAAGAAGCAGCCGTCGAAGGTGGTGAAGAGGCAGCTGTTGAAGAAGCGGCCGTCGAAGTCGCTGAAGAAGCTCCTGCAGAGGAAGCTCCGGCTGAACCGGAACCCGTTGCAGAGCCGGTGGCTACCACTGGTGAAATTTGTCTTCTGGCGTTTGACGACGCCAATGGCGACGGTTTCTTTGATGGGGGTGAATCGCTAAAATCCAATGTGGCAATTACCCTGGCCAATGGGCAGGCTGTGATCAGCAATTACATCACCAACGGATCTGAACCGTTTTGTATTGATGGTTTGGAATCCGACACCTATCGCGTCAGCCGTTCCCTGGTTCCGGGTGAGGCGGTCACAAACGCCGCAGATTGGGGTGTAACGTTGGCTCCCGGTATGAGCATCAATATCGAATTTGGCAGCCGCATTGAAGCGTTTGAAGAATCAGCTGAGACCGTGGCGATGGCCAATACGGCGGAAGAAGCGGAGACGGCCGATCAAAGCGCAGCGGAAACGGCCGCGGAATCAACCGATGCCGAAGGCGGTTCAAACGTGCTGGGCTGGATTGTGGGCATCATCTTAGGCATTGCCGCGGTCCTTTTCCTGGGTATTGGCTACGTCGTGATGAACGCTCGCCGCAACGCATCATAATTTGTGAGGAAACCACATGAAGAGGAAGTTCATTGTCCTTGCTGCTCTGCTGGCTCTATGCGTATTTGGCCAGCAGCAGATGGCTGAGGCCCAGAGTAATCTGGTCAACAATCCCAGCTTTGAAGATCCATATAACAGCGGGGTGGCCTCAGCCTGGGCTCCATGGCATGAGGACAGCAACGAGAAGAAAGATTGTAATAGTGAGCGGTATGTTGTCCAGCCCAAATGGTCTCCGGAATTAAATCCGTCGCTGGTTTTGGATGGCGCCCGTTCGATGCACGTTGGAAATCAATTTGATACCTGGCGAGGCGGGGTGTTCCAAACCGTAGACGTACCGGCCGGGAGCACTTATCGCTTCTCAGCCTGGGCGCGCGGCCGCGGTTCAAACGAACAATATCCAGCCCCATCTGATACGTCGGTTAACATGCGCGTTCGCGTGGGGATCGATCCAACCGGCGGTGGTTTGTGGACGTCTGGCAATATCGTTTGGAGCTCGGCGATCTCACCTCACGACAACTGGCAGCAGGCCACCGTTGAGGTGCCGGTCAGCGGCGGCAAAGTGACGGTTTTTGTGGAGGGGGATATTAGCGGCCCCAATCAGTGCCGGTCTCATTTAGACATCTGGTTTGACAAAGCTGAACTGGTTGCCGTGGGACCACCACCGACTAATACGCCTGCCCCGGTGCCGACATCACCACCACCTCCCCCGCCACCACCGGCCACCAACACGCCGATTCCCGAACCAACTGCTGTTCCCACTGAAACCCCGGTCCCTTCACCCACCCCGATTCCTCCTACGCCCACACCGACCGGTGGAACAATTTGCATCAATACCTTTAACGACAGTGACGGGAATGGTCAAAATGATGATAACGCCGGTTACATGGCCGGCATTCGCTATGTCGTGGCTCAGAACAACGCTGAGGTGGCGGATGGCGTTTCAAACGGCACGAGTGCCCCCGTTTGTTTTGACGGGCTTCCGGCAGGGGAATATCAGGTCGCCCAAATTTTGCCGGCCGCTCTGCAGATGACCACTGCTGGAAATATTAATATTTCTATCGAGCCGGGGATACCGATCGCTCTGGAATTTGGCAGTCGTTTGAAAGACGACACAACAAACAGCGGGGCCGTCGCTGATGCTGGAAGCGCTGCCGGAGATGATTCTCAAGCGTTAAGTGGAGATGCCGCTGCGGCCGATAGTGACCAAGTGGCTGCTTCCACCGATAGTGGATTGCTCGGTAATTTGGGTATCTGGGAATTGGCAGCCCTGTGCATCATGGGCGTGGCCGTCCTGCTTCTGGGCATTGTGGCGCTCATGCTGTTGAGAAATCAGGGATTTGGTAGCGCTTAGCCCGAGCGTGAATCAAACAAAACGAATTGACATTTATCTGGCGGCGGCCGTGCTCATTGCATGTGTCGCCGCCTGGTCTTTATTGAGCGGGGGGGGCTTGCTCAACACACGCGGTGGCGGGGACAGTCCGTTTTTACTGCAGCGTTTACACCAGCTGTTTACCGCTTTGCAGGATGGTCACTTTCCGGTGCGCTGGATGGGGGATGCCAACTACGGATACGGTTATCCTTTTTTCAACTACTATGCTTCTCTGGCGTTTTATATTGCCGCCTTTTTTAAATTTCTCGGATTCTCGTTTGTTCACTCAATTCAGCTAAGCCAGCTGATGGCTTTTGTGGTGGCCGGCGTGGCCATGTATCGCCTGGCGTATCGCTGGTTTGGTGCGCGGCCGGCCGCCTTATTGACCTCAGCGGCTTACACGCTGGCTCCTTTTCATCTGGTCAACGTTTACGTGCGAGGAGATTCCATTGCGGAATTTTGGGCCATGGCTTTTTATCCGCTGGTGATTTTGGCGGTTGAAAAGGGGATACAGACGAGAGACCAGAGACGAGAGACCAGAGACGAGAGACAGCAGGCTGCGGCTGTAAAGTGCATGCTGCAAATCGGGCTGGCGTACGGGGGGCTGATCTTGTGCCACAATATTTCGGCGATGATATTCAGCCCGTTTATCGTTTTATATGCTGCGGGACGCTGGTTCTTACATAGCGGAAGTGAAGAAGAGCCGCCGCCTCTATGGTCATTTGTCAGCCGGTTAACGGCCGGGTTGATGATCGGCCTGCTGCTGTCAGCCTGGTTTTGGATACCGGCGATTGGTGAACAGACGCTTACCCGGCTGGATGAGGTTACGGTAGGCTACTTTAATTACGCTTATGGTGACGGGTATCATTTTCGCTCATTTGATTTGGTGCAAGGTGGCGTGGTTTTTGATCCAGATGTAAATGAAGGCCGCTCATTTCGCATGGGATTGGTTCAGGCGCTGTCAACTGTGGTCGGGGGAGTGCTGCTGTTGATTAAGCGACCTTCATCGGCATTAAAAGCCCGCTGGATTTGGCTGATCCTTTTTGCCCTGGCAACCTTTATGGTGACCCCGTATTCCCGTTTTTTGTGGGATGCCCTGCCCCTGCTGCCGTTTACCCAATTTCCGTGGCGCTTTTTGTCGATCCAGGCATTTTTTGGGGCGCCGATCATCGGCGTGCTGGCCACCCAACGGCTGACCGGTTTTGAAAGATTACCCCAGGGACTGCTCCTCATCGCGCTGCCGCTGCTGCTTTATTCGAGTTTGGCCGGCTTAAACCTTGATTATTTACCGCTGAGCGATGATGAGATTTCAGCCACAATGCTGGCTCAGTATGAGTGGTTTACCGGCAATATCGGCACCACCGTCGGAGCTGAATATCTGAGCGCGGCCGTTGATCCACGCCCTTTTACCAGCAGCTGGTTGATAAGCGGTGAGCGGTGGGAAGCAGCGGTGTTAAGCGGCCGGGCGCAGATCGAAGCGGGAGAGATGTTGACCGCTCGTCAGACCTGGCAGGTTACTGTCAATTCGACAGAGGCTGAAATCCTTTTTCCCACCATGTACTGGCCTGGCTGGGCGGCCCGCATAGATGGCCAACCGGTAGACCTCAACCCTGCCGGCGGTTCCGGTTTGATTGTGGCTAACCTGCCGGCCGGTGAGCACGAGCTGACCTTGCTGCTTACCCGCACGCCAGTGCGCTGGGTCGGTGAGCTGCTGTCGCTGGTAACGCTGCTGGGTCTGGCCGGATATGGGATATGGGTTATTCGGCCGTGGGAATTTGCAGCAGGTTTTTCACCGCTGCCGCTGGCGGTACCGGCTGTTTTTGTGATGATGACCTGGATTTTTTCTCCCCCCTCACCGGCCGCCAATGCACCAGCGACCTGGGATTTTGGTCAACTGGGATTTTTGCATCGTCAGTCAGAGATTTTTTACGGGAACGGGGCTGTTTTGGCCGGATATGAGATCGATCAACGCGAAATTACCCCCGGTGAAACGGTTCAAATCACCCTGAACTGGTCTGCTGTTCCGCCGGGAGAGGTGCGGGATGTAACCCTTGAACTTACAACTCCGGCTACCCATTTCTATAATTTTGTTCCACCGCTGGCCACGGTCACGCGGCCGCTGGTGAGTGGACCCGTCACCTATGAGATAACGATTCCCGATCACGCCCCGACCGGTCTTTATTTGCCGCAGCTCACGTTGAGCGACCGCAATCGGCCGCGAACCCCGGCTGAATTTAAGCGCGGCTCTCTGCATTTGGCACCTCTGCGCGTCTCTGATTTGGAGGGGCTTGATGGCGGAGAGGTCGAGCGAGATGTCGAGGTTCGGCTGGTTGAGAGCACCAGTCGCCCCGATGCAGCCGTTTTGGATCTCAAAGTTCAGTGGTGGACCGCTCAGCAGTTAAGCAGCAATCTTTCCGTGTCGTATCGTTTGGTTGATGAGCAGGGGCTTCTTGCCCACAATATTCAATTTGACATTCAACCTTACTATGGCCAGCGTCCATCGGTTTCGTGGCCGGCCGGTCAATGGGTTGATGATGCCGTGGCCCTCGACTTGCGCCAGGTGCAGCCGGATGATCAAGCCTATCGACTGCTGGCGATTTTATACGATCGCCGCAGTGGCGAAAGCGTTCTGACGCGTCGTTTAGGCACCCTTGACATCAACGATGGTGGCGTGCAGCTGACTCCGCACGACCCGGTCCGCACCCTGCCGGACAATCTCATTGCTGAGGAGGCTGTTTTTTATGATGCCAGCGGCCGTCCTTTGATCGCCCTGCGAGGATATCAGAGAGAGCGGCGGGAGAATCAACTGCACGTCACTTTATATTGGGAGGCTTTGACTGAGATTCCGGCCGATTACACCCATTTTGTCCATTTGCTTGATCCTGAGACGGGAGAGCGGTTGACCCAGCACGACGCCCAACCACAGCAAAATACCCTACCCACCACCCAATGGGTAACGGGCGAAATTGTAGCCGATCCGGCCATCCTGCTGTTTGATGAATTAGATGGGAATTTGCGAATTGGAATATATGCCCAAGAAGCCGGTCAGGTAACCAACCTGCAGCTCGAAAACGGGGAGCAGTGGGTGATTTTAGAAAAATAGAAGTTCAATTTTTTTGGAAATTGAACTTCTGTTTGTGCTATCCTACAATTGACTTTAAGGCCCGATCGATGCTTTTAGCCGGGCTGATTTTAATTTGAACATCTTCAAAATTGCCTTCGGCATCGATAATAAAATGGCTGCGAATCACTCCCATATATTTTTTGCCGTACATGCTTTTTTCGCCCCAGGCGTGATATTGATCAGCCACCACGTGATCGGGATCTGAAAGAAGATTAAACGGCAAATTTTCCGCTTTGCGCCACTTGGCCAGCGTCTCGGGATCATCCGGGCTGATGCCCAATACCGTTGCCCCATGGGCTTCAAATTCACTGTAATTGTCGCGCATGCCGCAGGCTTGCTTAGTGCAGCCACCGGTAAACGCCTTGGGATAGAAAAACAGGACCAGCCGTTTTCCCCGATAATCTGATAATTTAGTGGATTTCCCTTCATCCGAAATGAGCTCAAAGTCTGGAGCTGTTTCGCCAATTTGCAACATGTTCTGTACCTCGGTTGACAAGTATTTGTAATCAGTTGATGGTTATCTGATATTCGCTGATGTTTATCGATGATCGATCAGCGAACAAAACGTATCGTAAGCTTTTCATCTAAATAACACCTAAACAAATCAAATGAAAATGAGCAATTAACATTTACCCTCTACACTAACAACCAATAGCCAATAAGCAATAACCAATTGTCAAACCTATTTGTCATGTCACCAACTTCAATTGAACACATCGATATTCTCATTATTGGATCAGGACCGGCCGGGGCATCTACCGCCATGCATTTGCTGCAGAGCGATCCTAGCTGGGCTGGCCGAATGATTATTGTTGATAAAGCGGTTCATCCCCGGGAGAAATTGTGTGGCGGTGGGATCACCTATCTGGGCGAAAATATTTTGGCCGATCTGGGGCTATCGATCGAACCGACCAATTTCCCCGTGCGTGAAGTGCGGCTTGTTTATGAAGATCAATCTTACTCATTTTGGGGGAATCCCGTATTTCGGATCGTCCATCGAGCGGAGTTTGACCACTGGCTGGTGCAGCAGGTTGAGAAGCACGGTGTGGATGTTCGGCAGGGTGAAGGCGTCGTGGATGTCATCCCGCACGATGAGGCCGGATTTGTCGAAGTGCGTACCGAACACGCCGTATATCATGCGAAAAGCGTGGTGGCTGCTGATGGCTCTCGCAGCCTGGTTCGCCGCCGTCTTAAGTGGGATGACGACTCCCGCGTTTCCCGGTTAATTGAAGTGTTGACCCCTGAAACCCGACAAACATCATGGGAAATTCAGGATGGGGTGGCGGTGTTTGATTTTTCACCGATGACCACGCAGCAGCTCCAGGGATATTATTGGGATTTTCCCAGCGTGGTCAACGGCAACCTGATGATGAATCGCGGCGTATTTGACAGTCGGGCCCGGCCGGAGCGGCCCAAGGCAGACCTCAAGCAAACGCTGCGCAACGCTCTTGATGAACGAGAACGCGATCTGAACGACTATGCCATTAAGGGTCACCCGATTCGGTGGTTTCACTGGCAAGGAAAATTTTCTCGGCCGCGCGTGCTGCTAGCCGGAGATGCGGCCGGGGCCGATCCGCTTTTTGGTGAAGGGATCGCCATGGCGCTGGCGTATGGCAAGGTCGCTGCGGCCGAGCTCGAGCGGGCGTTTTCCACCACAGATTTTAGCTTTAGTGGATACCGCCGCCGCATTTTGTCGAACGGCATTCTTTTAGGGGTTGCGGTGCGCACTGCGCTGGCCCGCCTAACATATTTGAAAAAATTTCCGCGTTTGATCCGCTTAGGGTGGCGAATTGCCGGCTGGGTCATTCGCTTGACACCGTGGGCCAATCCGGATTACGTGCCGGCCCGGGCCCCCAAGCAAAGCTCGACTTTTAGAAGTTCAACTTCATCAAAAAGTTGAACTGATGCAATTGTGAGGAAGAAATGAGGACACAAATTCGACTTGGTACCATCTGGGGCATTCCGATCGGATTACACACCAGCTGGTTTTTGGTTTTTATCCTGATTACCTGGACATTGGCCCAGGGCTACATGCCGGAAGATTTTCCCGGTTTGTCTGTGGCGATGCGATGGATACTGGCTGCGGTAACGAGCCTGCTGTTTTTTGCTTCAGTGCTGGCCCATGAATTGGGTCACGCTTTTTTTGCCCAGCGCTACGGCATCCCGGTTCACAGCATCACCCTATTTATTTTTGGCGGCGTGGCCCAAATTGAGCGGCAGCCGGAGACGGCCGGTTCAGAATTTGTGATCGCCATTGCCGGACCGGCCGTCAGCCTGCTGTTGGGAGGCATTTTTGGCGGGCTGTGGTTTGTGACCCAAAGCGTGGCATTTTTGGCTGCGCCGCTTTTCTGGCTGGCGCGAATCAACGTCATTTTGGCCCTTTTTAATATGATTCCCGGTTTTCCGCTTGATGGTGGGCGAGTGCTGCGAGCGGCGGTGTGGGCGTTTTCCAATAATTTCACCCTGGCCAATCGGGTTGCGGCCGCTTCCGGGCAAATCGTGGCGTTTGGTTTCCTAGCCGTGGGCATCTTCAACGTATTTAACGGCAGCGTGTTAAACGGAATCTGGCTGGCCTTTATCGGCTGGTTTTTGCAAAATGCCGCCGCCGCCAACTACCAGCAGTCCAATTTGCAGGAGCAGCTGCGCGATTTAAGGGTCGATCAGGTCATGACCCGTGAACGGCCGATGATTTCGAACCGCCTGCCGGTGAGCCAGCTGGTCAATGAAAAGATCATGCGTGGGGGACCGCGTTACTACTTTGTACAGCGAGACGGATATGGGTTTGAGGAAGGAGATGCCCGGCCGTTTGGCATGGTTTCCGTCAGCGATGTCACCCAGGTCCCCGCTGAAGGGTGGCCCTTAACCCCGGCCGAGCAGATTATGACTCCGTGGGAAGATTTGATTACCACCACGCCTCAGACTTGCCTGACCGATGCAATGCAGATTATGGACGAATCGAATGTCGCTCAGCTGCCGGTCATTGAGGACGATCAGCTGATCGGGGTTCTTTCTCGACAGCAGGTGTTTCGCTACATTCGGCTGCGATCACAGTTCAGCAATTGAGTGCTGAGCTGCTAGGTTCTGTCGACATTTGATTCAATATGATCCTTAATTTTGCGATATTTTCTACAGCCGTTGATTAAAACCGCTACCCGTCGATTAAAACCGACGGCTAAAGGGTTGGTTACCCATCAGGTCAGCCCTTTGGCCCCACAGGTTTGAGTTTTGAAAAATAAAAACCCATATCACAGCGTCATTCCCGCGAAAGCGGGAATCCATTGGATGGCCACCGGTGGATCCCCGCATACGCGGGGATGACGGGCCAGTGTTGGAAGATGGTTCGTATCTGTATTTATTTGTAAATCTTCAATAATGCGGGGGTGGAGGAATATCGCAAATGTTAACAAAACCTGGAGTGTGTTAAAAAACTCGTTTTCGACAAGCTCAGCCAGCACTTTTCAGGTGTTTTTAAACACTTTCAGAGAGATTAACCGGTACTTTTCATAAAAAATTTTGAAACTCGCCTAATCCCAAGGATTAACTAAGGACAATCCGGTGTGGACAAAGTCGGATATATTTCGCGTAACGAGCGTCAGTTGATGGCGTAGGGCTGTGGCCGCAATCAAGCCATCCATCACCGCGATTTTTTGCCCTTTTCTGATCAAATTTCCGGTTAATGTTCCCCATTGAAGCATGCATTCCTGATCAATGGGCAAAATAAATGGCGCATAAAGCACGAGGATCGTTTGATTTAACCATTCCAAAAGATCCTGCTGTCTTTTAGAGGGTGGCAAACGCACAATACCCTGCTGAATTTCGCCAATCGTAATGACGCTTAAGTAGAGTGCTTCATTTTGATGGGTTTCCAGCCAGGTTTGGACAGCATAATCGGGCTGAGACTTGGTAAACTCGGAGATAATATTTGTGTCCAGCAAGTAATTCATAAAATTGACTCACGCCCGAAGTCTTCTTTGTCTCGTTCTATGATTAAACCGGAGTTGGTCAGGGGAGAGTTGAGCAGAAGATTTAAGAGTGAAGGTGGAGGTTGAACCATTTTTTCATAGTCAGAGATCGACAAAACGACGACCACCTTTTCCCCGTGGCGCGTGACAATTTGGGGGCCTTCATCAATTGCTTGATTGACCAACTGACTAAATTTGCTTTTTGCTTCCTGCAACTGCCAATTCATATGTACCTCCACACGGTAAAATAGTCTGACTAGTCAGACTATTTT
>JASJCR010000016.1 GCA_030065875.1 Ardenticatenaceae bacterium | reverse complement strand
AAATAAAGGGAGGGATTATGCCCGTCAAAAGAAGCTGGGCAGAAATGGGGCCAACGCTCGTTGAAGTGGCCATGGGGCGTGAGCCGGCCGATCTCGTCATCCAAAACGGCCGGTGGGTCAACGTCTACAGCGGGGAAATCATCCCTGGCACCGACGTAGCTATCAAAGGCTGCCGCATCGCCTATGTGGGTGAAGACGGCACCCACACCATCGGTGATCAAACCGAGATTATTGAGGCCAACGGCCGCTATCTCATCCCCGGACTCTGCGATGCCCATATGCATGTGGAAAGCGGGATGGTAACCGTCACCGAATTTGCCCGGGCGGTTATCCCCCATGGCACCACCAGTATGTTTATCGATCCACATGAAATCGCCAACGTGCTGGGACTGCCGGGGGTCAAGCTGATGCATGATGAAGCGGCCGGGCTGCCGATCAATATTTTTGTGCAGATGCCAAGCTGTGTGCCCAGTGCCCCAGGCCTGGAAACCCCAGGGGCGTCCATCGGGCCGGCCGAAGTCGCCGAAGCGATGGGGTGGCCCAATATCATTGGTCTGGGCGAAATGATGAATTTTCCCGGCGTTTTTCTCGGGGATGAGAAAATGCATGCCGAAATGGCGGCGACGATGCGCGCCAATAAAACGATCGGAGGCCATTACGCCAGTCCGGATTTGGGAGTGCCGTTCCACGGGTATGCAGCCGGCGGGCCGGCCGACGATCACGAAGGCACTCAGCTCGAAGATGGAATCGCCAGGGTTCGCCAGGGGATGCGCGCTATGCTGCGGCTCGGGTCCGCCTGGTACGACGTGGCCACCCAGGTCAAGGCGATCACCGAAATGGGGCTGGACAGCCGAAACTTCATTTTGTGCACCGACGATTCCCACAGCGGCACGCTGGTTCATGACGGACACATGAACCGGGTGGTGCGTCATGCGATTGCCCAGGGGCTGCCTCCGATCACCGCCATCCAAATGGCGACACTCAACACCGCCCAGCACTTTGGCGTTGAGCGAGAGTTGGGCAGCATCACGCCCGGTCGCCTGGCCGATATTATTATTTCTAGCGATTTGGTCACTCTGCCCATCGAAACGGTGATTGCCAGCGGAGAAATCATTGCCCAAAACGGCAACCTGGCCATCGATCTGCCCCCATACCCCTATCCCGATTTTGCAGTTGGGACCGTGAATCTGGGAAAAACATTGTCCGCCGCAGATTTTGATATATCCGCACCGTCTGGCAGCCAAAAAGTTGAGGCGCGCGTGATCGGGGTGGTTGAAAATCAGGCGCCAACCCGGGCGTTAACGGCCGAACTGCCGGTTAAAAATGGGCTGGTGGAAATGGATCTATCGGCCGACGTATGTCAAATCGCTCTGGTCGAGCGCCACCAGGGCACCGGTCAGGTCGTCAACGGCTTTGTCAGTGGGTTTGGGTATAACGTGCCCTGCGCCATGGCCAGCACGGTTGCCCACGATAGTCATCACATGATCGTGGTCGGCACCGATAAAGAAAACATGGCCCTTGCCGCCAATCGGCTCGGCGAAGTGGGGGGCGGTGTAGTCGTATTTAAAGAAGGGCAAGAAGTGGCCCTTGTCGAACTGCCGATTGCCGGTTTGATGTCTACTGAACGGGCCGAAATTGTGGCGGACAAGGCGGAAAACATGGTCAGGGCGATGGAGGCGTGCGGCTGTACGCTCAATAATGCCTACATGCAGCACAGTTTGCTGGCGCTGGTGGTCATACCGGAGCTGCGCATCTCCGATTTGGGGTTGGTTGATGTGACCCAGTTTGAGTTTGTGCCGCTGTTTGCTTAAATTTTAGTCTGAGGTGCTGCCTCATTTTCCTGATGATGAAAGTTAAAAAATCATTCGCTAATTAACCCTCCCCTCATTCCCCTCCCAGTGGGAAAGGATGCCTGCCTCCTCCCCCGTGGGGGAGGATTGAGGTGGGGGTAAGCGTCACCCTTAATTCAGCCTTCCGCAAAACGTGGGAATTTCGTCGAAAAGTTGACGCCCAAACATCCGGCAGGGAGTGCAGAAATGTCGTACGGTTGATTTATGATCAACCTAAACGAAAATCACGCTTTGTTTAAGCCAGTGATCTGGCTGTACCTTGTTCTTGCATTTTTAGGCGTCGCCTGTGATCCCGGCACAACGTCAGAACCAATCGCACAACAGGTTGAATTGACGCCAACCGTGCAACCATCCACCACCCCACCAGTCGATCCAACCGTGCAGGTGGACAACACGGCCGTCCCTCAACCAACCCCCACTATTCCTCAACCGACCGCCACCATTTCCAGCAGCGATGAATCATCACCGATCATCAAATCCGCTCCCGATCCAACATCTTCAATTCCCGCTCCACCCGGGTTGATTATTCAGGATGATGCAGGTGATTTCTGGTCGTTTTCTGCTGCATCACAGCCCGTGAAACTATACTCACAACCCGAGCCGGGGTTGAACCACTTTGACCCCGCGGTCAACCGCCTGATTACCGTCGTTTGCTGTGAGGATGGAGAACTTCCGCGAGAGATCATCATTACCGATCTGATGGATCAATCTTCAACCAATCTGACGTTAGATATTTACAGCCTGGGGTTTATGCCGACTTTTTGGTGGCTCGATGAGAGCACAATTTTGACCGGGATTTTTGACGATCCAGACGATGAGGGGCCAAATGCCGGACATCCGGCATTAATCAATGTCGAGACCGGTATGGTCACGATTCTAGACGATCAAAAAATGACCTCTCCACCGGCGGTGACCAACGGCCGGGTCGTGTACAGCGTCACGACTTCCCCGGCGCCAATTATCTACCAGTGGGAAAATGGGTCGCTCATCAACCCGAGCAGCCAACCGTTTGTCGGAGTTGGTGCGGTGAGCCAGGATACTTCCCTCTTTTCGCCGGCTGTAGCTGACGATGGCAAGCAGGCATGGTGGGGGAAATTAAAAAGTGGGGTCAGCCCCGGTTTGATGATTTATGATCCGGCCCAAAACTCGGTCGTGGTCCCCCTCCGGGTCGAAGCGCCAGGCATGGGCGGTTTCCCTCCGGCCGCTGTTTTTAACTCTGATGGCTCCTGGCTGGCAGTTAACGCCTGGGCCGCCCAAACGGTTGATGGAGGGGTTTATCTCGTTGCGGCCGATGGCAGCCAAATCGTCCACCTTGGCTCCAACACCTCAAAACCGGTTTGGCTAAATGAAGATACGCTGGCGTATCTCGTGCGAACCTCTAACAGACCGTTGATTCAGACGTACATGCTGTCAACCGGGAAAACAGCTATCATCGAACTGCCTGATTTTGATCAGATTTATCTCCTCGACTACTCTCCAACCATGCAAATCAGCGGTGAAGCTCCCGAATCAACAGCCGATCCCAATCTGACAATCTTTTCTCAACCGGATTTTCCTTTTGGGCTAATTTACCCGAACGCAGAGGGAAACCTGACAACATTTGCCGGTGAAGACGGTTATGTTCGGGTCGAATACACCTACATTGAAAATGAAAATCCTTATACGCTCATGATCTACGCCCGGCCGGAAGGAAGTGAAGCCCCAATCGGTCCCTGCTGTCTCGGGGCAGGCGAAATTTTTACCAGGGATAGCGATCAAGACATCATTTTCACCCTTGATCAGCGGCTGCAACGTCAGGATCTTATCTTCAAAGAAAAGCGGAAAGCGGTCTTATTTTACAACGAAGCCGGTGAATCATTTTTATCGGCCCACGGAATCGAGCTCGGCTTCTTTTTATCTTCAAAAGCGGTAGATTATGAATCCGTTGACATTTCGGACCGCGCACTTGAACGGGCCGTCAACCTGATCGAAACCGTGTGGATCACCCTTGATAGTGCGGATTCTGCCAATAAATAAGCGTGGCCCAATTATCTGAATTTGAATCTTCAATGTAATTTTCAAGCAGGCCGAGGACCTCAAACCCGTTGCGTAGCTGCATCGTTAGGGTGGGATCAAACAGCTCATCAGCCACGACTTTTTCGACATACACCGGGATCGTCAATTCACTTCTGAACTTTGGATAACCGGGCAGAACGCCCCCAGCTACGATGCCCCGTCGATTGGTGCGAATGACCAGCTCTTTACGCGCTTCATACAGTAGGCGGCCGATCCCCCGGCCGCGAAAATCGGGGTGGACACTGATGTCCGCCCCGTAATAGTAATCCCCATCTGGCTCGTGATTGGTGTAATACCCGCCAGCGATAATTTCGTTAAAGGTGTGTCCCGGATGTTCAAAATCGAAGTGGACAAAAAAACCGGAGCCCAACCCGACAACCTGATCGCCAACCAGGGCCACAAACTCCCCCTCCGGGAACACCTCACAATGCTTGAGAAAATGCTCGATCCCCATTAATTCGTGACGGCCTAGGGTCGGAAAACAAATTCTTTGCAAATCTGCCAGGGCTTCGGCGTGCTCTGGTTGGATATTGACAATCTCTACCTTATCCATCTTCCGCTCTCACGATGGTTTTTCACCCTGGAAATGCGGGTTTTTCCACAAAATTAAGGCAGACCAGTGATCGGAGGGTGGATGGGGGAAAAAATCCTTGATCGGCCGTATGACCTCAAATCCGTTTCGCAGCTGCACGGACAGCGTTGGGTCAAAGATATCGCCGGCGATTACCTTGCCTACATAGGCGTGAACATCGAGCTGATCTTTGTACTTGTGAAAATCCCGCAGCACCGCCGCGGCCGCAAACCCTTTTTTATTAAAATCGATCACCAGCTGTTTGCGCCGGTTGTAAATCTCACGGGCGATGCCCCGGCCGCGATAATCGGGATGAACCGCCATGTCGCTGCCATAGTAATAGTCACCAGCATAATCGTGGTTGGGTTGATCGTCGGTATAAAGAAGATCCTCCTCGGTTGGGGGCAAACGATCAAAATCGAGGTCTACAAATATACCGGATCCCATCCCCACAACCTTCTTATCATCGAAAGCAACGACCAATCCTTCGGGGAAATAGGCGACGTGCTCCTGTAATTCCTCTTCGGAGTACTGCTCATCGGCCGTCATGTGAGGAAAGCAAATATCAAGCAGGTCAACCACCTCTGCACAGCGCTCTCGCGAAAGATTGGTATAAATTATTTCACTCATACAGCTTCACGCCATTTCCTGAACCCGGGCAAAGGCGATATCGAGTTTTTGCAGCGCTTCGGCGACATCTTCTTTGGTGGCCGAGAGAGGTGGGGCGATGCGCAGTACATTGCCAAACATTCCCCCTTTCCCGATTAAAATACCCGCCTGCCGACCGGCTTCTAAAACCGCGTTGGCCAGATGTGGCGCGGCTTCTTTGGTCACCGGATCTGAAACTATTTCGGTGGCCTGCATCAAACCCCGGCCGCGCACTTCGCCAATGATCGGATACTTTTGCTGCAAATGCTTGAGGCCGGCCTCCAACTCTTCACCGACGGCGGCACAGTGGTCTGGGTTATATTGGTTCATCATCTCTTCCAATGTGCCGATGGCGGCCGCACAGCAAACCGGGTTGCCGCCAAAGGTAGAAACCGTTAATCCGGCCCCGACCAAGCTTTGGGCAATGTCCGCCGTCGTGGCCACGGCCGAAAGGGGCATGCCGTTGGCGATCCCTTTGGCCATCGTCATGATGTCCGGTTTGATGCCGCTGTGCTGATGCCCCCACCAGTGTGTGCCGGTGCGCCCAAATCCGGTTTGAACTTCGTCGATAATCACCAGCCCACCGTGTGCCCGCACGATTTCAGCCGCGCCCCGTAAATAGGCATCAGGCAGGGTAATAAACCCTCCCACACCCTGAATCGGCTCCAGGATCATCCCCGCAATCCGGCCGGAGGTCATCGTCTGAATAACGTCCTGCAGATCATCCAGACAAGCCTGAACGTACCGAGTTTCATCCAGATTGCCCAGGGCACGATAAACATAAGGGGTCATCGCGTGGCGCACGTAGCCGATGTGCACCGGACCCATACGCCAGGATGATTGGCCGGTCAGGGTCATCGCCATCTGGGATTTGCCGCTGTAGCCGTGCCTCAGGGCGATGATTTCAGTATTGCCGGTGTGCACCTGGGCCAATAAAACGGCGCTTTCATCCGCATCGGTTCCGGTGGCCCCAAAATAAAACGTGTCTAACCCGTCCGGGGTAATTTTCCCCAACATTTCGGCATATTCAAGATGTGCCGCGTTGGGATAAAGGGTTGAGCTGTGCAGCATTTTGTCAACCTGGGCATGAATACGCTCGTTGACCCGCTGGTTATTGTGGCCGACACTGGTTGTCAATATTCCGGCAAAGAAATCGAGATAGCGATTGCCGTCTACATCCCAGACGACCACCCCCTCCCCTCGATCCAGAGGCAGGGGATCTTGATAATACAGCAGGTGATTGGGCCAGAGGTGCTTTTTTTGCTTTTCATTCAACTGTTGCGAAATAGTCATAATTTTCCCTTTTTGGGGCTGGCGGAAAGCCAAAACCTTCTTACCGCTGATAAACCATACGGCCGTTGCACACCGTACGCTCGACCCTCACTTCATTGAGCCGCTCGGCCGGCAGAGCAAAAATATCGTCGGACAGCAGCACGAGATCGGCCCACATGCCCACCTTAATCCGACCTTTTTTCTCTTCCTGAAATTCAGCATAAGCGGCATCGCGCGTATAGCTCAGAATCGCTTCGGTTAACGTTTGTCGGTGATTTTTGACGTCTTGAGCCAGGGGGCGGCGATTCACCGCGCCCCAAATCCCCAGGAGTGGGTCGAGCGTCACAACCGGCCAATCGCTGCCAAAAACAAGGCGGATTCCCGCCTCGCGCAGGGACCGCCAGGGGAATGCCCAGTCCCATTCTTCACGGAACACCCGGGTGGTCCAAACATCCGGATCATTTTCTTCAAGAGGAGCATGGAGAGGCTGCATCGAGGCCAAGACGTCTAGGTCAGCAAAACGGGTCACATCGGCCGTATCGACCATTTCGATATGCTCAATCCGATGGCGGCTGTCCCGCCGGCCGTTTTTCTTTTGAGCTGCTTCCAAACCATCCAGCACCCGACGCACCGCCCCGTTGCCGCAGGCGTGAACGGCGATTTGCAGCCCTTCTCGATCAGCGGCGGCCGCAAATTCGGCAAAGCGCTCGGCCGGCCATATCGGCTCGCCGAGGTTTTGCGGCTGATCCGGATACCCGTTTAAGGTGACCGCAGTATAGCTCTCATATACGCCATCCATAAAAAACTTGACCCCGCTTGAACGGAGCAGCTCGGTGGAAAAGCGGTCGCGCATCGCGGTCGCTTGGTCAAGCATGGTAGAGAGCTCCATTTCCGGTTTGACCCAAAAAGGCAAATGAACGCGAGCGGTAAGCAAGCCGCGATCTTCCATCATAGCGTAAATCTCGCCCTGGCGAAGATCCCCATCCATATTGTGCACGCTGGTGATACCGTGCCTGGCCAGTAAAGCCAACCCCTTCTGGATCGTTTGAATGCGATCGGCCACAGTCGGTTTGGGGAATGCACGACGCACATAATTCATGGCGTCCATTTCGTACAGTTCCCCGGTCGGCCGGCCATCTTCCCCAAGGACCACCGACCCGTTGGCCAGCTCGTCCGGTGGATCATCCCACAAACCGGCCGCTTTGAGCGCGGCCGTGTTGACAAACATGCTGTGCATGTCAAATGTGGTCACCGCCAATGGCTTCTCTGACTCAATCTGATCGAGATAAACGCGCGTTAAAGGCTCATGATCCGATGGGATGGCGTAAGAGCAGCCTTGACCCAGTACCCACGGCAGATCAGGGTTTTCCACCATCCACGCCTCGAACGCCTTTTGAAGTTCAGCCAGGGTCTTTAACCCATAAAGCTGAGCGCCCACCAGGGTTTGTGAACCCCACTCGAAATGAAAATGGGCGTCGATGATGCCGGGTATCACCGATCGCCCCAATCCGTCAATAACCTGGGTATCGGGAGCCAAGTAGGGACGCAGTCCTTCATCGCTGCCCACATAAATGATCTGATTGCCGTTCACCGCCACAGCCTCCGCGAACGGAAGCTGATCATTGGCGGTGAAAATTTTGGCGTTATAAATCGCCAATGCTGCCTGACTCACAAAAACCCTGTTAGCCGCCGGCTTTCACGGCCGTCCACAGCTCATCGTACAGTCTGACTCCTTCGTCACCAACTTCGGTCAACCAGACCAAATTCTCCTGTGTCTCAGCCGGAGGGTAAATTGAGGGATCTTCCAGAATTTCCGGCAGTATAAACGCCTCTGCCGCTTTATTGGGGCTTCCGTAATACACAAAGTTGGTAATCGCGGCCCCCACTTCCGGCCGGAGCAGGTAATTCATGAAGTGCACGGCCGTTTCATACCGCTCCGTCGAAGAGGTAATACAAATATTATCAAGCCACTTCACCGCCCCTTCTTCCGGAATTGAATAATACCAGTTGCCGTCCTCAAGTTCTTCATCATAGGTGTCATAATATGCCTGAGCCACCGGGCCACTCCAGGCGTGAGACAAAACCACCTCATCTGGAACCAACAGGGAGGAACCAAAATCTTCGCTGTTAAACGTTTTCCAATACGGCTTGGCGGTCAAAATCAAATTTAAAATTTGATCCAGTTCATCCGGATTGGTTGTATTTGGATCGAGGCCAAGATAGATGGCTGCGGCCGCGGCCAACTCACGCGGGTCGTTTAAAACGTTAATTCCGTCTCCAGCGTACTGCTCCAGCAATTCCGGCTCAAACACATAGGCCCAGCTAGTTGGCGGGTTTTCCTCAAAAAACTCGTTGCCAGCCCGATATCCGATGCCGGTTGTCCCCCATTGATACGGCATGCAATGCTGGTTGTTGGGGTCGAAGGGGGCATTCATAAATTGAGGATCCATGTTGTCCGCGTTCGACAGCTGAGCAAGATCGATTTCTGACAACAATCCCAAATCGATCATGACCGCCACCATGTAGTCACTCGGAAATATGACGTCATACCCCTCTGCCCCGGCCTGCAGTTTGGCCAGTAAATCTTCATTTGAAGCATAGGTATCATAGATGATCTCAACCCCAAATTCTTCTTCATAATCCACCAAAATCTGCTCGTCAATATAATCGGCCCAATTGTAAACGCTCAGCTGATCGGCCAGCTGCGGGCCGTCGGCCGTTTCTTCACTGCTGCTGGCGTCCGCTTCCGTTTCAGGGGCTGCGCTCGGCCCTCCGGCCGGGCCGCCTGCTGGTCCACCGCCACAGGCCGCTAACGCCATGGTGAGCGCCAAACCTAATATAACCAAACCTTTTTTTATCATCTTCTTCTCCTTACAATGATCGGTTACATAATTTCTGTGGGAATAGGCTGCGGCCGGTTTCTCGACCGCGCCACTTCTGTCAGAAATACTTTTACAATTACATTACAGGTCTATTTACGTCATTTGTGTCATTCTGCATTAATCTGAAAAGTGAAAAATCTAAAGTTATCTTTTATCAAGCCCGTCGCTGAATTAAAAGCGAAATAATCACCAGCACCGTCGAACCCAAAAACATGAGGGTAGAAATCGCATTGACTTCAGGGGTCACCCCAAAACGCAGCTTGGAAAAAATGAGTACCGGCAGGGTGGTTGATCCAGGTCCAGCCATAAAAAAGGTAATGACAAAATCATCAAGCGACAGGGTAAAAGCCAGAAGGGCACCGGCCACGATGCCGGGCAGCAGCAGAGGCACGGTGATACGGCGAAATGTTTCCCATGGGTTGGCTCCCAAATCGGCCGCGGCCTCTTCCAGAACCGCATCCATATCCGCCAATCGAGCCCTGACCACGATGGCCACAAAAGAGATATTAAAGGCCACATGGGCGATTAAAACCGTATAGCGACTGAGCGCCACCCCCAACATGACAAAAAAGAGCAGGGTCGAAAGAGCCATGACGATATCCGGGATGATAATCGGCAAATATAAAATGGCGTCGTAAGTGGCCTTTCCCCAAAATTTAAAGCGCTCCATGGCAATCGCCGTCAGCGTTCCCAGCACCGTGCTGATGACGGTAGACCACACCGCCAGCCACATGCTGATACTAAATGCGCTGCGAAAGGCATCGTCGCGAAAGACCTCCCCATACCATTTGAGGCTAAACCCGGTCCAGATAGAAACAAAACGATTTTCATTAAACGAGTAGATGATCAAAATCACAATCGGCAAGTATAAAAAAATAAATAAGCCGATCGACAGCCAGGTCAATACCCGCTGGTTAAACGATTTTCGAATTTTATTGCGGGAAGGTACAGAAACGGCCGCCATTTACCCCTCCTCTCCGGAAAATCGAAAGTAAATCAAAATGGCTAACAGCATAATGGCCATCATCAGGAAGCCAATTGCCGATCCAAACGGCCAATCGCGTGCGGTCATAAACTGCTGCTGCAGCAAATTCCCCAGCAGGGATACTTTCCCCCCACCCATGATGGCCGGGGTCACGTACGCGCCTAGCGAAGGCACAAAAACGATAATGCTGGCGGCCACGATCCCCGGCAGTGACAGGGGCAGCAACACGCGGGTCGTGCGATAGTAGCCGTTGGCTCCCAAATCTGAGGCCGCCTCCAGCAGGGACCAATCGAGCTTCTCCAAATTGCTGTAAAGAGGCAAAACCACAAAAGGAAAAAATCCGTAGAATAACCCCAAAAATACCGATCCCGTGTTAAAAAGCAGGGGTAGCGGAGCGGCCGTTACCTCCGCCAACCAGGCAAAAAACCCGCTGCTTCCCGCCAGAGCGACCGCCTGTTCGTGAAGGGTACTCGTCCAAAAATTATTGATCAATCCTGAATCTCGCAGCAGCAGCAGCCAGGCGTAGGTGCGCACCAGAAAGTTGGTCCAGAAAGGAATCATGACCAGAAAAATGAGTATATTGCGCCACCTCACCTCCTGACGAGCGATCCAGTAGGCAAACGGATAGCCAAAGAGAAGGCAAAGTATGGTGTTGCCCACGGCCAGTCCCATTGACCGCCAAAAGATTCTTAAATATATAAATTGCCCCCCAATAGGGGTAAAAAATCGCACGTAGTCATTGAAAAGAGAAACCAGACCATCTTCCAGCAAATTTGGATAGATAATCGTCCCCCTTGGACCACGCTCACTCAAACTGATGAGTAGGACAATGACGTTTGGCAACACAAAAAATATGATTAGCCAAAAGGCGGCCGAATAATTGATCGCCCAGGCATTTTGGCGCGTAAGCATCACCAGCAGCAAACCGGCCAATCCCGCTAGATAAACCGCTCCAAAAAACTCCTGAGTCATCGCCCAATATACCCCGGCCATGAAAATGACGGCCACTCCCCGCCCAAGGCCGAGCAGCCGACCGGCATCGATGCCGCGAAGAATCATCAAAGCTGCGGTCAGATCCACGATTAACCCCAGCAGGTACACCACATAGGCCAAAATCGGGGGAAACGTGGCCAGGGCGTTCTCAAAGTCAAAAGGGACCCAGGAAAAAGAGGCGAAAGTCACCCAGCGAAAAAACAACAGCCCCCATAAAGCGGCATGCGCCAACAGCAGCCAGGCCGCCACCCGAATCACCGGCTGAATGTCAGCCACAGTGATTTTTCCCTGCTGATTATCGATGGCGGTTGTCGTCATGGTTAATCTACCAAAACCTGGGCGTTTTCAGCCTGCCATTGAACCAACACCGGGTCCCCATTTTTAAAATCCTGACCGTCTGGCAACCCGATATTCTGCACCCGCACGAATATTTTGTCTCCGGTCGGCAACTCGATCTGGAAACGATTATCAGTCCCGATATAGATGATGTCCTGGATGCGGCCGTTTAGTGACACCCGATCAGACCGCCGCTCGGCGCCGCTGTTTTGGGGAAGCAGCCAAATTTTTTCCGGCCGAATGGCCAGCGTAGCCTTTTGCCCGATTGACAGCGTTTGATCGCACCGGCCGGAGAAGGTTACCCCGGCCGCTTTTAAGGTCGTATGACGGCCGGCTTCGGCCACTTCTCCCTGAATAAAGTTGGTCTCGCCAATAAAATCGGCCACAAAACGGTTGGCCGGATGTTCATAAATCTCCCGGGACGGGCCAATTTGCTGCACGATGCCCTGACTCATAACGGCGATGCGGTTGGACATCGTGATCGCTTCTTCCTGATCGTGGGTGACATAGATAAAGGTGATCCCCACTTCAGATTGGATTTGCTTTAGCTCCAGCTGCATATCTTTGCGCAGCTTTAAATCCAGGGCGCCCAATGGCTCGTCGAGAAGCAAAACACGCGGCCGATTTACCAGCGCTCGCGCCAAAGCCACCCGCTGTTTTTGGCCTCCTGAAAGCTGGGCCGGCCGCCGCTGGTGAAAGTGACCCATTTGCACCAGATCAAGCGCCTCATCAACGCGGCGGGCAATATCTTTTTTGGCCACCTTGGCCATTTCCAGCCCGAAGGCCACATTTTGAGCCACCGTCATATGCGGGAAAAGGGCGTAACTTTGGAAAACGGTGTTCACCGGCCGGCGGTAAGCTGGGATACCGGCCACCGGTTGGCCCATGATAGAAATCTCTCCGACATCGGGCTGCTCAAAACCGGCAATCAACCTTAAAGTTGTCGTTTTTCCACAGCCGCTCGGCCCCAAAAGTGAAAAGAACTCCCCGTCTTTTATTTCCAGAGAGAGATCATCAACGGCGATCACCTCCCCGAACTGCTTAGTCACATTTGTGATTGTAACGCTTGCTGACAATTCTCAATCCTCAACGTGTATTAGGTAAGTTACAAGTAGTTTTCCAAAGAAGGTGTCCACAGATTACGCAGATTTTCGCAGATTACAGAGAAAAATCTGCGTAATCTGTGGACCATGGTAACCTATCCGAATATTGGATCACTACCTCGTATCTGTCAAATCAAAATTTCAGGTACAATTCCTTATGCCATCCACCCAAACCCTCTCCCAAAAAGTTGAGCAAAAATTATACCAGGCGGCCGGTGCCATATCCGCATTTTCATATCCTCTAGGTTGGGAAAAGCTTGAAATTGATGAAAATCGCTCTCTGTGGGCGTCTTATACTCCGAATTACGTGCCCGGTCCACCACTTAAGGGGAATACCACGGCCGATTTGGCCATCATCGGGGGTGGGTTTACCGGGGTTTCCACAGCCCATCACTTTGCCGCCCGCTATCCCCAAAAAAGAGTCATCATTCTGGAAGCTAAGTCCTTGGCCAACGGGGCGAGCGGCCGAAATGGGGGGATGATGCTCAACTGGGTTTATGGCACCGGGCCGATGTCGGAAGAAACAACCCGGCGAGTTTACCAGGCCACAAGCAAAACGATTGACGACATCGAAAAAACGATTAAAACAAACAATCTCGAGGTCAGCTATCGGCGAGACGGGTGTTTTGAGGTATTTACGGATGAGGAACGAGCGGTTGAAGCGCAAAAAGAGGTGGCTTATCTAAATCAACTGGGTATTCCAATTCAATTTCTCGATGCCGCGGCCGTCCGTCAGCACATTGGCTTGAACAACATTTACGGCGGTTTATTTGACCCATCGGAAGGGCAGCTCAACGGGGTTCAGTTTATTCGTGGTCTGCGGCCGATTCTCATTGAACAAGGGGTCGAAATTTATGAACATTCTCCTGTCTTAAAAATCCGGGAAGGTTCAACCATCACCTTAACGACCCCGGAAGGAGAAGTAAAAGCCAAGGCGATACTCTTGGCGACCAACGGCTATACGGGAAAACTCGGCTACTTTCGCAAAGCGTATTTTCCTCTTCATTCCCACGTGTTTGCCACGTCACCATTAAGTCAGGAGCAAAGTAGCAAGCTTGGATGGCGGGGAACGGCCGGTTTTGCTGACGATCTCAATCGCATCTCCTATGCAACCCAAACAAAAGAAGGGCATCTTGTTTTTGGCGGGGGCAGCAATATTTCTTACGGGTATCTGTTCAACAATCGAACCGCATTTCCTGGATCCCCAGATAGTGCTGGCCCAGCATTTCGCGACATGCAAAAAACCCTCAATTCTTATTTGCCCGGTAGTGAAAAATACCCGATGACCTACCGCTGGACCGGTACGCTGGCGATCTCGCTGCGTCGCAATTGTTCAATTGGGGTTCGAGGAGAATACGGGAACGTGTATTTTGCCTTGGGGTACAGCGGTCACGGGGTAACCGCGGCCAACATGGCCGGCCGTGTTTTAACCGACATATACAGTAAATCAGACGAGAAATGGCGAGGGCTGCCCTTTGTCAACGCTCCCTTCTCACCCATTCCCCTGGAACCTTTCCGCTGGATGGGTTATCAGATGGTGACGCGCCTAACCGGCCGATCTCCTAGGGAACCGTTTAGGTGATGGGTGGTGGGTGATGGGTGATGGGTGATGGGTGATGGGTGATAGGTGATGGTAGGCAGCATGGGGGATAAGTTTTTTAGCAATTAGCTATTAGCCAATAGCAACTAGTCATTGATCCGTTCGCCGTGAATAGAAACCCCTGTTAAAATCATCGCCAAAAATTACAACCCTGAGAGCTGCTTGATGTCAACGATTGATTCCCGCGAATTTCGCCGATGCTGCGGCCGGTTTGCCACCGGCGTCACGATTGTTACAACCGAAGTTGATGGGGAGCGTCACGGGATGACCGCCAACGGATTTATGTCGGTTTCCCTCGACCCGCCTCTTGTTCTGGTGTCAGTTGGGAAAAAAGCAAAAACACACGCGTTGCTGACACAAAGCATGTCTTATGGCCTATCTATTCTGGCAGAAGATCAAATTAACCTTAGCAATCATTTTGCCGGCCAACCGCAGCCTGATTTAGAAATCCCCTGGGAGCGATTTTACGAGAATTGGGTTATGCAAGGCTCATTGGCCAAAATAAGTGCTAAAATTGTTGACGCCCACGATGCCGGGGACCACACGCTGTTTATCGCCGAGGTAATCGCACTGGATTACACCGATGGAGATCCACTCCTATATTATTACACCGGTTACAGCAGTTTAATACTTTACAATCCATCTAAAAAATAATGGTACAATAGTACTGCGTCGTTGAAATCAATTTAGCAGTACATCAAAAATTGTATCCCAGTGAAAAACAAATACCTGCACATCTTTTTTGGGATCATTGTGGGCAACCTTCTAGCATTTGGTCTGCACATCTTGTTCCCCAACCTCCTCCTAAAACATTGGTTCGCCGCCTTCGCGCTGACGATCGTCGCCGCGCTGTTGGTTGCTGATATGACCGCTTTGCCTATTGGGCCGCGGCCGCTGTGGGTTTTCCCATTAGCCGGGGAAGGTTTACGCTGGACGTTTGTCATGCAAAATGGGATCCCATCCTGGCTGCAGTTTATGATGCTTGTGGTCGTGTATATCCTCTATTTTGCCATCGCCCGCTTTGAGAGAAAACCCAAAGAACAAAAATGGTCTTTTAAGCAAAACTCCGTATGGTTTTTTGCTATCGCCTTGCTCTACCTGGTCGGTTGGGCCATGCTTCTTGGCTTACTCACCTCGCCCATAATTGTCCTGCCTTTGTTGGTGCTGACCACAGCCCCGTGGTGGTTTAAACCTACCGTAACCGAACAACCCGTCTGGTCTTTTGTAATTCGCCGGGGAGGAATGGGGTTTGTCGCCCTGGCCTTACTCATCGTCTTAATCACTCCCTTGATTTTTGATAGAACCGGTGCAGAAATGCCACCACAACATACATCAACAACCAGAGTTATCATTGACACTGATATGGCCGTCGATGACTACGTCGCCATATACTACTTACTGCGTCACCCTGATGTAGAGGTCATGGCAATCACCTCGGTACATGGGGTTTCCTCTTCAGAAATTGGCAGAGAAAATATCGAGAGATTTATTCAGCCGATTTCGAAAGATATCCCGGTAGGGTCGGGGGCATCGGCCCCCCTTCAAGGTAGCCGTCGCTTTCCACCACTGTGGGTGGGGGCGTTTAATTCTGCGTTTCGCTTTGAGCTGCCCTTGGGAATTGTTGAACAGCCCACACAAGACGCCCTACCTTTGATGGCTGACATTCTCCAGCAATATCCGGATACAAAAATCTTGGCCCTGGGCCCCTTAACCAATGTGGCCAATCTTCTGGCCGAATATCCCGAATTGAGCGACACAACGACCATTGTCATCGGCAGCGGCACAATCACCATTACCAACCCATTTTCCGACGGCAATCAGGATTGGAATACCTGGGTTGATCCGACCGCAAATAAAATATTATTAAATTCTGGGGCAATGCTGTACATGATCCCGATGGACGTAACTCATTATGAGCTGCTGTTTGACCATAGTTTAAGGACTTCAATCGATAATACGCCGGTTCCTTCAAATCGAACCTATCGATTTATGAACGACCTGATCAAATTTTTGCTTTGGACCGGATTTGAAAAACCGATACCGATTTGGGATGCTGCCACGGCCACGACGATCACCAATCCGGAAATTTGTCGCTCTTGGGAAGATATTTCAATCAAAATCATTGAAGGTCGTGGCGAACAGGATGGGTTTGTCGAACGCAATCCGGCCGGGGAGCCAAATGTCCGCGTCTGTACCCGCGGCAACAAACGTAAAATGGCCCAAATTTGGGCTGATCTGCTCCAGGGAACCGTAAATAATTGATCGGGGAATTTGTACTCCTTTACGGTTTTATCTACAATGCAGGGTGAGATTCCCAAGCTTTAATCCTTCTTGTCCAATCCAACCAAATAAAAATACAATTGGAGTTAAATCATGGAAGACCAAAACGATTTTTCCCATCTTTCATCGGCCGATCAAATGAATGCGGAAATGAATCATATGCTGATGCCCGATACCAACTTGATTAAAAAATCTCCGGGAACGCTATCGATTGTGGGAGAAGAACCTTCTGGCGAAGATGTTCTGGAAGCGATTTTGGGGGAGAATGACATTGTTGACCACGGGATCATTGCCGGATTGATTGATGTGGGTCGCTCAGTGGCCCGCATACGTGCCCCGGGCCATGAGTCACTGGCGGTCACCGAACCTGATCAGCTTTCTGACGTCTGGGATCAGCTTAATCGCGATCAATCCCTCAAAGGATTTGTGGGTACCGGATGGGTATTTGGATCAGCCAGAAAATTGCTGATGACCAACAATCACGTTATACCGGTTCCCCAGGCGGCCGTTCGAGCACGCATTGAGTTTGGCTATGTTCGAAATGCACGCACCGATTCAACCAGCAAAAGCCATATTATGCGTCTCAATCCAGGAGAGGTGTTTTTTAGCTCACCCACGATGCGGTTTGGGGGATTGGATTATGCTTTAATTGCTTTATCAGATGAAGCGGATGAAGTGTTGGGCTATCTCGATTATGCTCCAGGGAATACCGCCCTGCACACCGAAGTCGTTTATGTCGTGCAGCACCCTGGCGGAGCACCCAAAGCATACGTCGTCAACCACAACAAAAAAATCAACCTGACCGAACAATATTTTACCTATACAAGTGACACCAAGGGCGGCAGCTCCGGTTCCCCGCTTTTTGACGAAAGCTTAAATCTGATCGGCATTCACCATGTTGGCAACCACAGGGTTCGGGTGGGCCGCCGCCGAATATTCACCAACCTGGGCAGCCGGATGGAGCTGGTAATCGATGATCTGCTCAAACAAATGGAACAATCAGGTTGGGATACCGACAAAGTCAAAACGTGGTTTGGCGAAAGCTATATCCTTGAAAGATGGCTGGCAAAATAAGCGATTACCTGCGCTATCTATAACGCCAAGTTACTTCTTCGATAAACGAGGTTAACATCGATTCTGGTGAAAATCCGGTGCGAATTTCTCTGAAAAACAGGAAATCCCCGATTTCACCAGGGTCATCCGGCTGAAATTCTCCGATTACCTGATCGTTGAGAAGGCAGTAAATCGTTCTAGATTCCGGGGTGAATCCTATTTTTATTGAGTACCATGTATCGAGTTCGATTTCCGATTCGGTATAAATCAGGGAATTGAGCTCAAAATCTTCACTAATCCGGGTGTCATTGATTGAGAAGTTGGCAAACGGACGGTTCTCAACCACGTTGAGGAGGCAGCTAATATCGTACTGTCCGATATATTGTTCGTCCCCTTCGTAAATTTCGGCCGAAAGAGCAACACCCGTTCCCCCTTCCTGAAATACATCCCCTTCCGCATTTAGTTGGACAAAGGCCTCTAGCTCACCGATACGCCATCCGGGCACCCGTACCGGGGCGTTTAATAAAAGAGCGGAGCATGGGAGAGAGCCGGTGAGGGCCTCACTGCGGAAAATCGCGATGCCCTCATTGGCGAAGACCTCGCATTCATCATCTCCAATTCTATTCCATCGCAAGAAGTCAAATTCGGCCGTATCAAATCCATCATAAAAAACCTCGTTTTCCGGCGGGTCAAACCCATCAACATCTACCCACCCGATTTCATCGATTTGATACAGCAGAGCGGTATTTTCGAGCCGCCAGCTGCGAATCTCGCGGGCAAAATCGAACTCAACAAATTCATCGATATTTGGTGCAAACCACTCCCCAATTAAATAACCGTCCGTCATACAGCCGATGCGCTCTCCATCTCTAAAAAGGCGGAAATCAAAAAATCTGTCCGGTCGGAGTTCTTTTCCGGAAAAATGAACGGTGTTTTGTCGATAATCCACTCCCAATCGATCATCATTGATAAAAAACACGGCGTTTACTTGCCCTTCGATCACCTCTACACCACACGTCAGCGTAAAATTACCGATGTACTCATCGTCATCATCATAAAATTCGTGAAACATGGCCAATCCGGTGAACCCATCCTGGGCCTCCTCTCCAAAGGAAGCCAAAATCCGGACGCCAAAGGCACCAAACTCTTCTCCGCTAACCAGAGCTGGGGCATTTAAGAAAGCGCTGCCACACGACAGCTCTCGATCCTGCGGGCCATTTTCGATAATTAAAGCCCCGTTCTCCACAAAAAAATCACAAACTTCATCATTGATAATTTGCAGGCGAAGCGGGTTAAATGAATTGTTATCAAAATTCTCATAGACTCCTTCCGGCAGATTAATGGCGACTTCTACCTCATTTTCTGGTGGCTCAGGCAGATCGGGTTCGTTGTCCAGATCATCTTCGTCATCCGCGTCTTCTTCTTCTACTTCCACACCAAAATCCGTTTCATTGCCGCCGGCGACTGATTCGACCTCAGGGGTTGGCGTGGAAATTGCCGCCGTTGGAGGGGTAGATGGTTCCCTCAGAAAAATCCACCAGCCACCAATCAAAATGAGGGCTAAAAGAACAGCACCGCCGCCATAGCGAACCCATCCGCGGCTTGATGATGGGGCGGCCGGCGGCGTCACGACACTTGCCGGATCATGCTGTGGGGCAGCAACCGGAATCGCTTCTGTCGCTTGAAAGGGTTGGCTCGATGGGTCAGGGGGCAGGGTTGATATGGGAGATTCTTCAGCCATGCTTTCCAACAGTTCAGCCGCTTTTATGTTTGACTGACTGGCTGAACGAAGCAGTTTGGCAATTTCGCTCGCGGTCGACGGCCGCTGCTGACGATCTCTTTCCAAAGCCTGCATCACCACCGATTCAATTTGGCTCGGGATATCCGGCCGAACCGACCGCGGGCTGGGCGCGGGTTCAGTCATCTGCTTAACGATAGCCATGGCGGCCGAATCTGCCTGAAACGGGGCCCGACCGGTCAACATTTCAAATACAACCGCCCCCAAAGCATAAATATCGCTGCGCCGGTCAAGCTTTTCACCGCGAATCTGCTCCGGGCTCATGTAGCCTGGCGTGCCGATCACCTTGTCATCGGCCGTTAATTGTGTACCGGCCTGCTCGACGCTGCGGGCAATGCCAAAATCGGCCAGATAGGCGTTGTCCAGGCGATCAAATAATATGTTGCTCGGTTTTAAATCGCGGTGGATGATGCCCATCTGATGAGACGCGTCGAGAGCGGAGCAAACCCGGTCCATGATGACGGCCGCCTGATCGAGTGACAGCGACCCCTCATGGATGCGATCGGCCAAAGAGCCCCCGGTCATGTAGCGCATGACGATGAAAAGCTTGTTTTCCTCTTCGCCATAATCATACACCGGAACAATAGCCGGATGCTCTAAACCGGCAATGGTCTTGGCCTCCCGCCGAAAACGCTCCCGCAATGTTGAATCAGAAGTGGGATCAATGGTTAACAGTTTGACGACCACATCACGCTCAAAGTGCGGATCATGTGCCAGATAGACAACGGCCATCCCGCCCCGGCCGATTTCGCGCTTGATTTCGTAACGATTGAGTTTATTGATCATTGTAATTTCCGATCCGAAAATTGAATAATGAAGGTTGAGAAAATAACAACGTGCGCTTTTCAGTCCATCATATTTCCCCTCCCATGTCGGGAGGGGGTGGGTCTTTCAGCGTCATCTTACCCCTCCCCGAATCGGGGAGGGATACATGTCGGACCGTTTAATGACAGATAATTATTTGTCCGCCCTTGAGCCGCTTGGAGAACTTGATTTAATACACTATTTTTTTGTAGACCACTTGAAACGCAAAAATATCATGAGGGTCAGTCCAACGATCAAATAGACGATCTGCCATCCTCGAATCCCATTATATATCAGGGTGCTGTCCCCACGAAACCCTTCCAAAATAAACAGAACCATTGCCATTAAAAACAGCCACAGAATAACACCGGAGCCGGGCGCGGTAAAAGAGGCCCTTCCCCACCAAACGGTAAAAAAAACAAGACCGGTCGCGATGAGCAAATAAATTTGGGTCGGATGTCGCACCGCTCCCCACAAATCGATGCCCCATGGCAGCGTTGTCGGCATGCCGTAATAAGCTCCGCTGGCCAGAAATGAGGAAGCCAAAGCGATACCCAACACCCCAAAAGCGGGGGTCACGGCATCCAAACTGCTGCCCAAAGGCAATCGATGCCACCAGCCATAGCCAAAAGCGATCAAAAGGGCGATCAGAATCCCCCCCAAACGATCGATAGTTGAAGGATTTAACGATACAATTCCCCACCAATCCTCGCGGAACGCCGGGAAGAAGCGAATCACATATACCAAACGGCCGCCCAAGATCCCCCCGAACAGTGCCCAGGTAATCAGGCTGTTTAGCCGCTCAGGATTTAAACCAATTCGGTTAGCTTCTCGTTCGGCCACAATGGTCGCCAACCAAAAACCGAGCAGCAAAAATAGGAGCGGTGTTTGGATAGCCAATGGGCCTACATGCAAAACCGGAAGCATCAGCCGGCCTCCTCGTCGAGAAGCGCCTGAATTTTACTCCGGATCAAAGATTGATTCATGGGGCCGCCGGGCACAATGTCTCTTATTACCCCTTCCCGATCGATAAAAAAGGTGGTGGGCAGTGCCTCAAGACGATAAATAGGGCCAACCGTACCGGTTTGATCGAGCAAAATTGGGAAGGTCAGTCCCAGCTCGTTGGCAAATTCAGCGGCCGCGGCCGCTTCATCCTGATAGGTCATGTTGACGGCCAATATCTCAAAAGCTGGATCAGAGCCACCATCGTACACCTCATCCATGGCCGGCATTTCCGCCCGGCAGGGGCCACACCATGAGGCCCACAGGTTAAGGACCACCACCTGACCGCGCAGGTCGGAAAGGGTAACTGACTCCCCGTCCAATGTTTCGAGAGTAAAATCCGGGGCCAGAAAACCGGTAAAGGGCGCGGCCGTTAATGCTTCGGGGTTTTCTACGGTGGAAAACCAAATCCAGCCGGAGCCGCTAAGCAAGACCAGGGTGAAAAATGGCCAAAATAAGCGGGGGTTATCGATTATTTTATTCAAGATATTTGTCATACAATGGAGCGTAAAGGAAATTATTTCTTTGACAACCTTTCAAGGCTGCATTTCATACTACATTATTAAAATCCTCCCGATCGGGAGGATTTTGTAATGATATTAGTTTTAAGACCCCAGCAGGCTGCGGTCTTAAAAATTTAATTGCTGCCTAATTGAGTATTTGCTACTCCACGGGAGCCAGTTCAGCAGCTTGCTGGACCAGGGTTGAAAACTCCTGAACGTCCTCATCCTGGGGCATATACTCAGCGATGCGCCGGGCCTCTAGAGCGATCGCATCCCAGTTTGTGGTCGCATAAGGGCTGTTGCGCAGCAGTTCTGCATATTGAGAGACTGCGGCCGCCAGCTGGAAGGTGGGTGTCGCTTCGCTAAAGGCGGTGGCAAAATCGCCGCTGGCGACACTTTCTGCAATCTCTAACACTTCACCGGTGTCGAGGTCTTCATAGCGCAAACGCACCGTGAGGGCCGCTTCGGCCGGATTGGCTTCTTCTACCAGCACCACCTCGTACAGAGCGGTGACGCTGTGCCCGGCACCGATTTCACCGGCATCAACCGCGTCGTTACGAAAATCTTCATCAGCTACATCGCGATTTTCGTATCCCAACAGACGATACTCTGACACGACGGCCGAATTAAATTCAACCTGAATTTTGGCGTCTTTAGCAATGGTTAAAATGGTAGCCAGCAGCTGATCTTCAAATACCCGCTCAGCTTCGTCCATCGTATCGATGTAGGCGTAAGAGCCATCACCCTGATTGGCCAACTGCTCCATAAAGACATCGTTGTAGTTGCCCATGCCAAACCCAAATGAGCTGAGCTGGATCCCTTCGGTCGCGTATTCCAAGATCGCTTCGGCGGTTGTGTTACCGACATTGGCCACACCGTCAGAAGCCAGGATCAGACGGTTGATTTCGCCAGGACGAGCATACTGGTCAGCCAGGCGATAGGCCATCATAATCCCCTGTTCGGCATTGGTACTGCCGCCAGGCTGCAGGCGATCAATTCCACGCCGGATCGTTTCTTCATCGGAAACCGCCGTGGGTTCCAGCAGAGTTTGAGCAGAGCTGCCATAAATGACGATGCCGACGCGATCGGTACCCCGCAGGTTGTCGACCAACATGTGGAGAGAACGACGCACCAGACCCAGACGATTCTCCTGATCCATCGACCCTGAAACGTCAACCACAAAGATAAACATACCGTCCGGCCGCTCGGCCGCAGGAACCGCATACCCCTGGAGGCCAACCTGGACCAGATAACGGCCGTCTTCGGCGGTTAAACCTGGAGCTGGCGCACCCTGGACCGTGATTTCAAAAGAATCAGACTCAGGATTGGGGTATTCATAATCAAAGTAATTGACAAATTCTTCCACCCGGACCGCATCCGATGGCGGCAGAAGCCCATCATTGATGTAATTTCGCATGACGGTATAGGAGCCGGTATCCACATCGATGGCAAAAGTAGATAGATTATCCTCTGAGGTGGCGACAAAGGGGTTGATCCCATAATTCTCAAATATCATTGTGCCAGGGCCTGCCTCTTCAATGGATTGCTCAGGCTCCGCCCCACTGACTTCCTCGAACAGCGGCTCACTTTCTTCGGCATCCATGACCTCTTCGACGTATTCAACTTCCATCGCATCATCGTCCATCGTTTCAACCTCGGTCACAGTTTCCGATACGGTTCGAGACACCTCGACTTCCACAACCTGGGGTTGGCAAGCTGCCAGAATTAAAGCGATTAAAGAGGCAAATAAGACCCACTTAAATTTTTGCGTAAACATCGTCATTTCTCCTGAAAATTTGTTTGATTGTGTTGTTATATGCCTGTGAATGGGCCCTATCCAGTGAGGCATGGCAGTAAGACGACGAGGTTGTGGGGAAAGTTCCAGGTGGGAAGATCGACCATCTTTATTTTTGCTTTAAGAATTCTGGGGTAGACTTTAAGCCACATTTCTCAAATTTTTAGCGCTGAGATACCAATTTGTCATTATTGAAGCAAAGAATAAATAACTATATTCTACCGGACGAAAAACCTCTGTTTTTTTATCTGTTTTTCCTGGCTTTTTTTTATGGCTTGGCTATCGTTTTTTCCTACACATCATCCTTATCGCTTTTTTTAACCGCGTTTTCGGCCGCTGAGCTGCCATTAATTTATGTCGTCGCTGCTGTCGTCATTTCCCTGACCGGCTTCTTAAACATCTCCCTTTCAGCAAAATACTCTCCCCAAATCATATTTACAATCTTGCTTATATTGATCATCGGTTCAGGTATTGCCCTTCGAGTCGGATTGATATCAAATGGGTCTCCTCTTCTCTATTTTGTTTTACTAATTTGGTTTCGATTTCTGTTTTCGGTCACCGGCTACATTTTTTGGGGCGCAGCCAGTCAGTTGCTTACTCTCAGGCAGGGGAAAAGGCTCCTGGGAGGAATTAGCGCCGGCCAAACGATCGCCACCATTATCGGTTATGCCCTTGTCCCCTGGATTTTGTCGTTTACCAGAACAGAAAATTTGCTCGTCATCACGGTCGGTGCCCTGCTGATCATGTTGGCCTTTATGCTCTTGGCTTATCGGTCAGCGGAACAATCAGATACGCGAAAGGACCCGTTGGTTTTTCAGGAAAATTTTCTCACCTATCGTCCGCTAAAAGATCAATACCTTCGTTCAATTTTTCTCATCACCCTCATCGTCTATGTGGTGTACTTCTTTATTGATTTCAATTTCTATGGAGAGGTGTCGCTCCAGTACACCTCGGCCGATGAGTTGGCGATCTTTATCAGCCAATTTTTTTCATTGATTTACCTTTCCAGCTTTCTCATTCAGGGATTGTTGACGGCCGTTATTTTGAAACGCTTTGGTTTGCGAACCACCCTGCTAATCTTCCCCGCTACCATTGTTCTTTTTTCCGTTTTATTTACAACGGCCGGCTATCTGAATCTGACTACCCTCGCTTTTTTCCTCATTCTCAGCCTTAAGTATTTTGATGAAGTTGTGCAACTGGGGTTTTTGAAACCCGCTTTTACCCTTTTCTACCAACCGTTCACCGCCCAGAAAAAAATCGTCACCCAAACATACAATGACATTATCGCTATTCCACTGGGAACCGGCCTGGCGGGATTGATTTTATTGTTTATCCCTTTTTCGGGTTTAAGACCAACCGCCTTAATTTTATTTACCATCATCGCCTGCATTTTCCTTTACACGATGATTAATCGGGCATTTAAAGGGTACAAAGGCTCCCTGACCCAGGCCCTTTCAATGCGCCAAATACATGGAAAAGAATTAAATCTCAACGATCCGGAAACGGTGGCCATTATCGCCGCAAAGTTAAAAAGCAAACATATTGGGGAAGCGATCTACGCGATCGAATTGCTAACCCGGGCCGAGGCGTTTGACATTTTGAACCCTGCTTTAAAAGAGTTTATCGATCACCCCGATCCCTTGCTCCGGAACGAGGTCACCAAAAGGATCGCCCAGCTAAATTTTGCTCCGCTGATTCCCTTTCTTGAAAATCGCCTAACGGTTGAAGAAGATCCGGCCGTGCAAACCACCATTTTGCATACGATGGGCAAATTAGGTGGTCCCGATACGATCAGCCATATGATTGAAATGCTCGATCATGCCAATCCCCACATTCGCTTTGCCGTAATGGTCGGGCTGATGCAAAGTGGCTTGTTGGAAGGGCAGGCCAGGACCACCGCCAGACTGGAAGATTTGGTGCATTCAGAAGATCCAGCAGAACGACTGCTGGCCGCAAAAGTCATGGGAGCGGTTGGCTCTAACAAAAACGAATCCCATCTTCTTTTGCTGCTCCACGATATCCAGCGAGAGATCGTCTGTGAAGCGATCTTATCGTTGGGGAAAATAAAGGAATCGGATTCCTGGCCAACTTTGATTGATCTTCTAAAAGAACCGGATTTTGAATCGTGCGTGACCCAGGCCCTTATACACGCGGGGGATGATGCTCTACCGGCCGTTGAAGAGAAGCTGCAGCAAAACAATTTACCGGTTAGGAAAATTGCCCAGCTGCTCAAAATCTGTGGCCTGATTGAAACCCCCCAAGCGATTTATCTCCTGCAAAAAAACCTTTTTCGGCCGGAAATCGACCTCCGCGAACAGCTGCTTGAAAATTTACAGCGCAGCGGATACCGGGTGACGCCAAAGTCAAAGCCTTATCTGGAAGGGATTATTCAGGATGAAATAAAAAGTTTCGCCTTCCTGCTGGCGGCGGCCGATCATCTAGCCGGTCTCAACGACACATATTTAACATCAGCCTTGCATCAGGCCCGGGAAAGAAGCCGGCATCGCCATAATTTAGCCCTCTCAATTTACCATCATTCAAATGCCATTCTCAACGCTACCCGATTAGCAGATCGGGGCTCGGTCATTCAAAAAGCGCAGGCGATTGAGTTTCTTGAATTGAGTATCAATGGTGATCAAACCCCACACGCCTTGACCATCGCCCTCAATCAACGTGATTCGCAAAAAATGGCTGATCTCCTTGAAGATTATTCGGCCCCATACGAAACGGCCGATCAGTGGTTGGAAGCGCTGGCCCGGGCGGATGATTTGGGGGTCAGCGCCTGGTTAAAAGCCTGCGTTTTTTATGCCCTTGGTCAGCGCCACCACCCAATTTCTCTTGCAACGGTCGAGAAGGGGGCAAACTCAAATGAGTCAATCGTCGCCGAAACGGCCGAATGGGCCAAAAACAAGCTTTTTGAAAACAGCGAGCAAAACCAGAAGGAAAACGATCAAATGCTTTTGATGATTGAAAAAGTAATGACGCTAAAATCTGCCGAGGTGTTTTCGGAAATTCCGGAGCAAACGCTAAGCGCAGTTGCCGAAAAAACAAACGAAATGAGACTCCAGCCCGGTGAAATCCTCTTTAATAAAGGAGATTTTGGCGACGCCATGTACGTCATTGTCTTTGGCCGGCTACGGGTCTTTGACGGCAACCACACGCTCAACTACCTGGAAGAGCGGGCTGTTGTCGGTGAAATGGCGCTGCTTGACCCCGCCCCTCGATCCGCGTCGGTGGCTGCTGAAACCGACACCCTTCTGCTTGAATTAACCAGCGATATGCTCAATCTGCTCATCGCCCAAAACACAACGGTGGCTCAGGGGATTATTCGCGTGCTCACCCGTCACTTACGCAACCGGGTTGAAGACCTTAGCGAGCTTCGACTCCAGCTCGATCAACAGTAACGGGAATTATGATAAAATTTGGCATGTTGACTAAAAGCCGCGGATTTCGCGGATAATCACCGATTTATCTCTTTAATCCAGGAAAATCCGTGCCATACGCTTAAGAGGGCATTGTTCAAAATTTTTAAAACAAGATTACACGAATTTTCCCATTCAAAAGAGATAATCCTTTAAATTTGTGTCATCCTGATTTTAAAAATTCAAGGGTGATGCACTTAAGTAGTTAACAAAAAGAATTGTTAAAAAAGCAACGGATTAACACGAATTTTCACAGATTTCCCTCTCTAATCTGCGAAAATCTGCGAACCCTTGGTTCACCCCTACGGGGTCTGCGGACACTTTCTTCAGAAAACTTTTTGTAACTTACCTAAAGCACAAAAGAATTAAAAATAAAAGGAAGAGAAAATGAGCTTTGGCATATCGAAAACAATCCCACAAAAAGAAGGCCTCGCCGCCGCCAACAGTTTATACGATGGCACGCGCAGCGAGTATGAATTTCACATGGCCGGATCACCCAGCAAATTAGAAGTTGGCCATTACGTTTATACGATTTTCCAGGATCAGCTGATCGGCCGCTGCAAAATCAAGACGCTAACCGGCGGCGCTGTAAATCCAAAATCGGGGAAACCTCGAACGCTGATTATGGTTGAATGTCCAGGCGAACGGCTGGCTACGCCGATTGCCAAAAAGGGACATCGAGGCACCCGCTATTACGACGGCAGCGAGTGGCCGGGCTCATAATAATCCTCTTATATATACGGGCATGAACCGTTTATCAAAATAGACCCGTCATCCTGGCCCCCGTCTTCACGGGGGTAAACGACGGCGGGGATCCACCGGTGGCAATTCAATGGATTCCCGCTTTCGCGGGAATGACGACACTTTATTGGTTTTATTTGTCTAAACTCAAAATCGCAATAATTAGCCGATAGTCAGGTAAATCACAACGTTAGTGAACCATTTAAGTTACACATGTAACAATCTGAGTGGCGTTTATCCATGAATGGTAAAATTGTTTCTTTAATATGTTTCACGGTCATCCTGACTCTGGTCATTAGCGGGTGCCGTCGCGAAACACGGCCGCTGGTTGCTCCCTACAACAGCAGTCTGGCGGTCCAACCCACGCCTACCGCAGAAAACGTCGCCACGGCCGCAGTTCCCATCAATGAAACGCCAACAGACCTACAGACGCCGACCCCGATCGCTGACCCCTCTCCCACAGCGCAACCCACTTTGACACCCGCACCAGACCGCTGGACCATCCAAATTAGGGCAAACGTACCGCAGGAAATCAGGGCGGCCGCCGAGCAGCTTGACTCATTTGAGGTGATTTCACAGGGGAGTGCTGATCTCATCATTGATTTTGACCAGGGACAGCCGTTGGTAAGCTGGGTCTTTGCGGCCGTGGGGCCTTTCGCCACGTTAAGAGAGCAGGTGAGCAGCGAGCAGCTTCTCCAGGCTCCGCTGATAAGTGACCCGGAAAGTGCCGCCATGTGGCAGACAGCTTTTCCAAATATCACGGCCGTGCCCGCGGAGGAATTTGATACAACACTGTGGGAAAATCGGGAGCAGTTGGCAATTGTTCCATTCCACCGGCTGGGGTTGAACATGAAAGCGCTGCCGGTCGATGGCCAATCGGCCTTAACCCGTGGTCTTGATCTTTCTGGTTACCCACTCGTGAAGGAGATTGGAATCAGCGGCGATCCGCAAGCGGTTGAAATACTGATAGAGTCATGGCCTCTAACCAGTAACCGGGATGAAAATCGCCTGACTCGAGTGACGATGACCGGGGTTACCGCCCTGGTCAGAGCGACGGCCGCACAAATGGAATATTCCGGCATCTTATTTCCCGGCGAGGAGGTAGCTCCCATCTTGCAGACGGCCGATATCGCCCATATCAGCAATGAAGTGCCGTTTGCCGAGGAATGCCCCTACCCCAACGCCACCAGCCAGAGTCTTGTTTTTTGCTCACGCGATTCGTATTTTGAACTGTTAACCCATCTAGGAGCGGACGTCATCGAAGTAACCGGCAATCACTCAAACGATTATGGTCCAGAGAGCATGGTTCGCTCCCTGGATCTGTATGAAGCGGCCGGGATGCAATATTACGGCGGTGGACGCAATTTGGCGGATGGCCAGCAGGCGGCTATTTTTCTCGATCACGGGAATCAAATCGCCTTTGTGGGGTGTAATCCGGTGGGGCCTGCGTTTGCCTGGGCCACCGCCGAGCGGGCTGGCGCCACCCCCTGCAATGACTATGCGCAGATCGAGGCTCAAATTTCTGACTTGGCGGCTGAAGGCGCGGTGGTCATTGCCACCATGCAGTATCAGGAAATTTACGATTACTTCCCGACCGCCAGCCAAAAACGAGATTTTGGTCGCCTGGCTGAAGCCGGAGCAGCAGCAGTATCCGGCAGTCAAAGCCATCATCCTCAAGGATTTGCCATTCAAAACGGCAGCTTTATTCATTACGGGCTCGGCAACCTCTTTTTTGACCAGATGGATCGTATCTCTACCCGGCAGATGTTTATGGATACGTATGTGATATATGACGGCCGACTGCTCAATGTCGAATTGTGGACCGGCCTGATCGAGTTTTATGCCCGGCCGCGCCCCATGACCGCCGCCGAGCGGAATGATTTACTCAGGACCGTTTTTGCCGCCAGCGGCTGGTAATTACTCCTTCCAGTTCACGTTGCTGTTGGTTTCCTGACACGCCTGCATCAGCTCGCGCACCTTGTTTTGACGCTGGCAGGTCAGAATCAATTCAGCGACTCTTTCATCAAGCGACTCTCCTGGCAAACGGTTATAATCAAACCCCAAATCGAACGATATTCCCTTGATTTCGGCCCTGGACAGATAATTGAGCATGTTGTGACGCAAATTGGCAGGAACATCCGGTAATTCTTCAGGAAACGAGGGATCAACCGGTTCTTTACCCGACCCAAAAAATTGCTTGAATTCAACCGGAGCTCCTCCGGTATTAATATTTTGATCTCGGCCGATAAAGGTGCCCCCCTCCACATTGATATCTCTCTGGTAAACACTCCCTCCACCGGTGTCAATATTTATTTGATCCCCTTGGACCGTGGTTTGATCTCCAGCCACATAATCCCCATGAATCACATTACCACCGATATTCACATCTCGGCCGGCGGATATTTGCTGCGCTCCATCACCCAACAAATTATCAATCGCCCGCCGGGCAGTCCGTTCGCTGACTTCC
Organism: Ardenticatenaceae bacterium; assembly: GCA_030065875.1. Taxonomy (GTDB): domain Bacteria; phylum Chloroflexota; class Anaerolineae; order Promineifilales; family Promineifilaceae; genus WTJY01. The sequence continues at coordinate 92,508 of JASJCR010000016.1, read as the reverse complement.
CGCACGCGGCCGTACTCTGCATCAGGTGTTTCTGCCTTAAATTCTCCCAGCGTCGAAGCTCCGCGATAAAGCGAAACGGCAAACGAGCCTTTGCCTTTTAAAATCGTCAGTTCCGGGTGCTGTGTCCTTTGATACAGGTCTTCGACCCGCTCGCTAACCGTCTCATAGACGCTCTCATACAGATTAAAGGCGCTGACAAAGCCGCTTTTGTTGGCAACCCCCCGGCCGCGCAAACCGTCAACCAGCGCCTTGGTGAAAATAGTGATCGGTTCGCCAGGCACAAAATACGATTTCTGCTCCTCTCCACTGGCGGCAATGATGATGCGTCCCTTCCCGGTGCCCAAGATGGCATTGGCGGTGTTCGACGTCGGACCCAGCGAGTCAATTGCAAAGCCATCAGTCTGGACGTCTAAAGCAGGCGAAATCGCCCCGGAAAAGCAGGCGTTAAACACCACGAAAAGGCGCTGGGCCTTGATTCCCCGCAGGCTGTCAATTAATTCGGCTTCGCTCAGAGCTGACCCGGCCGTCACCCGGTCCCCTTGCAGGTGTACATCGTGGGTGGTGAAATACCACTGCCCATCAGTACCAAATACGCCGTGGCTGCATAAAAACAGGAAGACGGTTGAATCGGCCCCGACCGTCTCTGCCAGGTTATGCAGGGCAGTCAGCACGTGCTGTTTTGTGGCCCCGCTGCCTGTCAACAGGGATACTTGCGGGGCCGGATACCCACAGTAATCTTCATTTTTCAAAATATCGGCTACCGCCTGAGCATCAGCGGCCGTAATGGGTACATTTAAATTTTGATGATGGAGGAAAGATCCTACTCCAACGACAAGCGCATAACCTTGAGAAAATGCCATGATGGTGCCTCTTTATCTAAGCTGTGTTGACATTTGGGATATTTCTTCACAGATTAGCACAAATTACGATAGATTTAAATTTTAGGGAGAGGACGCTTTTCAAGCAAACAGGTGATCGGGAAAAGGCTAACTTCGTATGGCGTGCAACCTGCCATTTTGAAGCTCAAAGGTTTTTTCGGTCGCGAGCTGACGCCAAACCCATCGGCGAGACGAGTTTAATTCAATATACGGCGCGATCCGCATTTGATCACCCAATTTCTCCTGGTGGATGGCAAAATAACGCACCAGTCGAACATGTCGCTTGTGATCGGGCAGCTGCACCAGGATGATTAGCTCGTTGGCCGTATGGACCATAGCCAGAGGAACAATTTCTAAAATGTCACAACGTGCAGCCCGAGCCAAAGAGCGCTTAAAAAGGGCGCTGCTGATTGATGAGCTTGCCTGTCGAATTGTAATTTCAACACAATTTTCATAGGGGTGGTCATCAAGGTTTAAAAAAGGCTGCGGCTTAATTTGACCGGCCGCCTTTCGATTTTGATCCGGAGGCGGTTGTGTTGGCCGCTCAAATGAGGATGATTGAAACTGGTTTGCATCCTCATCCAAAAATGATTTGATTTGACCAAGGTTTAATTTAATCTCTCGATCGGCTAAATTTTTTGCTGAACGATCATTCGCTTCAGAATCAGGCGATAATTTATCGGCAATCTCTTCATAAAAGTCGAGCTGCAGCGGCCGATTACCGCGATGCTGATTTTCAAACGGCAGATAGAGGCTTAAATTTTGCAGCTGAAGCTGAAGCGAAACCCCATTATCGGATAAAGGTGTAATGGTTACGACCTTACCAGCCCATGTCTTACGAAGAAGGGTAAACCACAAGTCCGCAGGCAAACCTGATTCTTGCAGCGAAAGTTCGATCGCCTCTACTCGAGCGTATCCGATAAACTGGCCGTCATCAAAAGAAAAAGAAAGTTCAAGCTGATCGTGGTTAGAACCGGCCGGCCGGAAGCGCATTTCTGATTCTTTGTCTGATTCGATCCAGGGGATCAGCTCCCGGGTGACCCGATAAGACCATTTTTCAAAACGGTATTGGCGATCGTTTTGATTGTTCGGTCGTTGATGACCATTCCCGTTTAGAGGTGAATGATCAAGTGGATCACTCATTTGCCGCTCCAGTTGCCCCGATCATGATGACTTTTCATTGACTTTCAGACAGCAAGATACGGCTAATGCTGTTTGCTTTTGCCGGTTGATGTTAGTAACAAATAGCGAATCCTACCGCTCCTGTCAAGCGCCTAAAGTGAAAAAAAGATTAATTTTTCCATTGCCGAAATTTAAAGTAGACTTAGCGTCCCAAATTAGCTCTGTGAGGTTCCCAATCATGTCTCTTGATTTAAACAAAATTCATCCCCGTCACGGTACAAACAGCGTCAAATGGGAGTTCATTTGGCGCGACGAAATACTCGAGCAAGGAGATCATGCTCATCCATCCCAAGGGGATCAACAAATATTGCCTATGTGGGTTGCGGATATGGATTTTCGATGTCCAGAACCGGTCATTGAAGCCCTTCATGAGCGCGTCTCTCACGGGCTGTTTGGCTACAGTGCCCCAACCGATGAGTATTTTTCCACGATTATCGACTGGACCAGCAGCCGCTACGGGTGGGAAATCGAAAAAGAGTGGATCAAGCTCACTCCGGGGGTTGTGCCGGCGGTGCACATGCTGCTGCAGGCGTTCACTTCTCCAGGTGATAAAGTCCTCATCCAGCGGCCGGTTTACTATCCGTTTTCCTCGGCCATCGAAAATAACGGGTGTGAGATTGTGTCGAACACATTAATTTATGAAAATGGATCTTACCGCATGGATTTTGACGATTTGGCGGAAAAAACAGCCGATCCGGCCGTCAAAGTAGCGATTCTGTGCAGCCCTCACAATCCCGTTAGCCGTGTTTGGACCTATGATGAACTTAAACAGTTCGGTGAGATTTGTCTGGCCAACAATGTGCTCGTCATTTCAGACGAAATTCACTGTGACCTGATCTTTAGCGGTCATCAATTTGTCTCCTTCCCCACGATCAGTGAAGAATTTGCTCAAAAGAGCATCACCTGTTTTGCTCCTAGCAAAACGTTTAATTTAGCCGGGCTTAAAAACTCAAACATCATCATTCCCGATCCGGAGATCCGAGAAAAATTTGAGGAAGTTTTGTTCAGAAACGGGCTTTGGGGAACAAACAGTTTCGGGATTGTAGCGACGATTGCCGCTTATCGGGAAGGGGTGCCTTGGTTAAATGAGGTCATGGCCTATATCGAAGCCAATTATCGCTTCATGAAGGAATATCTGGCGGAACACATTCCGGAAATAAAGCTTGTTGAGCCGGAAGGAACGTATTTGATTTGGGCCGACTGTCGCGAGTTGGGTTTATCACCGGCCGAGCGGAAAAAATTGATCCTCGACGTGGCGGGAGTTTATCTCGATGAAGGAGAGATGTTTGGTCCTGAGGGAGAAGATTTTGAGCGGTTTAATATCGCCTGCCCGCGACCTATTTTGGAAATGGCCCTCAATCGGTTAAAAGAGGCCGTGCGCAACTATGTGCCGGCCTGACGGGTAAACCAATACCATGCTGATGGGAATTCGTCACCGTTACCCATGACGGTTAACCCTCGCTCGACTTTTTGCAGGTTAAAACCGTCGCGCAACTGGCTTAGAAAAGATGGTTCGTTCAATCCCCAGCTTTCGTCATCCCGTTTAAGACGGCCGTAAATCATGTAGGTTCCGCCTGTTTTAACCAGTCGTTTTAACGCCTGATAATGAACCACCCACTGTTCAGCCGATAAACTATGGGCGCATCCCACGTCGATAACCAAATCATACGGCCCCTCTAGAAAATCCAGCCGGGTGATATCTCCCTGAAAGAAGCGGGGGGTTACCCCAGCCGCGGCCGCATTTTCACCGGCCCTCTGCACGGCAAGGTCGACAAAATCAACTCCGTCAACCGACCAGCCGCGCTGGGCGAAGTAGATCGATGCCCGACCCAGGCCGCTGCCCAAATCGAGCATCCGGCCGGGAGGAAGCTCCTCGGCAATGGCCAAAATTTCGGGTGGGGGCAGTTCGTGATCCCAGGGGATCTCTCCCGATTCATAGCGAGCGATCATTTTATCGTAAACGGATTGGGGTTGTTCGTCCATATTTGCCTTCTCTGGAGTGTAAAAATTTAGCCACGGATTAACCCGGATTATCCCAGATTTCTATCTGTAATATGTGATAATCTGCGAACCTCTTTCAATCTGAACGGCGTGCCGCAGCGTAAAGAATCCCGCGAAAAACTCATTGAGATATAATTGTAAACACTTTCAACAGATGAGGAATTTTACTCGATGAGTTTTTTTATTATTGCCCACGATGGACTTGCTAATGCAGCGTGGCTTTTCTTTTTGATCGTTGGCCTGTGGGGGCTATTTCGAGCGGTTCGCGGTTACGGCACTGATGGCGCTTACATTGGCGCGGTAGCGACCGGTCAGCTCATATTTGTCGCCCAGGCGGTGATCGGCGGCATTTTATGGCTCAATATCGGCTCAACCACCCTCGACCGGCCGGCGATTCACCTCCTTTACGGACTGTTTTCTCTTGTGTTCATCCCGTTTATTTATTTGGTTACTCTACGAGGAGATGACTCCAATCAGGCGCAGTGGATCCTATCATTTTCCACTTTGTTTATGTTTGGCATTTCGCTGCGCAGCATTGTCACAGCCACCGGTTATGCCTAAAAAGAATAGCAAGCGGTTTACACCATGGTGAAATCGTGGGCTTTTCATTTTGCAATCGTTCGGTTTAAGTATGTTTTTTTTCCTATGATTGGGTCAACACGTGGCCTGATCAAAGGGATTCTTTCACCACACGCAAAATAATCGCAAGCACATAAGTGCATTATCTGTGGGAATTGGCGCTTTGAACCCAGGTCGTTCACCAATGTATGGTTGCAGTATCTGGAGGTGGTGAAAGTGAAATCCAATTCTACACGTCAGCTTTTAATTTTTGCCCTACTCGGCGGCCTATTTTTTACCTACTTCTTTATTGGCAAACGGCCGGGTATCTCCGTCCCTCTTTTTCTGATCGGGGCTGTGTCAACGCTCTACAGCACCCATCGCGATATCGGGCGCAAAATCGCTCGTAAAAATCTGTGGCTTGCCGGACCGATTATCTTAAGCGGATTGGCGTTTCTTTTTTATGAAAACCTCCTCGTGCTGCTCCTCAATTTAGCCTTGATTTTGATCTTTTCTCTCCTGTGGGCTCACTTTTTCACCGGAGGGGATCCATCTGAACAATCCCTGTGGAGCTATTTATTTATTCCTCCTCATGTCGTTTGCGGGCAAATCGAAAGACCTTTCCCGGCCGTTCAGTCGGAAATTGACGTTGACGTTTGGCAAAAAAACCTTCGCCATTACGTGCTGCCCACCGTCCGGGGAATTTTACTGGCTACCCCTTTACTTCTTCTCTTTGTCCTGCTCATGTTCTCGGCCGATGTCGTTTTTGCCCAGCTGTTAAATGATCTCCTCCAAATTCAGATTGATATCGCGATCGGCCGCTGGCTGCGTAACGGATTGATCACCTTGGGAAGCGGGTGGTTGATTGCCGGATGGATGATGTACGCCGTCAAGCCATATGCCGATCGAGAAATATATCTTCCCGAACGGCTCTTACGTCAAGTAAGCCGCCGTTTTCGCCTGGGGCCTATTGAAACCAATACGATACTGAGTTTAATCGCCCTGCTTTTTGCCGCCTTTGTCTTCGTTCAATTTGCCTACTTATTTGGGGGATTAACCCATTTAGACGTGCAGGGTTTGTCTTATTCTGAATATGCTCGGCGCGGTTTTTTTGAGCTTATTGCCGTCGCTGTCTTGGCTCTCGGGGTGATCCTGGTTCTACGCAAGGTTACTCGATTCATAAATCCAAAAGGGAGTTTTTACTTTCGCTTACTCAGTTCGTTCCTGGTTGGATTTACCCTGGTGATGCTTGTGTCAGCTTTTAAACGGATGTATCTCTACGAACAGGCTTTTGGGTTTACCATGCTGCGGCTGTCCGTTCACATTTGCATTTTCTGGTTGGGGATCATCCTGCTCTGGTTTGTTTACACCCTATGGACGGCCCCGCAGCGCTTTGCGTTGGGTGCCTTGCTCTCGATTCTTGGGTTTGTTCTCACTTTGAACCTGATCCATCCCGAGCGTTTTGTCGTCAACCAAAATTTTAAGCGATACGCCATAACGGGAGAGCTCGATGTCGGCTATTTGAGTACTTTATCGGCCGATGCAACCCCGACACTCCTGGCTCAAATGAGCAATTTGACGATCGCGCCCGTTGTCAATTGCCAGAGATCCCGGCCAATCGGTTCATTTGATCGCCGATCCTTATGCTCATCCCCGCCAGACCTGCAATTTCTCGAGGACCGGCTCAATCAACAGCGGTTGACCTTAGAAGAAGAGGCAATCTGGGTCAATTGGCCAGCCGCCCACATCGGCCGCTATCGGGCACGCCAAACGTTACAAACGTACTTCAATAACCAACCTTGAATTTATCTATCTATGCTAAACTGTGAAAGCTGTTAGAGAGTGACCTATTCACTGCGCAAATGCGTATAATAAATCCACTTTCATAGATAGGCTATCACATTATTAGCATGCGTTAAAAGGCATCCAGAGCTTTTTTCGCCTTTGAGGACCCATATATGAGTGCCCCAGGATTTATCTGGTCAATCATCGGATTTATTTTAATTTTAACCCCGGTTATCTTAATTCATGAGATCGGGCATTTTATCGCCGCCCGCCTGAGCAAAATCAAAGTTGATGAGTTTGGCTTGGGATTTCCCCCACGCGCGGTTACCCTTTTTGAACGGAACGGCACAAAATATTCTTTGAACTGGATTCCATTGGGCGGCTTTGTTCGACCGGCCGGGGAAGACGATCCAAATATCCCCGGCGGATTGGCTTCCGCTTCCAAAAGCGCCCGCTTTTTTGTGCTGGTTGCCGGCTCGCTGGCTAATTTGATATTGGCGCTGGCCCTGTTTACCGTTTTGTTTTCCCTACCCCAACCAATTACCCAGGTTGGGATTGCCGATGTGGTTCCAGGCTCACCGGCCGCAGCTGCCAATTTGCAAATTGACGATGTCCTGGTCGAAGTCAACGGTCAGCCGATTGACGGCGATTTTCGCATCCTCTCTTCTGAAATTTCGGCAAATGCCGGCAGCGAGGTGACCTTGCTGGTGAATCGAAACGGCCGGCTTGAAACCATCACGGCGATTCCCCGCGTGCCTGGCACGTATGACAGCAGCAAAGAAGGGGCGCTGGGCATCTCGATGACCAGTCTCGAAACGGGTGAAGTAACTCAGATGGGGCCGGTCCGGGCGTTTGGCATGTCGGCCTATACCATTTATGACATCGTGTACTCAACTTTAACATTGCCGGTCAAAGTGCTGCAAAATCAAGTGGCCGCGAGTGAGGCTCGCGTCGTCAGCGTGGTGGGCATCAGCCAAATGGCCGGAGTGGCCACGCGCAGTTCAGTTGAAAATCAGCGGGTTCAAGACATCATTTGGATGACCGCGGTGATCAGTGTGGCCCTGGGCTTCACCAACCTCCTGCCGATCCCGGCTCTTGACGGCGGCCGCATTTTATTTGTTATCATCGAAGCGATTCGCGGTCGACGCCTCGAACCGGAGCGGGAAGGGATGGTCCACGCCATCGGCATGGCTCTTTTACTCGGTTTGATGGTAATGCTGATCATCAAGGATATTATCGATCCGATCGTCTTGCCTTCATAAGGGCGTCATTTCATAAATATTTTAGCCACAGATTAGCACCGATTTTCACAAAACCTGTCCTGAGCATAGCCGAAGGATTGAAGAGAGAAATCGCTGGTAATCTGTGAAAATCTGTGGCTTTTTATCTAGTTATTTGTGAAATGAATCACATAAGTAGGTCATTGTTCAAAATTTTAAACCAGATTTCGCGAACTTTCCCATTTTAACGAGATAATCCTTTAAATTCGTGTCATCCTGATTTTAATAAATCGAGGGTGATGCACCTAAGTTATTAAACAGATCATTTTTTTACGCATTAACGCAGATTAAATTTTTTCAGACTATAAAGAAGTAAGAACAACCACTCAAGTGAAAAACAGAGACGGCCCTTCGGGTCGTCTTTCTTTGTTTGAAATTGGAAACTCTATCAGTACAATTCTTGATGTAGAGGAAAGTGAAGACAAGCTATGAAGGAAACAGAAAATATCAATTACGATGAGCTGTTTGAAATGCTCTTTGATGAAAACCGGGATGTGACGGTAAGCAAAATTTATCAGCTTTCCGATTTGCCCACGCGTGAATTTGAGCAATTTTTCAGTCGTTGGCAATCGTTAGAACCCGACCGGAAAGGGATTATCGCCCGCCACATGGCCGACATCAGTGAGGAAAATTTTGTCGTAGATTTTGCGCCGTTTGCCGGTCGATTGATGACCGATCCAGCGGCCGAGGTTCGGCTGGCCTCCCTTGACATGCTGTGGGATTGTTCAGATGTGGCCCTGATTGACCCGATCATCGAGCGTATGGAACAGGATCAAGACGATCGGGTGCGAGCCTCGGCCGCGGCCACCCTAGGCCACTACATGCTTATGATTCAATGGGGAGAAATAGATGATCAATACGAGTCATCAATCGCTACAGCCCTTTTGGCCCAATTTAATGGGGCGATGACCCCGGTGGAAATCCGTCGGGCAGCCCTGGAATCGATTTCCAGCGCCAGTCTTGATGTGGTTCCCGACCTTATCAATCAGGCATATACCAGCCGCGATCCCCTGATGCAGCTCAGCGCGGTTTTCGCCATGGGTCGCACAGCAGACAGCCGCTGGAGTCGAGAGATCCGTACCGAATTAGACAGCGATGATCCGGATATGCGTGCCGAAGCAGGCCGGGCGGCGGGTGCCCTGGGCAGCAGCGATTTTGCAGACCAGCTGGCGCAGATCGCCAAATTTGACGATCATATCGAGGCTCAAATCGCCGCTATCTATGCCCTGGGTCAAATCGGCAACGAATTGGCATCCAAAACCCTGGATGAGATTGTCTCCGATGAAGAGTATGAAGATTTGCACGAGATTGCTGAAGAAGCGATGGAAGAAATGATGGTGATGGGCATGGATTTTGATTTGTCGCTGCTCGATTGGCAAGATGACGACAATTTAAGAGAATTTTAAAGGGTGCCTTAAGTGGTTCATTTCTCAAGTTCTTAAACAAATTTAGCCACGGATTAACACGGATTTTCACAGATTACAGAGAGAAATCGGTGTTAATCTGTGATAATCTGTGGCTTTTTTATTAAGTTATTTAGGAAACGGACCACTTAAGTGCATCACAGTTTAATTTTTTAAAATCAGGATGACACGAATTTAAAGGATTTGCTCTTTAAATTCAGAAAATTCGTGAAATTCGCGAAATCTTGTTTTTAAATTTTGAACGATTAAGAGAAAAATCAGGGTCAATCCGTGAAACCCGCGGCTGTTTTTTTAGTAGTGATCCACTTAACTGTTACAACTTTATGAGGCGATTCAATAAAAGATGGTGGCGCTGTTTTCCAGGCGATGTTCGGTGGTTGTATGGCCTATTTCCCGTTTGGGCTGGGCTGATTTTTCTTCTGGGGCAAACATCCCCTACTTTCGCCAAAGAAAATGGCCAGTCTGATTTTACACCGCCGGAATCGGCCGATATTTCAACCTCGCACACCGCCACTTTTCAACAATCGTTGACTTTTTCAATCGCCTTTGTCAATGAGCCTCGTTTTGAAAAAGTATCGCTTTATCTAAACGCGCCAAATTTTCGCAACACCTATCGGGCGGATTTTGATATCGATGCTGAAGCCGGCTCGCGTATTGAATTTGAACACGCGGTTGATCTGACCGCAGTACAAATAGAACCTTTTGTGACCTTAACCTATTGGTGGGCGTTTGAAAGTGAAGACGGCATGTTTTTTGAGACCAGATCGTTCGAAGTAGAGTATGTCGACGATCGCTTTGATTGGGAATTTAAAACCAGCAACGAGGTCACCGTGTATTGGACGACCGGCCAAAGCGAGATCGGGCAGGTGGCTTTTGACGTCACGGCCGAAATGCTTCCCAAGCTCAGCCGCTTTTACCAGACTGAATTGGAAACGCCGGTGACCATTTTTCTTTATCCCACTGAAAACGCCCTTCAGACGGTTTTTAATTCAGAATGGATCGGTGGGGTAGCAACTCCTCACAATGGGCGAATCATGCTGCCGGCGAGCAATGCCCGAACTGCGGTAGTCAACTTTCGCCGGCAAATTCCTCATGAATTAAGCCATTTATTTTTCGACCAGCTAACAGCCAACCATCGGGAAGGGGCGCCAAAGTGGCTCGATGAGGGGCTGGCGGTCACCTTTGAAGATCCGCCCAACAGCAATTATGCGCCCCTCCTGGAAAAAGCTTTTGAAGAAGGAAATGTAATCCCTTTTGAGCTATTGTGCTCACAATTTCCCACGCAATCAACGGATATGGTTTTACTGGCCTATGCCCAAAGCGGCTCGCTGGTTAATTACATTGAAACGGAATACGGCCGTGGCGGGCTACAAGCCTTAATCGCCACAGTCAACGATGGCCGCAGTTGTGAAAACGTCACCGACGTCGCCCTCGGCATCTCTCTACAGGAGTTAAATACAGATTGGGAAGCGGCCAACCAGCCCCCTCCCGCTCCAACCCCATTTACATTTTCAAACCCCAATATTTTTTGGATCATTTTATTGGTAGGTGGCTTTGGGCTGATGGGTTTGCTGGCCAGAAGTGCATTTCAACCCAGATAAAGGACGCGAGATGGATCAATCATTTGAAAAATACCAAAAACAAGGGACGTTTGCCCTGCAGCAAGGTCAAATCAGCGAAGCGCTAACCCTGCTCGAAAAGGCACTTGCCCTGCAGCCGGACAATGTGGATACGCGCCTCAATTTGAGCAGCGCCTTGATTTTGAAAAAGAGATTTAAGGAAGCGGTGCCCATTTTAGAAGGTTTGACGGCCGAGCAGCCAAATAACGCGATGTTTTGGCTCAATCTTGGCGCAGCTTATTTGGGCAATCCGATCATCGCCAGCGACGAAAATCAGCAAAAAGCGATTGCAGCCTTTGAAAAAGCGATAAAAATCGACGATCGAACCCCCAACGCCGCCTATAATTTGGGTCTCGTTCACCGGGATCGTCGAGAGTATCGGCGCGCTCTTTACTGGTTTGAACAGGCCGCCGAAGCATTCCCCGATGACAAAGACGCTCATCAATACATCGAAAAAATGTTGGCTAAAGTAGCCGAAAACGATTCTTGAAAATATTAGGTGATATAATTGACCGCTATGGATCAAACCAAAACACGAAACTTTTGCATCATTGCCCATATCGACCACGGAAAATCCACGCTGGCAGATCGCTTACTCCAGCAAACCGATACAGTTTCTGATCGCGACATGCAGGAACAGCTGCTTGACAGCATGGATTTGGAACGAGAAAAAGGGGTTACGATTAAAGCCTCTGCGGTTCACATGACCTATACGGCCGATGATGGAGAACAATACTATCTAAATTTAATCGACACGCCGGGGCACGTCGATTTTGGTTATGAAGTCAGCCGGGCGCTGCAGGGTTGTGAAGGGGCGATTTTGGTGGTTGATGCCACTCAGGGGATCGAGGCCCAAACGCTGGCCAATCTCTACCTGGCCTTGGAAGCCGATCTCGAAATCATCCCGGTTATCAATAAAATTGATCTACCGGCCGCGCAGCCGGAATTGGTGGCCGAAGAAGTTGAGAGCGTGATTGGCATTCCCGCCGAAGATGCCATCCCCATCAGCGCCAAAATGGGCACCAACATCCGCGCCGTGCTGGAAGCGATCGTCAATCAGGTTCCCTCGCCAGGCGGCGATCCGGATAAACCGCTGCAGGCGCTGGTGTTTGATTCCCACTACGATGCGTACAAAGGAGTGATCGCCTACGTTCGTATCTTTGAAGGCGGGTTAAACCGGCGCAACCCGATAAAAATCATGTCCAACGGGGTCATCACCGATCCCATCGAAATCGGTTTTTTTATGCCGGGCATGGTGCCGCAACAAACGCTCGCGGCCGGTCAGGTAGGATATATCGCCACCGGATTAAAAGAGGTGCGTGAATGCCGTGTCGGCGACACGATTACACTCAAGGAGGGCCCGGCCGAAGAGCCCCTCCCCGGTTTTCTGGCGGTCAAACCGATGGTCTTTGCCGGTTTTTATCCCAGCAACAACGAAGATTACAGCGAGTTACGAGACGCCCTCGATAAGCTGCAGTTAAACGACGCCGCTCTGATGTTTGAACCAGAAACCTCAACCGCCTTGAGCTTTGGCTTTCGGTGCGGGTTCCTGGGCATGTTCCACATGGAGATCATTCAGGAGCGGCTGGAGCGGGAATACGATCTCGATATTATCGCCACCGCCCCCAGCGTGCGCTATGAAGTGGTTATCCGAAATACGGAAGAGGTTGTTTCGATCTCCAGCCCGGCCGACCTGCCGGAAGAGGGGGAAATCGAAGAAATTCGGGAGCCGTGGATGCACGTTCAGGTCTTTACGCCAGAAGAGTATTACGGCGTCTTGATGGAGCTGATTATGAAACGGCGCGGCGAGTTTGTGGGGCAGGAATATCCCGCCCCCGGCCGGATTATCTTTAAATTTGATATCCCTCTGGCCGAGCTGATCGTCGACTTTTACGACAAGCTTAAAAGCGTCTCTCGGGGTTACGCCTCGATGGATTATGATTTTGCCGGGTATCGCTCTTCAGATTTGGTCAAGCTGGACGTGCTGGTCAACAAACAGCCGGTTGATGCCCTGGCCATGATCATTCATCGCGAGGCGGCCTATCATCGGGGGCAGCGTCTGGTCACGGAACTCAAAAATCGCATTCCGCGCCAGATGTTTGAAGTCCCCATTCAGGCGTCAGTGGGGAAACGGGTCGTCAGCCGGGCCAACGTCAAAGCATTGCGAAAAGATGTTCTAGCCAAATGTTACGGTGGTGATGTTTCCCGCAAGCGCAAGCTGCTTGAAAAACAGAAAAAGGGCAAGAAGCGGATGAAGATGATTGGCAACGTTGAAGTGCCTCAAGAAGCGTTTATGGCGGTCCTCAAGCTCAACGAAGATTAATGACCCTTTATCAATCGATTGTCTATCCGATTTTTGCCAGGCTTGATGCGGAGCGGAGTCATCACCTTACTCTGGCCATGCTGCGTCGAGCTCAGAGCAACTCCATTGGCAAGCAAATTCTCTCTCGCATTGCCGGTGACCTTTACAGCCAGCCGGTGGAGATGGCCGGTTTAACCTTCCCCAACGTTTTAGGGGTGGCGGCCGGTTTTGACAAAGATGTCCTCGTGGCCAGCGGATTGGCCCAACTGGGGTTTGGCCATGTTGAAGTGGGTACGTTAACCCCCAAACCTCAGGAAGGCAATCCCAAACCGCGCGTATTTCGCCTCCCAAGCGATCAGGCATTGATAAATCGCATGGGATTCCCCAACTGCGGCGTGCTTGAAGCGCTCCCCCGCCTGAAGGCGCTGCAGCTCAAACCGCGCTCTTTTGTGTTGGGCGTCAGTCTGGGCAAACAAAAAGAAACGCCACTGTCTGACGCTGCTGATGATTACCTTTTTGTCATGCAAAAAGTGTATCCCTATGCGGATTATTTGGCCGTCAACATCAGTTCACCAAATACGCCAGGCCTTAGAGAGCTACAGGGCAGCGGCTATTTGGGAAATTTGCTCGGGGTTTTAGTGGGTGAGAATATCCGGCTTTCCCGTCAAACCGGGGTACCCCAGCGGCCGCTATTTTTGAAAATTTCTCCGGATATCTCAAGTGATGATCTCGACGATATATTATTTGCGGCCCTGGCCAATGATATTGACGGGCTAATCGCCACCAATACCACCGTCAGCCGAGACGGGCTGCACCATAAAAACAAAAATCAAACCGGGGGGTTGAGCGGGCGGCCGTTAAAAAATCGTTCTGTTGATTGGATTCGCGAAATTTATAGCCGCACCGAAGGGCGATTGCCGCTAATCGGCGTTGGCGGTATCGATGATTTTGAATCGATGCAGGCGATGCTGACCGCTGGTGCCTCGGCCGTTCAAATTTACACGGGTCTTGTCTACCAGGGGCCGGGATTGCCGGGTCGTCTATTAAGGGCCCAGGCTCAGGCAAATAATTGGCGAAAAAGAATCTAATGACAGCCTGATAAAATCTGACGAACATATTTTTGGGGATATAATTTGTAACATGAACGATCCATTTTCCACTCGTCGCCGGCTGGCCTGGGCCGTTCTTTTAGGTGGGTTTACGATATTTTTGGCAATTTGTATCTCTTTACCCTTTTTTGCCAACTGGTATTTTCAAAACAGCCGTCAGCCGCTGGTTACTTCGGTGGCCACCAATTCAGGTACGCTGGCCCTGATGCAGTCAAATGGGGAGACGGTCGCCCTGTTAGCTGCTGATCCCCCTCGAGAAGTGGAAACAGGGGCCGAACTGCTTACCAATGCGGCCGACACGGCTCTTTTTACCGCATTTTCCCCCGTCAATGAGCAGCTGCTCCTCCGCGGTCAGCTGTATGGGAATACGCGAATCGAATTGCGAGAGGCTCAAATGCCGCGCTATTCAATCAGCAACGATCCAACAACCATCGCCCTTTCGATGAGTAACGGCCGGTTCCGGGTGACCATCCCCCCGGCCGAGGATGAAGTCCTATACAACATTAAAACCCCTCAAGGGATGGTCAACATCAGCGAGCCGGGGCAATTTTCGGTCGAGGTCAACAACGAGGAAACAATTATCAGCGTACTCGATGGACAAATTGAGGTAATCGGTGGGGAAACGATGCAATTTCCCCTGGAATTAAATGCTGATGAAAGAGCGGTTCTCCAATTTGATTCTCCTCCAAGCGGGCCCCTAACCACCGAGCGCAATTTAATTGCCAACAGCAATTTTGACAGTGATTTTTCTGAATGGTCCCGACAAACGTGGAATGTCGAGCTGGAAGATCAACCAACGGGGGAAACCAGGCTCGTTTTTCTGGCTGGTGAGCCGACCTTGCGCTTTAGTCGTTTGGGGTTGGGTCATGCCGATGCCTCGGTTCGTCAAATCATCAATCAGGACGTCACAGATTTTACCTCTCTACGTCTGCTCATCAGCCTGCGGATCAATACACAATCGCTGGGCGTCTGCGGCACGGTTGGTAGTGAATGCCCCATCACTGTGCGCATTGAGTACGAAGACTTAAACGGCACCGATTTGACCTGGGAACAGGGATATTTTGCCAATGGGCAGTTTGCCGAGGACACACCAGATACGTGTATTTACTGTTCCCCACCCAAAAATCCTCACAAGCCGGTCCTACCAGGCCGAGTGTACGTGGAGGAAGTTGATTTACTGGCCAGTCTGGCCCGCCAGGGGTTCAGTCCCCCGCGACTGATCCACAGCGTAAGCATAATTGCCGCCGGGCACACCTTTGAAAGCGACGTGATCGATATTGCCATCCTCGGCCGGGAGTCTTAATCGACCCGATCCGACACCATTTTTTCCAGCACAAACATCTCCAGGTTCATGTGATCCATCCCGTTTGCGGCAAACCGGGGAGATCGATCGAGGATATTTCGGCTTCGCAGATGGGTGATTTTAAATTTTTTCTCGTACAGAAGCTCAACTTCTATAGGTGAAACCGCAAACGGGGGGCCATCCATTTTTTCCTGCGGATAGTCGATGGTAAATAAGAGCGTACGTGACCCTTTGCCCATCAGCTGGGCAAACTTGGCAGCATATTCTGCGCGCATCAAAGGGGGCAGGGCAATTAACGAGGCGCGATCATAGGCCGCGGCCGGATGACCAATTTCTTCGGCCGTCAAATCAAAAAAATCACCCACCCACAGCTCTATGCCTGAGGCGGAAAATCGTTGATGATGCACCACATCTTCGATATCCGGTTGAAGGCGATGATCGGCGTAAAATTGTTCTACCGCGAGGCGGCTCAATTCAACACCAAAGACCGGGTGACCCTGCTGAGAAAGCCACATCATATCCTTGCTTTTACCACAAAGGGGAACAAAAACCGTTTCATTGGATAATCCCAACGTCGGCCAATATTTTTGCAGGTAGGGGTTTACATTGGGTTGATGAAAGTTTATGCGGTTGTTTTGCCAGACGCTGTGCCAAAAATCTCTTTTCATACCTTAACTTTGCGGCCATTTAGGCAGGTCGCTTAAATCGTTTCGTACATCCAATCTTTTAGCCAGGCTTCCAAATCTTCAGGGGAATTGGCTACAACGGGGATAAATTGGGTGCCTGGGTAATGATGCTCATACCAGGCGCTGGTCAGCGTTTCTTCCCAATGGTGGGGGTTGACGGCAATCACCTGACGATCCTGCACGTCTCCCACGCCGGCATCGTCGGCGGAGAACCCGATCGTATAGCGGCCGAGATAGCTTCCTCGAGCAGCGGCCACAAGCCATTTTTCATCTGCCGTGGGAGGCAGAAGCACATACACGCGGGTGTAGTCGAGGCGGGCCTCCCCGCTGGGTACAATTTGCACCTCACGAGCAACACGCTGCAGCCGCTGGGCGTAAAGTCGCGCCCCACCATCTCCAACAAAACGCAAATCGAAGAGCCCTTCGCCATCGATATTGACCTGAAACTGCCACACCTGACGATCATCTTGCTGACGCTGGCCTAACGCCTCGATCTTTTTAATGCGCGTGACCCCTTTAAACGCCCATAATTCTCCATCGGGCAGCTTGCGCAGTGAGGAGACGGTTACCGTGGCGGTTTGACCGGGTTCCGGCCGTTCCGGATCGAGGGTAATGTGCGTATCCCCGCTGCCGACGATGTTGGTTCCGCGCTTATACCGGCCGACCGGCCGCAGCACCGCATTCCGCCAAAAAATAGTTTGCTGGCGTTTTGGCAGATGGGGAGCCCCCTTTAAAAACAACGTGATAATCGAGGCCTGGGCCGTTACCGTCAGCCGCAGGGTTTGCCAACGGCCGAGGGGCTGCTGAACGCGGCCCCATTCGATTACCGGGCTTTCACCGTCAACGCCACCTGAAGGATCAACCCCAATTTGGACATTGAGGTCTGTACCGTCCCGAAGATCACCGGCGGTTTCCGATTCGCTTGACCACCCCATGACGTCAATTTCCACTTCGTATTTTTCCCCGGCCACGGCGGGCAGCTGTTGAAATAAGCCGCCCACAAAGGTCGCATAGGGTGAAGACACGGCCGGCACCAGCCGTCCATCAACAAAATGATGGTGAAATGTTGGCTGATGATACTGCCAATCCGGGATGGTGCGCTTGCTGGGTCGCGGCTGCCACCACGGTCCCCATCCGGCCGGGCAGACCAGCTTGGTGTCATCGCGCACGACTGCAAAAGGTTCCACCATGTCCCCATTAATTAAAATATTTACATCTGCCATAAATGTCTGAATCTCGCGTTAATCGTAACAGGATTTTGAACCAAAATAGAAATTCAAAAAATGATTTTAACCTGTAAAAGGGAAAAAAAGTAATAAAAGTCATGTACAAAAAATGACAGCTAAGGATTGAATTCCATGAATAGTAAACCTATAATTTTAAGGGTCCTCTTATTCGGAACCTATTCTCTCACATACACAGGGAAAACATCACGTTATTAACACTTATTAATTCGCACTGCACACATCCAAAGTAGGGAACATGAACACAACATTTAAAATCAAACGTTTTTCAACATTTCTATTCATTACGGTCTCAGCAATGGCGGTAATGCTTTTTTCTTTATCCAATATTGAATCGGTCTCGGCTTTGAACAGCTCTCGGCAGAGTTACTACCCTTCCGTACCCACCGCCCAAACGATCAGCGGCCGGGTCGTGGCGGCCGATACAAATCTGCCTCTGGAAGGATTTCAAGTCCGTATCTACAGAGGAGAGGTGCAAATTGGTGGGGCCCTCACCGGCAGCGACGGAAACTTCCAAACCGGCAACCTGCCTGTAGCTGATAACTACCGCATTTTTGTCGGGCTGCCCGATTTTCGCTTCTTAGGCACTAATGTTCCATATTTGCGAGAATCGTATCGCAACGTCTATCTAACAAATGGCACAAACCTAAAAGATGCTGGTGTTTACCAATTAACCGAGAATCAAAACCTAAATCTGGGCGATATTGGTTTACAGCCCGGAGCGGCGATCAAAGGCATCGTCAAAATTGACGGAGTTGAAGTGAGCAGCGGTGTAGAGGCCAAATTATTTGATTCCCTCGACGATCCGTTTGAAGCCCTCATTACCTGGCAGGGCAATTACCCATACGAAATCGTGGGTCTCGCCCCGGGCACGTACTATTTGCAAGTGACCGCTGATGATTTTTCAGCAGTTTATAATCAGAAATTTTGGTTTGAAGAGGCAACGCCGATCCAAATCACAGGGGCAGAAACCATCACCATAAATTTTGATTTTTACAGCAGCGATATCTCCTATATCGAGGGAACGATCTTTGGAGATGATACCGGAAATCCACTGCCAAATATGCTGGTTTCTACCGAACCATTGTCTAAACAGGAGTATACAGACAGCAGCGGTTACTTTAGGGTTCCCATCTACAAACCAGGTGATTACGCGCTCAGAATAGGGGGTAGTTCGGGTTATCTCCAGGAGTTTTATCAGAATCAGAACAACCTTGATAGCGCCACAAAGATCACTGTGGGGTCTGGGATGACCGAAACAATTACCGCTTCACTGCAGCCGGCGGGGCAGTTGATGGGCACGGTCACGCGAAATGCCCTTGCGGTTACCTCTAATGAAGCTTACGCTTATCTTGTTCGACAATCAGAGGTTGATGGTCCAGGCAAGGGATTTGAAAGTCGTGTAAGTATAGGAACAAATTCATCCGGTGAATTTTTATTCGACACGTTAGAACCGGACAACTACTATCTCTATGTAGAATTGCTAAAAGAGTTTCAAAAAGATGAGGGTTTTCAATATGAATACTACCCGGATGGCCAGGTCATCAGCGATGCCCAGCCGATTCAAATTGTTTCTGGCCAGATCACCCAGATAAATATTGACCTCGGGCCTGAATATTTAATTTCCGGGTTTATTGTTGATTTGAACAATCCGATCGCAAATGCCAATGTAACCTTATATCACGCCAATTCCTGTGCATCTCCTCGTCAATTATTTTCAATGAGTTCGGCGGTTGACGGGTCATTCCAGTTTGAAAAATTAAAATCAGGGAGTTATGAAATCAAGGTTGAAAAAGCCGGTTACGCCCCTCTGACTTACCCGATTACCATTGTTGATGCCAATCAAGAAAATATTGATCTGGCATTACAAAAAGGAAGCACAATATCCGGTTCTGTGACAGATTTAGCATCCGGACAGCCACTTGAAAATATCGGGATTTCTTTGCTTATTGAAAACCCCCTCGGTCAGGTTTCCCATTTTGGCATTTATGGGAGCACCGGCAGCAATGGTGAATATCAACTCGTTGACGTTCCCCCTGGAGAATACAAGGTTCAATTTAGCGGCGGGGTAGGGTCTCTTTATGCGTCTCAATATTTTGGTGGTGTGGCCGCACCTGGAGCTAGCCAATCAATTATGGTGCAAAGTGGGACCGATGTGATTGACATCGATGCTGCCTTACAGCCCGGTGGTGAGATCGAAGGAACAGTTATTGACAGTTTCTTTAAAAACGAACGAAAAGCGCAGGTGCGACTCCTATCTGAAAGTGGAGATTTAATTGAGTCTATGACTACATCTTATAATCCGGGAAGTAAATTTCTCTTTGATTATCTCCTACCCGGTAAATATATCGTTGAAGTTTTGCCGGAGCCGCCTCACATTCGTCAATTTAGCGGTGGCACCTTTAATTTTACTAATGCGGTGCCCCTCACCGTTAATGCCGGCGAAGTTACGCGAGCTGACTTTGACGTACAGGCCGGCGGTTCCGCCTCTTTTTCAACTTATATGTTAGATAATGACACGTCAATTAATTCAACATCCCACGCCGATTTATACGACGTTTTCGGCCGGTTTTTAATGACCCTCCCCTGGGGAAATGATACTTTAGAGATGACAACCGGTTTGCCAAGCGGCCAATATTTTGTCCGCTTCCGTCAGGGATATGCCGAGAACGAGCAATTTCCACAATTTTCGTGCCAGCAATTTCACACTTCAGCAGGGTTTTACTATGAAGATAGTCAAAATTTTGCGGGAGCAACACCGATCACCATCCCCGAAGAGGGCAACGCCTATTATCAGGTGCTTCGCGAGTTAGGGGTTGGGGAAGCCCCTCCACCAACTCCAACAATTGGTCAAAATCTCTATCTGCCAATGATTAGACGCTAAAAAAGGGTTGCGATTTTCGCAGGCGGCTTTATCTACTCGTTAAATCCCAACCCGCGCTCTTTTAGGGAAACAAATCGGCCGCGGCCGATCACCAGGTGATCGAGGACATCGATATCGAGCAGTTTGCCTGCCTTGACGACTTCGCGGGTGACCCTGACATCCTCGGATGAGGGTGAAGGGTCACCTGATGGGTGGTTGTGAACTAAAATCAGGGCGGCCGCGTTGTGGCGGATTGCCGGCCGAAACAGCTCCCCGACCCGAACAACGGCGCTGTTCAAGCTGCCCACATAAACGTTTTCGATTCGCTTGACCTGATTCCGCGTATCGAGCAAGATCACCCGCAGGTGCTCCTGTTCAAGTAAACTCATCTCATACTGCAACAGCCCGGCCGCATCAGCTGGCGAATGGATGCGCATTTTCTCCATGGGGGCGGTTATGCTCATTCGCCGGCCGAGCTCAACCGCCGCCTGAATCTCCGCGGCTTTGGCTGGACCAATCCCCTTGATCCCCCGCAGTTCACTCGCGGATGCCCGTCCAAGACCGGCCAGGTTTTCAAAATTGCTCAAGACGCGCTCGGCCAGCCGCAAAGATGACTCCGAACCGCTGCCGGTGCGTAAAATGATGGCCAACAGCTCGTTGGTTGACAATGCCTGAGCCCCAACGTGGGTCAGCCTTTCCCGCGGCCGCTCATCCTCCGGCATGTCGCAAATGCGTAGTTGATAATCAGCTAAATTGTTTGTTAATTTGGATTGATTCACGTGTAGATGCTCCGTCACCACATAGATTATCCATCCGCGCCCTTGACAAGAAGCACAAATTCTTCCCACTCTTCCGGCATCAAATGGAGGGTGATTCCACCCATTTCTATGTGATAAATCACCCCGTCTTCATCACGGGTGCGAAATATAGAAAAATTTTCAGTTTCAGATACCTGAACCATATTAATGTTGTCGTTGCTCATGTTTTTACCTCAAAATAATGGTGAAAATTTAAAAGGGGCCGATCTCAAACCCCCTCTTTATATTCTGGGAAATACTGCCAGCCGTTTAATTCGTATCAAATGCATGTTAGATCTTTTTAGGTAACCCTCAAATTTTAACACCAATAGATTTATAATCGACCACAGTAACGATAACCCTTTACTACAATAAACGTCAAAATCTGAAAATGTGGAGATAGATGTGCCCAGATTAACAAAAATTTATACCCGAACTGGAGACAAAGGTCTCACCGCGCTTGGAAGCGGCACCAAAGTTCCAAAGGAATCATTGAGGGTCAGTGCCTACGGAACTGTCGATGAGCTTAACTCATTTATCGGTGTAGCTGTAGCCGCCGGCCTGGTTGAGAAATTGGGCAGTTCCCTACTCGTCATCCAAAATGAGCTGTTTCACCTTGGCTCCGATTTGTGTTTCACCGAAGAAGACAAGGAAAAATACAGCATTCCTCAAATTGAAGAGCGTCACGTCCTCAAACTGGAAACCTTAATTGATGAGTTAACGGCCATTGTAGGGCCGTTGGAAAACTTCATCCTTCCAGGTGGATCAATTGGCTCCTCCCATTTGCACGTCGCCCGCACGGTCTGCCGTCGAGCGGAGCGTGATGTAGTCTCCCTGTCCCGGGAGGAGGCGGTTGGCGATTGGGTCCTTCCTTATCTCAATCGGCTATCTGATCTGCTGTTTGTCATGGCACGCTATGAAAACCACGAACGCAGTGTTCCTGAACCCTTGTGGGACACTCATCTGTAAAAATAAAAAAGGTCCGCCTCAACCTGCGGACCTTTTCTTTTCATTTTCTAGGTCGTGAAATTGGGCAAAACTATCTTTGCTTTCTAGGTGACCACGTTGTCAATTTCAGATTGATTGTGTAATTGAACCGGGTCTGCTTTTGTGCGGCGAAGCTGCATATTTAAGAGTTCCACACCAAACGAAAAAGCCATGGCAAAATAAGCATAATTCTTGATATGAAGCTCATGGGCCAATTCCGGACTCCATCCTTCAACCACCAGCAGGGTGCCAATCAAAATCAAGAACGCCAGCGCTAAGATTTTCATCGTTGGATGACGCTTAACAAAACTGCTAACTGCTCCAGCGGCAAAAACCATTACTGCCGCGGCAATGAGAATAGCCACGATCATCACCGGGACGGCATCGGTAATCCCTATGGCCGTAATCACGGAATCGAGTGAAAAAACAATATCGATGATAATAATCTGGGTAATAACCGCGCCAAGCGTGGCTGCAGCCTGTGCTTTTCGCGCTTCTGTCTGGTCGTGCACTTCGAGCTTTTCATGAATCTCGTACGTGCTCTTGCCGATCAGAAAAACCCCACCCGCCAAAAGAATCAAATCTTTACCTGAAAAGCCCAAAATCAGATCGGTTCCTTCTAAACTTTTAACCCAGGAGATACTGAGCAGCAGTAAAATTCGGGTGACAACGGCCAGGGCGATCCCCCTCTGACGAGCTTTCGCCTTATCCTCTTCAGGGAGGCGGTCAGCCAAAATTGTAATAAAAATAACGTTGTCGATTCCCAATACTACTTCCAAAGCCAAAAGGGTAACGAGCGCTATAAGACCATCTGCTGTGGCAAATGCGGCCAAATCAAAACTCATATGATTCTCCGATATTGTGGTTTATTTTATGGTCATGCCAAGTTAGTTTATAGCAGGAAGGTATAGATTTCAACGGCCGCGATAGCGATTTTGGTTCATTAGCCAGATCAAAATTACAAGAAGTACGAGCAATCCAAAGCCGCTGATGGCTAAAAATGCCCACAAAAACTGCGGATTTTCATCCCAGCGAGTCTCCTCAACTTCTTCAACCGGATTTGCCGTCCGGCCGATTGACAGATCATAAAATTGGGAAAAATTCCGCAATGTAATTTCATCTTCAAAAAAACCGGTGGGCAAGACACACTCCCACTGAACCGGGGCTGTGGCGATTAACTGGCAAATTCGATCCCGATCGGTAACCGGCCGCATAGAATTGAGCGTCACGTGCGCCTGAAAACCGATGGCGTTGGGCGGTTTGGTTGTGACTTTCCAGTGAAGGGGATCAAGGGTGTAGCGCACATCACGATCACCGGAAGGGTGCTGCTGCGGCTGAAAAGCAACCTCCACACACCGTAGAGAGACAAAACGACCCAACGAAACGATTTCTGCTGAAAAACCACCTACAAAGTCATAAGTTTGGCCCAGCGAGATATTGCATATTTCACAAGGGGACGCGTCGGTCACCATAAATGAAGTGAACGGCAAAATTTGGGGTTGATCAGCCGAGGTCAACCAATTGTTGTTGTTGGCAATCGCCGTCAATAATGATGCTTTGGTGCCGGTTTTGGGGCCGTTATAAATAGCAAAAGGAGGCCCACCAAGAGAGATCGCAGTCTCCCCCTCAGCTAAGCCAATGGGGATTGCAGAATGATTGTCACTCAAACCGTCTACCTGCCAACCCAAATCACCGGTCACGCTGTTTAGTCCGTAAAGAAAGTTGATCTGGCCGTCCTCCGGCCGTTGGTAAGCCAATATTTGATCTTGCCCAGCGGTCATTTCCACCGTGCTGCGCTCAATCACCACGACGTTCCCAGCACACATATCGCGTGGTGCGGTCCAGTTAAATACCCCTTCTGATGCTCCCAACCCAAAATCGTCCGTCCAGCCGCTGTCAGTAAAACGGATTGTAGTGCCGCTGGCGATATTCTCAAGCAGCAAAAATGAAAATTGCGTATTCGGACCGGCATTGTAGCCAATGATTGCCACATCACCGGCAAACATTTCTGTTGGTTCTTTTGAATCAGGAATTGTTTGAGCGGCCAATTGCCGATAAGGAGACAGAAAATAAGAAGCGATTATTGCCAAAAATAATATTAAGGTCGGCCGTCTAGGCCACAATCGAATATGAGAGGGAATTATTTTTTTCATCAACATTAATGTTACACGTTTATATTAAGAAATCCCTTTTGATGGCCGGCATTTGTAATCAATCATCCAAACCGGTAACATAGCCAAAGAAAATTTTAAGAAGTGGGGAAACGCCCAAAGTAATGGCTACAATAAACCAATCAGAGAATATTTTAGGAGTTTATACCGCTCATCTAAAAGCATTTGGTGATGATCGAGGACGCTTTATGGAGACATTTCGCAAGGAATGGTTCCCACAACGAAGCTGGAAAATCATCCAAACAAATCGATCAGATTCGATGGGAAATGTGGTTCGCGGACTGCACTATCACTTCAAACAAGTTGACTACTGGTATGTGGTCAGCGGCATGATTCGGGCTGTACTGGTCGATATTCGGCCGGATTCACCCACATTTCGCCAGGTTGAAACCATTGACATCGGCGATGCCAACCCACTCGGCTTATTTATTCCCGTCGGCGTGGCGCATGGCTTTGCCACCCTCACCTATCGGGTGACGTTGACATACATTGTGGACAATTATTACGATAGTCAGGATGAATTTGGCATCGCCTGGAATGATAAATCACTGGCAATTGATTGGGGAGTGGCCAACCCAATTGTGTCAGATCGGGACCTGCGCAATCCAAACCTCGATGATATTCCGGTTGATTCCCTGCCGTCTTTAGCTTTGTCTATCAGTCGGGATTACACCGAGGGAGATTATGTGTTGGGCAAGAAAGATAGTTATTAGTTTATTGGTGTATTGGTTTATTGGTGTATTAGTTATTGGTTTATTAGTATATTAGCCTCTTAACAGGGTATAAATTTCACACTGAGGCATTTATTTAACTGTTATTTTAGCTAAGCCCACCCACCTTCACAATCAATAACAAATATACCAATACACCAATATACTAATTACCTAATACACCAACAGCATTTAGCAATTTCGGCCCAAAAACCACCAGAGCAATCAAAATTGCTCCCCCAGCGGCGATGAGAACGGCCGCGGCCGCCACGTCCTTGGCAACCTTCGCCAATGGATGAAAGTCCGGTGAGGTCATGTCTACCACCGCTTCGATGGCCGTATTCATAAACTCGCTCATCCAAACGACCATAATGGCGACAATGATCAGCCCCCATTCAATGAGGCTGATGCTAAACCAAAACCCCATTAAAACAACCACGACGCTGGCCACCGCATGAATCCAGGCGTTGTGCTGCGTTTTTAATACGTGCCACCAACCCTCAAAGGCGTAGCCGAAACTTTTAAGGCGGCTGTATGCTTCGTCCTGAATCTGCTTCATTATTCTTTTCTATCCCTACATCCGCTCAGGTACAGATATCCCGAGTAAATCCAGGGTCAAGGTCAATACGTCAGCCGTCAACCGGGATAACCCCAGCCAGGATGCCTGACGAGCCTTATCAGATTCGGTAAGAATGTGATGCTCACGGTAGAACCGATTAAACAGGGTCGCTAAATTATAGGCGAAGTCACACAGATGATTGGGAGCCCGAGTCTCAAAAGCGTATTCAAGCGTTTCCGGCAGCTCTAAAAGCTTCATGTACACCTCACGCTCGGCCTCGCTCGCGGCCGGCAAAATTTTCCCCGCAGTGAGCCCCTGTTCAGCAGCCTTGCGCAAGATCGACCGGGTACGAACAACTGCATAGAGCAGATATGGTCCGGTCCGCCCTTCAAAGGAAGAAAAACGGTCGAGATCAAACACGTAATCACCGGTTCGATGGTTAACCAGATCGGCAAACTTAAGGGCCGCAATCCCCACCTGCCGAGCAATTTCGGCCCGCTCTTCAGGTGGATAATCGGCCGCAGCGTCAATCTCCGCCATCCGCTCATACGCTTTTTCGACCACCATTTCGATCAAATCTTCGAGGCGCATAACCCCGCCTTCGCGCGTTTTGAACGGTTTGCCGTCTTTGCCGTTGACGGTGCCAAAATAGTTGTGTTCCAAACTCACTTTTTCCTGGTCGGCGATACCCGATTTGTAGGCCGCTCTAAAAACCTGGCGAAAATGATACTGCTGGCGGCCGTCAACCACATATAAAATTGCGTCCGGGTTTTGATCGCGCACCCGCATCAAAATGGTGGCCAGGTCTGTCGTGCCATAGCCGACCGATTCATTTGATTTGACCAGCATCAGCGGGGCAATCTCTTTTTTGTCATCTTCCTGGGCTACGGGGACCACCAGTGCCCCATCGCTTCTGACGGCATGACCCTCGTCCACCAGCTGCTCGACCATCTTGGGAATCAAATCCTGGACATCGCTCTCGCCCAGCCACAAATCAAATTCAACCTCGAGCTTGTCGTAATTTTTCTTGAGATCAACTTTGGAGACATCAACAAAATGTCGCCACAAGGCGATGTACCCCGGCCGGCCGTTTTGCAAATCGGCCGTGGCCTCCTGAGCGGCCGCCATCCATTCCGGATCAGCCTTGCACTTTCCGCTGGCGATAGGATAAATTTCTTCCAAATCTTCAATAGTGACCGGTGATTCGGCCGGATATTCCCCCTCAAAGTGGGGATCAAAGTAAACCATATCCGGATCTCGGTATTTTAATTCAGTAATAATTTGCCCCATTTGTAAGCCCCAATCACCCATATGAATATCACCCAGGGTGTCGTGGCCCAAAAAGCGGGACAGCCGCTTGATGCTTTCCCCAATCACCGGGGCCCGCAGATGACCGATGTGGAGCGGCTTGGCCACGTTGGGGCCTCCGTAATCCACCAAAACCATCTGGGGTGTTTCTACTAAATCTACCCCCATCCGGCCGCTGCCGTCTTCAGCCATTTTTGAAACAAACGAGGCCAAAAATTCATCGCTCAACCGCAGATTAATAAAGCCCGGGCCCGCCAGAGAAACATCGGTAAATGCCTCGTGGCCGCTTAAGTTGTCGACGACCTCTTCAGCGATCTGACGCGGGTTTTTTTTATACGGTTTGGCTGCCGGAAGCGCCCCGTTGCACTGATAATCGGCCAGGTCTCTGCGCTGTGAAACCACAACGTCGCCGTATTTTCCATCATAACCGGCGGCTTCAAAAGCGCCGGCTACAATTGATGAAAGTGTTTTCTTGAGTGACATCGATTTTTACTATCCTAAACCTGTTATTGTGACGTTTGATTTTATGCGAAAGTGAATGTTAAACCAAACTTCTACCCTCTTTCTGACAACCTGGCGCTTTGAAGGAGGCTGGATACCGGAAATCTGAATAACAGTTGAAGTCTGCTTTATTCATTTGGCATCATTTCACAATTATTTGTATGCTATCCTCAAAGACGATGATCAAAAAAATCCTGCAAATTCTTATCTGGCCGTTTCGCGCTCTGGCTCTGCTGTGTTTTCTGGTGCTTCTCTTTCTGGGAAGTTCTGAAATTGGCGGCCGCATCCGGGTAAACTCTGATTTCCAGCCGGCAGAAGAAGGTGTGGAGATTTTTGTCATCTCCAACGGCATCCATACCGACATTGCAGTTCCCTACATCAACGATCAAGCCAACTGGCGGGAAATGTTTCCGCTCACCGATTTTCAACCGACCGTGTCCGAATCATCGCCGACGAGCTATGTGGCCTTTGGCTGGGGAGATAAAGGGCTCTACGAAAATGTGCCCACGTGGGCTGATTTGACCCTGCCCATCGCCTCAAATTCCCTGCTGTTGCCAACCCAGTCAGCGATGCACGTGACATTTTTAAGAGCCGCTCCCAAAACCGGTGAGTGGGTCAAAAAAGTACAAATTTCTGAAAATCAGTATGATATCTTGATTGAAGAGATTAGACGCTCGTTTACCATGTCGGCCGACAATCAGCCGATATCCTTAAACTGCTGCTGGTACGGCAATATCCACGACAATTTTTACGCCTCCGATCCAAGCTATCATCTGCTGCGCACCTGCAACAACTGGACCAATCGCGTATTAAGAAACACCGGTGTTCCCACCGCCTTATGGACGCCAAATCATCAGCACATCTTGCGGCACCTAAATGATTGATCTGATCACCTACCGCTGAGGGGTCGCCTGCCGGCCGATAAACTGCACCACAAACACCCCCACAATCACAATGATTAACCCGATCAATTCTTGAATCGAAAGCCGCTCACCCAGGAAAATCACCGCCAATATCGGGATCTGTACGGCCATCGAGTTATTAATGATGCTCGATTCCATAGCGGAGAGGGTGCGTAAAGTTTGATTCCAGAGCGTAAAAGCAAAGGCGGTGTTAATAAGAGATAACCAACCAATAATGAGCCAGCTGCCCCGGGTTAATGATGGCCATCCCTCAATCACCATCCCCGCAATCAGCAGCGCCAATGCCCCAACTCCCATGCTGATTGTCGTCACGAGAAGGGGGGACAGCACCTTTAAGCGGTTAATCGCCCGTCCTAAAATCGATGAAACCGCATTGGCGATCATCCCAACCAACGCGGCCGTCAGGCCTAAAACAGCACCGGCCGGGAGATCTATCGGACCAAAGTAGACGAGAATTCCTAGCACAGCCAGCACAATCCCCACCCACTGTCCAAAAGTCGGTTTTTCAGCCAGAAAGAGGATGCCCAGGAAAGCAACCACAACCGGAGTAAACCCGATAACTAAATTGGCGGTGACGGCCGGGAGATAAGCCAGGCTCAGAAATTGCGCTCCCTGGGTCAAGGCGTAATAGACTATGCCCAAAAGCACCAGCAGCGGCCACATCGACCCGGATATGTTTATGGCCAGCGGCAATTCACCTCTGCGAATCACCACCAAAAGAAGGAATATAAAGGCCAGCCCGTAGCGCAGACCGGCGAAAATCAGCGGGGGGATCTCGTCCAGGCCGATTTTGATAATGACCCAGGATGTAGACCAGAGAAAGGTAACTAGTAAAGCTTGAAATACAGCTCGCAATTGAGCCGAAGAAGTTGCTTTCGCAGCCATCAGAGCACCTCCAAAGTTACCTGGCTTGAGGATGGGTTAATCATTCGACCAACGTCAATCCCCAAGGCTTTTGTCCTTCTAGATGCTCACCGGTTAACGGCTGTGTGGCGCTCGGACCAGACTCAAAATGACGGAACCCTAGCCACCTTATAGTTGGCGAAAGCGAATATATTTTGTCTATGATACCGAAAGATCAAACAAATGGGTAGGGTCGTGCGGCG
The DNA here is from genome assembly GCA_030065875.1 of Ardenticatenaceae bacterium. Classification (GTDB taxonomy): domain Bacteria; phylum Chloroflexota; class Anaerolineae; order Promineifilales; family Promineifilaceae; genus WTJY01. The sequence goes on along the minus strand of JASJCR010000016.1, from coordinate 63,212 downwards.
TCCCGACCATGCTCGGACAAACCTAATAGGAAAGATTGCAAGAAATTTTTCGCCTTCTAAACGCGTCCGATAGGCAAAACCATTGTCAACCTAAAAAATTAAATTTAGAAGAGAGAAAATACCTATGAATTGGATAAGGTCAAAAAAAATATTTTTACCGATTATCGGCCTGCTGCTCATCCTGGCCGCCTGCGCCGCCCCTCCACCGGTTGCAGAAGAAGAGTCTCCAGCCGCGGCCGTTGAAGATCAAACTCCACCAGAAGCTGAAACCGGTGAAGGTGTAGAAGATGCCGTGGAAGGAGCAGCTGAAGAGGAGTCCTCAACAGAAAATGCGGACAGTGAAGCGGCCGAGGGTGAAGAAACGATGAATGATGAAGAAACGGCAGACACGGCCGCGCCACTCACGCGCGAGCAGGAAGGGGCTGAAATTTTAACCACAGACGATCGCTCCAGCCGACTGGCTTCCATTACCAGCAGCTGGAACACCAATTGGGAGAGACGGTTAATCAACACCGATGAACTCCTGTCAGGCGGGCCGCCACGCGACGGTATTCCCTCCATTGATGACCCGCAATTTATATCATTTGGTGAAGCTGAAGAGTGGCTGGCCGACAATGAGCCGGTTATCGCCTTGGAAGTAAATGGGGATGCGCGAGCGTATCCGCTGCAAATTATGACCTGGCACGAGATCGCCAACGACACAGTGGGTGGGGTACCGGTCGTGGTCACATTTTGCCCCCTTTGTAACTCAGCCCTTGTATTTGACCGGCGAGTGGATGGGGAAACACTCGAGTTTGGAGTTTCCGGCCTGCTGCGCAACTCAGACCTGGTGATGTACGACCGCACGACGGAAACGCTGTGGCAGCAGTTTACCGGTGATTCTCTCATCGGCGACCTGGTTCCTAAACGGCTCAACTTCCTGTCAACTCAGCTGATCAGCTTTGCCGATTTTAAAAACAGCTTCCCAGACGGAATTGTATTGTCCCGCGAAACCGGCTTTAACCGCGCGTACGGCAACAATCCGTATGCCGGTTACGACACCTATCAACATCCTTTGAGTGCTGGCGGCAATTTAACCCTTTTCGCCGGTGAAGTTGACGGCCGTCTTGGTGCGGCCGATCGCGTGGTGACCTTATCCCTTGAAGAGCAAGGGATCGATATCGCTTATCCCCTGGCCGTTCTGAGTGAGGTTGGGGTGATTCACGACGCGCCCGCAGGGATCGACGTGGTGGTGTTTCACAAACCGGGCACGGCCAGCGCCCTGGGTAGTCAGGTCATAGCTGAAGCGGCCGATGTAGGAGCAACAGGGGTCTTTAACCCGATTGTAGACGGTCAAAAATTGACCTTTAGCCAGGAAGGAGAGCAATTTGTTGATGCTGAAACCGGATCAACCTGGGATATTTCCGGTCAGGCGGTGGATGGGGAATTAAGCGGCACCCAGCTCGAGCCGATTATCCACGCCAATCATTTCTGGTTCTCGTGGGCGGCATTCAAACCGGACACGATTATTTACAGCCCGGCGTAATGTGTGTGAACAAGAATCCCGACTTTTTGAAAAAGTCGGGATTCTATGTGATATGAGGGTACACCTGTCAAGAAGTTCAACTTCTTCGAGAAGTTGAACTTCTTTATAGCAGCTCCGCAATCGACTTAACGACGTGGTTCGGCCGGTATGGGTACTGCTCAATCATCTCCGGTCGGGTCACCCCCGTGTAAACCAAAACCGTCTCCATGCCGCTTTCCACCCCGGCAATAATATCGGTATCCATTCGATCCCCAATCATCACCGCATTGCGCGAGTGAACATCGAGATAATCCAGGGCGCTGCGCATCATCAGCGGGTTGGGCTTGCCCACAAAAAACGGCGCTTTGCCGGTCGCGGATTGAATCAGGGCGGCCGTCGCCCCACAACCGGGCACAATTCCGCTTTCCGTCGGGCCAGAAACATCCGGATTGGTGGCGATAAAACGGGCCCCTCCATCAATGAGACGCACCGCCTTGGTCAACATATCATAACTGTAGGTGGGGGTTTCTCCCAAAACCACATAATCGGGCTTTATATCGGTAATGACATATCCCACCTCGTGAATGGCTTCCGTTAAACCGCTTTCTCCAATGACAAAGGCGGTGCCGTCCGGCCGCTGCTGCTGCAAAAAGCGGGCGGTGGCCATGGCAGAGGTAAAAATATGATCCTGAGAAATGTTTAATCCGATTGACTGCAGGCGATGCGAGAGATCTCGGGGCGTGTAGGTCGAGTTATTGGTCAAAACAAGATATTTAAAGTCACTGGCCTCGATTTGTTCGATAAACTCCGCCGCGCCTGGCACCGGCACATTCCCGGTAATGAGCACCCCGTCCATATCGGTGATAATGTGTTTGTTGAGTTTCATAAGGAGCTCCAAGCTCGGCCCTTCGGGCCATTTAGCCATTTAGTGCGGGGCTCCGCCCCTATCAGCTCGGCGCAAGGCGCCTCTCAGCAATTTAGCACGCTGAAGGCTAAAAGCCGCGCAGCGGCGAGCTAAAAGGGCTGAAAAGCCCGTGCTAATAAGCTAAAGTGCTGAAAAGCCCGTGCTGAAAAGCTAAAGGGCTATAGAGCCCGTGCTGAAAAGCTATTAGGAGTTAGCTTTCAAATATCCGCCAGCCGTGCGTCTCGGCATGCCGCTTAAGCCGACTGTCCGGGAAAACCGCCGCCGGCTGATGACTGAGCTGAAGCATGGGGATATCGGCATAGGTGTCGCCATAGGCGGCAGTGATGTGGCCGTTGGGATCGAGAAACGGCTGCAGCTGGGCCACCTTTTGGGCTCCGGTAGTAAAACCGTGCAGCGTTTGCCCGGAGAAAATATCTCCAGCAAATTTCAGCGGCGTCCCAATCCCTTCACAACCGATTTTAGCCACAAAACGGGCCAGCATCGGCTCCAGGAGCCCGGAAACGACAACCACCCGTTTTTCCTCATCCATATGTTGCTTTAACTCATCAATGACCTTTTGCCGTCGATTCGGCCACAGCTCATGCTCTACGACCCACTCGCTGAACGTTTCAAACTCCCGGCGGGGCATACCGGCCAAAAGGGCAATGAGATCGACCATCCACTGCTCTTTAAACTTTTGTTTATCGATCAAGCCCAGGCGGAACAGGGGCAAACGGATCAACCGCCTGCGGAAGAAGCGATTAAAATCAGCTTTTCGGCCGTGGGCCAGCAAATAGTCACGAATGCCCTTCCAGGTCACGCCGCTGCTCAATGTACCCTCCATATCGGAGGCCACAACCGCCTGATCTGATCCGGCCGGTTTATGCAACAGTTTGTCAATCAATCCCATATGGCTACGCCTGTAACGCCTGTTTGGCTAACTTGGCTCGTCGCTGACGTTTGGTTGGATCGAGCTCTCGCTTGCGTATGCGCAGATTTTTTGGCGTGACTTCGAGCAGTTCATCATCAGACATATACTCGATCGCTTCATCCAGGCTCATGTTGCGCGGAGGGGTCAGACGAACATCGATGTCGCGAATGGCGCTGCGCATATTGTTGAGCTGTTTTTTCTTGCAGACGTTAACGTCCAAATCTCCCGGCCGCAAATTCTCGCCGATAACCATCCCCTGGTACACCTCAACCCCAGGTCCGACAAACAGAGCGCCACGCTCTTCGGAATTTTTAAGACCAAACGTGGTGGTCGTTCCCGCTTCAAAAGCCACAAGGGAATCTTTGGTGCGAGAAGTGATGACCCCAGCTTGGGGGCGATAGCTGTCGAACAGCGTATTCATGATCCCCATCCCTTTGGTCATCGTTAAGAAATGGTGGCGGAAGCCAAGGAGACCGCGGGTCGGAACCAAATAAGTCACCCGCGACATCCCCTCCGGGGTTTCCATCATATCTTCCATCGTGCCGCGCCGCTTGCCGAGCATTTCTACCACCGCGCCCAAAGATTCAGCCGGGGTTTCAATAAACACCTTTTCATAGGGTTCCACTTTTTGCCCTTCGTCATCTTCTTTGATGATGACCTCCGGCCGCGAAACTTCAAATTCATACCCCTCACGCCGCATCGTTTCAATCAGGATGGCCAAATGAAGTTCCCCGCGGCCAGATACCAAAAAGGTGTCCGGATTTTCAGTCTCCTGGACCCGCAGGGCAACATTATGGCGCAGCTCCTCAAACAGTCGGTCGCGCAGCCGTCTTGAGGTGACATATTTTCCTTCCCGGCCGGAAAACGGTGAGGTGTTTACCCCAAACGTCATCCGCACGGTCGGTTCTTCTACCTCGATGGTGGGCAGGGCGATCGGATTCTCCGGATCAGCCAGGGTGTCACCGATAGCAATCCCCTCCAATCCGCCAATGGCCACGATATCTCCTGCCGTAGCTTCCTGAACCTCAGCCCGATCCAGCCCATCAAATACGTAGAGGTACTGCACACGCTCTTGAGAGGTGGTGCCATCCCGGTGAATGCGAGTCACCGGCTGACCGACGCGAATTTTGCCGCCAAACAAGCGGCCCACCGCTGTCAACCCTCGATAAGTGTCATAGTAAAGGGTGGCCACCAACATTTGCAGCGGGGCCTCCAGCTCAACTTTGGGTGCGGGTATTTCCCGCAAAATCGTGTGAAACAGCGGCTGTAAGTCACCAGAAAGTGTTTCATCAAAGCCGGCCCGGCCGTGCAGGCCGATGGCATACACGACGGGAAAATCAGCCTGTTCATCAGTCGCCCCTAATTCAATGAACAGGTCAAATGTTTCATCCAAAACGCGGTCAGGATCAGCATCGCGACGATCGATCTTGTTAATCACGACAATCGCCCGGTGCCCCATTTCCAGCGCTTTTCGCAGGACAAACCGGGTTTGCGGTCGGGGGCCTTCAGCCGCGTCGACCAGAAGAAGCACCCCATCCACCATGTTGAGCACCCGCTCCACTTCGCCCCCAAAATCCGCGTGACCGGGGGTGTCCACAATATTTATTTTGACCGCCTCGCCACTATCCGGGTCGTTCAGGCTAACGGCCGTGTTTTTGGCCGTAATCGTAATGCCCCGCTCCCGTTCCAGGTCGTTCGAATCCATCACCCGCTCCTGAACCTGCTCGTTGGCGCGAAAGACCTGCGCCTGTTTGAGCATCCCATCCAGGAGGGTTGTCTTACCGTGGTCAACGTGGGCGATAATGGCTACGTTGCGTAAATTTTTTCTTGTTTCTTGCATTTCTCTCAAATCCCTCGGCCGCCGTTTGAATCAATTATCTCCAACTTTTCCTCTGAATCTCTCAGCTCGTTTTTTGACACACAAAAAACCTCGCGGTAGCGTAACCACGAGGTTTTATTATTCTCTGGAAAAATTCAACTTAGAGATGGTAACTGATTATGGGGGAAGATACAAGAAACATTAAGTAAGAAAGACCACAGACTACAGACTACAGACCTCAGACTACAGAGGGAGTAACAGAATCAATCTACTTCTGTAGTCTGTGGTCTGATGTCTGTGGTCTTCACTTAATGGCTCCCACCGGCCTCGGCACATAATCCGGAAAGATCTGATCCATGGCGCCGTTATTCAAACGCTGACCAACCACTTCAGCCAACACGTCGCGATAATCGGTGGTGACCGCCAAATCTCCGGGGCCAAATAGCTGATCGATTTCCAAACCGGGCCATTCGCCAATCACCTGCCCCCCATTGACGTGACCGCCCATCAACATCATCATGCTGCCATGGCCGTGATCGGTGCCCAAACTGGCGTTTTCTTTGACCCGGCGGCCAAATTCCGACATTACGACGACCGTCACCTGATTCATATAATCGATCATATCGGCATGAAAGGCGGCCAGACCTTGACCAAGATCGCTCAACAGGCTAGCCATTAACCCCTGGCTGCCTCCCTGACCAAAATGGGTGTCCCAGCCGCCCAAATCGATGGCGGCGACCTCCAAACCGGCTTCCGCCTTGATCAACATAGCGGCCTGGCGCAAATTATAGCCAAAGGTTGATTCAGGATAAGTCGCCCCGTCTTCCGGCCGGTATTGTGCCGGGTCGAGTTTGGATAAAATATCAATCACGTCGAGGGTTTCACGCCCCACCCGGCCGATCTCGCTGTCCTGACTGTATAAACCGCGCAGCATGCGGTAAAGCTGCTGTCCCACGCGATCATCGCCGTTGAGGTGAAAATCGACGATGGAACGCATCGCCGTGGCCGGAACCTCTCCATAAAGGCTTTGAGGCAGCACGCTGCCCAAGCCGATCGCCCGAATGGGGCTGTTGTTACCGGTGTTGTACGTGGCCAGGTGACGATTAATCCACCCGGAGGCAGGACCGCGTTCATCCTCGACCCCACGCTCCATCAGGGCCATCGCCTTAAAGTGGCTACGCGAAATATCCGGCGCACCACAGGCATGAATGATTCCCAGATGCTGTTCATCAAAGGCGGCTTTTAGCGGGCCAAGCGAAGGGTGAAAGCCAAAAAATCCGTCTAAATCAACCGCCTGCATCCCCGTGCCCGCGGCGATAAAATCCGGCTGGGGAATGCCCAACGTCGGCCGAGCCTGATAATACGCTTCCTCCCCAAAAGGAACGACCATGTTGAGCACATCGGCCGCCCCCCGTAAAAAGACCACCACCAGCACGTCTCCCCGGGGGGCAGTCTGCTGCGGAGCAAACGCCAGACGCGGCATCCACGTCGGCCAGGGCGTTGCGGCCGGGGCAGCAGCCAGTGAGCGAAAAAAATCTCGACGAGTTAATGTTGAATTCATATTGGTTCTCCATGTGTTCGGCGCTTAGCGCCTCACAGGTGATTAGCACGGCCTTTGGCCTGTCAGCCCGGTGCTGACGCACCTTTTGGCGCGGCCTTTGGCCTGTCAGCTCGGTGCTGACGCACCTTTTAGCGCGGCCTTCGGCCTGTTAGCCCGGTGCTGACGCACCTCTTAGCACGGCCTTTGGCCTGTCAGCCCGGTGCTGACGCACCTCTTAGCTCGGCCTTCGGCCTGTTAGCCCGGTGCTGACGCACCTTTTAGCTCGGCCTTCGGCCTGTCAGCTCGGTGCTGACGCACCTTTTAGCTCGGGCCTTCGGCCCTCTTAGCAGATAGACAAGCTGTAGGCTAAAAGCCGCGCAGCGGCGAGCTGAGAGGCGCCTAGCGCCGAGCTAGAAGAGGCGCAGCCTCGTGCTAACAGGGCCATAGGCCCGAGCTATCTCCACTGAAACGCCGGCGACGCCAGCACCCCAGCCGCCAGCAGACGGCGAGTTTCATCTGTTACTTCATTTTGATTGGGTAGCACGGCCAACATCTGCAGCCGGGTCCCAGGATCAAGAGGGCCACCAAGCAGCAAATCGCTAAAATGATCGAGCCACTCCGCGGCCGGGGCATCGCTGGGCAGCAGATCGTCCGGTATTTCCACTCGGGTACCGTCATAATCGTTTCGCAGCAGCTGAAGGGCAAAACGCCAGCGCGGCATCAGGTTGCGCAGCCAGGCGTCGGCTTCATCTGGCGGACCATCAGGGGTGGGCCAGTCGTAATCAGAATGTCCCATCAGAGCTAATTCATTGTGAATGGCCATACTGCCGTTACTTTCCGCCTGGAGCTGCCGCAGCGCGCTGGTCACAAATTGGATCGGCCGCTTGATTTTAAGAGGCAGGGGCAAAGACATGTTGAGCAGCCCGTCGAGCAGCACAACCCGCAGCACCTGCTGAATATCCCCCCGGCTCTGCTGAAAGGCGGTTGCTGTTTTTGCAACCAGCTCCGGCGCATCGCGATAAGGATCATCGCTTATAAAACGGCGGACCAGCTTTTCAGCGATAAAAGCGGCCGTGCTGGGATGATCCACGAGTCGGCTTAAAGCTTCTTCCGCCTCGGCCTCTTCTTTGGCTGAGAGCGGCTCACCCAAAAACACCTTTCTTTCGTTGTCGTGAGCCTCTTCGTCAAATACATAATCCCCGTGACGCCAATTTTCTTTGACCGACCATCCGGTTAGCGCTCGGGCCAGCTCCATGACGTCATCCTGAGTATAGCCACCGTCCACCCCCAACGTGTGAAGCTCCATAACCTCGCGGGCGTAATTTTCGTTGGGGTGTTCTTTGTGGTTGACCTGATTGTCGAGATAAACCAACATCGCTGGCGATTTGGCGGACGCAAACAGCAGCTCGTCAAAACGGCCAAAGGCGTGCGGCCGAATAACCTGGCGGTCATCCACAACTTTTAAGTACCAGCATTCCCCCTTGGCCAGGGCAATGTTAAAATGATCGGTCCAAAATTCAACCACGGTTTCATACAGCTGCCGCCGGCTGTAAACGCGGCGCAGCAGCGTGGCCTGTTTAAACGGCTCAATGACATCTTCCTGATCCCACATCGCCAGGGCATCAGCACGGCGAGTGATCATGTCGTGAGGGCGCAAGCGTATCTCTGCCGATTCATCGTCAATTGCTGAAAAATCAAGCTGCTCTTCGATCCAGCCCGCCAGGCCGATTTCGGCGGTGCGCTGCCGCTCATAAGCGGTTGGCCCATACGTCAGGCGACTGAGGTAAGCAAAATCAGGGGATCCATCCCATCCTGGCCAGGTGGCCAATTTGACCGGACCGCCGGCCAATCGGCTGACAATCGGCGCACAACCGCTGACCGCCAGCGCACCGCCACCCAGTCCGATGAGCTGGATGAATTGGCGGCGATTAAGAGACATCGGTCGCTCCTGTGGTCTGAATTTGGATGGTTGGCAAGCCGGTTGGACGGGGTTCTTCAGCCGCTTGAACGGGGCGACGGCCGAGGAACGCCATCGTGGCCGCCCCTAAACAGGCGATGATGCACAGTGGAATAAATAGAAACCATCCTAAAATCGGAAAGGCCGCCCCGAGCTCCAATATCACGGCCGAGCGCAAAAACGATGCCGATTCACTCATCTGGCCGTTGCTTCGATTGGCCAACCGTTCCGCCATCCAGCTGGTTAATCCGGCCGCCCCGATAAGCGAAAAAGCCAGGGCCGCGACGATCACCGCAGCACCCAAGAAGCTGGTAAATGGGAGTGAAATGGCCAGCAAAATCGAAGTTGGCAACCCAATGACGCCTACCATGACGAATCCGATGACAAACGTCCGCATCGGGCGCTGAGCCAGTTCAGCTTTCGCCCGGTTGACCCGCTTGGGAAAAATGAGCCACCAGGTCATTAACAAACCGGGAAAAACAATCCCCAAGGACAAAAGGGTACCAAAAGCGATATAAACATCAGACATAATAAACCTCCAGTTAAAAGCGGCCGTTCAGCCGCAAATTTGTTTATCTATGTCTGTTATTCGATGTATAAGGGAAAAGTTGCAGGAAGATAAAAATCAATGGTCAACGGTCAATAATTAATTGACAATTGAAAATTGATTATTGGCAATTGATTATTAATCATCGACCGTTTTTTCCGGTTGAAATCGGCCCAGCAGATTCATAAATGCCGCACCCAAACCGGTGATGGCTACGATCGGGAAAAGCAAAAACCAGCCAACAAACGGGGCCAGAGATCCCAGCGTAACGGCCATCGCTCCCCAATATCCCTGTCGTGCCCGATTTTGATCCCCCCAAAATGCATCTCCCACGATGTGGCTAACCGCTCCCAGACCGACAGAGAGCCCCAATATCACGCCAAGAAGTAACAGGCCGGATGGAATGGCAAAAATTTGCGCTCCGCCGTCGCTCAGGGCCCCAAAAAGGGCGATAGCCGATCCCCAAAAGATAAAATTAACCAGGCCGATCACAAATGCCCGGCCGGGGGTGCGGCGTAAAATCACCTGCACCTGCTGGTCAAAAACCGGAAAAATAGCTTGAAAAACCATCAGGTAAGGGGGAAGGGTTAAAATGGTGAAGATAATCAGGAGAATCAGGACAATCGGTTCTTGCATAATATCACTTACTAATTGCTATTTGCTAATTACTAATTACTAATTCTTGGTCACCGGCCGCCAATCGCGCGTCTGAAGGACGTAGCCAACCGACAGCAGCCACAGCAAACCACCGACGGCGGCCGTGGCTATCAGGGCCGAAAACAAAGCTGGCGATACCTGAAAAGAATTTTGCAGCTCGAATGATGAAAACAGCCCGTTAACTGCCAACCGCTGAGTGTATAACCAGTCGGCCAGCCGATTTAGCCATAGAAAAAGTTCCATTTGCACGGCGCCAAGTGTATCTTGACCACGAGGTTCAACCGCCTGGAGTAAGGGCCAGCTGATGACCGTCAACAAAATGCCCAAAACAACCTGCACCAAAACAACCGGCCAAAAACGCTTCTCCACTGGGGCGATTTCAGCTTCAAGCGAAGCGATCACCGACTGGGAAAAATCGATTTCTGGTTCTAGATCAGGCACATTTTCGAGGGTTAATTCATCGTGTAAAGAGAGCCAGCGCTGGTACTCGGCCGCCAGAAAGCGATCTGTTTCTAACCGCTGCTCAAATTCAAGGGCGGCGGCCGGGGAAAGTTCTCCATCGATATACGCCTGAAGTTCCCAAAAATCATTCTCTGATAAACCATCTGAATCAAACATAGTTTTTCTTCTTGTCGTTTTTATTATCTTTCTACTATACGTTCAAGCAGCATTTTTCGAGCCCGCAATAAATGGCTTTTTACCGTATTTAAAGGTAAATCAAGCTGCGAAGCAATCTCTTGATAGCTCAGTTCCTGAAAGTGCCGCAGTTCAATCACAACCCGATAATGAGGCGGCAGGGCGGCGATCGCCTGACGCGTTCGCTGCTGCTTTTCGCGAGCCAAATGCACTCGCTCCGGCTGACCAAACATATCCTGATCCGGCCGGTTGAGTTCATCATCTAGCTCATATGGAAACGGCTCAGATTGACGCTTTTTGTGAACGCCATAACAGTGATTGGCGGCCACCTGTTTAATCCAGGGGCCAAACGGCCGCTCAACATCAATCGTATGAATGTAGCGATGGGCCCTCAAAAAACTTTCCTGGACCGCATCTTCCGCATCTTCTCTGTTTCCCATGACGCGCAAACACACATTGTAAACCGCTTTTTGATAGCGTTGAATCAGGATGCCAAAAGCTTCCAGCCGGCCGCGGCGGGTGTCTAATATCAGGGACCGATCAGAAGGCGCATCCATATTGACTAATGATACCCCGGAGAATCAATAAAAGTTGCAGCAATTCAAAAACAGGTGGTTCGCAGCCTAACTGTCCGCCCCTGAACAGAATCGGGAGGGGGTTAGGGGTGGGTCTTTTGACAGTCGTTTTTTGTAGGGGCTTGGCTAGCCAAGCCCCTACCCCGGTTTCATCCTGGCCACCCCTCTCATTTCCTCTTTGGCCACAGCTTGAACGCGGCAATCGGACTATTTGAGGATTAAATCATCACCTGCCCGTTCCTGAACCCATAATTTTAATTGGGCTCTACTGAGCAGCCGGCCAGATATACCGATATAGAAGTGGAAAAATCGCGTCAAAACGCTCGGTGTTGGTGGCCGTTGTCACCACCACTAGATCAAGGTGCGGAACCACAAAAATATATTGAGCACCATACCCAGAGGCAAAAACAACATCATTCTGGGCCAAATTGCGTACCGCCCGATCATCGTCAGCCAGCCGCCACCACATGTAGCCGTATGGCCAGCTGTTATCGGTTCGATGGGGTTGGGTGCTTAGATCGATCCACTCTTCGGTCACGAGCTGCCTTCCCTGCCAGCGCCCATCATCGAGCATGAGCCGGCCGATCTTTATCAAATCTCGAGGGCGCATTTCAAGCCCTGATCCGGTATTTGACACCCCGTTCGGGCCCTCCGGCCAGGTAAATGAGGTTATGCCTAACGGATCAAACAGCTCCGCCTCAATAAAACCGGCGGCCGGTTGTTCTAAAGAACGGCTCAAGATTTCACCGGCGGCAATCGTCGACCCGGTATTGTAATTAAATCGAGTTCCAGGTGGTTGATCTAAAGGGGTCGTCAATAAGCTGCCGATCCAATCTTCACTTTGAGCCAGCTGGTCAAAACTATCTCCCTCGATTTCATCCCAACGGAATCCACCGCTCATCGTAAGGAGCTGTTCGGTGGTGATGGTCTCCCAATCGGCCGTTGTTCCGTCGGAGTAATCTTCAAAAATTTCCCCGATCGGGGTTGACAGAGGAGGAAAGCGATCTTGCTCTACGGCAATCCCAATGCCCAATGAGGTTATACTTTTAGTGATCGAATAAACCGAGTGCAGTTGATCGGCCTCATATCCATTAAAATACAGCTCGGTGACCATTTGGCCATCATGCCAAATCAGCAGGCTGTCCACCTGGCCATATCGGCCGGCGGCAACTCTTCGCTCAATCGTTTCCTGAAAGCGCTCATCAAACGCGGCTGGGCGATAAAAATAATCAACGATATCCTGCCAAAAGAAGAACAGTAGACCAGCCCCGAGCAGACCGCCAAACTGGAGCAAATATTTAAATCGATTTTTGTTTAGCAATCTTCTCGACCTCTACTCTAAATTAAGTGAAGCGTTTCCTGCCGGCCGGCCAGCCACCGACACTCCCCATCCTGCAAAACCGCATCTTCTTCCAGGGCGATTCTAACCTGCTGCTGCCCCCACTCGGGGATCGCGTACTTGGCGTTTAATTCAATCGAATAAGCGGTGTGGTCAAATAGAGAGTAATCTCCCTTCCCAGGTACCCCTCCTTGCTGATCCCAAAGGCCAATCGTCGGACCGGCCGCATGACCATGGTAGCCAAGAGGATGGCTGTAAATTTGAGCTTCTAGCCCCTCTGCCGCAGCTTGCTCAAGAACACGAGCCAGCACCTCATTGCCGGTCAGGCCGGTCTGCATATGACGTAGGTGAATGTCCTGGACGCGCTTGCCGGCCTCAAATGCTTCGACCAGCCCGCCCGGGGCCACGGTTTCCCCTTCGCGCAAAACGTAAGCGTGCTGCTGATGGTCGGTACACAACCCTAAATATTCAAATCCAATATCACAGTGAAGCAAATCGCCGGGCTGAATAAGCTGCCGCGGGTTCGTTTGATCATACCGCTGGCCAGGTGCCTGAATTTCCACGGTGGGCTGGAACCAGGCCCGCAGACCCAAATCATGCATCGTTTGTCGCATCCACCACACCACATCATCGGTTGTCGTGACGCCAGGGGTAATCACCGCCTGGGAATACGCCTGCCTGATAATCGCGTGGGCGATTTTGACCAAGAGCGGGTACTGCACAATTTCCGCTTCGATTCTCCGTTCAAGCCAACCAACGCACAGCTGATCGGCCGAAACCACGCGCCTCATAGCGGCTTCACCAAGGGCGGCGGACAGCAGCTGATATTCATGCATGGAGAGGCCATCCCCAAAAGCAAAATCATGGGAAAAATTGAGCCCGATCACCCTGGGTTTTGTTTCCCGAACCAGCTCGGCCAGTCGGGCATATTGATCGGGTTGGGTATCGGGATTCCATCCTTTGGCAAAAAATGAGCCGTGTCCGTATCGATCGAGAGAATAACGGTCCACCTGATCATTTTCTCGACGGATAAAGACCAGAATCGTTCGCCGCCGGGCCGACATGGCCGGCTCAGGCAGCAACGTCATAATCACCGGATCTTCATTGTATTCGCGGGCAATCACGAGCCACATATCGATCTTGACCCGATCCATCAGCTCTGCCAGCAAAGTATCCAGCCGGTCCTGTAGCCACCTGTTTTTAAGGTCTGCCTGCTCGCGAAGAGGGAGCAAATGGTGGCGAATCTCGTCAAAATTCATTTTTACATTTCCTCTTGTTGAATCACTTCGTTTAACTTGTTAATTAAATCCTGCTGTTTGGTTGCCCCCAATCCGGCCGCTGCGGCCGCCTGCATAATCGGTTCCCAAGAGGGGGCGTCTACAGACCATTGTACGCCAAATTGAGCTAAAATCTCCACGGTTTGGGGGGATTGCTTAATTAACAAAGCCAGGGGGGTGGCGGGCAGGATTTCGGTCAGGCGAGAAGTCATTCTCTGCCGTTTGGCAGGGTCAAGAGGATTGGACGACGACAAATAAACGGCCGCCGCATTTTGATAAAGAAGCGCCTGTTTGACCTTTTCTGAGAGGTGAATCGCTTCGATCTCGGCTAGAAACGGCCGCATATCCGCCTCTTTTTGCTGCCTTGGGTAAAGGCGCAGCGGATAATCTGATCCATAAAGCAGCTTGCGATAGTCGAGTATCTCTAGGGCAACGGAAAAGATTTTTTTGACCGGGAACTGCAGCGGGGTGGCGGCCGTGTCATACCATACATTTTTTAGCTGACGGCGAACCCCGGGCAGCAGTTCGTAAAAAAACAGCCCGCCTCCCCAGTGGGCAAACACAAATTTTGCTTGTGGAAAGCGGGCGGCGAGGTCGTAATATTTTCGCAGCGGGGTCGTGCTTTTTCCCAGATAATACGGGCCAACTTCTTCATTGACGTGCAAATTAATCGGCCAATCCGCTTCGATACAAAATTCGATAACGGCCGCAAATTCAGCACTATCCAAATCAAACCCCTGCGCGTACGGGTTGAGCTCCCCAACCCCACAAAACCCCTCATCCAGACCCCGCTTTAATTGATCGAGAGCATGATTTGGCTCTAGAGGCTGAACGGTCACTAACGGTTTGAATCGATCGGGGAAGCGGCGATGAAGAGCGGCTGCCTGGTCGTTGCGCAACCTGCAGCTTTCCGATTTCTGAAAGTATTCGCCGACGACGATGGCGATATCTACCCCAGCAGCGTCCATGTCCGCGATCATTCGCTCTGGTGAGGCATACGCCTGAATCGATTTGCCAACCGGTGGGTCAAGCAGCAGTCCCCAGTACGGCTCCTCTTCGCTAAATTGAGAGAGGTTTTCCTGAACGGCCGGCGGCAAGAAATGGGTATGGGCATCGATTATGGACATGGGTGGGGTGTTGGGTGTTGGGTGTTGGGTGTTGGGTGTTGGGTGTTGGGTGTTGGGTGTTGGGTGTTGGGTGTTGGGTGTTGGGTGTTGGGTGTTGGGTGTTGGCCAGGATAAACAATGTTTCACTTTATGTCAACCCCTCCATCACCTATCACCCATCCCCTACTCAGGCACCAATGCCACAGCTAGAGCATCCTTCAGCGTTCGGCACTCATTTATTTTTAACCCTTTCGGGTACTCCGGTTTGCGGCGGCCGATGGGAAGCGGCACCAGACAGCGCTTAAATCCCAATTTTGAAGCCTCACGCAGGCGGGTTTCGAGCTGGCTGACCGCCCGCAGTTCACCACTCAAACCGATTTCACCGATAAACGCCATATCCGCATGCACCGGCCGATCCCGGCTGCTGCTGGCAATGGCCACGGCAACGGCCAGATCGGCCGCGGGTTCGTCGATCTCTAAGCCACCCACGACGTTGACAAAAATATCTTTATCGTAAAGGTGAAGTTTTACCCGCTTCGTCAATACGGCCGACAGCAAAAGCAGGCGATTATAATCCACCCCGTTGGCGGTTCGACGGGGATTAGAAAATGAAGTTGAGCTGGCCAGCGCCTGAATTTCAACCAGCAGCGGCCGGGTTCCTTCAATCGTCACGGCGATCGCGGAGCCGGAAGCGTTAATCTGGCGCTCAGCCAGAAAAGCCTCAGATGGATTGGGAACCTCTACCATCCCCTTGGCGTGCATTTCGAATACGCCCACTTCACTGGTGGCCCCAAACCGGTTTTTGACGCTGCGCAATAGCCGATAACGGTGAAATGGATCTCCCTGTAGCTGAAGCACCGTGTCGACAATGTGCTCCAAAACCCGCGGACCGGCAATCGTACCCTCCTTGGTCACGTGACCGACGATAAAAACCGTAACGTTGCTTCCCTTGGCGGTTTCCTGCAGGCGGGTGGCACATTCGCGCACCTGACTCACAGACCCCGGAGCGGAATTGAGGTCATCGGTATAGGTGGTTTGTATCGAATCAATGATCACCAGCAGCGGCTTTTGCTGCGTGATGTGCTGCAAAATCGACTGCAAATTGGTTTCCGTGACCAAAAAAAGCGCCTCTGATCTCAAATCCATCCGATCTGCGCGCATTTTGATTTGATGGACACTTTCTTCACCGGACACATAAAGCACCTTGCCGTGCTGGTTGGCAAAAATCGTTGCCGCCTGCAGGAGAAGGGTTGATTTGCCAATGCCAGGGTCTCCGCCAAGCAAAACCAGGGAGCTCGGAACGATCCCGCCCCCTAACACTCGAGAAAGCTCGCTGATCGAAAGTTTATAGCGACCAAAATTTTCCGCCTCAATGGCGTTCAGCGTTTGGGGCTCTCGGAGCGGCCGGGGGGCGTGTAAACGGCTGCCTCGTGGGGAAGTGGCGGGCTGAATCACTTCTTCAACCATCGTACCAAATTCACCACATTGGGGGCATTTGCCCATAAATGCTGGGGTAATCCGGCCGCAATTTTGACACACGTAGCGAGTTTTTACTTTTGCCATAAGCACGTTAATTCCTTGCAGAAAATTTCATGATTTTCTACTCACCAACTTCCCTAATCATAAAGCATCAAAAACAACAAAACAAATGTTCGGATTAGGTTCCCCTTTTCACAGGTTCTTTACCTTTGTAACTTGTTTAATTGCCAAGACAATTTCATAATCCTTAAGATTACATAAAATATGTTTGGGCTTTTTTATTTTCCACGTAGAAAAACCTCATTCTTGATAGCTATTTAGTACCATTTCGCGAAACGAAGGTCCTATTCCCGCTGTTTATGACAGTAGGTTTGTTATAATTCACTCCTAGATGATCAATTGGACACAGCTTTTATTTTCTGGAACCTGGGTATTTGGATTGTCATTGATCCTGGCAAGCGCCAGCTATTCATTTGGCCATCCCAATCGGAGTCCTGAACCGGTTGAACACCAGTTGACTCACCTTTTTAGTCGGCCTGCACTTTGGCTTGGATTTGTTTTTTTATCAATTGGCTTAGCTGGCAACAGCGATTCTTTAACTGAGTTAATTATTTGGCTAATATTGGGGTTCAGCAGCGGCTATTTTGCCTGGGAAAACATCGAAAATTACAAAACACCCAGGCAATAAAAGGCCACCGGAAGCTGCGACCCTACAAAATGGTTTTTTTCAATAAACTCTGAAAGTTTTGAAGTCGATTCAATCTTTGATAAGGAAGTTTCAATGGAAATTCAAAAATATCTGGCCTTGATCTGGCATTGGGCGTGGCTTATTGTCTTAGGGGTTGTGGGGGCAGCAGGGGTGGCCTTGTTGGTAAGCTTAAACACAACGCCAGTATTCAGCGCCACGGCTCAATTGCTAATTGATCAGGCTGCTGGAGATGGTTCCTACGGAGAAATATTGCGAAATGAGCGCCTCTCTGCGACTTACGTGGAGTTGATAAAAGTTGATCCGGTGCTGAATGAAACCATACAGCGGCTCGAATTACCATTTACTACCAGTCAGCTCTCTGGGATGGTCAGCACTTCGGCCCCATTGGATACTCAACTTCTCAATATTCGGGTTGTCGACACGGATGCCGAACGAGGCAGTGAAATTGCAAATACGTTAGCCACTGTTTTTGTCGACTTTTTGGCTGAACAACAAGGCAGTCGATTTGAGACGGCATTAGCCCGATTTGATACGGAGGCCGAAAAAGTCGCCAATGAGATTCAACGCATCGAAACCGAAATCAATACGGTTGTTGGAATAGATAATCCGACACCAGAAAATGCAGCCCTTTTATCGCGCCTAGAAACCCAGCTAAGAGAACAACAAGAAATTTACAACCAGCTTTTTAACGATGCCCAAACGTTACGCATCGAAGCCTCGACTCAAACAAACAACGTTGTCGTGGTTGAAAATGCCACGCCTGGAAAAAATCAAATTCGGCCCCAAACCCTGCAAAACACAATATTGGCGGCAGCGGTAGGGGGAATGATCGCCCTGGGCTTCATCTTCTTGATTGATTTTCTCGACAATTCGGTGAAATCTCCCACCCAGGTTCAGGAAGAATTAGGGCTTTCTTCAATTGGCGTGGTCTCCTTCATTAAATCTGAAGAAGATTCACCGGCCGGCCGCTTGATTACTCATCATGCCCCTCGAGCCCCAATTTCAGAAGCATTCCGCATGCTGCGTACCAACCTGGAATTTTCTTCTATTGATGAAAAAATCCAGCGCCTCATTGTGACCAGCCCTTCTCCTGGTGAAGGAAAATCGACCACAACCGCAAATTTAGCCACCGTGCTGGCTCAATCAGGGAATCGGGTTATCTTAATTGATAGTGATTTGCGCCGGCCGTCTCAACACAAAATATTTGACGTTCCCAACAATCAAGGCTTAACCACCGCCTTGCTCGACAGCGAAACGCCGGTTAGCTTCCATTGGCAAAACACAATTGTGCCTGGTTTAAGATTGATGACCAGCGGACCTCTTCCTCCGAATCCGGCCGAATTGCTTAATTCACAGCGCCTGAGCCATATTTTGGATGACCTTCATAAAGAGGCAGATATCATCATTATTGACACCCCTCCAATCTTAACGGTTACCGATGCCGCTATTTTGGCACCTAAAGCAAACGGGGTAGTTTTGGTGGCTCAAATTGGCTCAACAGCCCTCGATGCTTTGGCTCATGCGGCCCAAATTATTGTTAAAGGTGAGGCAAATCTATACGGGATTGTCCTCAACCGGGCCACATCGACCAGGGGCTCTTACTACAACTATTACTATCGAAATTACACCTACGATTACGGTGATCAGCCCGTCAAGAAGAGAAGATGGGGCGCCCTGCCTAGCTGGCTGCCTGGAACGAATAAATCATGACAACCTCAACCTCCAAACCGACTTCAATGAAAATCAATCTGTCTTCTCCAATGATATTGATTACGCTGGGGACGGTTTGGCTTGCTCTGGGTGTTGGCGTAATCACCAGCGGGTTTATATCTGCCCCAACCATTGAGATTCAATGGCAAACGGAGAGTGAGTTTGATACGGTCGGGTTTAACATCTATCGCTCTGAATCTCCGGATGGGGAATTTGTGCAGATTAACCCTCAACTCATTCCCAGTAAAGCGGATCCCACATCCGGTGCAAGTTATCTTTATGAAGATAACCAGGTTACGTCTGGAATTACTTATTACTACAAACTAGAAGATGTCGAGTACGATAACTCACGGGAACAACATGACATTATTCCTCAAGAAGTACCCCGCCTAAATTGGGTGGAAATTTTGATCGCAGCCATTAGCTTTGTCTTTGGCTTAGCTTTACTAACGAGCGGCGTAAAGGAGATGCGTTAACCTATGCAAGCACAAATTCACGGGTATCCTTCTCAAGTCCCTGGCTTATTGTCTCAAAAAACAGAGGACGGCATTGTCATTGTATCCCCTTCAAAAGGGCAGCTTCGAGTTTTAAACCCGATTGGCTCTGTGATCTGGATGATGCTTGATGGCTCCAAGTCAATAAAAGAATTGGAAAAAGAGCTGTGTCAGCGATATAAGGATATCGATCCACAGCAAATTTCTTATGATCTCTTCAAATTCCTCCAGGAGCTTATGAACCGCGGATTAATTTTGGGGATTGAATCTTAAATTTAGGTTATTGTCAGCCTTGTTAATAGCGTGATTGTAAGGTTTATCACCCTAAAATAAATCATAGGAATGAACCTTTATACGTCATGCCAACATTTATTAACTGACACGGAGGGATCATCTTGGATTTTGCAAAACGCCTTCTTCTTCCCACCTTTTTGGGAGCAATTCTTATTTCGCTATTTGTTTTTTCTCTTTCGTTTGCCAACGAGCCAACACTGCCGGCCGCTGACGCGGAAGCGACAACCGCTTTTCCAACAGGGGTTGATGCATTTAAAATTACCGTTCAAGAAGAAGGAATTTACGAAATTTCAAAAAGTGAGCTGGTGGCGGCCGGATTTCCAGCAGGAGCCAATCTGACCGATTATGTGCTCACCAATCGAGGAGAGGTCGTCGCTTATCAATATATCAGTGCGGGAGAAAAAATTCGCTTTTTTGCCGACTCGTTTTCCGGGAGTTGGGAGGAAAAGCTCTACGTCGATCACGAAATTTTTTGGCTTTGGCCCGGAACGGCGGCTTTAATATCTGATCCGGGCAGCCCGGTCACCGGGGCGGCGGCCGTGACCACCCATCGGGCCACCGTTAAGCACGAATATGATGATCTATATTCTTCAACAAAAATTGAACAAGCGACCTGGGATGCGGAAGGGCTAGATCCAGATTCGATGTACTGGACTGAATTGGTTCGCTCAGGTGGCAGTACGGTGACCACTTCCCTGGCGATCACATTGCCCGGGCAAACCGCTGGAAATGATGCTCAATTCCGCTTTATGGTGGCGGTCGAAGGAAAGGGAACGTCAGCGACCGGGGACGGCAATGCCTCAATCCAGGTTAACAGTTACAACCAAACGGTTTCCCAATACATCATCGGCCCCTATGGCGCCGCAGGAACCCCTTATCTCTTAGACCAAACTGTTCCGGCAAGTGAATTGGCCATCAATAATACAGTGGTATTTACCCACTCACCCGGAGCATTTAGTGCTTCAAACATCTTATTAATTAATTATGTCGAAGTTGATTACGACAGCGATTTAACCGCTAACAATGATCAAATTATCTTTACCCATCCGGGTTCGGGCAGCTTTGATTTTCAGATCGATGGTTTTTCCACCGTTGATCCAGCCCAAATCATCGCCTGGGACATCACAGATGTAAATAATCCGGTTGCCAAGGCACCTCGCACTCCAAATGGCGGTACCCATCAAATCGGCGTCAACAATCAATCAGGCGATGCCCGTTATGCGGTAGCCGCGGAAGCAGGATTAAAAACGGCATCCACCATAACCCGCTACAATGGCCCGTCTTTGACCCCGGCCGCCGGTTCCGCAGCTTGGATCGCTATTACTCACGTTGATTTTACAGCAGCGGCCAATTCGCTGGCCGGTCACCGGGCAACTTTTTCAAATTTGACCACCCACGTCGTTGACGTCAACGATATTTTTAACCAATTTGGTTATGGGTATCCAACGCCTCAGGCGATTAAAGCGTATCTGCAACACGCCTATGACAATTGGCCCAGCCAACCCGGTTATGTGACGTTGATTGGCACCAGCAATTTAAATCCACGGCAGCTAGCTTGCACCCAATGTAATGAGGCTCAAGGGGATTGGCAAACCGCATACGAAAGCTATATCCCCTTTAACTACGCCTTTACAGATCGTTTCCTAGGATTGGTGCCCTCCGATCACGACTATTCCCTGCTCGAAGGAAACGATATTCTCCCGGATATCGCCATCGGCCGGCTTGGTGTTTCTTCGGCCGCCGAAGCGCAAGATGTCGTGAATAAAATTATCGCCTCCGAAAACGGGCTGCAAACGTCGAGAGCGTGGCATAACGATGTTTTGTTTGTTCATGACTACAATAAAAATTCCGGGGACAACTTTATTGGAGATATCAACTCAACCCTGCCGCATTTACCCAATGATTTTGATACCAATATTATCGGCATGAACACCGCTGGGGATGCGGGGGCCGTGCTGACTCAATTAAATGCTGCGGTTAATTCAGGTGTCGCTGTCCTAAACTATCGAGGACATGGGTCAATAGAAAATTGGTCCGGCGG
Organism: Ardenticatenaceae bacterium; assembly: GCA_030065875.1. Lineage (GTDB taxonomy): Bacteria > Chloroflexota > Anaerolineae > Promineifilales > Promineifilaceae > WTJY01. Next base: position 41,693 of record JASJCR010000016.1, on the reverse strand, counting down.
GTCATTTGTGACTTCCGACAAAGTCAATTCCGGTGTGTTATTCAACAATATTGATAAACCCCATGTTTCCATTAGCCTCGACTGCCTCGATGGCCATTTCGGTTATCCGGGAGTAGAAAGCTTAAGCATAGCCTTGCTCAAACAAGATAATCGGGGATCAACCGCCCACTGGTCGAGTACCGGTCTCGGGTTTGCTTACGAACACAATATTTTGGCGGAACATTTTTACACCGCTCTGTTTGATAACGGATACACCGCTATAGGTGATGCCATCAACCAGGCTAAAATAACCTATGAAACGCTAGGGTATGACGATTCTGAGGTGTACTCATTCTTACTGCAGGGCGATCCGGCCATGCAGGTTTTTCTTCCGGAGCTGGCTTTTGGCTACAATACCTCTCCTTCGCGTATAAAGGGGGGAGAAAACGGGACAATTTCACTCGTGGCCACAAACAGCTCCTCTTTTGCCGCCTCGAATCAGGCCACAATTTCATATACGTTGCCCATTAGCTTAAATCTTAACAGCGTAAGCGGGAATGGTATATCATATTCAACAACCACCAATGGAGCGGGACAAACTGTGGTGACGGTTGTTTTGGGCAACGGCATCCCCGCAAACGGGCAGTTGGCTGTTGAATTTGATGTTACCCCAGTGATAGATACTCCTACGGTAACGGTATCATCTCCGGCCGATTTCAAATCGCCTGGTTTCAACAGCTCACAAACCGTCCTGGTGAATTTAAGAAATCTGAATGAATCTGACGTATTCATTCCATTTGTTACAAGGTAAATCATTGTGTCCACTATTCATTCAATCAATAAATTTTTGACTGCCAGCCACAGTAAAAAGTTCTTTTTGATCATTTTGCCTATGATTGGACTCTCCTTATTGTGGCAGCAGGCTATCGCAGCCGTTGAATTAATCTCGTTTCAAGGAGAGACAATCATCGGACCGGCCGTTCGCCTAACCTGGGAAGTTGGTGCGGAAACCGACGTGGCCGGCTACCTGATCAAACGGGATGAAGGTGGCGGCCCGGAAACGATCGAAATTTATTATGAAAATGATTTAGTGACCCTTATTCCAGCAGAGGGGACAACCGTCGGTGCCACTTATGTAATCGAAGATGAAGATGTAGAAGATTTGACCAATTACACCTATTATTTGTACGAAGTTTCAACGAGCAATGCCGAATCTCAAATAGATGTGTTAACCCTGTTTGTCGATGAAGAAGGAGAACCCACGCCAACGCCGTTTGCGATTCAAACCCCAACCCCTCTACCTCAATCTACTTCCCCATCGGGAAATCCGACTTCTACTCCACAGCCCACGGCCACAACGGCCGCAACAGCTACAGCTACGCCACAGAGTACCCAGGCATCTGGTGATGCGGCAACCCCGACGCCTCGCCCAACGACCGCTCAGGCAGAAAATACACAGCCTACGCCAACTCAAGATTTGCAGTCAGTAACCACCGAAATTGAACCAACGCCACCCAATTCAGGAATCGGTGTACCGGTTGCTGAAGCACAAGGTTACCCGGAGCCCGGCAGCGATGATTTCAGCGAAGATCCACCTGAAGAAAGTCAAATTGATGATTTGGGTGGTAGCCCGGTTGAAGTCGAACCGTTTGCACCGATTGAAATACCGGACTCCGAATTGTCTTCCGAAGGGTATGTTGATCCGAACACGGACGCCAATCCCTCCATTCAGGTGGATTTATCAACCACCGATGGGGCCCAACCAATTGGGCAAGAAGCCTTAGAGGAGGCGTATGCGTCCGCCTCTGCCGATATTGCCCCTGAAAGCACCTCAGACCAACAGGACCAAGCCACAACCAGCCGCTGGATTTTATGGTCCAGTTTTCTGGCCGCCATGATTCTGTTTGTAGGTGGTGTCATAATGTCCCTTCAACTTTTTAGAAGACGTCAAACCGAATAGCGACTTTTCGACTAGAAACTCTCATTTTTCATGTATGGTCAACAAAAAAATCTTAATTTCAACCATCGCCATCATCTTGCTAGGTCTGAGCGTGGCCGGATGGCGATGGTATGCACTTAATCAACCTTCATCCCCAACCTCAAAAATGGCCGTGGCCGAAGACGGGACAATCAAACTTGAAATTACGACGCCGGGACTTTACCGTATAACCTCTGATTTTCTGAGACAAGGGGGAGTCAATCTCGAAAGCTGGGATCCGACCGCGGTTGGGTTGACATCCATGGGCGAGCCGGTTCCGATATTGATCGATGGCGAGTCTGTGATTTTTTATGGAGATGGATCAAACAGCGTCTATTCGAGTTATCGACCCTATCTGCTCCATTTAGCGGCTGAACCTGATCAGCAAGCATCTATGTCTGAACAGCCGGCCGACACTGTCAGCGACAATTTACCGCAATCGACGGTTACCAAAAGCGTGTGGCTGGAAGAAAATCTCGAATACAGCAGTATTGCTTACGATTCGGCCTATCCGGATACATGGTATTGGGAGACCATTCACGTCCAAAACTCATTTTCATTTACAAAATTTCTAAACGACACGGTTGACGGCAGCGGCCGCATGAGAATTCACTTATTTGGCCAATCACACGACCCGGCGGTAGAAAACGATCACGATCTCGATTTATCTATAAACGGACAGAAAATCACAACCATACAGTGGGAAGGGCCAACCCATACCATTGCTGACATTGAGATCCCGCCGGGAACATTAATCAACGGGGAAAACGAGTTTTTATTTGATAATCGGCCGGAAGGGGCAACTTTTATCGATATTATGCTCCTCGATTGGGTGGAATTAACCTATAAAGCCCAGCCTACAGCCTTGGACGATCAGCTTACTGCAGCGGCCAGCTCAGGGTTGTTATCGCTTACCGGATTTACAGATTTACCGCTGACGTTTGATATTTCTAACCCAAATTCGCCTTCATTTTTGACCGGTGGGTCGTTTGAAGATGGCCGCTTTGAACTTCCTCTTGCCTCCGATATCAAATTGGCGGCGCTTGGCCCGGCCGCCCCTTCACCCAAAGTGGCCCTCGTCCCTCTTGCCCCCGAGCCAGACCCAGACCCCCAGCAAACCGACTTAATTATTGTCACAACAGCAGAACTGGGTAAGGAACTCGATAATTATGTGGATCATCGTGAATCTCAAGGGTTAACGGTTACCGTAGCCTCGATCGATACGATATACGATCATTATGGATATGGGCTGCCGTCTCCGGAAAGCATCCACGCCTATTTAAAAAACGCCTGGGAAACTTGGCCGTCCCCTCAACCTCAATATGTTTTGCTGGTTGGGCCCAGCCGCTATGATTACCAAAATTTTCTGGGAGAACGGCCGGTCAACCAAATCCCCTCCCTGATGATACCGGTTACCCACAGCGGCGAAACCGTTAGCGATGTCCGAATGAGCGATGTTAATGGAGATTTCCAGCCGGATATGGCCATCGGCCGATGGCCTGTTGAAACCGCAGCGGAGGTTGCCGATCTGTCAGCTCGAACCATCGCCTACGAAAATGCAGCACCGGCCGCCACAACCATCTTCGCGGCCGATGGGTCGAGCAATGAATTTACCGGTCTTTCCGACTATTTAGCCGAATCTAGCGGTCTTCCCCAAAATGAGACAACCAAACTTTATGGAGCCACTGCGGCCGAGGTCTCTGATAGCTGGAACAACGGCAGCTGGCTGGTCAGCTATGTAGGTCATGGAAGTATTCACCTTTGGGGAAAAGATGAAGTTTTTAGTGAGGATTCAATCGAGCTGCTGAGTGCAAACGAGCAATTTGCCCCACCAATAGTGGCCCAATTCACCTGCCTGACCGGTTATTATGCCCATCCAACAGAGCGCTCTCTTTCTGAACAGTTGATCACCAGCTCGGATGGACCGGTTCTGGTTTTGGGGGCCACAAGCCTCACCTATTCCTCTCACCAACGCCCCTTTGCGGAACGCTTTTTACAAGGACTTCACGATCCCAAATTTACCCGCATCGGCGATGTGCTGCTTTATGCTCGGGAGTCACTAGACATGGAAAATACCGGTATTCGAGAAGTTAGTGATACTTTTGGACTTTTTGGGGACCCTAGTGCTATTATCGTAAGGCCGTAAAATTTACCGGACGTTCCAAACAGCGGCGGGGTAATCCAGCAAACAGTGTCTATCAGATTATCCCATTGAGTCCACTTTTCTCGATCAAATTATGATTTCAATTATCATCCCGGCCCAAAATGCCGAGGTTTCTATTGAAGAGTGCATTCGCGCCCTACAACAACAAACGATCCAAAATAAAATTCGCGAAATAATTGTCGTTGACAATGGATCAACCGATCAAACGGCCGTCATTGCCGAGAGGGCCGGGGCCAGGGTTCTAAGCGAATTGCGGGGAGGGGCGGCGGCCGCTCGCAATACAGGAATAGAAACAGCCACCGGCGATATTATCTGCTTCACCGATGCCGACTGCTGTCCTACGGAAGATTGGGTAGAAAAAATAACCTATCGCCTGCGCGAAGATCCGGAAATCATTGGAGCCAAGGGCATCTACCATACGCGTCAAAAAGAAGTTGTTGCCCGCTTTGTGCAAATCGAATACGAAGATAAATACGACCTGCTGCGGCCGCAGAAGACCATCGACTTTATCGATACTTATTCAGCAGCATATCGTCGCGATATCTTGCTGGCCAACGACGGATTTGATGAAAATATTTTTTTTGTTGAAGATCAGGAGCTGAGCTTTCGCCTGGCCGCCCGAGGGTACAAAATGGTCTTCCAGCCAGATGCTGCAGTCTACCATCTACATAGCAACACTCTGTGGAAATATTTCCGCAAAAAGTTTTTTATCGGCTATTGGAAAGCTCAGGTAGTGCGTCGCTTTCCTACCCGCGGCGTTAAAGATTCACACACCCCCCAAATTTTGAAAGGTCAAATGGTGCTGATCATGGCCCTGCTGGCCAGTCTGACCGCTCTTTTCTTTTTACCCCTGGCCAATATTCTGCTGCCCTCACCCCTGTGGCGTCTCTTTTACGCCGTTCCGGTGTTGACCGCCTTCACTTACTTGATTTCTACCGTGCCGTTTGTTTCCAAAGCGTGGCCCAAAGATCGCGCGGTGGCCGTGTCTTCTCCGGGGTTGTTAGCGGTCCGGGCGGCCGCGTTGAGCTTTGGCTATGCTTGGGGGTTACTCAAGCCGGATGCGCTCGTTTCTGATGAAAAAGTATCGACAATTTCCGGCCTCAATTATATCTTGAAGCGCGCGATTGACCTGACCGGATCCCTCGTTGGGTTGGTTTTCACCGCCATATTGTGGCCATTTATTGCCGTGGCCATCAAGCTCGATTCCCCGGGCCCGATTGTTTTCTCTCAGGAACGCATCGGACAGGAAGGTCAACCGTTTACGCTTTACAAATTCCGGTCGATGCATCGCCATGCCGAGGCGGAACTAGACCGGCTGGTCAATGTCAGCGAATTAGCCGAGCCTGCCTTTAAGCTGGATGACGATCCGCGGATTACCCGAGTTGGGCGATTTTTGAGGCGGTGGAGTTTGGATGAGCTACCGCAATTTTGGAACGTGCTGAAGGGGGATATGAGCCTGATTGGACCACGACCGGAAGAATCGCGTATCGTTTCTCTATACGAAGACTGGCATCGGCGACGGCTGGCCGTCAAGCCGGGATTAAGTGGCCCGATGCAAATTAACGGCCGGGGTGATTTGCCGTTTAATGAACGTATCCACCTCGAACTGGATTATATCGATCATTATTCGGTGTGGCGCGATCTGAAAATTATCTGGCGCACGGTGCCTACGCTGTTTTCTGGCAAAGGAGCGCGCTAACCCCATTGGCCGATCCCGCGCTAAAACAAAACAGCCTCCTCAGACCAGCCGCACTTTTTGCCATCCCCTCGCTTCTCTCCTTGATGCTCTATATCCTGACCATGCCCACCGATTTAAGTTGGGCGTTTTATAGTGCAGACGGTGCTGAATTAATTACGGCCGCGGCCACACTGGGGGTGCCCCACCCGCCGGGCTACCCGACCTTTGTCCTTCTCGGCTATCCCCTGGTCCATCTACCGCTCCCCCTGACCATTCCCCTGCGCTTTCATCTGTTTTCTGCCGTTGCCATGAGCGTGGCCTGTGGCCTTGTGTCCCTGATCAGCCATAGGCTGTTCTCACCAGGTCGGTTTGTAACCAGCTGCACGGCCGGCCTCCTCTGTGCTACGTCATCGCTCATTTGGCAGCAGGCGGTTGTGGCCGAAGTGTATGCCTTAAACGGCCTGATGGTCATGGTCACGCTCTGGCTGCTAACCACAAAACGTTCACCTCTTTTGATCGGCCTGTCTCTAGGAGTGGCCGTGACCACCCACTTGACCTCACTTTTTTTGATTCCGCTCATCGCGGTCATGCTTCCCTGGAGCCAGGCCAAACGATCCGCTATCGGGCTAGTTTTGGGATCAATTCCCTGGCTGACCATACCCTTCCTGGCGGCCGGGGACAGTCCTGTGGTCTGGGGAGATCCCACATCAGCAGCCGGATGGTGGTGGCTGATATCTGGTCAGCTGTATCAACCCAATGTGTTTGCGCTCACCAACACCGATCTCATCGCCAGATTACGGATCTGGGCCCCCGAATTGTTGACCCAGTTGGGCGGTTTATGGCTCATTTTTCCCTTTTGGCGAATGATCACCAAAAAGCCACTCGCTTCTGAATCAACTTCATTCTATTGGATTACGGCCGGGCTTTATGCCCTTTACGCCTTGGGCTACCGGCCGCTTGACGCTCAGGTGCTGCTCATACCGGCGATTCTAATTATCGCTGTGTTAATCACCCCCCTTATCAAACAATTAAAAAATTATGGAATTTTATTGCCCTTTTTTCTCATTGGGCTAAACTTGAGCGGCTTTTTGGCGGTTAAAAACATCGATGTTCGAGAAAAATCGCTGAAAGCCCTGAACAACTTGCCAGAAAATGCTCTGGTCATTACGGACGGGCAAGATCAAACGATATTTACGGTGTGGTATTTTCATCACGTGGAAAATGTCAGAAGTGATTTGGCGATCGTTGATGAAAATTTGATCGCCTTTGATTGGTATCGGGCGCGATTCTTCCGGAGCAACACCAACCTATTTCCCTTACAAGAAGATGATCTCGACCGCTTAATTGCGGAGGAGCAAAAAAAACGGCCGGTTTGTCGCCTATCGCTTCAGCCTGTTTCAGTTGATTGTCAAGTGCCATGAGCAGTTCCCCAGAAAACACACCACAACCTCGGAGCAAACATCTTGTTCGCTGGTTTATTCTTGGCGGCTTGCTGCTGCTTCTGCTTGGAGTTGGTCAAAAGGGATGGCGTTTGTTTCAACTTTCCAGAAACTTTCAGGGTCATGTTGAGACGATTCAAACCATAAGAAACGGTGAATCCATCGATCCAAGCGAAATTGTCCGCCTGAGCAGTGATATTCGGCAAGATACCGTCGATTTACAATACGAAGTTGAGCCGTTTTTGCCAATTACGCCATATTTAAGCTGGCTGCCAAGAGTTGGCCCTTTGATGCCCCATGCCGAAGAGTTGCTGGCAATGGCCAATGAGGGAACTTATCTGGCAAATCTCCTCGCCCCTGAGTTCGCCCCAGCCTTTGCGATCTTACAAGATGATCGCTCAATAACTGAAAAAACACCTGATTTGATCACCATCCTGGACCAAAATAAAGCGCTCCTCGATCAGGCCAATCCGATTTTTTTGCAGTTACTCAATCGATATGAGCGTTTTCAGGAAGATTCAGCGGCCGTGGCTGCTCTGCCAGATGAAGTCGAGAAGGCCATGGCGGTTGCCGAACCGTTTATGCCGGTGATTCCCCACGCCTTCTCAACCCTGCAGGTGCTGCCGGAATTAGCCGGTCATTCAGAATCAAAAACGTATTTGATTATCGCCCAAAATCACGACGAACTGCGAGCCACAGGTGGTTTTATTAGCGGTGTTGGGCTGCTCACAATTGCCGATGGGCAGTTAGGGGAAATCTCTTTTCAAGACGCTTACACCGTTGATGATTTTACCAAACCATATGGCCTTCCACCGCAGGCGATTGAACAATTTATGGGGGTCCAGCTGCTCGTTTTTCGGGACGCCAATTATTGGCCTAATTTCCCCACATCGGCCGCCAAAATGATGGAGCTTTATACTTATGGAACCGGCCAATCGGTTGATGGGCTAATTGCCTTAGATCAAGCTTTCTTAAAGAGGATGGTTGCTTCACTTGAACCCATTCAGGTTGAAGGGTATGACTCACCGGTTACCAGTGCAAATATCGACGCTTTTCTGCAAGACGCCTGGGAAACCGGCGATCCAAACGACGAAAATTGGTTTGCGACCCGAAAATCCTTTCTGGGTCCAGTGGCCAATGCGATGTTGCGACAGCTAATCGAAACCGGTGATCAAATTGAGCCTTTGCCGTTGGCAAACGCCATAATGGAAAGTATTTATGGGGGCCATTTGATGGTTTACACCGGTAATCCAACGATCGATGAACCTTTGACGGCGATCGGTTTAACAAAAACCCTATCTCCCCAACCTCATCAAGATTTTTTGATGATTCTTAACACCAATATGGGATTTAACAAGGCCAACGCGGTCGTTGATCAAGAGGTTTCCTATGATGTCCAGCTGAACCCAGATGGAAGCGGTATTGGCAAAGTGGTCATTGGATACAATAATTCGGCCGCAGCTTCGTCGGAACCGTGTCAGCAGCAAATTTTTGGCTATAGTTCAGGGGAAAATCTTTATTCCACCTTGATAAACCAATGTTATTGGAATTATCTTCGGGTGTTATCACCGGCCGCAACAGAGCTAATGGAAAGTTCAACCCATCCACAAGCGGCCGAATCGCTGATCACAGAGGTCGGTTGGTCTGGTGGGACGATGATTGACGCCGAGGAAACCCCCGGCTTTGTCACCTTTTCAAACTTTCTGTCTGTCCCCAGAGGAGAGCAACTTACCCCTTATTTCCATTATCAGCTTCCTCGGGTTGTGCAACAAATTGGCGATCGGTACCAATATACATTAAAGATTGCCAAACAGCCTGGCATTGACCCTTATCCAATGCGGGTTTCAATTACAATTCCTCCAGAATTTTCATTAATTGAGAGCAATATCCCAGGTGAAGTATCAAACGGAAATCAGATTTCGCTTATACTAGATGTCAGCAAAGATCACGTCATTCGAATAACATATTTAGAGAACAGGTTAAATTAATAAAGGCACCTGAGCAGGTCAGGTGAAACAATATAATGTCTTTTTATTTGGCTATAAAAAGAATTAATCAGTAAATATTATGAATAAAAACAAACTGCGTCAGGTTCTTTACTTCGTCCACATAGCCTTCTTTATTTTTCTGACCTCATTTTGGCTTTCCGGTGGGGATTTTTCCACCGCATCGGCATTTACCGTTCCAACCAGGACACCCGTGCCAGGTGGTGGTGGTGGCAACGGAGGCGGTGGAGGTAGCGGTGGTGGTAGCGGGGGCGGAGAATCTCAACCAACGGCCGAACCGCCAACCCTTACACCAACCGCAACAACCGTTCCCGTCACAATTGCCCCGACTCCCATTGATGGGTTTATTACGCCGGAAGCGTGTGGTATTCCCCTGTTTCAGGCGGCAAATGGCACGGTTAATGTTCGCTCATTGCCCGCTGCAGATTCAGCGTTGTTTTCCCAGCTGGTTTACCTTGAATCGAGAGGGATAATCGGCCGCTTTGCCACCGGTGAGTGGTGGCTAATTGTCCTGGCTGATGGCAGTCAGGGTTGGGTTGCTGATGCAAGCGGTACCGTTTTCGGAAACACATCAGCCGTCCCCGCTTTGGACGAAGATAAAATTCCGGTTAATGAGGCGTCGTGGCTGCCTACCCCGGATCCGGCATGCCCTACATTGACCCCCACTACCGTCCCAACGGCCACATCAACACCAGAGCCAACAGCAACGGCAACAGCGACGCAGCCAAAATCGTCTGAGTCACAATCAACCACGTCAGGAACAGAATCTGAGGTCGAATCACAAACGGCTCAAAACCAATCTGAAGGCACAGAAAGTGAAAGCCAATCTGCCCCTTCAGAAAATACGGATGCCGATCAGGAGCAAGCTGCCGCTACCGAGCCACCAACAGCGACTCCAATTTCAGAGCCAACGGTCGCTTCAACCGACAGCGTTGAAGTGGTGACAGCCGACCTGGATCAAACCCCACCTTCAACAGGTGGCAGCATGATTTTCTGGATCGGTGGTATCGGCCTGCTTCTCGCCGGATTGGTGGCCTTTGTCGTGCAGCGGCGCTAGCCCTCACCGCGGATTTTTACAGATTAACACCGATTCTCTCTTGCTCCTTCGGATATCTGTGAAAATCCGTGTTAATCCGTGGCTTGGTTTTAATCGATTCGCTTACTCACTCAAAACCGTAAAATTGTCTGAAACGAGGCTGCCCAAACCGTTATTTACTTCGCTATCATATTCAACGGTAGCCCGGATCGGCATGCCAATTTGAAACTGATACGATTCCAAAGGTTCTCCCGCTTCTCCATCGATTTCACCAATCGCCTGGGTTAAAATGCGATATTGAGAGCCAGATTCAGCCACAATCAGGAACTCAGGGCTAGTTGAGGGAATCAAATTCATACTTTTAATTTCACCTTCAACAATGTAAGGCTCACCAATGTCTCGCCCCTCCGGATTAATCACCATTCCGGTTTCGGGATCAATGTTACCCGCATCTTCTTCTCCCGCACCACTTCCCCCGCCACAGCCGGCTAAAACCAGCAGAAGGGCAACCAAAAATGCCATCAAGTAATTTCTATGCATGAATTTCTCCTTTGACTTGATTAATTTTCAAAATTTATTAACCCAAAATTTCCAAACCGGGGATAACATACTATACCGCGCAAATTTAATACGGGTAAATTCCCGTGCCCAATCCAATTTGCGCCTGGCAGCTCTAACCAACCTCTAACATAACAATCGTAATATCAGCAGCGCATCAACAGAGATTGTCATCTATATTATATAAAGATAAAGTCGAAGATTGAACCTGATGACATGAGAGGAAAGTATCATGAGCTCACAAGGATATACATTTAAAGCGGAAATTAAACAGTTACTCGATATCTTAATACACTCCCTTTACAAAGAACGAGATATTTTTCTGCGCGAGCTAATTTCAAATGCATCTGATGCCCTAACCCGTTTACAGTTTGAAATGTTGACCAATAACGAAGTGGTCGACCCAGATGCGGAATTAGCCATTACCTTGGAAATAAAAAAGCCGGAAGAGGGAGAGGATGGAGATCACTGGTTGATTATCCGTGATTCAGGTATCGGCATGACGGCCGCTGAAATGCAAACCAATTTGGGGACAATCGCCCAATCTGGAGCCAAAGAGTTTATCCAAACGATTAAGGAAAAGGATAATAAAAACGAAATAAACGATATGATCGGCCAATTCGGTGTGGGCTTCTATTCCGTGTTTATGGTCGCTGAGGAGGTTCGGGTTAATTCTTGCAGCTATAAACCGGCTGAAGAAGCCGCCTCTTGGATCTCGTCTGGTGGCGACAGTTATGAAATACAGTCGGCCGAAAAAAGCACCCGAGGCACCGAAATTCACATCAAGCTGCGCGACGATGCCAAAGAGTTTGCTGACGGCTGGAAATTGCGGCAAGTCATCAAAAAACACAGTGATTTTGTGGCCTACCCAATTTATCTCGATGACGATCAAATCAATCAAAAAGAGTCACTGTGGCGCAAACAATCATCCAAAGTGGATGAAGAAGCATACAATAATTTTTATCAACAGCTCACCCTTGATTTTGAACAACCCCAGGGGGTCGTTCATTTTGCCTCTGACGCCCCGGTAAACATCCGAGCCCTGCTCTATATTCCCGCCAAACGGGAGAAATCGATGTTTCACAAGCGAACCGAGCCTGGGGTAATGCTGTATTCTCGCAACGTGCTTATTCAGGAGTATTGCCAGGATTTGCTGCCCAAATGGCTGCAGTTTGTCGATGGGGTTGTTGACTCAGAAGATTTATCGCTTAATGTCAGTCGTGAAACCGTTCAAAATACCCGCTTGATGAGACAGCTGGGCAAAACGGTACGGAAACGGATCGTGCGTGAAATCAGCAAGCTGCTCAAAGATGATGACAAACTTGAAGCTTTTTGGCATGAATTCGGCCGTTACCTCAAAGAAGGATTGGCCGTTGCCGCTGAAGACCGGGAAGAAATCATGCCGCTGCTCCGCTTTTACAGCAGTAAATCTGATGGCAAATATATTTCACTGGATGCTTATCTTGAGCGTAAAAAAGAAGATCAATCTGAGATTTACTACGTTTTAGGAGACGATCCCCGATCGGTTGCCAACAGTCCCCATCTCGACCCCTTTAAATCGCGCGATATTGAGGTGCTCTATTTAGTTGATCCATTTGATGCTTTTATGGCCCCATCGCTGGAAAAATATAAAGAGCATGATTTTCGCAGCATTGATGATACCCAGTTGGAGCTTCCTGAAGAAGTCAAAGAAGAACAAGATGGAGAGGAGGCCCAGGCTGAAGAGAAAATCTCCGATGAGGCCATGAATGTGCTCATCGAACGTGTTGAGGCGGTCTTAGGGGAAAGGATTACCGAAGCCCGGCCGTCAAAAGTACTTGAGTTGAGCCCGATGCGCCTGGTTTCACCGGAAGATAGCCAAATGAACAGCGCCATGACGCGGGTTTATCGATATGTTGGACAAGATTACGAGATTCCGGCAAAAATCATCGAACTAAACCCCAAACATCACCTCATAGCCAATTTGAGCCACCTGGTTACTGAACAACCGGATGCCCCGGCGATCGATTTAACGATCGAGCAATTGTATGAAAGCGGTTTGGTCCAGGAAGGGCTGCATCCCAATCCGGCCGAGATGCTGCCGCGCATCCAGCAGCTTCTGGAATTGGCAACAAAATCCGGTGAATGAAGTAGATTCGAAAAAAAATGAGCCGCAGATTACACAGATTATTTCCTTAATTTGTGGACAATTAATTTTTGAGAAATTCTTGCTGACTACTTAACAACCCAACAAAAAAAGCGCGGAATTCCGCGCTTTTTGCTTTTAAACTTTCTTTTCTTAGTCAAGGGCAAAGTCACTTCTTCTTCTGGACCGGTTCCCCTTTAAGCATAAACAGCCATCCCCCCGTCACGATCACAAAAAAACAAAACAGGCCGATTAGACCGGTAGAACTTTGCCAACCTAACCGATTGGTGGCCGATGCATTAACCAGCTTTAACGCCGTTGGCGCCAAAGGTTGGTCGGCCTGATCGATCACATCAGATAAATCGGCACACCCATCCTGATCAAACGTTGCTCCTAAAGCGGACAAATTGACCAAATCGCCATCCAAAATAATCGTTGAGGAGACGGTTTGACCGGGTTCTCCACCGCAAACCGATGGGTTTTCAGGAGTCTCGGAAGAAATTATTGATTGTGAAATCGGGGAGTAAAATTGAGTTTTTTCACAAATAGCCGTTGTTTGAGAAGAAGTGGAGGAGTCGTTGAATTCAAAAGCAGGGGACAGTAGATAAACTGATGATAGGCGGCACTGCGCAGAAGATCCGACAATATTTATTGGCGTGGCCTCCTGCACGTGATTAGCTTCACTTGTCGAAATAAAGAAAAACAAACCGGCCAATATAATCAGCAAAACACCTAAAGTTTGTTTTAGATAATCAACCATTTTCAACCTGTTCCTCAGACGTGCACAAAATTAACAGTATGATGCACAGTAGGTATTATAGACTACTTCGCACGTTTTGTCTGTGACCCATAAGGACTATATTCCTACGTTTGCTATACGGCATAAGGGTTAATTGAGGGTCAACTGGAGTAATCTACGGCCGATTTGCCGCGAGATTTGGGGGTTAGGTTCATCTTCCAACACAATGACCACCAGGAAACGGGGATCAGTTGCCGGGAACAACCCGACATACCAACTGTTAATCGTTTCCGGACCGGCGCGCACGGCCGCCTCCCATTCAACTATATTTTCTTCGGGGACCGATAAGGAGGTCAAAAGCATGGCCGCCGTATTTGCCGCAATGACATTTTCCAATGCCTCTTCGGTTTGATCAAAAGCTTGCCATCGGTCTTCAACCTGCACGGCCGATACGATTTGCGGGCGGATCATTACCCCCTCATTCCCCAGAGCAGAGGCAGCCACAGCAACCTGAAGAGGCGTCACTGTAAATACATCCTCTCCCCGAACCGCTTCTGCAAAATTCTCTACTTCAAGGGCCACCGGTTCTTGTACCGGCAGCGGAATAACGGGCGGCTGATCCAGGCCAAACCGCTCCCACGCTCCAATTAAATCGGCCGAAACCCACCTTCTCTCCAGTAAGGCGGGCATCTCTATCATAATTGAACGATCCTCAACATCCCGAGTCGTCAAATCTTGCTGTTCCAGGGCTACTGCGGTCAAAAAAGGAATCAATATATTCCCCGGCTGATACAAGCCCTGCGCCGCCCGGTTTACCAGGGGCGCATCTTCTTCTGCAACCAATTCATCAAATGACTCATCAAGCAAATTAGGATCAAACGTCGGCATGCTGGCCATCACCCGAATGGCCCCCTCCGGCATGCCCATCACAAGCGCCGCCCCCCGCTTCCCTTCCAGAAGCTGAACCGCATTTGCCTGCAAACCAATATCAATCGTCAAACGAACGTCCTGGCCGACCTGGGGTTGATTCAATACGGAACGCCAATGATCCTGCCAGCTGTCCTCAACATCTCCAGTCAAAATGGAATTAAGAGATTCCTCAATCCCAGCGGTGCCATGACGCAGGCTGTAATAGCCAACCACCGGTTCAGCAACCGGCAAGGGATACTCTCGAACCTGCCTTTCGGCCGTCCCCCCATTTTGGGCCAGCACAATTTCCTGAGTATCCACGATACGGCCGCGCCGAATGCGCAGCGCTTCTTCTACATTTCGGGGGTTATCCGCTCGGCCGTTCAAATAGCCGGTTTGCAAAACACCCCAATATATCAGCACAACAGCAACGGCCACAAAAGAAAAAATAACCACGCTCTCCAGGCGAACAAGGCGCTGCTGTTTATCTTCCCTTTCGAGATCTATTTTAGCTTCTTCAGAATTTTTCTGATTAATCATGGAGATCGAATTGATCCTCCCGACGGCTCCGATCTGAGAGATAAATTAACAACCCCAACATCAAACTGCTAATCAATAATGAGGAACCGCCATAACTGACAAACGGCAGCGTTACCCCGGTTAGAGGCAAAAGCCGCGAAACACCGCCCATAATGAGCAGCGTTTGGGCAAAAAACATGACTGAAATTCCGGCCGCCAGGTAAAAATCAAATGGCCATTTGGTTTGAAAAGCGATTCGAAATCCCCGCAAAATCAGCACCATAAAACAGGAAATTACAAAAATTGTGCCAATCAACCCCCACTCTTCACCGATCGCGGCAAAAGCGAAGTCTGAATGCACAACCGGAATATATTGGGGAAATCCAAGACCAATTCCTTTACCAAATACGCCACCCGCTCCCAAGGCATAAAGTGACTGCACAATTTGAAACGCCCGATTGTCCGCTTCCGGCCACGGATTTATCCAGGTATCGATGCGCAAGGCAACCAAATCAAACAAAAAATAAGCCAGGATGCCAGCCGCCAAAAGGAGCAGGATACCGCCACCCACATACTGCAAATCCCCTGTAGCCAAATAAACCAGGGTCAGAAAGACCAAAAAGAAGATGGTTGCCGCGCCCAAATCCCGCTGCCAGACTAAAATTGTCACGCAAAATCCCCAAACCAAAAAAAGCGGCGCCAAATAAGGCAGGCGACCAAATCGCCGCCCCGGCCGCTGCAGACGCTTCAACGATTCCTGCTGAGAAAAATAGCTGGCCAAAAAAATGATAAACAGAATTTTCAGCAATTCTGAGGGCTGGAAAAACACCGGCAAAAACGGAATTTTTAGCCACAAACGAGCCCCACCGCCGGATGGATTGACCCCAAAAACCAGGGTGGCCGCCAAAAGCAACAAGCCGCCAAACATCCAGGTGTACGGGTATTTCCTGAGCGGCCGAAACCGGGCGGGGACAACCGCCGCTACAACCAGGACAGCCAGCGCTAATATCACCCAAATGACCTGCCGCCACATAAAATTGGGAGCCAGTCGGGCAACCAACCACATACCCCACCCCATCAATAGCGCGGCCAGGGGAAACAGAAGTGGATCCTGATACGGTCGCGTCCAGCGCAGATAAAAAAAAGCGCCCAGGATGCCGCCCAACCACAAGGTGAAGATACCAATCACCTGCCAGCTGATTTCACCAGTGGAAACCAGGCTCCAGGTGATCCCGGTATTCAAAACAAAAGCGATCGCCAAACCCAACAGCAGCAGCTGCAGACGATCAAAATAATGTTGCCTGATCCAGTTCATAACGATTTTTTTGCCCATCGGGGCAAGGGCGGCCACCCCATTTTACGAGAGATATTTATCAACCAGCAGCGCCAACCGCTTTCGCGCGTCCCCATCGATCCGCTGCGGATTCGTGATAAGGGCGTCTCTCAAGGCCGAATGAGCCGGCGAATCACCGGCCCATTCATCCATCGTCAAAACGATATGCGCAATGGCATCCTGAGCGATTTGGGTGTTTTTTTGCAGCGTTTGAATCACCATTTCCACAGTTACCGGATCTTCACTCTCATGCCACACGTCATAATCGGTGACGTGAGCCATACTGGCGTAAGCAATCTCCGCCTCCATGGCTAGAAACGCTTCCGGGCAGGAAGTCATGCCGATGATTGACAAACCCAGCTGGCGAAAAATATTCGACTCACCCCGAGTGCTAAATCGCGGCCCCTCAATAATAATAAAGTTGCCCCCTTCATGAACGATCCCTCCCGCCTGACGAACCGCTCCGCTGATCACCTGCCGCAGAGAAGCATCAAATGGATCGGCCACCGAAATGTGGGCCACCAGCCCCTTGCCAAAAAACGAGCGCGGCCGATCGGTGGTGCGATCATATAGTTGATCCGGTACAACGATATGCCCAGGCGCGATTTCTTCTTTAAGTGATCCGCAGGCGTTGACGGCCACGATATATTTGACCCCCAGAGACTTGAGCGCGTAGATGTTCGCCCGATAGGGTACATCGGCCGGCGACAGGAAATGACCGCGCCCGTGACGCGGTAAAAAGGCGATTTTCCGGCCGTGAAGCGTGCCCAAAATAATGCGATCAGAAGGATCACCAAACGGGGTTTGAACCTCTATTTCTTCGACCTGCTCCAGAGCAGCCATGTCGTACAGGCCACTTCCTCCGATAATGGCGAGATCAATCGTTGTCATGCCGCGTTCTCCTAAACATTTTCCCTTTGCTGGTGAATGAAGTCTATCGATCCGCTTTGCAGATGCAAATCCTGTGTCTAATCACTCATTTCAGAGACGGCGACAGCAGCGACTTCATCCGCCCGCAGCTGCATACATACCACCCCTTGAACGACCCCTTCCTTGGCGGGAATATCGGCCGCGGAAAAGCGTATCATTTTCCCCAATTTTGAGATCATAAATACATCATCCGCCTCTCCGACTTTCATGGCCCCGACAAGCGTTTCACAATTCATGGCTGTCTTGCCCCCGGCACCTGGCGCTTTATTGGCTCGGAATCCGCTCATACGACGAATGGTCCCTTTCCCATCCGCCCCGACCAGCAGCACGCCTTCATCTTCAGAAACGGCGGTGATACTCAACAACTCATCCCCACTTTCCCGACGGATCGCCAGACACCCGCGATTAGGGACCTGCTTAACGCCAAAACGGATCGCTTTGCCCTGTTGGGTGGAAACAAATAAATGATCCTGGCCGTTAGACCAGCAAACGGCCACCGGCGCACCGGTTTGGTGTACATCATACAAAATTGCCCCATTTTTCAAATAGTGACGATTACGGGTAATTACAAAAGCTTTTTCGGTCAGGATGGCCACATAATTGTCGCTGCCGGTTAATACCCCAGCCACATATTCTTTTTCGTGAAAAGCCATCAGGTCGCGGATGGGGTGCCCCTTGGCCCGCACCTCTGCCTCCTGAATCGTGGCGATTGGCAAACGAAAAACCCGAGCAAAATTACTAATAACAACCGCCTCCTCTTCCTGATCGCCAACGACCACAAAATCGGGGGCATCGCCCTCCGGAGAATCAAGATCAAAAACCCCCATCCCGCCTCTTTTTTGGCGAGAATAAAAGTGTCTTGGGGTCCGCTTGACCAGCCCTTTATTGCTTGCGGTAATCACGTTAATTGTCGATGGGGGTTCGTGAAACACTTTTGTGGGTTCGTCATTTTGTTTGGCACCTATTCGGCTCAATTCTTCCTCAAGGTACGAAATATATTGCACAATGAGTGGCGGCACTTCAGTTAGATCGGGTCTTTCCACGTTGAACCTCATTTTTTGGTATAGATCATCATTACAGGGCAAAGTATACCTCTTCCGCCTCCGGTGATCTAAATAAAAAAAGCCGGATCAGCTGATCCGGCTATCTCGATCTCTAATTAAAGCGGTTTAGGCTCGTTAATTAAATCAAGATCTCGCAAATTACACGGGTTTTTATCCTTAAGTAGTTTACAAAAAGAATTGTTAAAAAAAGCCACGGATTAACACGGATTTTCACAGATTTCTCTTTCTAATCTGCGAAAATCTGCGAACCTACGGTTCTGCGCTACGCGCTCTGCGGACACATTCTTCAGAAAACTTATTGTAACTTACTTAAAAAGAGAAAATCCTTTAAATTCGTGTCACCTTGTTATTAAAATTTCAACGGCGATGCACTTACCCTTTGGCACCCCAGATCGCCTGTACGCCAAGCAGAATCAAAATGACCGGCCAAAACAGCGACCAACTCAAACCGAGGAGAAAAATAATCCCAATGGTGGCCATAAACAGACCGCCTACAAGTGCCTGCACATTGACTCGGCCGCTGCGAAATGCACCAAGAATGCGCATCCCGGCCGGTACTAAAATGAACAGCGCCCACCAATTTTGAAAGAGTGCCCAACCCAAAGGCCGGGTCAACAAAAAGACACCAATTCCGATCAGGATCAACCCCCAAACCCACTCCGAATTAGAATCTTCTTTTTCGATCTCCTCATGCGAATCCGCATAATCGTATTTTTCTTGATCTTTTAAATCTTGAATATCTTCCACGAGTTTATTCACCTTTCTAAAACATTTTCATCTATACCATCATCTTTTAGCGATACGGAATAAGCGGGGTTTCAGTTGCAAAAAAAAAGCCCGCTTTCGCGGGCGAATTAACGGTTCAGGGAGTGTTTAATAACGCGCTGTAAACGAGGCCAGAGCCTGTAGAAGGCTGCGTCGGTTCTAATCGGCATGCCATTTTGATAGCGCCGCTTTGGCTTCAACAAACTCAGCCAACGCTTTTCTGCTGTTATTTAACACTTTCTCAAAACCTAATTAAGTGGTTTACAAAATCTTTTCTAAAATAACTGTCCACAGATTACGCAGATGGCCGCAGATTTTCTCTGTAATCTGCGAAAATCTGCGTAATCTGCGGATAATTTATTTTTGAGTAGTTTTTGTAATTCACTTAAGAAAGCAAAGCCGCTCGACCGGTATCTTCCCAGGGAACATCGATATCCTCCCGCCCAAAATGACCGTATGCGGCCGTCTGACGGTAAATCGGCCGGCGCAAATCCAGGTCGCGGATAATCGCCCCAGGGCGAAGATCAAAGTTCTGATTGATCAACTCCACCAGTTCCGCATTGGGCAGCTTCCCAGTGCCAAACGTTTCGACATTGACCGACAGCGGCCGGGCCACACCAATGGCGTATGCCAGCTGAACTTCACAACGGTCGGCCAGTCCGGCAGCCACGATGTTTTTGGCCACCCAGCGCGAGGCGTAAGCCGCACTGCGATCCACCTTGGTGCAATCCTTACCGGAGAAAGCGCCCCCACCATGACGACCCATGCCGCCATAGGTATCGACGATGATTTTCCGGCCGGTTAAGCCCGCATCACCCAACGGCCCGCCAACCACAAACCGGCCGGTCGGATTGATAAAAATTTCCATGGAATCATTTACCAAATGAGCTGGAATAATCGGCTTAATAACTTCTTCAATCACCGCTTCGCGAATCTGTTTTTCGCTGATTTCAGGCGCGTGCTGCGTGCTAACCAATACGGTTTTGACGCACCCAACCTGCCCTTTGTTGTATTCAACCGTCACCTGGGCTTTGCCGTCCGGCCGGATCCAAGGCAGCGTCCCGTTTCGGCGAACGTCCGCCAAACGATGGGTTAATTTATGGGCCAAATATATCGGCATCGGCATCAAGGTCTCCGTTTCGTTACAGGCAAAACCGAACATCATTCCCTGATCCCCAGCACCAATCGCTTCGATGGCCGCCTCCTCTGAAGCGTCATCCCGATACTCAAGGGCCATATCGACACCCTGAGCGATATCAGGGCTTTGCTCGGCGATGGCCACCTGAACCCCGCAGGTATGCCCATCAAATCCTTTGTCGCCGGAATCAAAACCGATATCGTTGACCACTTCGCGGACCAGTTTGTCGTAGTTCACGTGTGCTTTCGAAGAAATTTCTCCCAGGAGCAATACAAAACCGGTTTTAATGGCGGTTTCACAGGCCACGCGACTTAGCGGGTCATGAACCATCAAATAATCTAATATTGCATCACTGATTTGATCACACATTTTATCCGGATGACCTTCTGTAACCGACTCAGAGGTAAACAGAAGGCTCGGAGAAGTCATAAAACTCGTGCTCATTCAAAGCCTCCAATTAAAAATTCTATTGCTAATCTTTAAACCAACTCGTGGTTTGCAAATTCGCCTATCGCGAACGTGTTTGCAGGCAACAAAAAACCTCTTGCATGGAGGCAAGAGGTTCATATTTCTAGAATATGGCTTAATGCCTCTTATCTTCCAGATTGCTCTGCCGGAATTAGCACCGCTAGGCGGTTGCTGAGGTTTCAAAGGGCCGGTCCCTCCACCTCTCTGGATAAGCGGGATGACATATTTAATTCGTAAATTGAAAATGCCGCCTAGGAGTATAGCAGGTTCTCCCAGGGGGGCAACAGGAATAATTACCTAACGAGCGGTCCAATTTTCCGGCGGTTCGAACATCCCCATGATGTTATAACCCGCATCCACATAAATGATCTCGCCGGTGACGCCGCTGCTCAGGTCGCTGGCCAGATAAAGTGCGGTTCGGCCAACCTCCATTTGATCGACATTTCGGCGCAGCGGCGTTCTTTCACCCGCATAGTTGAGCATTTTGCGAAAATTGGTTATCCCGGCCGCGGCCAAAGTCTTGATGGGACCGGCTGAGATCGCGTTAACGCGAATCCCGCGCGGTCCCAAATCAGCCGCCAGGTAGCGCGTTGTGGCTTCCAGGGCTGCTTTGGCCACCCCCATCGTATTGTAATTGGGCATCACCTTTTCTGATCCATAGTAAGTCATGGACATGATCGAGCCACCTTCAGCCATCAGAGGCAGGGCGGCCCGGGTTAACGCAATTAAGCTGTAAACGCTGATGTCCATCGCCAAAGCGAATCCATCGCGGCTGGATTCATAAAAGTAGCTCATTAAATCTTCCCGTTTGGCAAAGGCAACCGAATGGACCAGGACGTCGATGGTGCCAAAATGCTCTTTCGCCTTGGCAAAAACCTGATCGATTTCGGCATCGACCCCCACATCACATTTTTCCACAAAGGTCACACCCAATTCTTTGGCCAGCGGGAGAACCCGTTTTTCTAATTCGGGAATACCGTAGCTAAATCCGATTTCAGCGCCAGCTTCGTGCATCGCCCGGGCGATCCCCCAGGCGATGGAGTGTTTGTTGGCAATCCCAAAAATGAGTACCTTTTTCCCTTCCAACAGCTTCATAATATCTCCTGATTTTGATTTATTTTGAGACAAACGGATCACCTTTTAACCAAAACCGCCAGGGCATCGAAAACCACGGTTCGGGTGTTTGGCCCAGACCGATTCTTGGTCCGCAGCAGATTTTATCCTCCGGTAGCAGGGATCCATCCTCTATCCATATAACACTGTCCGGCCGACAAAGATGCTCTCCATTATGTTGGCCGGTGATCTCCATCGCCTGAGTCAGCTTAGCTGGTCCATTTGTAAGCTCGCGATCTGGCCGCGGATGACGCAGGCGGCGCATTTGCTCTATTCCTTCCAGCGGGGCGATCGCCCGAATCAGCACAGCTCCCGGTTGAGATGGATGACCGGTAACGACGTTAAAAAGCCAGTGGATACCGTAATTAAAATAAACGTAAGCCACGCCGGCCGGGCCAAACATGACGGCTGTGCGTTTGGTCGGCCGCCCTTTATTTTTGCTGCCATGACAAGCTAAATCAGCCGGACCATCCGGACAGTACGCTTCCGTTTCCACAATGCGGCCGGAAAGACGCACCCCCTCATGGACCCGCACCAGCCGTTTGCCGATGAGCTGCTGAGCCACCGTCAATGAATCGGCTTTATAAAAATTTTTATCTAAGCGCTTTCTTGAAAAATTGTGGGAAGCCAAACCGTAAATACTGATCCTTGACCAATTTCAGATTTCACCTCAATTCTACCACGATGGAGTAAAACAACTTCTTTGCTGATCGCCAGCCCCAATCCGGTGCCGGCGTTGCGGACAGCAGCGGCAGCGGATCCCCTAAAAAATCGGTCAAAAATTTGAGGTAGTTCCTCGGCCGAGATTCCGGCCCCTTCGTCCTCCACCGAAATCCACAATTCATCCCCTTCAACCCCTCCTGAGAGCGTCACCACCGAGCCCTCAGGGGAGTAAGAAACGCTGTTTTTAATCAGGTTGCTAAAGGCCAGAATCAGCTGCTTCTGATCACCCCAAACCGTGGGTAATTCAGGAGGCAGATTATTTTCAAAGATATATTTCCCTTCCATGGAGGTTTTGATATTGAGAAATATTTGGTTTAAAAACGGCAAAGGATCAAGGATTTGATAAGAGGCATAACTTGGATCGATATCCAGTTTACTGACATCTAGCAAATCTTGAATTAAGGTGGTTAATCGCTCTAATTCCTGATTTAGCACGCCAAAATATCGCTCGCGACGGTCTTCCCGGCCGCGTTCGAGGAGAGTGACATACGTCTTGATGTTTGTCAATGGCGTGCGCAATTCGTGGGAAACGTTGGTCACAAAAATAGATTTTAAACGCTCCACCTCTTTAAATTTGGTGATGTCGTTTTGTACAACCACATAACCAACAACCTCACCGGCATCATCCACGATTGGCGACAAGATTACCAGGGCATCATAGACCGTTTGATCTTTGCGGGACAAAGCCACCTCACCCCGCCAGGGGCGCCCTTCTGAAATAGCCGTCAAAATTTCGCGCGTCACAATTGGGGAGGTGTAGCGGCTCGTGAAGAAACTGAGCTGCTGACCGAGGCATTCTTCGACGGTATAACCTGTTTGCCGCCTCGTTGCCTGATTAATAAACTCGATGGTTCCGGTGGCGTCGGTAAAAATAATTCCCTCATCGGCATTTTGTAAAATCGCTTGAATGCGATCTTTTTCGGCATTGAGTTCACGCGTCCGCGATTCAACCATTTCTGACAAATCCGTCGCGTATCGTTCTATCTCACTGTACAGCTCGATACGCTGAAAAGCCACCGCAAGCTGACCGGCCAATGTTTCCAAAAAGGATTGATCGTCTTGGGAAAAAGCATTGATCAAGGGGCTTTCCGCATTGACAACCCCCACAACTCGATCTTCAACTAAAATTGGGACGGCTATTTCCGATTTGGTTCGGCTTTCATGCGCATAGAAAAAGGATATTTCCGTCACGTCAGGCACAATGATCGATTTTTTTTCGCGGTAAACGTAGCCTACAATCCCCTCTTGAACCGAAATTGTATTTTCGTAGGTCATCCGCTCCGAAAAATGATAATGTCTATTAACGAGAAACTTTTGTTGCTCTTCATCAACCATCATCAACCCAAAATTAAACCGGTAAAGGGATTGGGACAGGGCATTTGTTGTTTCACGAATCACATCATCGAGATCAAACAAAGTTGAAATAATCGCCACAATTTGATTGATCAAAGATAATTCTGTCACTCGCCGATTGAGGATTTTATAGAGCCGGTTGTCTTCCAGAGCTACGGCGGCCTGGTTGGCAAATGCCTGCACAGTTTTGGCGGTTTGAACATTAAATTGATTGGGAGTAAAGCTGTCTACATTAATTATTCCCAAAAATCGCCCTTTGAATTCAAGCTTGGCCCCAATATACGAACGGACATTTTTTAATACGGAATAGTTAAAATCCGCCTGTTCCCATGTGTCGGAATCAAGCGTGTCGGGGATTAACAACACCTTCAGATCTGGGTCAAACCTTTCGATGGCTTTTTGCCCTAACTCATCCATAAATTGTCGCACCAAACCAACATCTTCAAATCCACGATTAGCCACCATCCGTAATAATTGCGTACTCTCATCAAACAGCTGCATGGAAACGCTGTCATACTCGACAACATCTGCCAAAAGATCAAACATGCGGTCGATAAAATCATCAAGGCTCAAATCAACCGTTAAAATCGCCCCCATTTCCTGGAGCGTTTGAGACAGTTTAAGCTGCTCCCGCTCGAGATGCTTGAGCTGAATGGTATTGATCACGTGCGTTAGACGTGAGGCGATCGCTACTCCCAGCTGCAGATTTTGCTCAAACGGCAGCGGGCCGCTCGAGGAAAACCCGGCCGCCAAATAACCAATCGCCGGTTCGTGGGCGCTGGCTTTTAAAGGAATCAGCAGCAGAGACTCAATGCCAATTCCCTCTTCTAACTCAAATTTTTCGTCCTCCCGCTGTCTTGAATGACGATGCCAGACAAATGGTTTACCCTCATCAACCACTCTGAATACAATTGGAGAAGAAAGCAGCCTTTCTTTGATTTTTTCCAGTTTAATGGGGAAATTTGTCCACCGGCCTATTTCTGACAAAGCCTCAGATTGACGATCTTTTACCGAGATAGAACAGTAATTTAGGTGTTCGTACCAGGTTCTCATCGATTGGATCGCCTGCTCGACAATTTCGGTCCAGCTATTGACGTTCAGCAGGCGATACGAAAGGTCGTTCAAAATGTTAGCTCGAAGTCGCTGATTTAACTCAAAACGGTAAAGTTGAGCGCTGGCAATCGATAAAGCCAGCTGTTGACCCATCAACTCAAAATATTCGACCTGCCGCTTGTTAAAAAATGATGGTTCATACGCATAAACAATCATCAACCCAACCGCTCTTTCATGAGCAATAAGGGGAATACCAACCACAGATTTAAAGTCGAAGCTACCGATGACCTCTAAAATTGAATCATCGGCTTCTCCATTTTGCACCCAAATCGTCTTTTTCCGATGAACGATCTGCTGCAGAAAAGCCATGGTCGCCTCACCTGCCCAGAACGCCTCCGCATTTGATTGATTGAGCTCATCTTTTTCCTGACTAAACGTAAAGACAATCTCATCACTATCGGAAAAATACTGAAAGCCAATCAAGCCATCAAAATACATTAACTGCCGAATTTGCTCGTAAACATGGCTAAACAATTCCTGTGGCTCAAGGATTTCAGCAAACAACGGATCTAAATCAAAGGTAATATCTGAATTGATAAAACGGGAGCGTTGTTTTTGTGGTTTGGTGGTTCGACTGCCGGTTAGGAACGTTTTATTTATAATGTGACCGATGCCAATTGAAAAAGCCTCGCCCAGAGCGCCTAATACCTTTTCTCCCAGCTGAAAATCTCGGTCCACCTTGGCTTCATAGCCAACCAACAACCCTCCCCACACCTTTTCAGCCACAATTATGGGGACGATCTGCCCAAATTCGATTTTAAGTTGATGTTCCTGGGATTCTCCTAATTCAAAGGTAAAAAAGGCTTGCTGCAGGTAAACAATATCCCTTTTTTGCAGCTTTTGCACGATCCTATTGAGTTCGTCCTGATCTTGATTAAAAGAGAGTTCGCGCAGAGAAAGGTTTTCCGCCTTGCTATTTCGTGATACCTTGGGAACAAGAATTTGACCAACGCCTGGTTTTGCACGCCTCTCCAGGATGACAAACCACAAATTTTGCGGCAGTACATCCAGCCGCTCCATCCCCTTAGATAAACCAATCTGCAAGGTTTTAGCTTGCACCATGGCGCCAATTAGAGCGGGAAGCCGCTGATAAATCGATAATTCAATATTCTCTGGTGTTGAATCGATTTTCCTCATTCAGTGATACAAAATTACAATGTTTTAGAGCTGATAGGATACGGTTAATATTACCATAAAATTTTTCTCCCATCGGAGTTCACCATGTGAATCATTCCGTAGCAAGCCAATGGATTCCCGCTTTCGCGGGAATGACGCTGCTGTCTTTGTATCTTAATGGGAAAGGTGGTCCGAGGGCGACTTAACCCATCCACATTTGTAGGGGCTTGGCTAGCCAAGCCCCTACACCGGTTTCATCCTTCTGTTTAATAGGGCCAATTTGGAAAGACAAAAGTGTGCATTTCAAATAATCCGAGGATTAGGTTAAAATCGGCCAAAAATCCGGCTCTTTTTCATTTTTCATACAGGATTTACAATGATCCGCTTGATTTCCACAAAATCTTTACTCATCCTTTTTTTACTCCCCATTCTTCATGCGGTTGGGTATCAATATGCAATCAATCATCCCAGCTTCTTCAGACCAGGCGGCCGCGATCCGGAGGCTTACGGTGGTTATTTTGATTATTTGGGCAGGATCATTTTTCAGGGGAATTTTGGGGAAGTTGGCGGCGCGCAGATCAACGAGCTTGTATCCAAACCTTTTGTCAACAGCCTGATTCTCATTGTTTTTTCTATGGCCATCGTTGGGATTTTGGGCATTTTAATCGGTTTTATATCGATTTCGCCCAATACGATGCGCACACGACCCACCGCCTTTTTAATCATCTCTGCCGGCGCGTCGATTCCCGGTTTTTTACTAGGTGGCGTTGTCATAGCGATCATCGTTTTTCAAACGCTGTACGGCGGCCTAAGCCAAACCTGGCTCCCTATGAGCGGCTGCGGAGAGGGGACCCCACTGCCCTTTTCAAGCTGCAGTCTCGATAGACATTTAATTTTGCCGCTCATTGTCCTGGCGGTCCGGCCGACCCTTCACGTGGCCAGAGTGACCACCAGCTTATTAGAAAATGAGCTGCAAAAAAACTATATTCGCACCGCCCGCAGCAAAGGAGCACGCTGGTATCGCGTCTTTCGCAAACACGCCTTTAAAAATATTTTTGCCCCGGTCATCGTCCTCCTGGGTCAATCGCTGCGCTACGTCGTCGGCGGATTGCTCATCGCGGAAATCATGTTTTTCTGGCCTGGAATCGGCCGCTTTTTTGTCTTTTCGATCATCGCCAATGAAAACCTATCCGCCCAATCTCGCTTTTTCGCCCATCCCGAACTGATTGCCACCCTCACCTTTTTGCTGGGGTTTCTCATTTTAACGGCCGATCTTATCGCCGCAGCGGCCGCCTACGCCGCCGATCCCAGGTTGCGACAACAAAATTAGAGGTCCTCGGCAATGAAGCGCAATTACTCTCTGATCATCGGCTTAATCCTAACTCTGCTGTTCTTGTTAATTGCCGTCGTGGGCTCCACGATTGCGCCCTTTGACCCGACCCGGCGGTTCACCGATGTTATCAACGTAGATGGAGAAACCTATATCCCCTCCGTTCGGCCGATCGCCCCGTTTGTCCTCGACATGTTCCCCCTGGGCACCGATCATGTTGGACGAGATTTGCTGAGCCGCCTGTTGTGGGCGGTGCGGCCGACGATGATCACCTGTGTGGGGGTTGTTCTGGCCCGACTGCTGATCGGCCTGCCGCTTGGCGTACTTTCCGGCTGGCTGAGCGAGCAATTCTGGGGCGGCGCCATCAAAACAATCACCAGCGTGCTCATTTCAATTCCCCCGCTCATTCTGGCCCTGGCGCTGATCGCCTTGAGTGAAGAACGATCTTTATCGATTTTTATCTTGGTCCTGGGGCTCATCGGCTGGCCAGATTTTGCTATTTTTTACCAAAATCAGACGGCCACCTTGCGGCAGCAAGGGTTTGTCGAAAGTTCGTTTGCCCTGGGGAGCAGCCATCTGGCTGTGCTTTGGCGGCACGTTTTACCTCAATTTTGGTCGACCTTGCCTACCCTGCTCGCTTTTGAACTCAGCGCGGTGCTGCTCCTGATGGCCGAACTTGGATTTTTAGGGATATTTTTGGGCAACGGCCTCATCGTTTATGGCGCTGACCCCAACAGCCCGGCGTTTGTAGCCATCGGATTAACCTCCGATATCCCGGAATTGGGGCAAATGCTTTCCGACTTCACCCGCAAGATGTTTCAAGCCCCTTGGGAAATGGTTTTGGCTGCAGCCGTTATTTTTCTTCAGGTTTTTGCCTTTAACATGCTGGGTGAAGGGCTGCGCCGCCGTCTGGACGTCACCCGTTAAGGCCAACCATTATGAGACAAAGACACGTTGTGATTCTCAATCCGATTCCTGATCAAAAAAGCGGCCGATGAGCCGATTGACCCGCTCCGGCTCGTCGTGCTGAACCCAATGCGTCGCCTCCTCGATAAACACAAGATGACCATCGCGACAGTACTCGTCAATGCTCGGCCGGGCCATCTCCCGGCTCAGGGCAACATCCTGCGCCCCCCAAATTAACAACATCGGTATTTCAACGTGCGGATTCTTTAGCTGGGGCCACTGACGCATAAACACCCGATACCAATTTAACATGGAGCGCATCGCCTGCGGCCGAGACCACGCTTCGGTATAACGCACCATATCTTCAGCAGAAAATGTGTCGGGATGAGCGCTAAATTTTTGCATCAAATTCACCCCCAATTGCCAATTGTTGATTTTACCAATCCGTTCCGGCAAACCGGGAATCTGAAAGGTGGCTGCATACCAGCTTTTTAACATCTGTTTGGGAGAACCCCATATGGTTGATTGGAACACGTTAGGGTGAGGCACATTTAACGCCACCGCACGCTCGAGCCGCTCAGGATAGCTGGCGGCCAGCCACCAGGTGACCATCGCCCCCCAGTCGTGCCCCACCAACACAGTCTTATCGATCCCCAGCGTGTCCAGCAAACCCACAATATCGGCCGCCAACTTGTCGATATGATAATCCGCAATTTTTTTCGGTTTATCGCTGAGGTTATACCCTCGCTGATCGGGCACAATTACCCGATACCCCTGCCGGACAAAATAGGGGATTTGCTCCCGCCAGCCATACCAAAACTCCGGAAAACCGTGCAGCATCACCAGCGGTTGGCCGTTTTCTTCGCCAGCCAGAATGGTGTGCAGCCGAATTCCGTTGGTCTCGATAAAGCGATGCTCCAAATCATACGAGCGATCTTCACCGATTTTAATCGATCCACCGTCTATTTCCGCGGGTCCGCGCTCTCGAAACACCCGCACCACATGTTCGGCCACATCCTCTGTGTGCCAGTAGGTCAACGTTTGCGTTTCCTGATCGTATTCACACCGGCCGTCGGATAGTTCAACACCCACTCCCACCCCATAATGGTAATCCGGCACAAATATTTCGGTTGGACCCTCGGCCCGCTCATCATGGCGAAAACGCATTTCAAAATCGCGCGTTTTTACATCAAAAGAAAGGGCCAGCAGTTCACCGGCCGTTGCTCGTGGATATGGTCGTACAACGGCCGCCAGCGCCCGACCGCCGGCGTACAGATCGTGCAAATCATCAAGCGGATGAATCTGATCGGTGCTGAAAATTGACAAATCCTCTCCGTTCCATCCGTCCCCGTATGCGTTGGTGTTGTCGGCCGTGTAATTCCAGACGGTTCCGCTGAGTAAATTATCATCCAGAGCCCGATACGTGCGCTCCATGACGGCGATGTGCGGAGAAAAATCACCCTCTGCAAACGCCACGCGGTCGTTGAGGTCAAACGATAAGCCAAATTCACCAAGCCACGTGGGCCCGGCCAGCGCTTTTTGGCCTCTTTCTTTTAAATCGGCCAGCTGCTTGCTAAAAGACCGACGGATATTTTTCCGGCCGAGAACCGGCTGCCGCTTGGCCACATCAAAACCGAACTGGGGTTGGTAACGTCGCTGAAACAAAGCCACCGCATCATACCAGTGAGGGGCAAAAACCAGGCCGGGCTCGTTGAGGTGGGGCACCTCGCTTTCGAGAGAGGTCTCCACAAATATCAAAGCTGACTCGTGCTCCGCCCGGATTTCGTGAATAAAACGCTGTAAAAACGGTTTTAGATAATCATGCGAAAAGTCGACCGGTCGGCCGTTCACCTCGCAAAAATAATCCGGCTTCAAAATTTGAGGCTGCCCATCTTCTCCCATCCCCCAAACGCCTTGATTTCTCCACAGATCATCTTCGGGTGACCGCCACGCGATCTGCCGCTGCGGGTTGAGCTGCACGCGCCCCTTTTCCTGTGCCCCCAAAATACCGGTCTCCAAAATGGGCACCTCCAGAGAATGACCGCCCCCCAAGGCCATCGACTCAAGGGGTGAGGGTGCCGCCCCGATCGACACCAAAAAGTGATCCCGGCCGGTTAAATCTGCCACGCCCACCAAACCGGGATGCGGCTCGTTGAGGGTGTCGTACCCGATGACGTGATCAAATTTGTTGAGGCGGCCGACCACCTGACGCATCGCCTGAAAATAATGATCTTGCAAATATTGCTGGATGGGAACCCCGTCCACGGTGAGCTCCGGTGCAAAATCGTTTCCGGCAAAAAAGAGGGTAAACATGGTGGCCGCCGCCAGACGATCGTAGTTGGTCACCCATTGCATCCGGAGATACTCATCGCCGGCCAGATGATGTAAAACCGCTGCACCGGTGGGATGAAGTCTCGATAATTCAAAGCCCGCCTTTTCAAGCGTCCAGGCCGGTGCCCCGTCTCCACCCGTCCAGCGGCTCCAGACGTCCTGATGAGGGTCAATCACCACCAGAAAACCGTATTCACCCGCCTTTTCAACCATTTTGGTCAAATAATCGAGATAAATCAGGTCGTATTGGCCCGGTCCGGCATGCTCAACCGCCTCCCAGGTGATGACAAATCGCAGGCAGTTAAATCCCCAATGCTTCAGACGGGCAAAGTGTGCATCCGCCTCAGGTGCGGGAAACGGCCGGCCGACAAAAGTGACCGCCTGATACTCAAAAAAATTTTCCGGTTGATGGGTCGGTGAAGGCGGTTTGGCCGGCATTTTGCTGCTGCCCCCCAGGTTGACTCCCCGCAGCATGACGGTGCGCCCCTGACCATCTACAAATTGATTGTGGGCCGTTTTTATCATAACTTCTCTCTCAAACTTACAACTGTTTCCCTTTTTTCCCGTATAATATTTTCATGAGCGGTTAATCTTACTCATCACCACAAAATGCCGCCACCCAGCGACTATTGATCAATAGTCGCTGTTGTCAATCCTCATGCCTGTCTCTAGGCAAAACCGGATTTATTTAGAAGTGAAACTCGTAACAAGGAGCGTGCTGTATGGAGCGAATCCAACAAGTTTTGCAAACAGCCAATCAAATCGCTGATAGCGAAGAATTCGAGCAGTTCATGATGAACACGCAAGATTTCATCAGTCAGCGGGGTGCATCAGGGACAACCGCCTCAACCCAAATTTCGCAGGCGATTGCCACCCTGGACGACGCGGCTCAAATTTTGAACCGCAGTTTTTCAAGGGAACGACGCGGCGACTCTACTGGGGAGCCGGTCAATATTATCAACCCGGTCGTTATGCCCAAAAACCATCGTTCGTGGGGCTGGGCGGTGATCGCTTTTATCCTCATCGTGGTGGGTGTCATCTTTGTGGCCGGGCTGGCAACCTTTGCACCGGGGTTTACCCTGGTGTTGTTTGGGCCACACTACTGGCTGCTGCTGATCGGCTATATTCTGTTTCACATCTGGAAAAACAGCTATGTGATGATTCCAGATGGGTGCCAGGCATTAATTACCAAATTCGGTAAGGTCGAGAATTTGGTCCCGGCCGGCCGCCGCTACATTTTTCACCCCTGGAAGCGGGTCAGCTATATCGTTAACACCACCAAAGAGTACCCGTACAACGCGCCGATCCGCGAGGCACCGACCCAGGGGCAGGTCAACGCTTCCGTCGACCTGTTTTTGCAATTTCGCATCAACGATCCCCGCGAATTTATCTTTCGCCTTGGTGGGGTAAACGGCTTTTCAGAAAAGCTGCAAAATGCGATTAGCGAGCAAACGCGGGCTTTGATTTACTCTCAACGAGCAGAGGAAATTTACGACCTCGTCGGCGAGACCACCAAACAGCTCCTCGACAGCTTAAACGAGCAGTTTATGCCGGCCGTTGAGTTTGTCAACGCCAATATCACCCATGCCGAGCCATCCGACCAGGAATATCGCATGGACCTGGCCGCCTCCGAGCTGGTGCGCGTGGCCAAAGAGGCATACACCTACAATTATGAACTCGATTTGCGCAAAAAGCGGG
The DNA here is from genome assembly GCA_030065875.1 of Ardenticatenaceae bacterium. Taxonomy (GTDB): domain Bacteria; phylum Chloroflexota; class Anaerolineae; order Promineifilales; family Promineifilaceae; genus WTJY01. The sequence continues at coordinate 9,182 of JASJCR010000016.1, read as the reverse complement.
ATGAAGGGGATTTAGAGAAAGAGCTAGCCGGGTTACGCGAAACCCTCTCCGATATCAAAGCGGATATCGCCACGTTTGAAGCTCAAATTGAAACGGCCCACGAAAAAGAAATCAACCGGGCCAACGCCTACGCCAATCAGCTGATGATCGAAGCGGAAAGTGAAGCGGACGCCAATGCAGCCCTCTTCCAGGCTCAGGCGCTTGACATTCGGGCCTTGCAGTCGGCTTACTACCCGGAAATCCTCGAGTATCGTTACCAACAGGCGATCCTGGAAAAGATCCAGGTGGCCGCGGACAAACTTCCGCAAATTATCAATATTGGCGCCGAAGACGATCAACAGGTCGACTACATGTCGCTGGCTCGTCAGATGTTAGGAATCGAAGAAAAATCGCTTTATACACCTGAAGAACTGGCCCAGATTCGGACCAGATTAAACGAAATGACAACGCGCATTCGGGACCGCGATCAAACGATTAAAGAGGTCACCAACGTGGCGACCGCCGATATGACCCCGGTCGAGGAGGTTATTTCCTGATGGCACAACAAGGATTTTCTAAAGTAAAAGAAGTTGTCTCCAGTTGGGGGCAGGTTCGCCAATTCCTCCGCTCGGGTGATCAAGGTCATCTCGTGCCGGTGGTTATCCCCAAAGATCGACGCGGTTATGCGGTGCTCTTTTGGATTGCCCTGAGCCTTTTTTCGCTGGCCTCGGCCGTGATGGCTATCATCGCCGACGGTCTGCCCTGGTTTTCACCATTGGGATTCTTGGGCTTTCTAGGGTTTGCCTTTATGGCTTTCATCGCCCTCATCCGGTCGATGATCGTCGAGGTTGAAGAAGGAACGGCCGGAATTTTATCCAGCTGGGGTGAGATCACCGATGTGCTGCCACCCGGCCGAAAATACATCTGGAGACCGTGGGAAAAAGTGGAGTACATCGTTGACACCTCGACCGAAATCCCATACACGGCTCCGGTACTTTCCAGCCCAACCCAAGAGAATGTGCCGCTCAAATCAATTGAGTTCTTTCTCAAATTTCGCATCGTCAACCCGATTTTATTTGTGCGACGCATCGGGGCCAGCAATTTTGACATCGTGCTGAGCAGCGCCGTGCAGGATGCGATCCGGCAGCGCACCCGCCACGTTGAAACCGCCAAAGCATATGATCTACGCGGCAGCGATGTGGGCGACATGCAGCGCCTTCTCAATGAAACGATGGAGCGTTACGGCGTGCGCATTACCGGGGCGAACATTCCCGATGTCCAGCTGCCGGAGCAGTACCAGAACAATTTGGCAACCCAGGAACGGATAGCCAAAGAATTGGTGGCGTATGAGAAAGAGTGGGATTTGATGCGCAAGCGGCGGAAAGATGCCCTGGAATTGGAAATCGAGCAGGCGAAGAAAGTGCGAGACGCCAAGCTGGTTTCAGTCCGTGAGGCGATCAACAAAGCCCGTCAGGATGTGGCTTTGATGCTGCAGGAAAAAGAGACTGAAGCGCAAAAGATCAAGCTGGAAATTGAAACCCACGGTAAAGCGGAGCTCAAAGCAGCCGAGAACCAGGCCAAAGCGCTGCAGCGGTTGGGTGAAGCATACAAAGACAACCAGGCGGTTTTGCGTTATGAGCTGGAAATTCAGCGGCTCGATGTGGCTAAAGATTTGATGCAGCAGGCCCCCCGACCGGTGGTGGTCAATACCGGCCGTCAGGGAGGAACTGATTCCGCCTTATCCACCTTGCTGCTGGCCCAAATTTTGCCGCAAACGTTGAATCAGGCCGCTTCCAACAGCGGGGCTCGTCAATCTCACGATCATGACGGGGCCGAAAATGGTCAGCAAAATCTACGGTCGATGATGGATACGCTGATGGGTGAAGTGGAAAAACGGACTAAGAAGAAGTGAGGGTTAAACCCATGTTGTTCCCTCCCCTCATTCCCCTCTCAAGGGGAGGGGAAGCAAGCTTACTCCCCCTGTGGGGGAGGATTGAGGAGAGGGCAAAATAAGGCCACCACTTTGGCAATCCACATGGAAAAAAAGGGTGCTGGGCAACCAAGCCTCAGCACCCTTTTCTCTTATCTACCACCAAATTCAGCGAACTTCAAAGGTCGACAAGATACGATCCATGGCGTCCAAATCGGCATCGCTGACCACCACGATAATCATAATGGCCAGCAAATCTTCCCCGCTGGTTGGGTTAAAGGCCAGGACCACACCCAGCGTCCCTTCACCACCGCAGTCGCTCCACAGCTCAAATTTGCCGGTATAGGTGTTGTCCTCAAAATCGTTCCGTGAATCAAAAACGCAATCTTCGCTAAGAATATCGGTAAATGAATCGAGCGTTTCATCCGGGGTAATCACCGCATATTCTCTCGTCGTGGCAAAAAACACCCCTGGTACATCCCAGTTATCGTTGAGCTGATCGAGGATAGGTGCGGCGGTAATCGAAGGACCAAAATTTACACCGCCATCTCCCCAACCCGACCCATCAATGTCAGACCACTCAACCGGCACTTCCATCGAAAGAGAACCGGTATCGTCCGAGACGCGCATATAGTCAACATAGATGCCCCCACCACCGGTGGTGGTTGTCCCGCCGTCTTCGGCTTCGTCAGACAGCGTTTGGGCAAAAGAAAAAGACACTTCAAGAACCCGGCCGTTTAACTGCCCTCTTAACACCTCTTCCGTGGCAAAACGCAGGATTTCGATGTTCATCACGTCATCCGAATTTCGGCTGCGCAAAATATCGCAGTAGTCGGCCATCGTGCCATCGGTCGCCAAAATCAAACCTTCCAGCGAAGTGATGATATCCCCAGCTTTTACGCCGGCTTCATCGGCCGGAGACCCCGATTTGACCGAGGAAACCCACACCCCCGACAGCCCCGAACCATCATTAACCGCCGTGCCATTGACGCCGATCGACAGGAAATCTTCACCGGCCTGCAGCCGCTCGATAACGTCTAGAGCCTGTTCCTGGGCGATGGCAAAATATTGGTTGACGTCGGTTGATCCGGCATAATTTACGGCCACAACCTGGCCATCCGCCGAAACAAGCGGGCCGCCTGAATTTCCGGGGTTTATGGTGGCGTCATGCTCGAGAACCGCATCAATTGATGCCCAACTAGTGTCACCCCCGGTCTGGGCCTTGGAGACAATCCCCTTGGTCAAGGTATATTCAGGATCACCAAGTGGAAAACCGGATGCGTACACATCGAGGCCCACGCGAATTTCCCCACCATACCAATTGAGATAATCAAACCCTTCTCCATCTATATCGATCACGGCCAGGTCAGCACACTCAGAAACACCCAAAATTTTGGCATTTCGAGGCTCGCTTTCTCCATCAATCCACACTTTTAGGAGAGCGGCTCCGGTAACCACGTGGTTGTTGGTAACGGCGATGCCGCTCGGATCGATTATAAAGCCGGACCCACGGCCGGAGGAGTTGTAAACATTGCCGACCTCAGGATCGGTAAAGCTCCCCTGCGCCTCAATTTGAATGACCGCCTGGTTTACCATTTCAAGCGTCGAAACAGCGGCCGATCCTTCTTCAACGACTTCGGCCTGGTTTTCGCTATCAACGGCCGTGGCAGATAAAACCCTAAATTCAAGCGTTTGCTGAGGCTCTCCCGCTAAATACACATCCACCCGGTAATCCCCAGCTGGCCAGGGGGTGATGTTTGAAAGGTCAAAGACAACCGTTCCATTTCCAAAAGTGACCTCATCGCTGTCTAAAACGGTGTTGGCCTCAGCGCCTTCTACCTCCACCGCCGTCCATTCCGCCTTCACCTCCACAGGGTCCGACACCCCTGCCAGGTCAACCAACAGGTAAAACGTGTCCTCCGAATCAAAAGCGGTGACCGATGTTGCGCCGGCTTCATCTTTAGCCAGAACCAAGCGCTCAATGGTTGGCAGCGCCGCTTGAGGTTCAGCCCCTCCGCCGCTGCAAGCCGCTGTCACCAGCAGCAAAAACGTTAAAAAAAGCAACTTCTTCACGAGTGTACAATCCTCCATTTCCTAAATGTTAACTCTTCTACTATCTCACAATCAGGTATCATTAATGCCTTTTCCTAAAAAACCTTAAAGCAAGGCCATTACAAATTTCTGTAACGATTCAGCTGCTCTGGCCGGTATTTGATGACCGTGACGGCCGGGTAGCTGCTGCGAAAACCGAAACGCGATATTGATCTTTTATAAATAAATACCCATACGAATCATCTTCCCAAACAAGCCCGTCATCCTGGCCCCCGTCTTCACGGGGGTAGACTACGGTGGGGATCCAGCGGTAGCCATCCAATGGATTCCCGCTTTCGCGGGAATGACGCTGCCATAGCTGTCTTTGCATTTATGTAAGTGGACGGGATCCTCGTCTATTAAAGAGAAAAGGGGTCCGAGAGCCATTTAACCCATCCACATGGGCAAGGGCTTGGCAAGCCAAGCCCCTACTAGCCAAGCCCCTGCACCATGGCTTTGGTTTCATCGCATAAAAATTCGTGAAATCATGTTTAAAATTTTGAACCCTTAAAAAAATTACAACTTTCAAAGAAAAAAACAGACAGATTGCACAATAAAAGCTACAATTGACCTTGTTGACACCACCTAATTTCTTCATTACAGTGATCATATGATTAAGCTACAAGCCGCTAAAAAATTAAAAGAGCTCGGTTTAAAATGGGAACCGAAGCTGCACGACTTTTTTGCCATTCCCGAACGCAATCTAGATGATCGTATCTTTGTCCTCAGCGACATGACGATCGCCGCCGAAGTGCTGCACGGATATCCGGCATTAACCTTCAACGGTGCCGTGGAATGGTCTCTTGACTTCATTTATCAATTTGACGTGATCTGGATTCCGCGTGAAGATCAGCTGCGCACAATACTGGTGGCTAAATTAGCCGGCGGGGAAGAGCCCATCGTGCAGCTCCTGACCACCTTGCGCGGGTATGTTTGCAAGATTCGCCTCAGTGGGCAGGAACATCAGTTCCCGGCCGGTACCGCCGGTGACGCATACGCTGCCGCCCTCACATTTGTTTTGGAAGCGGATCAATAAAGATTTCTCAATCTTCGTCAAACACCGTCCAAATCAACTAGCCGATGGTCAAACAAGAGATTTATAACCTGACCTATGGTGAGCTGGCCACCGCTCTCGCACAGCGCAACATCAGCACCTTTCATGTCGATCGGGTTTGGCAGGGGTTGTACCGGAATTTAGCCCATTCATTTCACGATGTGAGGCATTTACGGGATGATGTTTTGGAGCATTTGCGGGGTAATTACCGCGTTTCTGTCCCTAAAATCGTCAAAGCTCAGCGAAGTTCAGATGGTTTCACTCAAAAGTATCTTCTGGCCCTAGATGACGGCCGGGAAATCGAAACCGTCATCATGCGCTATACCGGCCGTCGCGACCGGCCCGAGGACACCTTGCGATTTACCGCCTGTATCTCCACCCAGGCCGGGTGCGCCATGGGATGCGTTTTTTGCGCAACCGGTCAAATGGGGTTCCAGCGTCACCTAACGGCCGGTGAAATTGTGGGGCAAATCGTATTTGTGCAGCGTGAACTGCAAAAAAATGGGCACGAGCTGCGCAACATTGTCCTGATGGGCATGGGGGAACCGCTGCACAATTACGACAATACGATGAAAGCGATCGATATTCTGACCGACCACAAAGGGTTGGCGCTGGCTCCCCGCCGCATCACCCTGAGTACGGTTGGATTGCCGCACGGCATTCGCCGCCTGGCTGACGACGGCCGGCCGATCAACCTGGCCGTTTCCCTGCACGGGGCAACGGATGCGGAACGAGCGGCGCTCGTCCCTCCTGCGCGCCGCTGGCCACTGGCCGAATTGATCGAGGCGTGCCGCTATTATGCCGCTCAAAGGGAGCGCCGCATTTTTTTTGAATGGACCCTGATCGCCTATGAAAATGACACCCCTGAACAGGCCCATCAGCTGGGACAGCTTCTGCAGGGGATGGCGGCCCATGTCAACGTTATCCCCCTTAACCCAACTGACGGGTACGACGGCCGGCCGAGTGACCCCGCTCGGGTCAAGGCATTTCAAGCGATTTTAAAATCGTATGGGTTGCCCAGCACCGTTCGCCAGCGGCGCGGGATCGACATCGCTGCCGGGTGCGGCCAGCTGGCCGCCGGTTCGTAATTCCTCATCAAATGCATTCAAAAGTCGCTACAACTTAATAGATCATTGACAATTTACCAATGATTATTGACCATTGACCACTGGTGGGCCGATTTCCAGACTGCCCAAAATCCCTTCAATCTCGTCCTCTACGCCGGCCGCTTCTTCCGCAGACCAGGTGGCCGTCAACACAAACACCTGGCCATCTACCCAAACCAGAAGCTGTGTGGAAGCCAAAGTCAGGGCCACGCCGGTTGGATTAACGGTCTCCAGAGCATAATCGATCCGCGTACTCTCCAGCTCTTCCGGGCCGGCTACGGCAAACTCAACCAGCTCCGGGCCGGAAATGACCGCCGGGTTTTGCTGAAGCTGAGTGACCGTCTGATTGACGAGCTCCTCAAATCCGAAATCCGGAGCAAACGTTTCTTTGACCAGCAGCACTGTGGCCGGATTGGCCGAAGAAAGCGCCCCTTCGCTGGTATCCAGGCCGTACAGCCGCAGGCCGTCCATCACCAAATCGGAAAACAGGGGATTATTTAGCAGGCTGGCCGCCAATTCTCCAGCCGCCTCGTCGGTGGTTTGGCCGTCAAAAACCAAATAATCAACCACCGTCCAATTTGGCGGCAGCGTCATCCCAAACCGCTCGTCGGCGTAAACATAGCGCAATCGACCGTCATCCAGTGGCTCGACCAATCGGGGAGGCAAAGGGGTGGCGGTGGGAGTCACGGTGGGTTCAGGGGTTTCCGTCGGCAGTTGGGTCGGTTGTGCCGTTGGATCAACGGACGGCTCGGCCGTAGCCAGCGGCGCATTTGTGGGGTCTGCTGCCGGCGAATCCGCCACCTCAACAATGGGAGTAGGCGAAACCGGCGGTTCACTCTGGCAGCCCACCAGAATCAAAATCAAGATTAATAGTGCAATTTTCATATTTTGGTTCCATTTTATAAACAAAACGGGTCGATTATATCCAAGACCGATTACTTGCGCCCCCACGCCAACTTTAATGCTATAATCCGGCCATGAGTTCCCTATCGTACTGGCACCAATCAGCCCAACTCCCAGCCTTTGAAAAACCGCAGTTCCCTTCGGCCAGGCAAACCATCACCACCGATATTTGCATTGTTGGTGCGGGTATCGTCGGCAGCAGCGCCGCCTGGCATCTGGCTCAGCGTGGGCACAAAGCCCTGGTCGTTGATATGCGTGAGCCGTCGCTGGGCGCTTCCGGGAGAAATGCGGGCATGATCGTGGCCTCCGTGGCCGATAATTACCGGGAAGACGTGCTCAATTTTGGTCATGATCGAGCCAAAGCGCTAAAAGAGCTGGCTGTTGAAAACCGCGAGCGGCTAATCGATCTGGCGGTGCGGCTCAACGTACCGATTTGGCGCAGCGGCTTTATTTATCTGGCTGACAATTTACAGGAGTACGAAGCGTTTGAAGAAATCGCTGGGCAGCTCAATCGTGATGGGTTTAAGGCGATTTATCACGCGGAAGACCCCCTCGGCCGGGGATTTCACGGGGGGTTGGAAAGCCCGGATGAAGCCGTGACCCACCCTGCCCTTCTGAACCTGCAGATTTTGCTGGCCAGCAACCAGGAATTGCTGCCTTACACCAAAGTGAAAGGCATCGAACAAAATGGGGATCGGGTGCGGTTAATTTGTGACGGAATCCAAATCGATTGTGGCCGGGTGTTGATCGCCACCAACGCCTATACAAAAACGCTGTTTCCAGAAATGACGGCCAAAATTCAGCCGTGTCGAGGGCAAATCCAGGTCAGTGAGGTGGTCCCAATGGTCGTGCAGCGCGGTTTGGGAAGTCAATTTGGCTACTATTACTATCGTCAAATCCCCGACCCGGCCCGTCCGGGATACGGCCGCTGGTTGATGGGTGGGGCGCGCAACGTCAACTTTGAGAGTGAGAACAACCATTATGATGAATCCCCAACCGCTGACGTTCAGAATGCCTTAACTCGCTACACGAAGGATTACTTCCCGGAATTGGCGGGTATTAAAATTGATCATCAGTGGGGAGGCACCATGGGATTCACCAAAAATCACCTGCCCTTTATCGGCCGGCTGCCCCACCATCCCCAAATCGGATTTTGCGTGGGTTTCTCCGGTCACGGGATGGGGTTGGGGCATATCTCGGCCCTCAAAGCGGTAGAAATGCTGCTTGATGACCGGCCGGCATGGCCGTTTATGAAGTAAAAACTCTATTATGAAAAAAGATCTCGTCAAACAACAGTTCGGAGACAAAGCTCAGGCGTATGCCACCAGCAAGGTCCACGCCAATGGGGCCAGCCTGCAGCGGCTGGTTGAACTGGTTCAACCGCAGGTGGATTGGCGGGCGCTTGATGTGGCCACGGCCGCCGGGCACACCGCCCATATTTTCGCGCCGCATGTAGCCCACGTGGTCGCCAGCGACCTGACCCCGGAAATGCTCCCCAAAGCGGCCGCCCTGGCCGCTGAAAAAGGGCTGCCCAACGTTTCTACCAAAGTGGCGGATGCCGAAGATTTGCCGTTTGAGGACCGGTCGTTTAATCTGGTCAGCTGCCGCATCGCCCCCCATCACTTTCCAAATATCGGTCAATTTGTGGCTGAAGCCGCCCGGGTCCTCAAATCGGGGGGCATCCTGGCGGTGGTCGACAACATCGTTCCGCACACCGGGTCCAAAAAGAAGAAGGTGCGCGAAGCGTATGCGGCAGCGGCCGACTACCTGAACGCGTTTGAAACCCTGCGCGATCCCAGCCACAACCGCATGATTTCACTCAAAGAATGGTCAGATCTCTTTGAAAAAAATGGGTTGACGGTCCAGCACGCAGAAACGATGTCCAAGGAAATGGATTTTCATCCGTGGGCCGATCGGATGCAGGTCTCCCCGGAAAATAAGGTGCGCCTGGAGGTGATGCTGCGCCAGGCCCCTAATATTGTCAAAGAATTTTTGACCCCGGAATTTTCCAGCGCTAAAATAACCTTTCGTTTGACTGAAGGGCTTATCATCGGTCAACAGCTTTGAAAATTTCACCCATCCCCCCTACCCCCCTTCCCTGAGGGAAGGGGGAAGAATC
>JASJCR010000098.1 GCA_030065875.1 Ardenticatenaceae bacterium | reverse complement strand
ACCGAAACCGGATAAATCCGGTTTTTAACGCGATTTATCGCGTTTCGGTTTTCATAGCGGCCGAATTTATTCGGCTGCGGCAAAGAGACGTATCTAAAAGTAAGAAGTTAAGAATATTTTTGTAACAGTGTACTAATTGCTAATTGATTATGAATCGCAACTTCTACCTCCACGATGTCCCCCTGGCCGAAGCGCTTGAAAGTTGGCATGCGGCGCTGGCGGCCGAAGGGTTGATGGCCCCCCTGGGCACGGAGTTGATCTCCCTGGCCGAATCTCTGGGGCGGGTAACCGCCACGCCGGTATGGGCCAAACTCTCTTCTCCCCACTATCACGCCGCGGCCATGGATGGGTACGCCGTGCGCGCCGCCGATACCCGCGGAGCAACCGAAACCATGCCCAAACGGCTGGCGGTCGGCACCCAAGCGCTGCCGATCGACACCGGTGATCCGCTCCCGGCCGGGCTGGATGCGGTCATCATGATCGAAGATACCCATCTCGTAACCGCCGCCGACGGCACCCCACACATCGAAATCCTGGCCGCGGCCCCTCCGTGGCGCTACGTGCGGCCGATGGGTGAAGATATTGTGGCCACGGAGCTGGTCCTGCCGGCCAATCACCAGATACGACCGGCGGATATTGGCGCGCTGGCCGGCAGCGGGCACACCTCGGTCACCGTCTTTCGCCGGCCGCGAGTGGCGATCCTGCCCACCGGCACCGAATTGGTTGAACCGGGCCAGCCGCTGCAGCCCGGCAGCATCATCGAATACAATTCGCTGGTTTTAGGCAGCCAGGCCACAGAAACAGGTGCGCTGGTCACTCGTTTGCCGGCCGTGGCTGATCAATACGAAACGATCCAAAAGGCGGTTCTGGAGGCGCTGGAAACCCACGATATCGTGGTCATCAACGCGGGTTCCTCGGCCGGCTCCGAGGATTTTACCGCCCATATCGTGCGGGAGATCGGGGCCCTGCAGGTGCACGGTATCGCCATGCGGCCGGGTCACCCGGTGGTGCTGGGCACCGCACCCGGTAAAGCGCTGGTCGGCATTCCCGGCTATCCGGTATCGGCCGCCATGACGTTTGAGCTTATCGTTAAACCGCTTCTTTTTTTGTGGCAGGGTCTGCAGCCGCCGGAAAAAACAGCGGTTGAAGCCACGCTAACCCGCAAAACCCACTCTCCAATTGGAGAAGATGACTTTGTGCGGGTGACGTTGGGGCGCGTTGGCGAGCGGCTGGTGGCCACCCCGCTCAACCGCGGAGCCGGGGTGATCATGTCGCTGGTCAAGGCGGATGGCATCCTCAACATACCCCGTTTTTCAGAAGGATTTGACGCCGGGGCAGCGGTAACTGTCGAACTGCTGCGCTCCCGCAGCCGCATCGAAAATACCGTTGTGGCCATCGGCAGTCACGACCTGACTCTCGACGTGCTGGCCGATCATCTGCGCCGCCGCCATCCGGAGTTGACTTTAAGCTCCGCCCACGTTGGCAGCCTGGGCGGACTGCTCGCCCTGCAGCGTGGTGACGCCCATCTGGCCGGCAGCCACCTCCTCGACGAAGATACCGGTGAATACAATCACGGCTACATCGGCCGGCTTTTAACCGCTCGGGGTGTCGATGTGACTTTGATCGGCTTTGTCAACCGGCAGCAGGGGCTCATATTGCCAAAAGGAAATCCCAAAGGCGTTCACAGCCTGACCGACTTGCTTCGTGAGGACGTGGTTTTTATCAATCGGCAGCGGGGTGCGGGCACCCGGGTGCTCCTCGATTATCATCTCAGGCAAAACGACCTCAATCCAAGATCGATTACCGGCTACGAGCGACAGGAGTATACCCATTTAGGGGTAGCTGCAGCGGTCAAGAGTGAGGCGGCCGATGTGGGGTTAGGGATTTTGGCGGCCGCGCGAGCCCTCAACCTCGATTTTGTCCCCCTCTTTCGTGAACGATATGATTTGGTAATTCCGAACACCCACTTAGCCAACCCGATGATCGGCCGGCTTCTGGATCTGATTCGCGATCGGGACAGCGATTTTAGGCAGGCGGTCCATCAGCTGGGTGGCTATCAAACCGAGTTGATGGGTGAGATCCTCTAAATCGCTATTACTTTTATTTTCCCTGTTTATTCCAAATTAATTTTCGTTTATCATTAAAGCGGCTATCAATCAAAACGGTCCGTTTCAATCGCTTCAGCCCTTATCACACAAAGGAGCGCGGCAAACCATTGCGATCATCTTGCCGGAAACGAACCACTTTGCACCAAGCTTGAGTTGTACAGGATTAAAGTGTAGTAAAGGAGAAAGATATGGCTTTAATCAAACAGCTGCTCAAAAACAAAGGCGCGGAGGTTTGGTCAACATCTCCCGCCGATACCGTCTACGAGGCCCTGGTCAAGCTCGCGGAAAAAAACGTGGGCGCACTCGTGGTGTTGGATGAAGGAAAATTAGCGGGCATTATTTCTGAGCGAGATTACGCCCGCAAAGTGGTCCTGCTCGGCCGGGGATCGCTCAAAACGGAAGTGAGGGAGATTATGACCTCTGAGGTCATTACCATTGCCCCCAATGAATCAGTCAATCAGGCGATGAGCCTCATGACCGAGCACAAAATTCGTCATTTGCCTGTGGTCGATGAAGATCAGGTTGTGGGGGTCATTTCAATCGGCGACCTGGTAAAAAGCATCATCGCTGAACAAAAATTTACGATCGATCAGCTGGAAAATTATATTGCTGGCGGGCAGCCGGCCATCTAACTTTTGTGCTGGGTCAGGCACGAGGCGCTTGACCCAGCCGCTTTAATTTTAGTGAAGGGAGTCGGGAGATGCCGCTCAACCCTGCGCCCCCTGATGAAAGATGAGTTGTAATCAAAATAGCTGACAATACAAAAATTGTGATCCCCTTTAGCATCATTTTTCTAAACGGGGTTTTCACCATTTGGCGCAAAAATACGGGTAACATTAAGTTAAGCATTATCAATACACAGAAGTTCACCTATAGCAGCACGTGAAAGATCAACCCGAACAAATCGGACGCTATCAAATCATCGAAGAAATCGGTCAGGGGGGAATGGCCACCGTCTTTCGGGCCTCCGATCCCCAGCTCGACCGTGATGTCGCTCTCAAAATTATCAGCGATAAATTATCGATCGACGACAAATTTGTGCAGCGCTTTCAGCGGGAAGCGCGAATCGTTGCCCAAATTGATCACCCGCAAATCGTTTCCATTTACGACAGCGGTCAATATGACGATCGGCCGTATATCGTCATGCAGCTGCTGACCGAAGGCACCCTTCGACAAAAAATAAATCTTGGCGCCCTGCCGGTCTCGGCCGTGGTCTCGATCCTGCTGCAGGCAACCGATGCCCTACATGCGGCTCACAGCAAGGGAATTGTCCATCGAGATATTAAGCCCAGCAATATTTTATTTGACAGACGCGGCTCGGTCCTCATCTCTGATTTTGGCATCGCCAAAATTACCGGCTCCGACAGCAATTTGACCGGAACCCACATGATCGGCACCCCGATTTATATGAGTCCGGAACAATTTCGTGGGGGAGATGTCGACGCGCGGTCCGATCAATACAGCCTGGCGGTTGTGGCCTATGAGGCACTGTGCGGCCGTCCTCCCTTTGAAGGGGAGATGATCACCCTGGCTTACAAACACGTCCATGAACCGCATCCTCCCCTAAAAGAAAAAGCGATTCACGTGCCGTTTGACCTGGTAGAAATTTTAGATCGAGCCCTTAGCAAAGAACCGGAAGAGCGGTTCCCCGACCTGCAGGCAATGCATCAAGCGTTACAGGCTTTAGATATTACCCGCTCCGGTGTAGTCTCTTCTCCTTATCCTACGCCGCTGCCAAGTCCGGTTACCCCACCCCCTTCTTCGTCGATTGAGTTTAATTATGAAAGCGGCGTCAGGGCGGTTGAAAGTGCCCAATGGGATACGGCCCGCGTTCATCTATCGCGGGTCTATAATGAAGATCCTGGTTACAAGCAGGTTAGCAAGCTCCTTCAAAAGGCGGAATCGGAGTTGGGGACAAAGGTGGAAATCCCACCCCCGCCACCGGAGTCCGTGGCCACCGAAGTGATTTTGGAACCGCTTCTCCCTCAACCAAAAAAACGGCGCATGGGCTGGCCGGTATGGGTTGGGGCCGCGATTTTGGCCCTGCTGCTGCTGGGCGGGGGCGGCTATTTTCTGGCCCCATCGCTCTTTGCCGGCCGGAGCCCCACCCCAACAGCCGCCCCGGCCGTCGGGGTTGATCCCACGGCCACCGCAGAACCTCAGGCTACGGCCACGCCGGAATTACCGCCGGCGGAAACCGCCGCTCCGTCTACCGCCACGGCCGTTTTTGCCACAGACACGCCTCTACCGACCATGACTCCCTTCATGACCAGCACTCCCGCCCCCACAAGGGCCACCGACAATGAACGAGATGCTCGTCCAACAGCTGGCCCATCCCCGACATTGGAGGGTGATGGCGCGCTGGGGAATGAGCGTGGCGGTGAGAGAAACCCCTAGAAGACCACAGACATCAGACATCAGACATCAGAAAAACCATACTTGAGACCAACCTTCTGTGGTCTGTAGTCTGTGGTCTGAAGTCTTATCTGCGGTTGAGCCGCAATATCCCTTTTTCCAGAGCAACCGTAACCGCGGCGGTACGATCATCCACCCCCAATTTGTCAAAAATATGAATCAGGTGGGTTTTCACCGTGGCGGTGCTGATGTGCAGGGCTTTGGCGATCTCGCGATTGCTGTTACCACGAGAAACCAAAGACAACACTTCGATTTCACGGCCGCTGAGCATCTCATCTCCAGGCTCGCGAATGCGCCCCATCAGGCGAGCGGCCACGGCCGGGGCCAGCACGCTTTCTCCGCGGGCTACAGCACGGATACCGCGAAAAAGCTCATCAGGGGGAGTGTCTTTGAGTAAATAGCCGCTGGCCCCCACCTCGATTGAACGCACAATGTCAGCATCGGTGTCATATGTGGTTAAAACGAGAATTTTTGGAGGGTTTTCAACTGCCAATATCTCTTGAATCGCCCCCACGCCATCGAGTTCCGGCATGCGTAGATCCATCAGAACGACATCGGGCTGCAGCTCGGCCGCCAACTTAACCGCCTCTCGGCCGTCGGCAGCCTGACCAATAACCTGAATATCATCCTGCGAGGCCAAAATCCCTTCCATCCCGGCTCTCACAACAGGATGATCATCAACGAGAAGAATGCGAATTGTGTTTAACATATCGAGGTACAAAATACGAAATACGAATTACGATTTTAGATTGACGATAATCGCCAGGTTGACCCCTTCGCCCGGTTCACTTTCGACATGAAGTTCGCCGCGAATTTCGGCGACGCGCTCCTGCATCGCCTGCAGGCCAAACCCACCGTCTGATGGTGGGTGATGGCCCGGTTGGATCCCACGGCCGTTGTCCGAAATATCTAATATAACCTGATTTCCAATATACGAAAGCGTGACCTGCACGGCCGTCGCCCGGGCATGTTTGGCCACGTTGGCCAGCGCTTCCTGCAGCGCCCGCAGGAGGCTAACTTCTACTTCAGGATGAAGCTGAACTTCCGGGCCGGTTATCTCGGCTGACAGCTCGATGCCGGTACGGGCGGCCCATTTGCGTGCTTCCTGGCTGAGGGCGTGGCCGAGGGATTTATTTTGCTCCAGCACCTGCGGCCGGAGATCGTGGACCACTCCCCGCGCCTGCCCCAGCCCGTCGCGCGCGACCGCTTCGGCCTGCTGAACGTGAAAAGCGATTTTTTGTGGATCGCCATCGGTAACCTGTCCGACAGCTTCCAAATGAGTGATCACGCCGATAAACGATTGAGCCAGCGTGTCGTGAATGTCCCGCGCCAGTCGTGAGCGCTCTTCTAGGCGAGCCTCCCGCCGCTCCGCCGCAACCAGCTCATCCTGGGCCTTTTGCAGCTGAGCGACCAGGTCGCGGCGCTCGGCGCTTTGCTGAATAATCCCGTCGATCCAGAGGCCAAAGGCGATGCTGACCGCACCCATGACCCCAAACAGGATCAGCGACTGCCAGCTAATCCCAAAGGCATAAATCTGGGGAATAGCAATCGCCAGGGTCAGGACAATATTAGCCACCCAGGCCAGACGGCGCGGCAGCCCGGTATTGACCTGGCTAAAGAGGGAAAATAAATGGATGTAAAAAACCGGCGAAATATAAACGAGAATGTAAAAACAGGCGATCTGGAGGGCAAAAATGATCGCCGTGGGAATCCAGCGCCGCCGATAGTCACCATCAAGACGATAAATATAGAATACCACCGCCTGGGATATCCCGATTACGGCCGACAAGCCCCAAATCACCGGCCGGTCCGCGGCCGTGGTTGCGCTATCAAACAGCGCCCCAAAGACGGAAGCGGCCAGCGTGGCGTAGTAGGATATGATCCAGATCCAGCGAAATCGTTCCCACGCATCTCTGGGGTTTTTAACGGGTTCACTCATGGCCATCTTATTGTTCCAACGGATAGAGCAGATGTCAATGAACGGCTGTCTCAGACGAGGTTTATTACTCCCACTGAAATACCAACGATCCTACCGTAATCCCCACGACACTCATTCCCAGTAACATCGCGACCGATCCGGTTTCCCAGCCGCTGCCAAACCAAACCGCCTGCAGCAGTTTGACCACGTGCGTCAGCGGGAGCCAGCTGCTGATCTGCTGTACCCCTTCAGGCATGATGTTCAAAGGCAATGTGGCTCCGGAAAGAAACATCATCGGTAAAAAAGCGACCTGGCCGACGACCTGGGCAACACGGCCGGTTTGAGCCACACCGGCAATTAAATAACCCACCGCAAAAAATGCGATCGTACTCAGCGAGAAGGCGGCCAGCACGTCGATCCACCGGCCGCCAAAGCGCAAATCAAAAGCGAAAATGGCAATCACGATTAACAACATCATTCCCAGGAAAGCAATGACAAAGTTGACCAAAATGTCGGCCGCCAGGTAAACGGTAGACGGCATGGGTGTAGCCATAAAACGACGCAAAACTTTTTGTTCGCGATTGTTGGCCGTCGTCACCGGTATCCCAATCAGACCTATGGTGCCGACAATAATGGCGGTTAAACCGGGCACCTGGCTGTCAATGTAGCCAAAACCTCCAAAATTCGGGTTGGGATCGTTGCCAAAAATCGCCCCGTACATGACGAGAAGCAAAACCGGGAAAGCAATGGTGAAAAAAAGGGCGATCGGTTCCCGGAAAAAAAGTTTGGCCTGAATCAGGGACATCTGTATATATTTGTTCATTTGTTCTCCACATTTGACCGGCCGGTCAATGAAATAAAAACGTCCTCCAACGACGGCCGGTGAATTTCAATGTTCGATGGGGTTATCCCCATCTCATGCAGCCTTAAAACCAAATTCACGAGCAAATCTCCAGCCCCTTGAACCTCAATCTTGCTGCCGGAAATGGAAACGGCGCGCACCTGCTCGATTGTTTGTAAATCAGCCGGGTTGATCGGTAAATCGACGGTAAAGATAATGCGCTGTTCATCGCTCAGCTGATTGACCAGGGCGGCCGGCGCGTCCAGGGCAATCAGCCGGCCGTGATCGATAATCGCCACCCGGTCACACAACATTTCAACCTCATCCATATAGTGAGTGACCATCACCACGGTTTTCCCTTCATCGCGAATCGCCTGCACCAATTCCCACGTTTCTCGACGCGCCTGGGGATCAAGGCCGGTGGTAATTTCATCGAGAAAGACGATTTCCGGATCGTTTATCAAAGCCAGAGCGATAAAAAGCCGCTGTTTTTGTCCACCGGACAGCTTCCCAAAAAAGGCGTGGCGCTTTTCGCTTAATCCCCAACGATCGAGAAGCGGTTCCCAGGGAACCGTCTTGTCATAAAACGAAGAGAATAGGTTGAGCACTTCCCAAACCTTGATGCGCTCGGCCAGCTGGGTTTGCTGCAGCTGAGTACCGATGCGCTGCGCCAAAGCGGGCCGATCATTCTGGGGGTCCAATCCCAATACCTGCACCTCTCCTTTGTCCGGCCGCTTTAAGCCGATCAGCGATTCAACCGTGGTGGTTTTACCGGCCCCGTTGGGGCCCACAATGCCAAATATTTCACCCCGCTGCACCTCAAATGAGACGTCATCGACAGCAACAATATCTCCATACAATTTGCCAAGGCGATTAACTTCAATCACTTTTTCCATCTTTGATTCCTAATCATGTGCTGGTTGTCTAGGGGAATCTTAGCGGTAAAATGGGGAATGAGGATCGGGGGAACGGGGGGTTTTGGCGGACTGAATTGGTTGATTTTGGCCTCAACCATCTGTTAAAGAAAATCAACCAAATGGTGGATTGACATATCATTTGAAATCGCTCTGTAACCAAACAAATGCTTTCAAAACAGGTTGATTCTGGTTTTCAAGAAACCCATATTTCTTTATACTAATGAGACACTTTCCAAATTTAGCTTCGCAAATTTGCATGCTGGTTAAGGATCCCTATTAAAAGCCAGTCGCGGATTTCACAGATTAACTCGGATTTTTCTCTTGCTCGTTTGAAGCTCTGTGAAAATCCGTGTTAATCCGTGCCTTTTTTAACAAATCTTTATGTAAACTACTTAAAAAGGCCATCAATCCCTCAATCCCGCTCAAAAGTAATCACGCTCCCTCGGTTGGGAGGAAGTAATAAATGGACAAAAATCTCGCTCAGCAATACGGTTATGAACCACCTATTTCACTCCTTTTAATGGCCGGAGACGTAAGGAAGGATAAGGGATGGCGTAATTATCAAGAGGATTACGGATTTTCGGAAACAGATATTCCCGAATTAGTCCGGATGATATTAGACGATAACCTTTACTGGGCGATGAGCGATAAAATTGAAGTGTGGTCACCCATCCACGCCTGGCGAGCCCTTGCCCAAATGAATGCCCAGGAAGTAATTCCACCCATGCTCAAGCGGCTTAACGAGCAAGATGATGAGGAGGAAAACAACTTTGATGACTGGATCGGCTCAGAAATCATCGCCGTTAGCACCAAGCTTGGACCGCCCATCCTGCCCAAACTCAAGGGCTTCTTGGAGAACCCTCGTCACAACAAATGGGGACGGGCCGAAATAGGGGAATGTATCGAAAGAATCGGGCAGCAATATCCTGAAAGCCGGGATGAATGTGTCGCCATTTTAATGGAGCAGCTAAAAAAATTCAGCCGGCAAAAAAAACATTTAAACGGGACGCTCATCAGCAACCTGGCCGCCCTCCAGGCTGTTGAAGCGGCCGATCTGATAGAAAAAGCATTTGCGGTCAACCGCGTCGACCTCGCAATTGGTGGTGATTGGGAAGAAATTCAAATTCAGCTGGGATTGCTGGAAAAACGGATCACACCCCCTCCCAAACATGGCTGGCTGGATTTTCAGCTGCGGCAGGAAGCGAAAGAGAAAAATCCGAAGGCCCAAAGTGACGATCGTCCTTTTGGGTGGACAGCTGCAGAAATAACGTCACAGAAGCGATCCAAACCGGTCAAACGGCTCAAAGGGGGTAAAAAGAAGTCAAAGAAACGCCGATGAGATTATCCCTCTTTAACGCTCACGGTGTCGATCAAAATTTGAGCAATGCGGGCTGATTCGCTGGTCAAACGGGGTAAATATTGTGATTAATTTAAATCTATCAACCTCTCAGCTGGCTGAAGGGATTCGCAGCGGCGAGATCACTTCCCTGGCGCTGACCAAGGCCTGTCTGGCCCGCATCACCACCATCAATCCCCCGCTCAATGCGGTGGTGCAGGTTGATCGTGAGCAGGCCCTGGCTCGGGCGGCCGCGGCCGACGAGGCCCTCTCCCGCGGTGAATCGTGGGGTCCGCTGCACGGGGTACCGTTTACCATCAAAGATTCGTTTGACACGGAGGGCATCATTTCCACCTGGGGCACACTCGGCCGGGCCAGCTTTGTTCCCAAAGAGGACGCCACCGTCGTTAAACGGCTCAAGGCGGCCGGGGGAATTCTGCTCGGCAAAACCAACACCCCGGAGTTCACCCTCTCATTTGAAACCGACAACCCGATTTACGGCCCAACATTTAACGCCCACGACCCTTCGCGCATGCCGGGCGGGAGCAGCGGCGGGGCGGTTACGGCAGTGACCACTGCGGCGGTCCCCTTTGATATCGGCAGCGATACCGGAGGCAGCATCCGGCTGCCGTCTCACTTCAGCGGGGTAGCCGGGATTAAGCCCACCACCGGCCGTGTACCGCGCACCGGTCACTGCCCTGGACCGGGTGGGCTGGTCAACGAGTTGACCCAGATCGGGCCAATCGCCCGCACCACGGCCGATCTGGCGCTGCTTCTCCCCCTCATCGCCGGGCCGGACGGCCGAGACCCATACATTGTGCCGGTTCCGCTGCCAAACCCACAAGAAGTTGATCTTCCCTCCCTGCGCGGGGCGTGGTACGTCGACAATGGCATTGTCCCGGCCGAAGAAGAGGTGGCCCAGGTAGTTTTGGACGTGGTGGAAGGGTTAAAATCGACCCTCTTTTCGCTACACGAAGAGATCCCTCGGGGTATCGAGCAGACCCTCGACCTCATCGGCCCCCTGATGCGCGGCTGGGATGGTGGAGCGTGGGTGCGCCGGCTGCTAAAGCGCTGCGGCACAGCTGAAAGTGATTCATCGCTGACTCGCTATCTCGCAGCCCCCGGCTTCTCCCCCGCTGACACGGAGGCCCTGTTCGACCGGCTGGATCATTTTCGTATAAACATGCTAAAATTTTGGCAGCAATACGACTTTATCATCTGCCCCCCTCAGGCGTTCCCGGCCCTCAAAAACGGGTCGCTTTCCCAAAATTATCGCGGCACGAGCTATACCATGAGCTTTAACCTGACCGGCTGGCCGGCCGGCGTGGTTCGCGCCGGCACCTCAGCTGACGGGCTGCCCATCGGCGTCCAGGTTGTGGCCCCCCCGTGGCGTGAGGATATCGTGCTGGCGGTCATGCAGCAGATCGAAAATATCTTTGGCGGCTGGCAGCCGGTCAGCTCGATTTAAGTGGTTTGCAAAAAGAATTGTTAAAAAAAGCCACGGATTAACACGGATTTTCACAGATATCCCTCTCTAATCTGCGTAATCTGCGGACAAACCTAAGGAGAACATATCATGCGTTATTTTTGGACCCTTTTTCTGTTATTCCTTGTGGCCTGCGGCGGCCAAACGGCCACTTCTCCCCCGCTCGTCACAAAAATTGTCTGCCACACCGCCTACCGCAGCAGCGTTAGCCAGCCGATCGAGCGTGAGGAATCGTTAATCTTCGCTGAAGACAATCAACAAGAGATCGTTTCACTCAATATGTCCGTATCATTTGACGACATGATTTTTCACGGCGATTATCGCAGTGGCGCAGCGGATAACGAAAGATCCCTTCAGGTGTGGGTGACCGATATTGACGATACGACCCGCTTTCAGAATCACCTCTACCAACTCGAACTCGACAGCGGCCCGGTAAACCAGTTTGTAGGCGGCCACGGTTTTACCGGCCTTAATTACAGCTACCATCCCCAATCCGGAGCGGAGCTGCAATATTGGTGTGAAGCTGGTTAAAACAAATTCATGCCATCCTCTTTTTTAACACCTGTTTGGCTACGAAAAGCCAATGGTTTCTGAAAAAGAAGTTTTTGAGAGAAATTTTCGGTTATGATTTTGAGAAATTGTTAACCTGCCACAATCTTGAGGAATTAAATGATCAAACGACCATTTTTTGTCTTTCCCCTCCTGGGTTTAGCCCTGCTTTTGCTGGTTTCTCCAGCCGCCTCCACCAACCACGCTATGCCGTTACAGCAGCCCGATCAGCAGCCAAAAGGGCGGCTGACGGCCGATTTACTGGCCCTGGCAGAACATGGCACGCTGGCGGATTCCGATCAGCCAAACCTTATGCTCTTTGATGAAAATCGGGTAGCAGTGCGCATCACGGCCGCTGATGTGGACCATTTACTTCCCATTTTGGAGCGCAGTGGGTTTACCCTTCTCGGTAGTGATCCGGATGCCTTTCTGCTGGAAGGGTTTTTCCCGGTCGAACGGCTATCAATCCTGGAAACGCTCGTTCCCGAGGGGCTTCTGGGCGTTATGCCGGTTTATGCTCCCATGACGGCCGGCGGCAGCGTGACCAGCGAAGCCGACTTCGTTCATGAAGCAGATCGGGTTCGCCAAACCACCCCGAATTTTTACGACGGCAGCGGTATCACCATCGGCATTCTCAGCGACAGCTATAATTCGAACGGGGGAGCCGCCGCCGGAATCAACAGCGGCGATCTACCGGCCGTGATGACCATCATTGAAGATGCCAGCGGCAGCGATGAAGGTCGAGCAATGGTGGAATTGGCTTACGATCTGGCCCCCGGAGCCAGCTACGCCTTTGCCACAGCCATCGGTGGCGAATTAAATTTTGCCGACAACATTCGCAATTTGGCCGGCTCCGGACCCGATATCATTCAAGCTGAAGCCGATATCATTGTCGATGATGTGGCTTATTTTACCGAGCCATTTTTCCAAGATGGGGTGGTGTCCCAGGCCATAAACGACGTCGTTAACTTTGATGAGGTGGCTTACTTTAGCTCGGCCGGAAACCAGGCGTCCATGGCGTATGAGTCAACCCTCTTCACCCCTACCTTTGATGGGGGGACGGGATTGGTTTTTCATGACTTTGACCCTTCCGGCGTAGTTGATATTGCCCAGCGAGTAACCATTGGCAACGGCCAAACCATTCAGCTGGTTTTACAGTGGGATGATCCTTTTTATACCACCAGCGGCGTTGACACCGATCTCGATTTGTACTTGTTTGATACGAGCGGGAATGTGGTAGCCGCCTCACAGTTCCCCAATATTGCCATCCAGGGGCCCTTTGAAATTTTAAGCTTTACCAATAATGGCGTGACGGCTGGCTTTGATATCGCCATCGTCCTCGACATCGGTCCCGCTCCTGGACGCATCAAGTACATTAATTTTGGGAGCGACATTTTTATAAACGAACACGACACCCAAAGCCCAACCGTTAGTTCTCACGCGGCCGCTGCTGGAGCACAAGCCGTCGCCGCCGCTTTTTATGCCGATCAGCTCAACCCGGAATCGTTTACCTCAAAAGGTCCCAGCACCATTTTGTTTACCGCAAACGGGATGCGGCTGGGGTCACCTGATGTGCGCAACACTCCCGATTTGACGGCCATTGACGGCACAAACACCACCTTTTTTGGCAGCGATGTCGAAGGTGATGGCCGCCCAAACTTTTTTGGCACCTCGGCCGCTGCCCCCCACGCGGCCGCTGTTGCCGCCCTCGTGCGGCAGGCAAATCCCACCTTCACCCCTAACCAGGTTTATGATCGGCTGGCTTCAACCGCCACCGATATCGTCAGCAGCGGGGTGGGCTTCGATAATTTGACCGGGGCTGGGTTGATCAACGCTTATGACGCCATTTTTCCGATCCAGGCAGCTCAGCCGCAGGCGTTTTTTGAGGAAAACTTTGAAAGCGGCGTTTTATCCAACGCCTGGGAGACCCGCTCAACCGGACCCGGCCGAATTCGCCTGAATACGGAAAACAATCCCGCAGCCGGTGCCTACCATCTGACAATGGATCGTTTCCCAATTTCAACCCTGGAAACCCCCTCAATCTTGTTTGGTCTTAACGAGCTCATTCTGCACCTCGATTTGAGTGCCACTACCCCGGCGACCCTCACCTTTGACGTGCGCGAATTTTTTGATGAAGATGATCCTATGTCGGCCACGTTTAGCGGCTCGGAAAACAGCGATGGGGTGGCTTTGAGCGTTGATGGGGGCGCAAATTGGTATCGCCTCATTTCCCTGACCGGCAGCAACGCCACCGATACCTATCAAACCCACACGTTTGACCTGAGTCAGTTTGCAAGTAACAATGCCCTTGTTTTGGGGAGCGACGTGCGCATCAAATTCCAGCAGTATGACAATTTCCCGCTGGTGACAAATCCGATACCCGGCAATACAGACGGCATGGGATTTGACAACATCCGCATCTTGACAGAGCTGCCGGAAATCGCCGTTTCATCATCGGTCATCGACATTGAAAACGGCGATACGGTGGCCTACGCTTTTGCCGAGGTGGGCACCTCGATTACCAAGACATTCACCATTGAAAATGCGGGGCTAGGTCAAACGCTGACGGTAAACAATCTGACGGTAGGCGGACAATTCTCTATTGAGGAAAATCTGGGAAGCAATGCTCTGGCCGGAGGAGAGAGCACCACCTTTTCGATTCGCTTTACACCCACAATTTTGGGTAGCCAAAGTCAAACTTTATCGCTGACGACCAATGATGGTGATGAAAACCCGTTTCAAATCACGCTGGTCGGGTATGGCGGCCGGCCGCTCTATTTACCATTCGTCGAGAAAAATTAAGGCGATTGATGAGGCAAGTTTTGGGTTTATTTTGACAACGACCAGCGCCATCGTATAGGCTGCGGGGTGCCGCGGCCTATACATTATTTGGGTGATAGGCAAGTGAGCGCTTGAAGAAAAAATGTCGTCAAATTCGCAATCTATTACGGTGTTTTTTTCCTAAACAAGTATGACTTTAGGTATATTGGTAAATATTGAATTCACTGTAGAATAGTCTATTGTCTATATAGATAACCTGCATAATTGCACATTGTTTGTTGTGACAAACATATGAAAAGCTATGAGAATTCAAAAATATTTGCTGTGTACTTTGGGAGCCTTGGCGGTGGTGTTTGGCCTATACGACTTTTTATTCGCACAACAGGGAAATGGGCTTTCATTTCTTATACCGATTGTCATTGGTGCCCTAATTTTTACCCTGGCGTTTAATCTGAATCAGCAAGATGAATAAAACCAGGTTATCAAATTACCGTATTGTCTTCTATGAACGCCAAAAACTTTGTGTTGGAGAAAATAACTGACTTCATCAACGATGCTGATGCCGAAGCAGCGGCGGAAACGGTCACCAAGCTGCAAAAAAGTTATCCCGATGCATCGGCCGATGAAATCGCAGAGCGCCTGATAAAGCGCAAATGTTTGCAGGCCGGGGCGGTCGGAGCGGTCACATCCGGAGCAGCTATGATCCCCGGTTTGGGCACTTTTGCGGCCATGACGTTTGGGGTGGCCACCGATATCGGGATGACGTTTAAGCTGCAGGCGGAGCTGACCCTCGAAATCGCTTATGCTTTTGATCACGTCCTCGACGAAAACGAAAAACAGAAAATCATCTTAACCATTACCGGAATTAGTGCCGGCAGTCAGGCGGCGTTACAAAAAGTAGGAAAGGAGATCGCCCAAAAGGCAACCGCCGATCTTGCCCAAAAATCAATTGTCAAAGCGATTCCTTTTTTGGGTGTCGCCGCCTCGGCCGGAATGAACATCGTCACCACTTATATTATCGGCCGTCGGGCGCAGGCGTATTTCACCCTCGGACCTGATCAAATGGAAAATTGGGCAGATGGGTTGCGCGCGGTCAGCGGAGTAGATGAGCAAAAACTGGTTGATTGGTTGGGCGAAACCACCGAAAATTCGTGGGCTTTAATCAGCAGCGGGGCTCAAAGCGCGGCCGATACCGTTGTGGTCACCGGCAAATCAACCGGAAAAGTCATTTTAGTTTACTCAAAAAAGGTATCTCAATCGATTTTGGCATCCGGCGGCCGGTTGATCGGCGCCCTGTGGGGCGGGGCCGCTTATCTGTGGCCGTTTAAAGGCAAAGAGCCGGCGCAAATCGAAGGTAAGCGTGGATTTTGGGCAAGACTACGGCGGCGGCTGTCGTGGAGAAAAGAAAAGGATACCCCTCAATTATCTGAGGCGGAATTGGTTGAAAAAATCACCCAGGCTCCAATCGAAGGAGCGGCCGTGATCGGCATTATCGGTGCGGGGGATGAGACCTCAATAGAACCCCAGGAGGATCAAAGCTACCTGGATAAATTACTGGGGGTATTTTCCTGGCTGCCGGACCGATGGCAGCTGGTAGACGGGGAAACACCCGACCCGAATCTGATGAGCGAACTCACCCAGAAATATGAGCCATCCACTATGATTATTT
This sequence comes from Ardenticatenaceae bacterium, assembly GCA_030065875.1. Classification (GTDB taxonomy): domain Bacteria; phylum Chloroflexota; class Anaerolineae; order Promineifilales; family Promineifilaceae; genus WTJY01. The sequence goes on along the minus strand of JASJCR010000098.1, from coordinate 16,366 downwards.
ATGAGTCAGATGAACCCGTCGCTGAAAAAAGGGATGAGGGGTAGGGTGTTGGGTGTTGGGTATTGGGTAATAGGTGGGTGTTAGCCGTTATCCAATGACGATTAGAAAAAAGGCCATGGATTTCCCAACTTATTGTTGTGAATATTCATGGCCTTTTCTATTCGGTAAGAAAGAACCTCAGTCTCGGGTTTTTACCCAGGCTGGCTGCAAACCACGCCCAACCAGGACAGCCAGGGTAAATGCCCCAACCATGAACAAAGCCAGCCACATCATCCAGGGAATGCCGGCCGATCGCTCACTGACGCTGTTCTGGCTCAGCGTGACGGCCGTGGGGTTAAACGATAGGAAGTAATCCTCCACTTCTCCACTGGTTGCCAGCCCGGCTGAGGCGGCCGTGCCGCCATATGCTTCCGCCCCTCCGCAGCCGCCCCCACTGTCTTCAGCAGTCAGGCGCACGCGCAAGTAAAAGGCGGCGTTGTTGGCGACATCAGCTGGCAGCGAAAATGAGATCGCGTTAGGGCCGGAGCTAACCGCCTGATTTTCGACGACGTGCTCATCCACACCATCGAGCGTGTCGCCAAAATCCCCATCAGATCCAGGTGCGGACCCATCTGTGTAATCGAGCCACACGTTTAAACAGGCATCGCCGTTGGAAATGACGGTTAACTCACCGCTGCCGTCACTCCAGTTGCCGGTGGGCGACACCCCATCTTCATCATCAAATGGGGTTGAGCACGTGCCGGTTGTACCGGATGGGGCGGCCTGGGATTTATCTTCACCGTCGGCCGGGATCGTGGGATACCCGCTGGTTTCGCGATCAACGCAGCTGCCCATGTACGGGCCGCTGACAGTATGGGCCGCGCCACCGTTAACGGCCGAGGTGCCAAAGCTGTCCGGCAGGTCACCCCAATCCTGAGTAGCGCTGTCGACAAAACCAAAGTCAAAGGTCAGGTCATCGCTGCTGTCTGGGAAGCCGTTAATCGTTCCCGGGTTGTCACCGGTGCTGTCTTCACTGGTGGGCAGACTAAAAAGGCTGCCGCCATAGTTTGGCGCGGCAATGGTAAAAACCGGGCCAAGTACCGGGCCGCCATAGCCAATGGTTTGCTGACCGTCGCTGTCGTCCACGTCATCTGTGCCGCTGTTGACGGCCGTGGCAAATCCGCTGCCAACCGGCGCGGCCGGGAGCTCCACCCGATACGTGCCGGGGGTCAGGCCGCAGAACTGGTATTTGCCATCCACACCACCCAACTGTGCGGTGGTCGTGGAGAATACGAGGTTGTCACCCGCCGTGTCGGGGTCGTTATCTGCGCCACCCCAGTTCAGGTTGACGGTGACGCCGTTTAGTCCGGTATCTCCGGCATCCTGCTGGCCGGCCGTGGTGCCGGTGTCGGCAAAGACGAAGTTGCCCACGCAGGTCAAGGGTTGGTAATAATCTTCAACCTCCCCGTCGGGCACGCCGCCGTTCCAGGGGGTATCCCCGCTGAGCACGTCGGTTCCCAGATCGGCCGCGGTCAGACGCCAGCGGAAATGAGTATCGCCGCCGTTAAATGTGGCCCCGGCCGGGACATTAAAACAGTAAATAGCATTGGACACACCGCCGTCGGGAATAGTCGCCACTCCCCCGGCGAAATCACCACCGTCCAGCAGGTCATCGGTATCTCCATCAAAATCACCATCGCCGTTAAAATCAATAAAGCTGTAGAGGTTGGCCGCCGCTCCGGTGTTGTTGGTGGCAGTCACGGCGATACACGCCTGCGCGCCAGGAATCAGCGGAGTTAGCAGGGTAATGCCGTCATCATCATCGCCGGTCGGGCTGCACGATCCGTTGATCTGACCTGGGGTGCTGCTGTCACCGGCGTCATCACCACCGGAGCCGTCTACACCGGCCTCACCATCCGCCGCGCCATCGGTATCACTATCGACACAGCTGCCCAAAAAGAGGTCGGCGCTGGTCCCGTGGGTTGGCCCGCTGCTGGCCAAGGCGGTATCAAAGGTGTCCGGCAGGTCACCGGCATCAACCACGGTAAAGGTAAAAGGGGCAAAAATGGTCGATATCCACTGGTCTGTATAGCTAAAATCAGTAAAGGACGCCGTACCAGTGGCAAAAAATGAGACTGCAATGCTGCGAATCGGCTGGCCGGTATACACCCATTTGGCCCGGCCATAAGCGCCGGTATTCTGGTTGTTCACGCCGTAAATATGATATAAGCCATCGTCACCGGCGCTCCCCACGCTTTCAAAGACGCCATCGCTGTTTGCATCGGTAATTCCGTCTAGCTCAACGGCGATATTGCCCAGGGCGTTACTCTGGACCGGGCCGGTGTCGTCACCGTAGTCGTGCAGCAAAGTTGAATCATCGCTTAAATTGCTGATATTGATAAACTCTGTGGCTTTGACCACCGGTCCGGTGGCATCGGCCGTAGCAAAGGCGCGCAAGATGGCGTTTTCCCGTGATGACCCGACCAAAGACATGCTGGCCACGATAAACTCTTCCATCAGAATCGGCTCGGAAAACGAGATGACCACCGTCGTTGGCGTCCTCGTGCCGATATGATCTCTGGTCATGCGCAGCGCCCATTCCCCACTCACCCGCCGGTCTGGGTTTTCGCCGTTGCAGCCGGTGCAAGAGGTTGGGCCATACATATCCGGCCCTTCCAGAGTGCCGCCATCATAATTATTGCGCGAATAATAAACCGTCATGTTGACGCCGCTGTTGTTCACATTGGTGAACGTCTGGGAAGCAAACCCGGTTAACCCACCGCTGGCTGACCCCAATCCGTGAAAGGGATCTTTGTGTGGGTTGGCATCGCTGCTGAAGTGGGTATCAATTTCAGATGGATTGGCTTCATTCATCGTGAAGTCGGGTGTGCCGCTCACGTCAGGGGATAGATCATCCCAGTTCACCGAAAAACGAATAGGAGCGGCCAATGTTGGGCCGCTTACCAGTAAAAGAAGCACAACAACCACGAAAAACAAACACAGCTGAAAACCGCGTTTTTTAAAAAAACGAGTGGCGTCTGAATGAATCATCGAACGAATCCTTTAAGATGAAAAATTTGTCAATCTACTGTCTGTTTAAGAACAGATTGGGGTTTTGATGGTCAAAGGCGCTGTAGAAAGGTGAATTTTTTTGCCTTAGACTTTGCAAATATGAGGAGTCGAAGAAAAGCTCAACTAACCTCGCCATATCTTTTTAAATCTTACGGCCTTCTTAAGATTTGTTTAGATTACTTTGGTCCCAGTTGTGGTTAGAATACGGTTATAAAAAAAGTGGAATCAATAAAGAATTTGATTCCACCAGTAGGATTTGCTTTAGATAAGACCTATTCGTCTACAACGACCGGTTCACGGGCGAGCCAATGCTTAAAGGTCACGATCGACACCCAGCACAGGACCAGCACGCTAAAAAAGAGCACCCACACATAACCGGTATTGGTAGCGGCGATGCTGACTCCGTTGAGGGTCACGGCCGTCGGGGAGAAGGCAAATTGATAATCTTCTACTTCCCCGCTAGTGGCCAGCCCGGCCGACGCGGCCGTGCCGCCGTACGCCTCCGCCCCACTACAGCCTCCGCCACTGTCCTGAGCGGTCAGGCGGGCCCGCAGATAAAAGGTGCCGTTATCGGCTACGCCCGCAGGCAGGGCAAACGAGATGGGGCTGGTGCCGGTGGTTATCACCTGGTTTTCCACGACGTGCTCGTCGATGCCGCTCATGGTGTCGTCAAAGTCGCCGTCAGAACCGGCCGTTGACCCATTGGTAAAATCGAGCCACACGTTCAGACAGGCAGCCCCGCTGGCCTCAACCAGCAAATCACCGGTGCCGTCGCTCCAGTTGCCGGTTCGAGATACGCCGTCTTCGTCATCATTTGCGGTCGAACAGCTGCCGGTCGTTCCAGAGGTATTGCTGGCCGCCACGTCTTCCCCATCAGCATTGATCGATGGAAAACCGCTTGACTCCCCATCAACGCAGCTACCCAGATACGGGCCGCTGATGTTGTGCGCCGCCCCGCCGCTGGCCGCTTCGGTGGCGAAGGAAAATCCGCTTTCGGGCAAATCACCCCAATCGCGGCTGGAGGTGCTGGCGCTGGTATGCAGGGTCCATTTGCCGGAGGTATCGCCAAATTTGCTGTATCCGGGGCGCGGGTTGCCATAAGTGGTGCCATCAGAAGCTGCCCATCCCTCATAACCGGGATAAAAGCCGTGTTGTGAATGCTGTTTTTCCGCTGCCCCAAAGTTAAAAATGCCGTGGTTGTTGGTGAAGCCGGTGTCTACCCCGTCGGCCGTCCAGCCGGCCGGGGCGTTTTCTTCAACAATGTCGTAAGTAAAGCCCACCGGCACCCAGGCGCCAAATTCATCGGTGGAAAAATTCCACCCGGTGTGGCGCGTTGAATCGGTATCATAGAAACAGTTAAGTGTATTCCCATTCGCCCCCCACACGGCGGTGGGGCCGTGAAAGCCGCTGGCGTCACGCTGCAGATCCTGGTAGCGACATTCCACGGTGGCAATTTCGCTGTTTAGGCGCAGTCGATAGTTGGTTTTATTGAGCTCGGCCGGTGGCGTTTTGCTGCCGTCCCACGTTTTTTCCAAAAAGACGTGATAGCTGCAGCGCTGAGTGGTGCTGCCAGGAGAGTTGACCACTTTCTGCTGTGAGCTGCCGGCTTTAATTTTCCACTTGACGTTTTGACCGGTATTGGCTTTTACCATTGTGGCGTCTGGAGCGGTCCAGAACCCGCTGCGCTGCTCGCGATACAAAGTGTAGCCGCTGCTAAACTCCGGCCAGGAAGAGTGCATCGCCACCGGATGTTTAAATTGAGTGGGTGACTGCTGGGCGTTAAAAAATTTGCTTGGATCGCTGGTCACGTCGGTGTTGCCAACTTTAACCTCATTATTGGAACCGTGCGGCAAGGTGAGGGAGTCACCGGTGGAATAATTGCTTAGTTGATATCCAAGGACAGCGATCCAATCCGCATCGGTGACCGTAGCGCCCAAACCGGCCTCACTGACCACAATCACGCATTCTTGAATTGGGCTAACCTTCGTAATGGCCGCCGGTGCGGCGGCAGCGGCCGGTGCGTTCCAGGTTTGGCCGATAAATAACAGCAGCAGCAACACAAGCGTTAGGAGCGGCCAGCGGCCGGAAAATGAGTTTCTCACAAATTGGAAAAGTGAGGAATTAAAAGGCGACGATGTTTTCATGATGAATTCCTTTCTTAACCTGTCGTTAAAACGGTTAATATCGCGTGCCGCTGCCCAGGTCACACCTTCCCCATTTTTGATGAGGGTGTAATCGGCCCCACTCAAACGATTACCGGCGCGGCAAAAGCGGTTACTATTTAATTGATTTTTTGATAGCTTTTCCGCCTTGAAAGGAATTAAGGCGTAATACGTTGTTGTCACCAGTCTAAACTCATTTCTTATGGTCTGAAAATACAACCAGGGTCCCGAAATAAGTTAAAAGTTCGTGAATACAATTTAAAAATAATGCGACTTTGGTACGTATTTAAGGTGATTTTCACGCAAATAACATTTTTGTCGTGGGTTCTCCACAAAAATAAAGAAGTTTTACTATGTCATTTTTTCAAGCTCCACCGCCCACTCGATATGATTTAAATTTCACGCTGTTTGGGTTTTCCATTCGCGTTCATCCTCTTTTTTGGATCATTGCCATTTTGTTTGGTACCTCCACCGGAACGATTCCCCTGCTGTTGATTTGGGTCATCGCCGTGTTTGTATCCATCCTCATTCACGAGCTGGGTCACTCATTGGCCATGCGCCTCTATGGAGTTGACTCTTATATCGTCCTCCACGGGTTTGGTGGTCTGGCCATACCCACTTTTTCGCGCCGGGGTCGCGGAGATCTCTCCCCTGCCCAACAGGTGTTTATCTCTTTTGCGGGACCGCTGGCCGGATTCTTACTGGCCGGGTTGATTTTGGCCGTCGTCGCTGTCTTTGGCGGCTTGATCTCAACGGGCTGGCTGCTGGGGTTTATTCCCGTTCCCAATGCGTTTCTGCCCGGTGGTGGTTCACTGATCAATGGGGCGATTCGGCTGTTTTTGTGGGTCAACGTCTTTTGGGGGTTGATCAACCTGGTGCCTGTTTTTCCGCTTGATGGAGGCCAAATTGCTCGGCACATTTTGAGCAGTGCTGATCCCTGGAACGGAATGCGCAACTCGTTGTGGGTATCGGTTATTGCCGGAGCATTGATGGCTGTGGCCGGTCTGGTGTTGATGGGTTCTATTTACATCGCCCTGCTGTTTGGCATATTGGCCTTTCAAAGTTACCAGATGCTGCGCGGGTCTGGGGGACGTCTTTATTGAGGATCCAAGCGATCACTCCCCCACCAATTTAAAAGCGGCATCTTGACAGGAAAAAATTTTTCTTCTATAATGAGTGAGTGCTCACTCATTATAGAATTTTATAGGGAAAGGAAAAATGGCTCGAAAGCTCAGCCCGGAAAAAAGGGAAAATTATTTACAGGCTGCCCTTAAGCTGTTTGCCGCCCACGGTGTTCAGCACACCTCAACTGCGGCCATCAGCCGCGAGGCCGGCACCGCCGCTGGAACTCTGTTTCTCTACTTCCCCACCAAGCAAAATTTGATTGACGAACTGGTGTTAAAAATCAGCACCGAGCAGTCAACCTATGTTAACCGGCTGCTTGATCCGGACGCTTCCGCCCAAGAGTCGTTTGCCGCTATCTGGGAAGGATCCATTCGCTGGTTTTTGACCAATCGCGATGCCTATCGCTTTGTCCACCAGGAACGGGATTCTAAACTGGTGGATGAAGAAATTATTCGGCAAACGGAAACGCACCTTTCTTATTATTACGCGGCCATCGAAAAAGGTCTGGCCGAGGGGAAGATCAAGCCATATTCACCGGAGTTGATCGGCGGCTTCATTTATCATGGCGTTGCTGCCGTGGTGAATTTATGTCTCGAACAACCCGATATGAAACAACAGAATGCATACATCCAGCAGGGGTTTGACATTTTCTGGGGTGGTATTCAAAAAGAGAAAGCCACGGATTAACGCGGATTTTCACAGGTTATCACTGAGCTCCAATCGGGATAGAAATTTTGTACTGTGAATCACTAAATTTATCTTTTACTCAATTCAGGAGGCACACATGATCGTAAACCGATTACACCTCATAGGTAGTGGGGTTATTTACTTGATTCTCTTCGTGTTCGGCTTCTGGCTGACGCGCGGTGGCAAACCATACAGCACCGGCATCTTCACCGTCCACAAGCTGGTTGCCCTGGCCGGGCTGGTCATGTTTTTTATGATGCTCTATCGTACTAACCAGGCGGCCGCCCTGAGCGCAGCTGAATTAACGGCCGCCATCGTATCCGCCATCTTTATTATCGGACTGTTTGTTTCCGGTGCTCTGATCAGCATCCCGCAGCCGATGCCGGCGATTTTTAACACAATCCATCATATTCTCCCCTACCTGGCCGTGCTCACCACCGGCATCACCCTCTATCTGATGCTCAACCTGCGCACTTAGCCAAACCAAACCACCGCAGGAAGTCAATACTCCCTGCGGTGTTTTTTTGTAAAATAAGGCGATGAAGACATTACTGCAAAAAATTGAGGAAACGGCCGCCAAAATCCAATTTTCTGGTGTGGTATCGATTTTTCGGGAAAGCGAAGCGATTTACAGCGCCGCTTTTGGATATCGAGATGTACAAAATAAGCTGCCAAACCAAACAGATACGAGATTTGGCATCGCCTCTGGCACCAAATTTTTTACCGCCCTGGGCATTGGCCAGTTAATCGAGCAGGGAAAGCTATCCTTCGACACCGCTGTCGGAGAGCTTGACGATCGCTTCAATCATTTTATCGATCCCAAGGCCACCATCCTGAATTTGCTGACCCATACGTCCGGGATATTCGATTACTACGACGAAGAACTGATCCGCGACTTTGACAACTTTTTTGTCGAAATACCGTGGTATCAGCTGGAAACGCCGTCTGATTATATGCCCCTGTTTGAAAATCAGCAGATGAAGTTTGCCCCAAATGAGCGGTATGCTTACTCCAACGGCGGGTACGTGTTTTTAGGTATCCTGATTGAAAAAATTTCGGGGATGCTTTATCGCGATTTTATTCAAACCCAGGTGCTCAACCCGGCCGGCATGTCTGATTCCGGCTTCTTTGCTATGAATAACCTGCCTCAAAACACGGCCAACGGCTATCTCCTGGATCGGCAAACCACCAATGTTTACAACCTGCCCCTTCGCGGTGGCGGAGATGGCGGCATGTTTACGACAACGGCCGACATCCGATCGTTTTGGGAAGCTCTTTTCTCTTATAAAATTCTGTCTCCCCAGGTAACCGATCGCTTTTTAGAAACCCACGTTCATTTTAACGATCAGAGCGGCTACGGCTGCGGCGTCTATCAAAAATTCAACCCGCTTCGGTATTCAATTGTGGGTGGTGATGCTGGTGTGGGATTTCAATCGTGCTATTGGCCGGACAAAGAAATTACGTTTAGCGTGTTTTCCAACGTGACGGATGGCGAAGAGGCCATCGCCGATCTGTGGCGGGAATAGACATTTGATCACCCTTACGCTTCAACAAACCGCATCTCTCAAAACCCGTTTTTTGCCCGAGCGGCCGGGGCCGTTAATCTTGCCACACGTCATGCAAACGGGGCTTGGGTCCTGCCGGGTTAATCGTTGGCCAGATCCACAAGCGTTGCTGGTCGAAACGGCCGGGAATTATGCCTTTCTTGGTGATCCGCAGGCGTTGGAGCCGGCCGACATCAAACCTCACGTACAGGGTTTTGTCACCGCTGATGAAGCGTTTCTGCCGCTGCTGCAGGACGCATTTGGCGATGTGATCGTCTGGCCGCGACTCATTTTTGTCCAGCGTCGTCCTCTCGTTCTGCCAGAGGACACTCAACACGACATTCGCCGTCTGGAGGCGGCCGATGTGGGTCATCTGCGCCGTCTCAGCCCGGAATCCCAGTGGATCGCCAAAACCTGGGGCGGACCAGAGGGATTGGCGTCCAGCAATTGCAGTTGGGGTGCCTTTGTTGATGGTCAGCTTATCTCGGTGGCCTGCACCTTTTTTCTAGGGGAAATGTTTGAAGAAATTGGTGTTGTGACCGAACCATCATATCGCGGATTGGGGTTGAGCACCGCCTGCGCCGCCGCCCTGTGCCGGGATATCTGGACGAGGGGGCACCGGCCGAGCTGGACAACATCTCCCGACAACCTGGCCAGCATACGCGTGGCCGAGAAGTTGGGATTCACCCTGGACCGACATGACCAGCTGTTTGTCGTGGGTATTTCGGTTCCTACTGCCTGATTCGTTATTCGACATGCTCGGGGAACGTTTTGATGACAACGAAAGTCACGGCTTTTTTGCGCGGCCGAATATTAAAGATTTTCAAAACAGACTCGTCATCCTGGCCCCCGTCATCACGGGGGTAAACTACGGCAGGGATCCATAGGTAGCAATCTAGAGGAAAACATCATGAAGAAAATAATTCCAGCGACCCAATACGATTCCTTTTTACTGAAGGCCGGCTCCTATCTAAAAATTATAGATATCGAAGGGGGTCAGGTGGCCGATCTGACCGCTTTTAAGGCGGGGGAGGTCACCGAGTGGTTGTCCAACGGCCGCTCGTTTGATTATGAAGGGACGAATTTTTTCTCGACCGGCAGCACGCTTTATTCCAACAAAAGCCGCCCCATGCTGACCATTGTAGAAGACATCGTCGGCCGGCACGATTTTCTCTACACCCCCTGCAGCACGGAGATGTATCGCTTGCAGTACGGCATCGAAGGAACCCATCCCAACTGCCTCGATAATTTGCGTCTGGCGCTGGCCGCGGCCGGTCAGGAACCGCCGGAAATCCCCACGCCGTTTAATGTCTTTATGAACGTCGAACTTTCGTCGGAAGGACGGTTGAATGTTCAGCCTCCCCTTTCACAAAGAGGCGATCACATTACGTTTCGGGCGGAAATGGAATTAATCGTTGCCATTTCAGCTTGCCCCTCCATCAACTGCAACGGCGGAACGCAAAAGCCAATCGGTTATGAAATTGAATGACCTTTGTCGATATCCCCAATATGCCAGCATATGACAATACTTTTCCTGGATCATATCTCACTCATTCGCTTCTTCAGCCGTTACCACTCTTTGAAACCCCTCGCGAACCGGCGCCGCAATGACCGTGGGCACCGCTTCCCCAGCTTCAGCCAGACGACGCAAAAGCCGTTCTCGTAAAACGGCCGTTACCTCTTGATGTGAGTCCATACCAATCAGGTTGGTCAGTTCATACGGGTCGGCCCGCAAATCATAAAGATAAGCCTCAAGATACCGATCTGAACTTGAATCGTGCCATCCGTCCTGATGCGGCGCGGTGATCCCATATTTCCAGCGCCGGGTGCGCACGGCCCGACCGACCTCCGCCTCGCTGATTTGGATAAAGACCTCTTCCGGCCAGTCGACTTCTTCCCGGCGCAGCAGCGGCATGATCGACCGGCCCTCCATCACCTCGGGCACGGGTAGGCCCGCGGCGTCAAGCAGCGTTGGCGGGAGATCGATCAGGCTGATCAGCTCCTGCAGGCGGCCGCCGCCGTCAAAGCCCGGCCCGCAAAAGACGGTGGGCACCCGAATCGAGCTATCGTGGCCCGATCGCTTGTACTCATCGTTTCTCGTTTTAAAGTGACAGCCGTGGTCTGAAGTGAAAAGCACAATGGTGTTCTCCAGCAGGTTGAGGCTTTTAAGGGCATCCAGCACGCGACCAAACGCCTCGTCCAGTCGTTTGACCATCCCGTAATAACCGCCGATATGCTGGTGAGCCGATCCCCCTAAGGCGGCCAAATCAGGCGGCATCCAGCGCCCGGTGTAGCGGCCGCGGTAGCCGTCTGGTGGTGGATAATCGTCCAGGCTGTTTTGATGATGGGGTTCGAGAAACGAAAGGAAGAGAAAAAACGGCCGATCCTGATGGCTGTCGATGATGCGCACGGCCGCATTCGCCAGCGCATCCACGCGGTACCCCGGCAGCTTCACCGGCAGGTCGTCCCGATCATACATAACGGTATCGTATGGCTCAGAGGTAAACTCCAGAATATTGGAAGCCAACCAACTCTCATATCCCCCGCGTTGAACGGCCGGAACCGGCTCATCCTCCGCCAGGTGCCATTTGCCGATATACGCCGTTTGATATCCGGCCTCCTTAAAAAAGTGAGCCAGGGTTCTGGCATCCGGCGGCAGGGGAATCCCGTTGCGATAACAGCCTGTTGACGTGGGATAACGGCCGGTTTGCATCGCGGATCGGGCCGGGCCACACACCGGTTGGCAGGTAAACGAGCGGGCGATGTGGGTCCCTTCGCGGGCCACGCGGTCAAAATTAGGCATCAGGTCAAGCGGATTGCCGTGGCATCCTGCCGTGTCCCAGCGCTGCTGATCGGTAAAAAATACGAGAACATTGGGTTGACCGGTGCGAGATTTGGACATCATTTTCTCCTATTAATGAGGCAAAAAAACATTTCAGGTTCAGGATATACTTGTTAGCGAAACAATACAAACCGCGTAAAAAATACAGATTGCGTAAGACCTCATGAAAAATCTTCTCCATCATCCACTGCAGCAGATCAATGAAGCCTTTCAACTGCCCGGCATGGCCGCCCTGGCCATCCATAATGGGGAAATCACCGTGCGGGAGGAGTTTGGCTACCGCGATCTGACCGCCAAACTCCCCTTCACCACCGACACCCTCTGTCTGGTCGCCTCCGCCACCAAATCATTTACCGCCGGTCTGACCGGCCGCCTCGTTGATCGCGGTCTGGTTGAATGGACCCGGCCGGTGCGCCATTATCTTCCCAATTTTAAAATGGTCGATCAATTCGCTACCCGGGAAATCACCCTTGAAGATATGCTCTGCCACCGCTCCGGCCTGCCGTGGCATGAGAACCTGCTGGCTCACGGGGTCGGCCGCGAATGTTCGGACGACGGCCGGGCATTTCGGGCTGATTTGCTGCGGCGCCTGGCCTATTTTGAACCATCGTCCCCATTTCGGGCAAATTTCGTATATCAAGACGTGGTGTTTACCTGCGCAGGAGCCATCCTGGAGCATATCACCAATGAGCCTTACGAGACCCTCATCGATCAACAGCTGCTGCAGCCTTTAAACCTACGCGACAGCACTTTCGAGCGATCAAAAGCACGGGCCACGGGCAGGCTGGCTCAACCTTTTGGACTCATTGATGGTTCAGTGGGGCCTATTCCCTTCTGCGACACGCGCTATTTTGCTCCCTCGGCCGGCCTCTACAGCACCGCCACCGAGATGATCGAATGGGTCAAGCTGCAGCTCAACCGCGGCCGTCACCACGACCGGCAGCTGATCTCCAAAGCCGGTATGGCCTGGATTCACCGGCCGCACGTGGTCGCCCCAAACGCAGCAGCGATGTTTGGAGGTGGGCTGACCACCTACGGTCAGGGGTGGTTTCAAAATGCCCTGCACGGCCGGACGCTCATCGCCCACGGCGGCTCGTTTAACGGCTACCGCACCTTTATGGGGTTTGTGCCCGAAGAAAACATCGGCGCGGTGGTACTGACCAACCTCAACGTCACCGAAGGGGTCTCCGCGGCCGGCCTGCTCATCCTCGATCATTTACTCGGCATCGAGAACACCGTCGATGAAAGAATCGCCCACTTTCAGCAGCGTGCCCAGTGGTTTGCCACGTGGGAGGAACAGCAAAAAGAAGCTTTTATGGCCGGCCAGAACCCGGCCAACCGGCCGCGGCACGCACTGGAAGCGTACCAGGGTGAGTACACCCATCCAGGCTACGGCACCTTTTCCATCACCTATGATGGCTCAACGCTGCAGCAGACGTATGACGGCCGAACCTTCCCGCTGAATCTCTATAATGGCGAAACGTTCGGCAGCCGCTTCCAAACCACCGAAAACAGGGTCCTACCCATGACCTTCACCTTTGAGAGCAGCGGGCCGGTAACGGCCGTGCGCGTGCCAATTATCGAAGATATTCCCATCCCCCGCTTTGTTCGAGATTAGCTCAAGCTGCGATGGTGCCATGCAGTTAAATAAAATTACATTTGGCAAGCATCCTTTCGGGCCAATAAGCTCCCCTCCCCGTGTCGGGTTCAGGGGCGGACAGGTCTTTAATAACCCGATTCATCGTTCGCGGACCCCCCTGTCATCCTGAGCCCTTCGACTTTGCTCAGGACAGGCTTCGCGAAGGATCCCGTCAACTCACATGAAGGTGAAGATGGCTAAGAATGGGTTTGCCCCGTCTCTTTTTGAAGCTTGACGGGATTCTTCACTTCGCTGCGCTCCGTTCTGAATGACAAGTGGTTTGCAGCCTACCTGTTCGCCCTTGAACCGAGTCGAGGAGGGGGTAAAATGGCCTTTTCCAATCAGGGAACGGCCGGTTTTTCCCGGCCGATCTGACGCAGCAGCTCAAACTGCCCCAAATGATACGTTTCATGCCAGTGCAGCTGGTCAATTCTGGCTCCAACCGTCAGCTGCTTCTCCTCATCATGCATGGCGCTGAGGGCCTCGTCTGCAGCCTCCCCCAACGCGGCCGCGAGCTGCTCCTGGGCGCGATCAAGAAGCGCCAGCAGTTCCGGAAACAACACACCCGAATCGTCAGGGGTCACCGGATCTGATCCGGTTTGATATCGCTCCACCTGCTCATCACTCAGGATAGGTTCCGCTCCCAGCGCCAGCAAAGCCATGTTGCGGCCGTAAACGATGTGACCCAACACCCAATTTGAGCTGTTCCCCCGAAACGGTGGCGACATCACGCTTTCCTCGGCCGTGATACCGTCCACAAGCCGATGAATGAGGGAATGCGTAAACCCAAAAGATTCAATTAATTTTTGACGATTCATCATATCACCTCTCCATATTTGATTATTCAGGCAACGAATAAAAACGCTTAAACTTAAAAGCCGTCATTATAATGACGAACGAAGATCCCCAAAATCGACACAATTTAGATAACCAATGGCGATAACTACAGCTTTCTACAACAGTCAAACATCATCTCTCTTTCAGCAAAAAAGGAATGGAAAAGACCGAGAATTTCTTGACATTTCCTTGAGATTCCGGCGTTAAAATGCACCTAAAATTCAACCTCAACTTGGAAAATATGTTATTAACAAGACGCCGCCAAATCGCACTTTTACTTCTGGTTTCACTTGGCTTTCTGTTCTTTTCCGGCCTTCATATGATAACCAATCCCCAAATGGAAGATGCCGCCTCACCCCCACCGGCAGCACTGGTAAGAAGCGTAGCCGCTTTTCAATGGAGCGTTCCTCCTGTGGTGGGCCCGGCCGAGCCACCAGCTAATTTCCCACCGGTAACGTTAATGACCGTTAACGATCCTTACCCCGGTACACTGCTGTTTACCACGGCCACCAATCCATTTGCCGGGGAAGTCGAGCAATATTCCAGCTTTATCGCCGAAATCGATAAACAAACCGGCGCGCTCATGCGCTACCGCCGGATACTCACCAAAGGGTATCTCTTCCAGCCGCAGCCGGAAGGGTATTCTTATGCCGTCATGGAAAAAACCGGGGTCAACGGTGCCGGTCACGACGGCACCCATTACCTGACCGACATGAATCTCAAAACAATCGCCTCTTTTAAAGTCAACATCAACAACGGCACCACGGACACCCATGAATTTTTACGGCTGGAAAATGGTAACGCGCTGCTTCTGTCTTATGTTTCGCGCCAGTTTGATATGCGTCCACTCGGCGGCCGGGAGGATGCCCTCGTTTATGATCCGGTCGTCGTCGAGATCACCCCCGAGGGAGAAACCATCTGGGAATGGCACGGAGTGGATCACCTCTCAGTGGCTAACACGACCTCCGGTCCCGATGTTTATCTCGATGCCGCTCCTCCGGTTCACGTCGATTACGCCCATCCCAACGCATTGAGCGTGTTTCCCGACGGCAATTTGCTGCTTTCCCTAAAACACATGGACTGCGTCTTAAAAATTGACCGGGAATCAGGGCAGGTTCTGTGGACGATCGGTGGGCCACACTGCAGCAAAAATGAGTTTACATTTTTTAACGATCCTCACCACGGATTTTCCCATCAGCACACAACCCGTATATTGCCCAACGGGAATTTACTTCTTTTTGACAACGGCACCCTGCACGACGAACAAATTTCGCGCGCGGTAGAATATGCCCTCGATGAAAAAAATCGCACGGCCGAGCTGATCTGGAGCTATTCCAACGGCCAGTTTAGCCACGCTCAGGGGTCTGTCGAACGGCTGCCCAACGGCAACACCCTGATCGGTTGGGGGTTTGCCACCCAACCCTTTGTTTCGGAGATCACCCCGGATGGTCAGATCGCGCTGGAAATGAATTTACCCGAAGGGCAAATTGTCTATCGGGTTTATCAAGGCCTCGCCGATGAATGATCAAGTTTTAAGAATTTAACAGTGGCCAGCAGCGCAATTGGTAACCAACTCTTTAGCCGTCGGTTTTAATCGACGGATATAGAAAATATCGCAAAATTGAAGATCGATCATCATATTGAATCAAATGTCAACAGCACACTAGCAGTTTGCAAAAAAAGTTTCAATAATATTGGTCCGCAAATTAAAGAGAGAAATCTGCGGCTATCTGCGAACCTATGGTTCACCTCTACGAGGTCTGTGGATATTTTTTTTGAGTAGTTTTTATAATTTTCTCTGACATTAGAATCAAAATCCCTATCCTGTCATAATGAAAAAAATTTTGCTGGTCGATGACGATAAAACAATTGTAAAAATCCTGCGAGGGTATTTAGAGCAGGGAGGCTTTCAAGTGCTGTCCACTTACGATGGGGAAACCGCTTTGCATACCCTGCGGAGTGAAAAACCGGATCTGCTTATTCTCGACCTGATGCTCCCGGATCGAGACGGTTGGGATCTGACCCGCCTCATTCGCGGAGATAAATCTCTGGCGGCCCTGCCGATCATCATGTTAACCGCCCGCATTGAGGACACCGACAAAATTATCGGCCTCGAGCTGGGGGCGGATGATTACATCACCAAACCGTTTAATCCGCGGGAAGTCGTTGCCCGTGTGCGAGCCCTGCTGCGCCGCAGCCATCTGGAGCGAGCGGCCAAACCGGAACGTTTGATCGTCGGGGAACTCCAGCTCGATGTAGGGCAGCGAACGATGCAGGTAAACGGCCACTTTGTCGATTTAACCCCGACCGAATTTAACCTGCTCAAGACCCTAATGGGTCACCCGGGGTTTACTTTTAGCCGCGAAGAGCTGCTGGAAAAGGCGTTTGGCTACGGATATGAAGGATTCGGCCGAGCTCTGGACACCCATATCCGCAATTTGCGACGCAAAATTGAACCCGATCCCAAAAATCCAATCTT
>JASJCR010000097.1 GCA_030065875.1 Ardenticatenaceae bacterium | reverse complement strand
CAAAAGGGCTCCCCCGCAATCCGGGGGCCTGGTTGACCACAACCGCCCGTCGCAAAGCGATTGACCGTCTGCGGCGCATCACTAACCTGGAAAAAAAGACGGCCGATCTGCAGTTAATGGCCACCCTGGAGCAGCAAGTGAATCGCCAGTCCGAGCAAGACGAGATACCCGATGACAGGTTAAAGCTAATCTTTACCTGCTGCCATCCAGCTCTGCGATTGGAGGCCCAGGTGGCGCTAACGCTAAACACGCTAGGTGGCTTAACCGTCCCGGAAATTGCCAAGGCGTTTCTGGTCCCCAAGACCACCATGGCCCAACGGCTGGTGCGGGCCAAACGAAAAATCAAGCAGGCGGGTATTCCCTACCGGGTGCCACCCAGCGCGCTGCTCAAAGAGCGGCTGACGGCCGTTCTGGCCGTCCTCTACCTGATTTTTAACGAAGGGTATACCGCCTCACAGGGAGAAGATCTCGTGCGCGCCGATCTTTGCCAGGAAGCGATCCGTCTGGCATCGGTGCTAAACCACCTTTTGACGGCCGATCCAGCCCTGGAACCGGACGCGGAGGCGCAGGGTTTGTTGGCCCTGATGCTCTTACAAGATTCCAGACGCGCAGCCCGGATCGATTTCCAGGGAGAATTAATTTTGCTGGCCGACCAAGAGCGGACCTTGTGGGATCGAGAAAAAATTGCGGCCGGTACCCAGCTGCTCGATCGTGCGATGACCCTCCATGACCCAGGACCCTATCAAATTCAGGCGGCCATCGCTGCCCTTCATGCCGCGGCCGGCAGTGCGGAAGAAACCGATTGGCGCCAGATTCAAGCCCTCTATCGTTCCCTTTATCGTTTCCAACCCACCCCGATTGTGGCGCTTAACCAGGCGGTCGCCACCGCCATGGCTGACGGACCGCTTGCCGGGCTGGGGCTCCTCGATCATTTGGAAAACGACCTTCAGGATTACTATCTCTATCACGCAGCACGGGCCGATTTGTGCCGCCGGGCCGGCTGGCATGAAGAGGCTCAAATCGCCTACACCAATGCCCTAGAGCTGTGTAAAAATGAAGTGGAAAAGCGATATTTACAGAAACAGCTCCAAACCATCCGATCTCAAGAGCTATAATTTCTATGACGCAGAACAAGGCGAAAAATCCGGTTCAATCTGCGCAATCGATAAGGTAGTGCGGCCGTTGTTCGAGCGTTTACACCACAGATTTGTTATACAGGGAAGGATGGAGAAGGTGATGATGCCTCTCCAGCAAATCGGCCGTTAACGCTCAGATCGATCAAGAAAGAGGAGGCACCTCTAATTAGTCAGAGGTGCCTCCTTTTGATTGTTTCTTCAATTTCTCAAAAATTTACTATAGGTTCTCAATCGTTCTACTCTACGGTATACCAAGTTCATAACATTTGACCCCGCTGCGGCGAGCCGTATCAGAATGCCCCGAGGGATCGGTGACGGTCAGCTCGATCGCAAACAAATGGTCGTTCTGACAGGTTCCGTTTGCGGTCGAGACCGTATTGTTACTCAACGTCGAGGTGATTTGAGCCGGCCCGCTGGTGATCCGCCAGGAAGCGGTCACAGGGCCGTTGGCCCCGGAATATAAGGCCGTGCACAGGAACCGGCCGGCCCCGGCCTCACAATCCAGCCTGTCGATTTCCAGGATTGGGTCGGGCGTAAAATCAACCTCAATTTCGTTCAGGAAATCGTTATCTCCATCCCAGTGAAAACGCACGTAGCGAGCCCGGACAGGGGTATTTAAGGTGAGCCATTCAGACCAGCCATAATTGATGGTATGCCAGGCGTGCGGCCGGTAGTTGACGTACCCCTGCCAGCCGGTTGTCGTCGAGCCGGTGAGCTGGGTCCATGTCTGACCATCGACCGAATAAGATACCCCTTCTCCCTGCAGCGTGCGGCTGCCAGATGGAGCAAAATAGTTCAAGTCTGCGGTCATGTATCGACGGAGACGGGAAAAAGTCCCCACACACTTATAGTCGATCGTGATGTACTGCCAGTTATCATAGCTGCTAATTAACGCCGAAGAAATGAAGCCGTCAAAGGCGTTTTGATGCGGAGTAGGAAAGATGAGGAATGGAATACCCGGTCTATCACCCGAAACGGTCGGGGTGGAACAGGTGTGGCCGGCCGCGGGTAGGGCCACCGGCGAAAGAGGGGTGAGTGACTCCAGAACCTGTTTCTCTATCGCTGGAACTCCAGCTGCCTGTACATCATTTACAGCAAAAATAAAACCCGTTAACAGTAAAAATAGACAAAGGCTCCACAAATGCGTTTTACTAATCATATATTTTCTCCTGATTAAGTGGTTTACAAAAACTATTCAAGAATAATTTGTCCACAGACCCCGTAGGGGTGAAAGGTTCGCAGATGGCCGCAGATTCTCACTGTAATCTGCGAAAATCTGTGTAATCTGCGGACGATTTTTCTCATAACATTCTTTGTAAATTACTTAAGATACGTGATCGTATTTGATCCCTGCTGTTTGTTTAAAAAGGTGTGCGATCTTTCAAGCCTAGCGAAGGTCTTCATAACAATGAATCCCACTACGGCGAGCCGTATCGGAGTGCCCCGAACTATCGGTCATGGTGATTTCAACCCCAAATGCCTGACCAATTCGACAGGTTCCATCGGCGGTCACGGTAGACCGGGAAGTAAATTGAGCCGTACCATTGGTAATGCGCCAGGAAGAGGTTACAGAGCCACTTGCCCCTGAATGGGCTACCGTGCATACAAACCGGCCGCCACCCGCTTCACAAAATAACCTGTCGATTTGCAAACCAGGATCGGGCACAAAATCAACCTGAATTTCGTGCAGGGCATCGTTATCACCATCCCAGTTAAAACGGACATAACGGGCCTGAACCGGCGTGTTTAATTTGAGCCACTCTGACCAGCCATAGTTGACGGTATGCCAGGCATGCGGCCGGTAGTTGACGTACCCCTGCCAGCCGGTTGTCGTCGAGCCGGTGAGCTGGGTCCAGTTTTGACCATCCACTGAATAAGATACCCCTTCCCCCTGAAAGGATCGCGTGCCGGAAGCTGGCCAGTATCGTCCGTCTGCGCTCATAAATCGTCGGATTTTTGAAAAGGTGCCCACACATTTATAGTCAATGGTGATGTACTGCCAGTTGTCATGGGTGCTAATAAAAGCGGTGTAAATGGTGCCATCAAAAGCGTATTGATGAAGTGAGGGGCCGAAAAACCCCGGCACACCAGGCTTATTCCCCGAGACGGTTGGTGACGGGCAATTGTGGCTGGCGGCGGGAAGCGCGGCCGGCGAATGCGGATTGAGCGGTACAACAGCCAAACCCTGATTGACCTCAGATGGAACCCCAGCAGCCTGAACCTCGTTTACCACAAGGAACAAGCCGAGCATGAAAAGTGAGAAAAAAAAGATCCTCAAATAATTTTTATGCTGCATAATGTTTCTCCTAAGAAAAATAATCGGTCAAAAATCAGCTGGCTCTCCCGGTTGCAAAATTACGATCTCATTCGACTACATCACCTCCTAATCGTTTTTGTTTTTGACTTGTGTAAATGATTACAGCTGTGAGATAGTGACTTCGTTCAGCTTATTTTCTTCCCATCGTTCTGTCTCATGGGCTTTTCCTGAAAACAGCATGAAATAAATAAATGGAGGTAAATTTTGCGCGAACATTTTGGTGATGTGCTGCATGAATATGTCGGCCGCATGGCCCTGACGGCCGGCCGCCTGTCAAAATTGACCGGCATTTCGAGCTCCACGATTGAAAGTTGGCTGGAGGGGCGGGTGCGCAGCCCCCGGAACTGGCAGGATATCGTTACCGTGGCCGCAGCGCTGCGTTTAAGTGAAAATGAGGCCACTCGCCTCCTTCTGGCGGCCGGCTGTTCGACGGTGGCTCAATTGAAAGAGCAAGCTGTTGAAAAAGGAAATCAATCCTCACTAAAGAAGTTGTCACCCTGGCTTGGGGCTATAACCAAATACGAAAAACCGGCCGTTACGGAAAAAGCGTTTACCGTCTTAAATTTACCTTCGACCCACATCCCTCCCGTGACGACGCTGCCCCCGGGCTCATTTCTCCCCTATTCTCCCAATCCATTTTTTGTCGGCCGACGCCCGGAAATGAAAGCTGTCGCTAAGGCATTTTCCAGGTGTGAGTCAACACTCTCTCATCGGGCAGCAGCATTGATCGGAATCGGAGGAATCGGCAAATCCCAGTTGGCGGTGGAGTTTGCCCATCGATATGGTCATTTTTTCACAGGTGGTGTCTATTGGATAAATTTTTCAGACCCGGATACCATCCCCGAGCAAATAGGCTCCTTTTACCTCCCAAATCTAAAGGCCGACGTCGATCAGCTCTCCTTACCCAAAAAAGTGGCCCTGGTGCAGCGCGCCTGGCAGGAACCAACACCCCGCCTCTTGATCTTTGACTCGTGTGAAGATGAATATGATTATCTGCAGTGGCGTCCCTCCACAGGCGGATGTCGGGTGATTGTAACCTCCAGGCGGGGTCGCTGGCGGCCGGAATTGGGCGTGGCAGCGGTGAAGGTACCCACCCTCTCGGCGAACGAAAGTCAACAGCTCCTGCGGCACTTCCGTCACGATCTTGCCCCTACAGAAACGCAGGCTGTCGCTCGCGAATTAGGGAATCTGCCCCTGGCTTTACACATGGCCGGCAACTATTTGCGCGCCTATCGCCATGAAATCACGGCTGAGGAGTATTTGACCGAGCTCAAAACGCTGCAAAATAAAACGTTGTTAGATCATCCTTCTCTACAAAGTGGTGATCGTTCACTGACTCTAACGGGTCAGGAACTGCATGTGGCTCGCACCATTGCCCAGAGCTATGGAAAATTACAGCCGGCTCAAGCAAACGATGAGCTGGCCCATGCACTTCTCATTCGAGCGGCGCAACTCGCGCCAGCCACCCCGATTCCACGGGCTTTATTGGCCGCCACTACCTCAACCTGGAACCATACCCATTTTCAATTTGCCGATGCCTTGTCCCGGCTGGTTAATCTCGGTCTTGTCACAGAGGGGATTGATGGAACGGTCAAACTGCACCGTCTCGTTGCCGTGTTCGTGAAGGCGGTTTCTCCGGATCAGGCGGCCGTTAACAACATTGAGGAATGGTTTTTGGGATGCCTGCGCGAATTAGAGGCTTCACTGAACCCGGCTACGATGCACATTTGCGAACCTCATTTGCGCCACGTCACCAATGCCGCCATCGTCCGTCAAGATTTAATGGCCTCTTCACTGGCTCATTATCTGGCCACTTACCTCTGGCTTCTGGGTCTTTATGATGAAGCGCATCAATATTCCGAGCACGCTTTGAGAATTCAAGCGCAGCTCGAGGGGGTTGATCCGCAGTTCAAAGCCGAATGTTTAAATATTTCTGGTCTGCTGCTAAAGGAGCAAGGGTTATTTGATGACGCGCTCCCCCTTTACGAGGAAGCATTAGCCATTCGCAAAAAGTTTTTGGGTCATTTCGATTTAGAAACCGCCAAGGCGATGAATAATTTGGGGGCATTGTGGTTAGCGATGCAAAATCTTGAAAAAGCAAAGATTTATTTTGAACAGACACTTGAAATCAAAGAGCGCGTGCTGGGGCCCGATCATCTTTCAACCGGCGTAACCCTCAACAATTTAGGATGTCTCTTGGTAATGATGAAGGTCTATGACAAAGCGCAGGAAAAGCTCAAACGGGCGCTGGCCATCGATCAAAAAGAGCACGGCCCACACCATCCGCGAGTTGGCACCACCCTTAATAACCTGGGCAAGCTGTTTTATGAGATTGGCTCATACGAAGAGGCTCGTAACTATCTCCAACAGGCCGCTACCATTTTAGAAAACACCCTTGATACCGATCATCCCATTTATGGAAAGGCGCTCCATCAGCTGGGAGCCGTCTGTCACAAAACCGGAAAGAATGAGGAAGCAGAGTCACTTCTCGGCCGTTCATTGACGATCATGAGAAAAAAATTGGGTAATGATCACCCCCACACCGCGCAGGTATTAACAACCCTGGGCGACGTCACCCTGACTAAAAACCGGCCGTCGGTAGCCCAAAGCTATTTTACCGAAGCACACGCCATCCTGTGTGCAGCGTATGGACCGGACCACGAAGAGGTGCAATCTATTGACAAAAAAATCAGGCAGGTCGCGATGTGATCAAGATTGTCAGACGCGAAACTTGGGTGTCATCGCGACCAACTGAGCTTTATCGTTTTGGACACCGGCTTTGCCTACTGCCAGCACCAGGTCCAGGGGGTTTCTATCGGTAGGTCAAATACTTCTCCATTGTAAGTATTTCCGCTCGCCTGACCTTGAACGTTCAAAAAGCGAAACGCCCAGCATCTGCTTGTGTTGGTTACCTGGTTATCTCTCAACGTCAAGTTGGTGAAATTCTTGAATGTGATATAGCCGTCCAGCAGCTGATTTCGCTGAATATCCAAATCCGCACTGTTGTACATGTAAAATCCGCATCCGTGACATACGTTGTCATAGACGTACGATGTGGCCGGGTTGGTCTTGGGATTGGTATTTGAATAACCGATAATGCCGGCCTTGACATTCACCGAGAAGTCGATCATTGTAATGCTGTTGTAGCGAATCGTCTGATCCGCATTTTTCCAGTAGACAATTGGGCCATCAATGTAGCGGCTGTCTGCACCTTGCTCCAACACGTTGTCATCGATATAAACGTTGCGGCCATCGGTATTTACAATATCACCACCGCGATTGTTGTGAAAGTAGTTGCCTAAGATATGAACATCGCGATTTTCATACCGGCCGGCTCCCTCAAGATCAATACCGAATTGAGGCGGCGTACCCACCGTATGATGGATCTCGTTTTCCGCAATGCGAACCCGAATGCCCCCCACGATAGAGATGCCCTGGCGGCGATTGTGGTCAAATTCGCTGTTGCGAATCGTCACGTCTTGAGCCATACCGTTGCTCGTTGATCCCACAATTAAAATGCCGTCCCCATTGGCTTTTTTAAGAAGAATATTTTCTATCAGGACGACCTCGCTTGATTTAATACAGATCAAATGCCCTTCATCATGAACGGTGCTCCCATCACTTTGACGAGGAGTGTAAATATGGGTCTCCCGGTCACCGATCACCGTTCCACCGCGCACAATCACGTTGCTCTCGTTGGTAATATCAATCACGCAGTAATTCCACTTGTCGTTTGTATCCATTTTGATGATGGCGTCGTCGTCGAGGATAAAAGCCATGTTGCTATTGAGTTCAATACCGGCCTGATAAATGCTGTTGCCGTATTTGCCCACCAAATATTCACCCGCGGGCAAAACCACGCGGCCGTAACCTTGAGACGAAGCCCAATCAATGGCGCTCTGCAAATTGTCGGTGGTTTTCACCGGGTCGGTACCGTTGTTGGGAATATCCCAGCGGTCAAGCTCAATGACATATTCATTGTTTGAAACGGTCGGTAACTCAACAATAAAGTCTACAGATGTAATTTTGGGATAGTAGTTAATGATTGGTAAAAATGCAGCCTCATCACCATTTGCATCACCCTTCACAATATTTGGTGTAAACAAAACTGTGGCAAATAGTGTAATCAACAAAAGAAGCGCGGCTTTCGCCGCCAGAGAAACATTTCTTATCATAAATTTTGTGTGCCTTTTACTTTTGCGGTTTTAATGGGTTTTTTGACAGGCGAAACAGGGCCACAATCTCGCTGTGAGCCAGCACATCTTCCAAAAAGGATCGGCGGGATGCTGGGTTACTGATTTTGGCGGCCCGCTTCTGGAGCAGCGTATGGGCCCTTTCAAGAACGAGGTTTGCTCGTTTGTCCCTCAATTCGCTTAGGCCGTTATAGGCGATAAGGTGAACCCGAAACGGCTCATTGGTTCCGGAAAGTGTAGGATCTTCTTCCAGGTGAGCCACAATTGATTCTAGCTGTTTTTGGGCATTTTCTACGGTGCCCTGGGCTGAAGCTACGGCAATGAGGCCGGCCATCGGTTCCAATGAAAGATTGGTTTGCCCCAGCTCCCGTCGTTTTTCCATCGATTGCTGGTAAGCGGCCGCAGCTTTTTCCATTTCGCCCGCCCCAGCCAGGGCATGCCCCAGGTAAAGGGTGGCATATCCCAGAACATCTGGATCCCCACTTGCTTCGGCGCTGGCGACAGCCTCAAGCGCAGTCAATTTGGCCAGGGCAACATCGCCCAGGCGGAGGAGGACTAGCGCCAAATGCGCTTCGGCCCACGCCTTGTTCCGCTGAGCCTCAATCTCTCTACTTATTGCAATTGACCGCATCAGCTGGACACGTGCCCGTTCGTACTGCCCCTGCTCAAGCCATACGAGGGCCAAATTATTGCTCACCACCAAAATGCCAAAACGATAACCCAGCTCCTGCAAAATCGCGTAACCTGTTTCGTAATGCACTTCAGCTTCGCTGTAATTGCCCTGCCGTCGAGCCTGAATCCCCAGCGAGTTCAACGTGGTGGCTTCCCTCAAGCGGTTACCCGATTGTCGATGCAGAATAAGCGCCTTTTCCGCATAATCAACCGCACCCTGCACATCACCGGAAATACCGCAGACGATACTCAAGCCGCTTAATATTTCAGCTTCCAAAGCCGGATCTGCAGCCTGGGCCAGGGAATAAGCCGCCTCAAACTTCTCTCGGGCAGCTTCATATTGTCCACTTTGCCACAGGGTTTTTGCCCACAGCATATTGCCCCGAATTTCAAAGGTTTTATTGCGCAGCTCTTGATTCAGCAGGAACGTTTTTTCCAAATTGGCTAAAGCTTTTTCCGTCTCATTGCCATCCGAAAAATAGCTGATCAACTTAAAATAAGCTTCGATCAGCAGCTCCGGATTTTCACTTTCCTCGGCCAGGGTCACCAATAGCTCGACATCCGCTCTTTGAGCGTCTCGTTCACCAATTAACTTGTAAATTTCTGATCGGGCAGCGGTAAGCTTAAAGCGCTCGGTTAGGTGAGCTAAAGGCGTCAACTCCAGAGCCCGGCCGTACGCCCGAATTGCTTCCTGATTGGCGTACTGATTTTCGGCCTGCAGAGCTGACTCTTCGTACCAATGACGAGCCTGATCGATCTGACCGGCGTAATCATAATGGTGAGCCAACGCCGCCGCGTGCGGGATCAAATCATCAGCATAAAGATGGGCGATCCCGTTTGCTGCTACTTGATGCAGCATCTGCAGCCTTGATTTAAACTGCATCCCATACGCGGCTTCCCGCATCAACGCGTGGCGGAAAAGATAGCGAAGTTCGGTCAGTGCAGACCAGATTTGCGCTTGTTCCGCCTGTTCAATGTGATCAATGATGGCCTCTGGCTGATTTGTCAACATCTGCGAGAGCAGCAGCACTTCAAACTCTCTTCCCAATACCGCCGCCGTTTGCACCACATCTTTGACGGCCGATCCCAGGCGGTCCAACCGCGAAACCAACACCGTGTTTAACGTTGTCGGGACCTGACTCACTCCGCTTTGCTGTAATTCATACTCGCCACGGGCCGAATTGAATGATAGGAGATTGCGCTCCCGCAAATCCAATGCCAGCTGCTGCACAAAAAACGGGTTGCCGCCGGTCGCCTCCATCAGAAAGGCGGAAACCGCTTTAGACGCCGCCCTGCCCAGTGCTTGAAGCAGTAAATCCGCGACCCCTGACTCAGTTAACTCGGCTAATACGATCACCTTTTGTTCAACAGCTTCAGGCAGTTCAACAGGGGGTGACGCTTCCATGCCCGTTCCTTCAAATCTGGCACAAAAGATCATGGCCATCGGGATATCGGCCATGTTGTGCGCGAGCGTCTGGATCAATTTTAATGAGTCTTCGTCTAACCAGTGGGCGTCATCAAGATAAAGAACCACCGGCTTAATCAAAGCCAAAGCGCGCACAAAATTTTTGAAGGCGAAACGTATATTTTCAAAGCGTAGATTAGGAGCCAGCTGATCATACAGCGAACCGTCTTCATGTAAATCGACCAGCGCCGCCAGCACCGAGCGGGTACGCTGCAGTTCCTGCCGCACCACTTCCGACTGTTCGTGATCGGGAGGCAAGTTAGCCGCCAATTGGGTCATCACTTCATCAAAACGGCGGCGTTTTTCTGCCGGCGATAAATTTGCAGATTGATGACAGACGGCCGCCAGCAGCTGTTTAAAAGGGTTGAGGGACTCTCGGCGGACGCTATCCGCAGCGCATTCCAGCCAAACGATACGGCCGCCCATCTGCTGGGACAGCTCATAAATCAGATGGCTTTTACCAACCCCAGCATCTCCCAGGACGTTTACCACGCCGGCAAATTCTCCCTGGAATATCGGTTGAATCGCCGTTTGAATTTGTCTCAGCTCCGTTTCTCGGCCGATGATACTCCCCTTAAACAACTTTTCAATCTGCTCTTTTTCGCCTAGCAGCTCGTAGGTGGCAATGGGCCGAGGAAAACCCTTATAGCTGAATTGACCGACATCTCGATAGTAAAAACGAGCTGATTCCACCATCCTTTCCGAGACCATCGTCTGTCCGGGAGCAGCGGCAACCATTAATCGGGCCGCCAGATTGACATCATCACCCATCACGCCATACGTATGTCGCACGGTGGCCCCACAAGCGCCACTCCAAACCTCACCCCGGCTCAGCCCGATTTGAATGCCACCTGCAGGTGAAATCTCGGGCGGAGGGTGATGAAGGGCCAGCGCGGCCAGTGAGGCGCGCAAGGCATCATCTTCATGGGCGATGGGCGCGCCAAATGGCGCATAAAGAAAAGCTCCTTTATCGCCAATTGTCAGCTGGATAAGAGTGCCACCGTGATTGTGAATAATCCGCTGCACCCAACGGATGTATTGATCTAATTTTTCTGCTGCCTGTGGATCGTGGTCAAAGTCGGGTGTAGGAAAGCGGAGCATCAGCGGAGTCACGGGGCGAAGATCACCTAAATATTCACCGCCGCTGTGCAGATGGGCATAGACGGCCGGGAGCAGCCACGATTTAGCCTGCTCGATACTCAGGCTGTCAGCCGGCAGGTCAGGCCAGGGAACAGCAGAAACGGTCGTTGATCGCCCGTTTACCCAGGCAAAGCGATCATCACGCCATTTTTTTATTTGTAAATCACCCTTTAGTTGATCAACAACCTCCGCGCTGACCACAATGTCACCCGCCTGCGCCAATTCCCCGGCTTCCGCGGCCCGCTGCACTGTCTCTCCCGCCAGCGTTTTTAATTGACGTATGGCTGGATCCCCCACCAGCAGCCGGTAAACCGGTCCCGCAGCGATCGCAATTTTGATGCGTAACGGAATCGTTCGGCCATCCGGAAGAGAAACGGCCGTAAAGCGGGTCATCACCTGCTGCATGGCCAGAGCAGCAGCCACCGCTCTGGCTGCACTGGGTCCCTGACGATCGTCTAACCAGCAGGAAATCGCATCCCCTACAAAATTGATGACGCTGCCACCATAACGGTAAAGTTCGGCGATGAGTACTTCATACACGGGGTTGATTTGCGCCAACACCGCCTCGGCTCCCTCCTTGCGCCCCAGCTGGTGAGAAAACTCCCTCGTCAGCGTGGTAAAACCGGAAATATCGGCAATGAGAACCGCACCGGTTGTATGCACCGGTAACGTTTGATTATTGGCTAACGCCTGTCGAAAATCCTGGGGAATAAAAGCGGCCAGCTTTTGAGCCAGGCTTAAATTCGGGCTAGATGTGGTCATGGGCCCGATTTTACCCCATTGTCGGCCCTTTGGTGGTGATTTAGGGAGAGAAAATTTCGACCTTATTCTCGCCAGGTTAAAATTTCCCCCCCACGCCCCATCAACACGCTGCCGGGAAATACCCGCAGCCGCCACGGCTCTAATCTGAGGGCCGCAAAAGTATCCGATGTGGGGGAATCCCATGCCGGGATAATGGCCGGATCATAACCAACCGGCTCGGGTCCGTTGGCCAATAAATTCCAAACCATGGTGCACGTCTCATCATCAAATGCCCAGCTGGCGCGGCATTCAGCCACACAAGTATCCTGTGAAGGGGCCCAGTAATTTAACGACATGTAAGGGCTGGCCTTGAGGTGTGCGCGTTTGGTTGGTGTAGGACCGGTGCCAATCCACCCCACTAGCTCAGTGCCGTCCCACTGCCAGATCGGATGAAGGATGCGGGAACGGGGCCGGCCGTGGGCGTCAACCGTTGCCGCGCTGCACCAGACAATTTGGTGGGCCATTTCCACAAATGCCGGAGCGACTTCGGTAAGCTTTTTCATCAAAACCTCCTGTTTGATCACATTTTTAGTTGGGGGATGTACTGCATGATTGCTTGTGTTGGTGTGTTAAGCATCCTGAGTCTATCACATAATGACGAAAAAAGATGATTCTTATAACCAGCAAAGGTTTAACTCCGCCATCA
Organism: Ardenticatenaceae bacterium; assembly: GCA_030065875.1. GTDB lineage: Bacteria > Chloroflexota > Anaerolineae > Promineifilales > Promineifilaceae > WTJY01. The sequence continues at coordinate 19,889 of JASJCR010000097.1, read as the reverse complement.
ACATCTCCAGCAACCCTTTTTTAAAACATTGTTTCGGATGATTCGTATGGTTATTTGTCAGCGAATTGCTGTGGAAAGTGAAGAGGTTAAAAATGAACGCTAAACAGTTAAAAATTCTTTCTTTGCTGGTCATTATCTTTCTATTGGTGACCGGTTGTACATTTGGGGATGTCATTCGCGGTTCAGGCAACCTGGTGACAGAGTCTCGGGAAGTGAGTGATTTCAATGCGGTGCACCTGAGCGGAATGGGAGAGGTGATCATCACCCAGAGCGGCGAGGAATCGCTGGTCATTGAAACGGATGACAACACCCTGCCGTATGTAACTTCTGAGGTGCGTGGCCAAACGCTCTATCTTGGGTTTGATAACTCAGAATTCCGGATGTTTGATCCCACCTTACTTGTTTTTACCATTAACGTCGAAGAGCTTGAAGGGTTGGGTATCTCCGGCTCAGGTAATATCAAAATGGGTGAGCTTGAGACAGATGATCTTGAAGTAAATCTCTCCGGTTCGGGCAGCGTTACCGTTGACTCCTTTACTGCGGAGACGACGGTGGTTAACATCAGCGGCTCAGGCGACGTGGAGATGGCTGGGGAAGCGGACAGGCAAACCGTCGACGTTAGCGGCTCAGGAAGTTATCGTGCTGAAGATCTGCGCAGCGAAACGGTTAACGTAGAGGTCAATGGCTCCGGCAACGCGACAGTCTGGGCAACAGAAAGCATAGACATCAATCTTGGGGGAAGTGGCAGCGTCAGTTATTACGGCAATCCCGCGGTCAATACATCAAAATCAGGGTCGGGCGTAGTCAAAGACCTGGGGCCAAAGTAAAGACGACAAACCCTCTCCTCAAGAAGTTGGTGTGTATGTCTAGCATAATCGGTCAACAACATTTACTATTAAATGACCGACTTTAAACACGCCGTCTGTTGTGGAGAGGAAAAGATGATAGATCCCACATATGTCGAACGCATTCTGACCCGCCTGGTGCAAATTGATTCAACCAATCCATCATTATCCGTTCACGGGGCGGGAGAAGCCGAAATCGCCGCTTATGTTGAAGGGCTGCTTAACGATTTGGGCCTGGAAGTCAAACGCTTTGAGCCGGAGCCGGGGCGGGTAAGCGTCGTCGGCCGCTGGGCAGGCAGCGGTGGCGGCCGCTCCTTGCTCCTCAATGCCCACCTGGACACGGTCACGGTTGAGGGGATGGCGGAACCGTTTAGCGGGGCCGTGCGGAACGGCCGGCTTTACGGCCGCGGCTCCCAGGATATGAAAGGCTCACTGGCCGCCCAAATCGCGGCCGTGGCTGCCCTGCAAAACACCGGGGTTCGCCTGGCTGGCGATTTACTGATCGCCGGTGTGGCCGATGAAGAGTGTGCCAGCATCGGCGTGCAGTCAATTATCCCTCACTATCAGCCGGATGGGGTCATCGTCACCGAACCCTCTGATTTGCAAATCAGCCTGGCCCACAAAGGGTTTATGTGGCTGGAAGTGCGCACCCAGGGCCGGGCCTTTCACGGCAGCCGCCCCGATATGGGCATCGATGCCAATATGCACATGGGTCGCTTTTTGGCTGAACTGCACTTGCTTTCGGAAGCGTTAAATGAACGGCCGCCTCATCCGCTGCTGGGGCAAGGTTCGCTCCACGCAGCTACCCTGCACGGCGGCACCGAATGGAGCTCGTATGCGGCCGAATGCGTGTGTGGTATCGAACGGCGTACCCTGCCGGGTGAAACGGAAGAGCAGGTCAAGGCGGAAATCGAAACGATTCTCGATTACCTGCACGCCACCGATCCAATGTTCAAGGCGACGCTGCAGATCAAATTAATGCGCGATCCGTTCGAAGTATCACCCGATGTGCCTCTGGTACAAACCCTCACCAAAGCCACAGCCACCGTTTTAGGAGAACCCGCACCTCATATCGGCCAATCTTTTTGGACCGATGCGGCGTTCCACGCTGCGGCCGGCAGCGATACCGTTCTCATCGGCCCCGTTGGGGATGGACTCCACTCAGCTGAAGAGTGGGTTGATATTTCTTCTGTCATTCAGCTTGCAGAAATTTTAGCTCGTACAGCCATCAGCTACTGTGGCCGTGCCGAATAGTAATGACCTTTGTCTGCTAAAATCATGAGCTATGACAAATGACAGCCGGGCGGATTTCCGTAGGCTGGTGGGTATAGAAAAACCACGTGCCGGACACGGCACATCAGGAGTCAAAAAAAATGTCACAACAACGCGTTCTTATTATGGGGGCAGCCGGCCGCGATTTTCACAATTTTAACGTTTACTTTCGCAACAATCCCGATTATGAAGTCGTGGCCTTTACGGCGACACAAATCCCCAATATCGAAGGGCGTATTTACGTGCGCGAACTGGCCGGAGACCGTTATCCGGAAGGCATCCCCATTTACCCTGAAGCACAGCTAGATGAGTTAATCGGCCGAGAAAAAATCGATCAGGTCATTTTTGCCTACAGCGATGTGCCCCATGAATACGTGATGCACAAAGCATCCCAGGTATTGGCCACCGGAGCCGATTTTCGGCTGATGGGACCGGCCGCCACCCAGCTGAAATCGCGCAAGCCGGTCGTCTCCGTTTGTGCCGTGCGCACCGGCGCGGGCAAGAGTCAAACCACCCGTCACGTCGCTCGTATTTTGCGCCAGATGGGCTACACCGTGGCCGCTATTCGCCATCCCATGCCTTACGGCAACCTCGTGGCCCAGGCGGTTCAGCGTTTTGCCGATTACGATGATCTTGACGAATATGAATGCACGATTGAGGAACGGGAAGAGTACGAGCCGCACATCGACAATGGCATCATCGTTTACGCCGGCGTTGACTATGAACGCATCCTGCGTCAGGCTGAAGAAGAAGTTGACGTCATTTTGTGGGATGGTGGCAACAACGACCTGCCTTTTTATGTCCCCGATCTAAATATCGTGGTAGCCGATCCTCACCGGCCGGGTCACGAAAGCACCTACTATCCCGGAGAAACCAACGCCCGCCAGGCGGACATTTTGCTGCTCAACAAGGTCGACACGGCCGCCCCCGAAAATATTTTGGCGGTTCGCGCCAGCCTGCATGCCCTGAACCCCGAGGCCATCATGGTCGAAGCGGCTTCTCCCCTATTCGTTGATGATCCGGCTGCCATTCGCGGGAAGCGGGTGCTGGTCGTTGAGGACGGACCCACCCTAACCCACGGCGAGATGGCTTATGGGGCTGGCTGGGTTGCCGCCCGCCGCTTTGGCGCGGCAGAAATTGTCGATCCGCGGCCGTTTGCCGTCGGTTCAATCAAGGATACCTATACCAAATACCCGACCACGGGTGCGGTGCTGCCGGCGATGGGATACGGTGCGGACCAGGTCGCGGAACTGGAACAAACCATCGCGGCCGCTGACGTAGATCTGGTGGTGATCGGTACGCCAATTGATTTGAGCCGGGTCCTGAAGATCGACAAACCGTCACAGCGCGTCCGCTATGAGCTCCAGGAAATCGGCCGGCCGACGTTAACCGAGCTGTTAAAGGCTCACTTTGACAAAGCGTGAGGAAAGTCAGTAACAAGCCGCAAGCGATTTTACCCTCTTATGCTATAATGCCTTTGTGCTTTGGTGAAGGCGTTTTTCAATATACAAGGCCAAATTCAACTCATAAGTAGGTAGCAAAAGCTTTACATAAAAATCCGCAGATTATTCCCTTTAATCTGCGGACAAATCATTTTTGCTGTTCTCTACTTAAAACCCGCCCCTGTTTATCGCCATCCTCTCAAAAAAACAGGGGCTAAACACATCCATCTGGAGGTATTACCCATGCGCACGCCATCCCTGATTGTCATATCCATCCTCACTCTCATGGTCCTGAGCCTGTTTGGCTTAAATGCTCAGCCGGTAACGGCCGACTACCCAACGGTTCAAATCAATGTTGCCAGCTATGAACTACTCGGTTCTGTCAACATTCCCACCGGAACTCAATTTGAAGAAACTGAAATCGGCGGGCTTTCAAGCATCACCTATGATCATCGCCGCGGTGTATACTACGCCATTTCAGACGACCAGGGCACGATTGATCCGGTTCGCTTTTACACCCTGGAAATCGATCTCTCAGATGGTCAGCTAGACCCCGAAGATATTTCGTTTATTAAAGTCACCACCATGCTGGATCAGTCAGGATCGCCGTTTGCGCCTGGCACGCTTGATCCCGAAGGGCTGGTGTTGGCCCGCGGCAATTCGCTTTACTTTACATCTGAAGGGTTTGCCTCAGCCGATCCGCCCATTGACCCATTTATCAGCCGTATGAAGCGAAACGGGCAGCAAAAGCGCCTGTTCAGAATTCCCTACAAATTCCTGCCCGACGGTGCAGGCACAAAAGGGGTGCGCAACAATCTCGCCTTTGAGAGCTTAAACGTTACCCCAGATCAGCAGTTTTTGATCACCGCCGTTGAAGGGGCGCTCGCCCAGGACGGGCCAACGGCCAATATCGATCAGGAAAGCTTCGCCCGCATCATTGAATATCGCCTGAGCCGCCGCTGGCCCGGCAAAGAGTTTGTCTACGTCGTTAACCCGATTGCGGAACTCCCCAATCCACCCGATGCGTTTCGCGTCAACGGGCTGGTTGAGCTGCTGCCGCTCGACGATCTGGGAACGATGCTGGCCATGGAGCGATCGTTTTCCGTCGGTGCCGGCAACACCGTGTGGATCTATGAAATCGAGACGCAAAACGCCACCAACGTCGCCCGGTTTGAATCCCTTTACCCCAGTGGTGTCGACCGGCCGCCGCTCCCATTCACGCCGGTCACCAAGCGGCTCATTGTCGATATTGAAGCAGATTTGAATATCGAACCGGACAACCTGGAAGGGATGGCCTTTGGACCGGCCCTGCCCGACGGCCGGCTGCCGCTGGTGCTGGTCAGCGACAATAACTTTAATGCGGGGCAAAGCACGCAGTTTATTGTTTTGGCGGTTGAGCTTGACGCGACTGACGTTGAGTAATCTCCAAATTGAACCCATCCACATGTGTAGGGGCTTGGCGAGTAGGGGCTTGGCTTGCCAAGCCCTACACAAAGCCTTTGGTTTCATCCTGTCCACCTGTCCACAGCTTGAACGCGGCAAGGACGGTCGGCATTGTGGCGATGCGCCAGCGGTGGCCTCTTTGCGATGGCGTCTTGAAAGGGGTTAAAAATATTTTAACTGTGCAGTAGCCGCATACAATTGCTTCAATCATGTACTGAATGACACCCCTATTCTGTGAAGATCATCAATTTTCACTTCCATTTTGATCGCCTATAATGTCGATAGTATGGCTGATGATCGCTCACCCCTCACCGCATCCTCATTTCCCCGCGTGATGCGCGTGCCGCTGCTGACCAAAATTCTGGTGGCCAACTCTCTTATCGTTACCCTGGGAGCCATTGTGGGCACGGTTGTTACCGTCTGGCACGTGCAAACCTTTCCGGAAACAATTCACTACGATCTGATCATTCTCTTTGCCGCATTAGGGGTCGTTATTAGTTATCTGGTTAATCGCTGGGTACTTAAACTGGCCCTCAAGCCCCTCGATGAGATCCAGAACGGTGTGGAGGCGGTAGCGGCCGGAGATTTAAACTGGCGCATTGACCATCCAACCATCACCGATGATCGCTTTGATCGCCTCATCGAGACGTTTAACCACATGCTCGATGAGCTGCAAACCAATGAAACCCGCCTGCATCAACTCTCCCATCAAATTTTGCGGGCCCAAGAAGAAGAACGACGGCGGCTGGCCCGCGAGCTGCACGACGAGGCAGCCCAGGCGTTAACCTCTCTTCTGGTTCAGCTGCGCCTGCTTGAGCGAGCCTATAAACCCGAAGAGGCGCAGCAGCGGGTGAAGCAGCTGCGCGAGCTGACCGCCCAGGCGTTAGAAGAAGTCAGACGGGTCGCCGTCGATTTACGGCCCACTATTCTCGACGATTTAGGATTGGTACCAGCGCTGGAGTGGCGGGTGGATGAAATCGCCAAAGTCGTTCGGGCCACATTCGTCTCTGAAGGGCTTACCGGCCGGCTGCCGCGCGATATGGAGCTGGTTTTTTATCGCATCGCTCAAGAGGCGCTGACCAACGCCGTTCGCCATGCGCAGGCGGCCCAAATCGACGTCTCTCTTATTCGCCAGGGAGATATCGTTTCGCTGACGATCGTGGATAACGGCCGGGGGTTTGATCCTTCGTTGGCAAACGGCACGGCCGGGCGCCGTGGGCTGGGGCTGGTCGGGATGCGTGAGCGGATTAGCATGCTCGACGGTCAGCTGGAAATTGTAGCGGAACCGGACCGCGGCTGCCGTCTGACGGCCCGGGCGCGGGTCAAACCGCCACACCTTCAAGATGAAATGCTGCTCGAAGAAGTGGAGGTCTCATGATTCGGGTCTTGCTCGTTGATGATCACCAGGTTGTTCGCCTGGGGCTGCGTGCCCTGATCGATCTGGAAGAAGATATGACCGTCGTTGGTGAAGCGGAGGACGGTCTAAAAGGGGTCGAGCAGGCGCTCGACCTGCGGCCGGATGTGGTGGTCATGGATATTTCCATGCCCAATATGGACGGCATGGAAGCTACCCGCCGCATCCGACAGGAGCTGCCCGAAACCACGGTTTTGATTTTAACGGTTCATGCCCAGGAGAAATACCTCTTTCCGGTTCTCAAGGCCGGTGGGGCCGGGTATGTCTTAAAATCAACGGTTGATACGGAACTCCTCGACGCCATTCGGACGGTCGCAGCCGGTGGAGCGTTTCTCTATCCGTCGGCTACCCGCCTCCTTTTGGAAGATTACACCAGCATGATTCGCTCAGGAGCCGACGAAGACGGCTATGAGACCCTAAGCGAGAGAGAGCGCGAGGTTTTTAAACTGGCGGCACTCGGTCACACCGCGGCCGAGATTGGCGATCAGCTGTCCTTGAGCCCCAAAACGGTGGAAACCTATCGCACCCGCATCATGCAAAAGCTGGGCATGCATTCCCGTGCCGACCTGGTTAAATACGCCCTTTCACGCGGCCTTTTAAATGAATACGTTTAGTTGAGGCATCACTGACTACAAAAGTCTTGAAGACTTTTGTAGTCGGCACCGCACTCGAAGTCCGACCTCACATCCAATCGACATCTTACTGAATATATCTGCATCTCCATCCGCACGGCCGCAGCATGCTGCGGCCTCTGCATATTAAGATAACTTAAAGCTACCCAAAGATTCGAGGTTTCCTAAAACTTCAAGATCAATTATAATCAAAATACATATTCAAATATATACTTTGCCAGGCAGAGGTACATGATGCAAAAAGTAATCGGCGTAACTGAAATGCAGAGAAATTTTCGCCAAATTTTTGACGAAGTAGCAAAAGAACACACACCTTATGTATTGACAAGAGGCAGCCGTCCGGAAGCAGCACTGATCCCTTACGAGGATTTTCTGCGATTTGTGGAATTGCAGGAGCAAGAAATTTTAGTTCGCTTTAATCGTCTTGCTGAGCGAGTGGCTGCCTACAATGCCGGTTATACTGATGAAGAAATTGAAGGTGACATTGAAGAGGCAATTCAGGATATCCGTCGGTCTAAATAAATGGGTTCGGCCAAGCCTATGCACGTTGTTCTCGATACAAATATTCTAGTTTCGGCTGCGATTAAGCCTAAAAGTCATTTTGCTAAAGCTCTGCGTCAAGGCGCCTTCACTCTTATTATTACAGAACCTCTTCTAAAAGAACTTATCGCAGTTTTGAATCGGTCAAAGCTGCGAGATAAATATCATTTAACCCCACATTATATCCATGCATTTCTGCAGTTAATCGGAACCCGCGGCGAATTCTTTGAGCCAGGCGAAAAAATCAATTTATGCCGCGATCCAAAAGACAACATGTTTTTGGAGGCGGCCGTTGCCGGTCTAGCTAGGGTGATTGTTTCTAAAGATCGCGATTTACTGGATTTGGTGTCCTTTCGAAGCATCCCAATTATTGAACCAAAAAACTTTCTTCAAACATACCTTTAGAGCCGCAACGCGCCGCAGTCCTTTAGTTTGTCGGCGGCTACAAAAATCTCCAAGATTTTTGTAGTCGCCTTCGCTACACTCCCCTGTGGGGAAAACCCCTACACAAACCGTCATACTTTTCCCGATACCGTTTCAACGGCCGTCATGCTATCCTGTTTGTGATTTAATTCACAATGTGTTGCTTTTACCTCAGAGGAAAAGACCATGACGATTCGCTTACTTCTCGTCACCCCCCACCACTCGTTTGAGAGCCTGATGAACAAGGTGCTCGATACCGCCCTTGAACTCACCGGGCTTGATGCGGTTCTAAATACCGTTTTTGACCTTTCAGAGCTGCGCGAAAGGGTTGACAGTCAGCTGGACGACGTGATTTTGCTCGATTGGGATATGGTCCAGGCGGAAACACCTGCTCTGGTCAAAGAAGTGTTAACCACCGATCCCAGATTGCGCCTGGTGGCGATGCTGCCCCTCAGCAACCGGCAGTATCGTCAAAAAGTCTGGGCGGCCGGAGCCTGCAACGGTATCCCTAAAGAGCACGTCGATCAGGAGTGGATGGCCACGGTCTTATGTATTATGCAGCGGGCCATGGAACGTGAAGCCCGCCTGCTGCAAACCTTCTCCTAACATTTACACGAGGAAAACCCATGGCGAAAACAAAACTACAAATCTCCAGACGCCAATTTCTTCAGCTCAGCGCTTTGGGTGCCGGTGGGGTTGCCGCAGCGGTCACAACACTGCCCAACACAAATCCCATTCACACCCACGAACTTACACCCTGGTATAAGCTGGGCAAGATCCACACCACCTACAACAACTGCGATATGTGCCCCTGGCGCTGTGGCGTTATTGTCCACAGCGTCAACGGCCGAGTAGCTAAAATTGAAGGCAACCCGGACGATCCCAAAAGCCGGGGCATGCTCTGCGCCCGCGGTCAGGCCGGCGTTTCGTTTCTCTACGACCCCGACCGACTGCAGTCTCCGATGGTGCGTACCGGCGAACGAGGCGAAGGCAAATTCCAGGAAGTCACCTGGAACGAAGCGCTCGATCAATCGGCTGCCAAACTGGCCGCCATTCGCGATGAGTATGGTCCCGAATCGGTGGCGATCTGGGGACACACCTCCGGAGACAGCTGGTTTGTGGAATATTTTGCCCAGGCGTTTGGCACGCCAAATGCGGCCAAACCATCAGCCTCCCTGTGCACCAGCCCTCGAGAAGAAGCATCGAAATTAACGCTGGGCTTCCCGGTTGGCGGGCATGAACCGCTTGATTGGGAGCAAATTCAGTGTGTGACGCTGATCGGCAGCCATATCGGTGAAGATTCGCGCAACACGATCATGCAGGATTTTGCTCAGGCGTGGGAGCGCGGGGCGAAAATTATCGTGGTTGATCCACGCCACTCATCAGCCGCAGCCAAAGCAGATTACTGGCTGCCCATCAAGCCGGGCACCGATACCGCCCTGCTGCTGGCCTGGATGAACGTGCTCATCACCGAACGCCGCTACGATGAGGCCTACATCGCTGAGTGGGCTGAAGGATTAGAGGAGCTGTCAAACTATATCGTCCCGTTTACCCCGGAATGGGCGGCCGAGATCACCGATCTGCCGGCCGAGCTGATTCGGGAAACCGCCCTGGTCATGTCAGACCGGCTGCCGCAGTCGGCGATTTTGCCCGGCCGGCACGTGACCTGGTATGGCAACGACACCCAGCGCATGCGTGCGGTCCTGATGATCAACGCCCTGCTGGGTGCTTATGGGCGGCCTGGCGGCATTTATCTCAACAAAAGTCCCTATATCGAATCGTATCCCCACCCGCCCTTTACCGTCAGCGGCAGCGCCGGTGGCTGCTCGGCCGAACCGGGCGCAGAAGCCGATGAACTACCCCTCGGCCCCAGCGGCAAAGCCCGGGCCGATGGGGCCAGAGACCGTTTCTGGCGCGGTGGAACGGCGATGCAGGAGCTGGTCGAACCAATGATCAGCGGTGACCCCTACCCGGTCAAAGGGCTCATCATTTTTGGGGTCAACGCCCTGCACACGATACCCAACCCGGAACGAACCATTGAAGCGCTTAAGAAGCTCGATTTTGTGCTGGTGATCGATGTGCTGCCGATGGAGCACGTAGCCTGGGCCGATGTGGTCCTGCCGGAGGCGACCTATCTGGAACGGCACGACGATTTGTGGGCCGTAGCCCATAAAACCCCGTTTATCAGCATGCGCGAACCGGCCGTCGAACCACTCTACGACACCAAGCCCGGCTGGTGGATCGCCCGCGAGCTGGGTATACGTCTTGATCTGGAAAATTATTTTAAATGGGAAACCGCCGAAGAATATTTAAATACCCGGCTGATGTCGATCGGTCTGAATTTAGAGAAGCTTCGCGAACAAAAAGGGATCGTGGTGCAGAACGGCAAGCCGTACCTGACTGATTATGACGGCAAATCCCCGTTCCATACCCCCAGCGGCAAAATTCAGCTCTATTCTCACGAGCTGCTCGAGGCGGGATTTGATCCCCTTCCCCATTACGAACCGGTAGAAGAACCACCGGACGGCATGTTTCGCTTGCTTTACGGCCGGCACCCGGTTCACACCTTCGCCAAAACTCAAAACACCCCGGCGCTGAGCGCCATCTGCCCGGAAAATGAGCTGTGGCTCAACGACGAGCGGGCGGCGGAGCTGAATGTCCAGGATGGCGATTACGTCTGGCTGGAAAATCAGGACGGTAGCCGCAGCGGACCGATCAAGGTTAAGGCAACGGCCCGCATGCGGCCGGATTCGGTGTTTATGGCCCACGGTTTTGGGCAAAATGCACCGGGTTTGAGCCAGGCGCACGGCCGCGGGGCGAGCGACGCCCGGCTGATCACCCGCTACAACATCGACCCCATCAGCGGTGGAGCTGGTATGAGAATCAATTTTGTCAAGGTCATACGGGAGGCGTGAGATGACAAGCTATGCTTTTTTACTTGATTTAGGAAAATGCATCGGCTGCCAGGCTTGCGTGGCGGCCTGCAAAATCGGCAACGAGCTGCCGGAAGATACGCAGTATATTCACATCGATGAATTTACCAGCGGCCGCTATCCCCAGGTGAAAGGCGGAGTGATTAACCACCGCTGCTACCACTGCACCGATGCCGCCTGCGTTGCGGTTTGCCCGACCGGCGCCCTGTTTAAAGAAAATGGATTGACCCGGGTCAACGACGATATCTGCTCCGCCTGCGGCTACTGTTTGACCGCCTGCCCGTTTAAAGTCCCCCAATTGATCAACGGCCATATCCACAAATGTGATGGCTGCGCCGATGTGGTCAAGGCGGGTGGCACCCCGTGGTGCGTCAAAACGTGCCCCAATCGGGCGTTGATGTATGGGGAACGTTCAGAAATTATGGCCGAAGCAAAGCGACGGTTGGCTAAGCTGCAGGAGCGGTATCCCGAAGCGCGGATTTATGGCGAAACTGAAGCCGGTGGTCTGGGTGTCATTATGATATTACCTAACGAACCGGAGCAGTATGAGCTGCCGGCCCAACCGCAGATCAGCGGGTTTACCGGTGCGTGGCAAAAAGTCGTGCAGCCGGCCAGCCTGGGTCTGACCGGGTTAAGCCTGGTGGTGACCGGTCTGGCGGCCATCATTGCCCGGCGCGCCCATCTGAAAGAAGAAGAACTGCTAGCCGAACAAGCCAGTGCGCAGGAGAATGCGCCAGCTCCCTCGGAGGAAACACAAGATGAACAAGCAGCCTGACGACAAGATTCTGCGCTACCGGCCGGGCCAGAGAATGGTCCACGCGGTGTTAGCCATCAGCTTTTTACTGCTGCTGCTGACCGGACTGGCAATTTTATGGCGGCCGCTGACGATTTTTGACGCCGGATCCATTTCCAGATATTTGCACCGTTTAGGCGCTATCGGCTTTATGCTTGTACCGCTGCTTTATCTGGTCATCGACTGGCGCGGAGCCAAAGAGCTGATTATCGAATCGTTCACCTACGATCGCGACGATTGGGCGTGGATGAAGCGCTCGCGCCAGTACTTCTTCGGCCGAGCGGCCGGGATGCCACCCCAGGGGCGGCTCAACGCCGGGCAGAAAATCCATCACGCCGGGGTGATTATCATGTCGTTTTTTGTCGTGGCTTCCGGTCTGGTCATGTGGTTTGGGCGCGATGTTCTGACCCAGAATACCCTGGCCGCCACGGTGATCATTCACGATATCTCGATGTTTGTCCTAACCGTTTTACTGGTCGGCCACCTGTACTTCACTTACGTTTACAAAGCTTTATCCGGCATGACCACCGGCTATATCGATCGCACCGCGGCCGAGCTGGAGCATGCCAAATGGGTGAAAGAAATTGATTCGCATTCATAGACGCATAACATGTCATCGCGGATAGCACGTATCAAATCTAAAAAATAAAAACAGGGATTAAAGGATTAAGGGGATTTTCCTCGGAAATTAGCAAGATCCCCTTAACCCCCAAATCCTTGTTAAAAAATTTATTTAAAGAAAAACCGAACGAATTACAAATCAACACGCAAAGGAGCAATCAAATGTCACGCAAAATGAGACATTTACTGTGGATTACGTTACTCGCCCTGATGCTGTCGATGGTCGCCTGCGGCGGCCAGACCACGGCGCCAGTCGTTGAAGAAGAGGCAGCCCCGCTGGCTGCCCTGGAAGAAGAAGCACCCGTCGTTGAGGACGCTGTCGAAAGTGAAGCAGCGGTTGAGGTCGAAGAAGAGGCCCCGGCCGCGGTAGAAGCACCGACCGCTGACGTCAACACTTTTGTAGCCAGCTACCTGACCGATATCCCTGAAGGGTACATGGCGGTCAAGCTCGATGGCTTTAAAGAGATTCTGGATACCGGGGAAGCGGTGATAATCGACCTGCGGGAACCGGCCGAATACGAAGAAGGGCACGTCGCCGGAGCGATTAATATCCCGCTGCGCACCTTGGCCGACAATCTGGAGATGATACCAGCCGACAAGCCGGTGGTTGTTTACTGCGCTTCCGGGCATCGTGCCGGGATGGGGACCTCTGCTCTACGGCTGTTGGGGTATGACAACGTGCGTTCGTTTGCTCCAGGAATCAAGGGGTGGAAAGCGGCCGAAGAGCCGTTGAGCACCAATATGGTCACGGGTGACACCTATGCCGTGCCCGAAATCGATCCGCTGCTGCTCGACTCGGTTAACAATTTCCTGACCACCATTCCGGAAGGATGGCTGGCCCTCAAAACCGTCGAAAATCTCGACGAAATGGTCGCCAATGGCGCCATGATCATCGACGTCCGGCAGCCGAGCGAATTTGAAGCCGGGGCCATTGAGGGAGCAATTAATATCCCCCTGCGCGACCTTTCAGCTGAACTGGCTGAGCTGCCACAGGATCAAATGATCGTCGTATATTGCGCCTCCGGTCATCGGGCGGCGCTGGCTACCGGTGCCCTACAAGTTGCCGGATTCAGCAACGTGCGCTCTTTCCCTGGTGGATATCCGGCATGGGATGCAGCGATGATGGCCGAAGCAGCGCCCGACATGGTCACCCTGGTCGGTAATTATCTGACCAATATTCCGGAAGGGTTTATGGCTTTGAAGGTCGATGCCTTTGCTGAGCTACTCGATTCAGCTGATCCGCTGGTCATCGACGTCCGCGAAGCGTCGGAATATGCGGAAGGGCACGTGCCTGGGGCGATCAATATCCCGCTGCGGACCCTGGCCGACAACCTGGACCTGATCCCGATGGATCAGCCGGTGGTTGTTTACTGCGCCTCCGGTCATCGGGCGGGGCTGGCCACCACCGCGCTGCAAACGATCGGCTACAGCAACGTCCGTTCGTTTGCTCCCAGCTGGAAAGGTTGGACCGGAGCCGAGATGGAAGTCAGCACCGACGCCGTTGAAGCCACTGTATTTGGGATGCCCGAAGTGGACATGGCTGTGGCGGCTGAGGTAGGTAATTTTTTGGCCAACATTCCTGAGGGATGGTTGGTCGTCAAAACTGCTGACGATGTCCAGGCCGCGGTAGACGCCGGGGCCATGCTGATCGACGTGCGGGAAGCGGCCGAATTTGAAGCTGGACATATTGACGGAGCGGTCAATTTCCCCATTCGTGAGTTATCCCAACATCTATCCGAACTCCCGGCCGATCAGCTGGTGATCGTTTACTGTGCTTCGGGTCATCGTGCCGCGCTGACCCTGGGAGCCCTACAGGAAATGGGCTTCCAGAACGTACGTTCATTTCCTGGTGGGTATCCCGCCTGGGACGCGGCGCAGACCGGATAGCGCAGGCGGTTTTAACTAAACTAAGGCACGTATGTGCCCCTTGAAAGAGTGAGTAGCCACCAGAAGAGGGTTGGCGGTGTTTTATCGCCAACCCTCACTTTTTTGAACAGTTTCTTGCACTTTAGTTTACAGGCCTACTGAGTGTGTTTGTCAAGACGTATGCTTCGGGAAATCATCTAGAGGCTCGTCAAAATCAGGCGATATTTCAAGGATGGCTTCTGCTGCGCCTCCGAGACGACGTTCGGTTCGCGCTTCCGGCAGCACGACCAGTTCAACCAGTGGCGTTTTTCCCCGGGCAATAATGATTCGCTCCCCTTCTAAGGCACGCTTGATAAGTTTGGATAAGTGGGTTTTAGCCTCAGAAATTGTCACTTGAATCATCTCTCAACAATAATTAAATCATGAAGGGTAGTCAACTACCCTGCCTGCGACAACAAAGTGATATTGCGGCCTCTGTCTCTGGTAGATCTCAAAAGTTTTGAAAGCTTTTGAGGTCTTGATAAAAGGCATTACACCCTCAGATCACTGCACGATACAAAAATGTCACGACCAATCCCACCCCATAAGCGGTGAGATAGTAAAGCAGCAGCGGCTGCCGGCCGAACCGCCAGCGCAGCCCCCCGGCCAGCCCGGCAATCCCCAAAACCACAAACAAATCAAAACCGATCTCTTCAAATCCGAGGTTGGCAAAAATGCCCAGAGCGACGAACAGGGCATTAAAAATGAGCATCAAGCTGTCCCGGCCGCGGGTAGGGCCACGCCACGGATGCACCACCTGCAGCACCATTAGAACCCCGTTTAGCAAAATGAAACCACCAAAAAAGAGCCAGTGGGAAAATTCATCATCGTTAAAAATGATGATGCGGCACAGGTCATCAACCGCGCCATCGGGGCAAAAACGGCTGTGCAGGTAATTGGCAATCTCGTGATTTCCGTAACCGGCCGCCAGCAGATAAATCCCAACGATAAAAAGAAGATTGAGCAGGAGAGAAACCCGGTTGCTGACGTTGCTCACTCCTTTTTCTACCTGTTTCTTCAGCAGATAAAAAGCGGAGACGCTGATCAGGGGCAGCGTCAGCATATTGTGCAATTCAACCCAGCGAAGAAATTCATTCGGCGCCACAAACCCCATTGTCCAGGAACCAAGCCGGTTGAGCGAACCCAGCACAATAATCACAGTCTGGACGGTAAGCAGAAAGTGGATGCGGTTGAGAGACAACTGATTTGACATGATGTATCACTTTTTACTTGGCACGATTGATTAAGGATCGATCAAAATTTGAAACGGGTGACAGGTGATTAAACAACACGCGCCACAGTATGCGTGGATGGAACAAGCTGCGCGGTGAGGCGATCAGGTTCATTACCTTAAGAAATGCCCGACCCACAACTTCATCGTGCAGCGTAGCCTTGTGGACCCTGGTCACGTACCGGTTGAGTAAATCAGTCCCGGCCGGTTTTGGTCCGGTTGTAGCGGGGTATTTAAAATCCTGCCCCACCGCCATCCGCCAGGGAATTGTAAGCACCCTGGCTGCACGCTTAAAGAATTTCGGGGCCAGGCGATCCAGGTTTTCCCCCTGAGTAAGCAGGTCATCCAGTTCAGCCGCCTGCAATGCAGCGGCGGTCATCCCCTGACCATAGGTCGGATTAAAGCTGGAAATGGCGTCGCCTAAAACAAGGTACCCGGCCGGAAATTTATTCAGCCTCTCATAATGACGCAGCCGGCCGAAGGGGAATTTATGCGGCACGATGTCTGACAGGGGCTCGGCCCGGCGGATCACGTTGTAAACGTCCGGTGCGGGCAGGCTGCGAGCGTAGGCCAGGAAGCCCTCGTCGTCAATCGGGCAGTGATCACCAGCCCACCCACCCATCGAACAAATCCAGCGATCTCCTTCGATGGGAAAAAGACCCCCAAAACGAGTCTCTTGCGGCGCTTCGGGCGTAATCAGAATCCATTCGCTGCGATGGGCCGGATCTCGCCGGTACAGACGGGTTGCGTAACCGACATCGACACGAACCACTTTTTCCTCCGGCGGGGAATATCCCAATTCTTTAAGCCATTGGGGGGACCGTGAACCGCGGCCGGTACAGTCGACAGTCAGGTTCGCCTGAATGGTTTCGGTTGAGCGCTCCCCTACTCGATTTTGAATCTCAACCCCGGTTATCTTTTGGCCATTGGGCGTGGTGAGAAGTCTCTGCACGTGAACTCGATCCCTCAAAGTGACGTTCGCCAAGGCCAGCACGCGCTGACGAATTAAATGTTCCAGCAGCGGCCGGCTCATTTGCACCGCCCGGATGCCCATTTTAAACCGCCGTCGATACCCACCATAGCTGAACCAGCGCATGTTATCGGCCATATCGCTCACAACCGCGCCGTGGTTGACCAGGGCTCCCGGCAAATCGGGAAAGTAATGGGTCATGACGTCCAAGCCGGTTGCCAGCAGGCCATGCAGATGGCGCGCTTGGGGCTGCCCTTTCCTGGCTTCCGGCCGGTCTTCGACCGGATCTCTTTCTAATATGATGACCTGGCGAAAATAGCCGCTTAAAATCCGAGCGGTCAACAAACCACTCAGGCTGCCGCCAATGATGACGGCCCGATTAAATTGATTCGTGTTCATGCAGGCAGTCTACAGCGGCCGTTTGCTCAGTTGACAGATCAGAAGATGTTCAATTTCTGCTCACTTTTTTCCTGCAGACCACAAAAGTTTTGGAAACTTTTGTGGTCTTTAGAAATCACCTATCGGGTGCGCACCCTCACCGGCAAAAAAGTTGCACAAATGTTCTAAAATCTGTTATGATGAGAAACGGAAATATTGTACATGTCCAGAGCATATCTAAAATCAAAAATCTGTGTTAAGTGGATGACTATTAAAAACAGCCACGAATTAACACGGATTATCACAGATTACAGAGAGAAATCGGTGTTAATCTGTGATAATCTGTGGCTATTTAGTTGTTTAGGAAACGAACCACTTAAGCTATGACCTCTTTCAAAGAAAATTAACATGAATGAACAACAGCTCAATCGCGTGCGCAAAATCTGTTTTGAATTTCCGGGAACATCGGAGAGATTGTCGCACGGCACCCCCACTTTCTTCACCCCTAAAAAAAGTTTTGCCCGCTTTGTCGATAATCATCACGGAGATGGACGCACGGCCGTATGGGTGCCGGCTCCTCCTGGGTTTCAACCATTGATCATAGAATCAGATCCGGAGATTTATTTTAAGCCGCCATATGTGGGGCCAAGCGGCTGGATTGGGATTCGGCTCGATCTGGTAAGCGATGAGGATTTGATTTTTCACATCCGCACCGCCTGGTTCCAGGTGGCTCCCAAAAAGCTGGTGGCGTCCTTCGAGCAGGAAAACCGGTCTTAGGGCCGCAGCAGGATCCTGCGGCCCTACAAAACGGCTCTTTAACAATTCAGCAGTGGCTGAACATGTCAAAGCCATGACCTACCTGAACAGCTATAGGGCGTCAATCGTCAACTGACCAGCTCATACAGCATCGTCCACGCCTCCTCCTCCAAATCGGCGATATGCTGCAGCGGCGGCACACACTCGCTCAGGTGGTCGGCCGCATTCTCATTTTCAGACATCTGCTTGCACCACGCACCTACCTCTTCCCAGGCATCACCAATCGTTTGAAACGCGCGGGCGCTGGTTTCATAACGGGTATCCTGTAGAAGAGGGGCCGTCTCACACAGAAAGCGGCTCATCATGTAGCGAAATGTGCCGCCCCCGGTACCGCCAACCGGACTGATAAAGATGTAGGCGTTGAATAACGTCCACTTCAATTCATCTGGCGTCAAGACTGCGGACCACTTGGGGATCATGGCGGCCGTTTTGCGGATGCCTTTGACGCCAAAGTTGCGAATCGGCGGCTCCAGCATCAACTGGGACATATGCCGGATGGCGGTACGCAGCTCGGTCTGCAGCGGCGGCCGCTTCTCGCTGAAATCAAAGGTGAGCCATCTGTTTTTGGGTGGGAATGGCTTGAATTTTGAACCGCGCGCCTGCTCCAGGTCGGCCATGGGCACCGGATAGATCGCATCCCGATCGGCAATCAGCACGGTGTCTGAGTCAGCATCATAGCCACAGGCCACAACCGCGTGGCCGCCAAAGTGATACGCTTCCTCCCCAAAGTCAAAGTAAGGCAGGAAGCCCATGTCGACCTGCAGTAACACCGGATTTCCAGCGGCCAGCTCTTCGAGCAGGGTTTGTTTGGCCTTGCGACCGCTGGTTGTGGTTCGGCTGACCACTTTGATTCCGGTGCGCTGAGCCGCCAGTTCCTCCATGCTGGGCTTGGGCTGAGCCCGGCCGCCCATAAACGGCAGGGTACCTTTCTGATGCCAGTACATAAAACCGACGCCTTCTCCTAAGCCAAGAAGCATATCTTCACTGACAGCGTGATCGTTAAAGTGATAAATGTGGGCCATTGCACCGCTAACGCAGTGATGGGTGTAAAAATGTTTAAATCCGGGTATTGGCTGGATATTCATTAGTCGTCTCTCTTTTTATATTTTTCAGCTGCCTCAACCGCCCAGTCGTGCAGGATTTGCCGCACTTCCGGCGGCGACAGAACTTCAACCACGGGACCGTAACTCAGGGCCGTTGCGGCCGCTGCGTTTAATTCCTGTACCCCAAAGGTGACGATCACCGAGCCGTCAGGCTGGGTTTCCATTTTCTGCCACTGAGACCGGCCGTATTGGGCCAGAAACGCCCCTTCCGGTAGGAAACGCATTTTTACCTGGGTATCGGCCGGGGCGGCCGGCTCCATCGCCAAATATTGATGTACCTCAAAATCAGGGGGGATTGAAAAACGTTCGTTCAGAAGATTGAGATCGTTGATGCGGTCCACGCGGAAGAAGCGAATGTCCTGACGCAAATGACAGTAGCCGATGGCGTACCACCATTTCCAGCGGTAAACGAGCGCATAGATGTCTACTTCACGCGAGACCGGCGCCTGGTCCCGCCCCTGATAAACCATATGCGCCCGCCGTTTTTGATGGGTGGCCTGCCGCAGCTTCTCCAGCAGCGGCATCATCCGGTTTTGATGGGTGCGATTCATGTTGGTGGCGATCAGGGTCCGGCCGGCCCAGGCAACTTCCTGCCGCTGTTCTTCGGGCAGCACGTTTTCCAGTTTGGCCAACGCCCCCTGCGCCGCCTCTTCATACAGCTTACCCCATACTTCCTGCACGAGTGTCGTGCCCAGATGAACGGCCACCGCTTCTTCGGGCGTAAAAACCAGCGGCGGCATACGGAAACCTCGCGCCAGTGAAAAACCGCCGTTCCGGCCGCGTTCGGCGTAGATGGGAATCCCCATCTCCTCCAGCATGCCCATGTAGCGATGCAGAGTTCGTTCGGAAACATCCAGCCTGGCGGCCAGATCGGCCGCGCGCTGGTGAGGCTGTCGCTGCAGGAGCATAATCAGGGTAATGAGTCGTGTGGCTGTATGAGACATCGGCTTTTGGTCATCTGTTTTTGCGATACAGTCACAGTATAAAACAAAATCATGACAGTTTGCGTCATGATTTAAGTGGTTTACAAAAAGAATTGTTAAAAAAAGCCACGGATTAACACGGATTTTCACAGATTTCTTCCTCTAATCTGCGAAAATCTGCGTAATCTGCGGACGTTTTTTCTTA
>JASJCR010000096.1 GCA_030065875.1 Ardenticatenaceae bacterium | reverse complement strand
CTTGAATGTGCTCGCAAGAAGCTCAATTCGCGATATGCAGTTGTTAACGAGGCTAATTCTCAATACAAATAGTTTGAATTATTTAGGTTACAGAGTACTTAAGTGGATCACAATAAGTTTTATCAAAAACAGCCACGGATTAACACGGATTTTCACAGATTTCTTTCTTGCTCCTGCGGAGCTTTGCGAACCTATAGAGCTCTGTTAAATAAAACCGCGTATTTTTTATCGAATCGGTAGAGCCCTAAAACAGCCCAACACGCGCCTCTTCCCGTCACCGGTTCAAGGGCCAACAGGTCGTTCTTTGAATAGATAATTCTCTTCTAAGCTCTACAAATCCCCCCTTCCGTGTCGGGAGGGGGTTAGGGGGTGGGTCCTTTGGGATCATCTCACCCCTCCCCCAGCCCCTCCCCTGCGCGGGGAGGGGAGCTTACGGTTTTTTGTCCACAAAATCGAAAACCATCGTTATATAAAGCGAAGGAAAATGGTCCCAAATCAAATGGAGGTCTACACATGAAGGTATTCCAATGGTCACCCTGGCGTCGATTGACGCTGAGCTTATTTTTTCTTTGCTTTTTTCAAATAGTTTTGCGGCCGGATTTTATAACCGCAACCCAACCAGATTCTGGTGAGCTTCCAGGTCAAAATGACGGCTCGATATTAACATCGCCATTTGAAGTCATAGGAGTAAATCAAGCGATTTTGGCCGAAGCCGAAACGGTTGAATTGGCGGTTCGCTTAAAAAATAACATAGCCGATCCGGCCCTCGACGTGTCTCTTTTGATTTTGGAAACGGCCGTCACGGCCGAGCGAGAGATCAAAGTCGGCACTATTTCTGCTTATACCGAGCGATTGGTTTCAATTCCCCTGCCGCTAACTTCTACAAATGACAACCAGGCAGCCTTGATTAATCTGCAGGCATCGTTTCAGCGGCCGGGAGAAGAGAGGGCGGTTGAAGTTTCTGAAGTGTTCGAGCTGGAGGTATTGCTTTCTTCTGCATCGACGTCGGCCGAATTTACAGGCGAGGCCACACAATCAGCCGCTGCTGCCGATGAACCAACGGAGTGGCGGCCGGAGATTCGGCCACCAACCGTGGCTCGCTTTACCGGCACCATGACCTACCAATATCCGCTGGAGGTCCCCCCAGGAGCGGCCGGTTTACAGCCGTCGTTATCACTCAACTACAGCAGCCACAGCTCAAATATGCAGCGAGGCGGTAAACCACAAAGCGATCCGGTTGGATGGGGATGGCAGTTGGGTGGCACCAGTGAAATTGTGCAATCTCTCGAGCCATGTCCTGGAGATTTCAACTTTTTGTGTACGGTTAATGTGACAACACACAACGTCCCTAAGGCCGTGACCCTCAATTTAATGATTGATGGCGCCAGCTATCTTTTATTACATCAACAAGGGGTTGGCCACAACGGAGAGACCGGGCTCTACTTTGCCAGTGGTGATGCGTCCCTCTATGTCGAGTTGTGCGGGGGGTCAGCACCGTCTCTCAAATGTCAGGAAGCAGATACGGCCGACTTACAGCCTGGATCAGGCCGTTTGGAGTGGGGGAGCTGCCCGGACCACTCGTATGATCCCCAGCTGCCGAGCTGTCACCAGAGCGAACGGTTTTGGATTGTTAAAACCGCCGACAATCGTCTCTATCGCTATGGCTATTTTGCTCACGCCGAGCAGGAGGTCGTGCCAGGGAGAGTTCATAGTGGCACGATGCCGACGATGCGCTGGCGTATTGATGAGGTTCGCGACTCTTTTGACAATGTGATGACTTTTAAATATGTCGAAAGAAGACGCAGGAATGTTCATACGGCAATCAATCATCTCTCTTCCATTACATATCAGGGAGTGGAAACCAATCGAATTGAATTTTTATATGCAGGAGTCTATGTTTATAGCGATCCGGAATCGGGCGGACGGCCGCGGGTAAGCTGGCAAAATCGGCGCCTGGATACGATTCGCATCTGGCATGGAGATCAGCTGTTCAGGGAGGTCGATCTTGTCCATTTTTTAACTCGCCACGGCTGTATCGGATCAAAATCAGAATCGTGTCATGAGGAAATGCTCGAAAATCGAGTGAGTCAGATGACCTGGTGTCAGGGGGCTGATTTTTGGTCTGGAGCCGGACTTAATTGGAAAGCGGTTCTTTTAATTGACATTATTGAGCGCATCGATGTTGATGGCGATGGGCAGGCAGATCAGGCGATGACCAACCGGCCGGCGGCCGCGTTTAATTACGAATTTCGGGGAGTGGGGGTGACCAAAGGCACCAATTGGCGTTATCGTGTGTGTCGGCCGTATATGACCGCCATGATGGGACCCCTTTCTGACCAACCGGTGGCTGAATTTTGGTATGCCTGGCTCCACGAAGGTGGTGATAATTACCGCAATTTTGTGGTAGCCAAACGGCTTTTTTCCGGTTCAGGCAGCGATATGCCGGTTCAGCGCGTTGGGTTCGGCTATTTACATACTGCCAGCGACTCGGCGTTAGATAACCAATTTCAAGGGTTTCGTACGGTGAAAGAGGTCACTTACTTTAGCGATTTCCCATCAAGCGACAATATTGCCCTTACCCGCCAAACGGAGTTCTTGGCGTATCCTTCAGATCAATATTTGGAGGTAACAAAACACGGCCGGCCACATAAAGAGACGATTTTGGAGCCGGTTGATGGCACGCTCGAGGTGGTTGGTGAAACAACCTACGTCTATCAAACGCAAGTGGGAAATGTGCAAGATCCCGCCTATGAGATAAATCGTCGGGAGGCTCAATTGGTTGAAACCCGCTCTGTGGAGATCAACCCGATAAGTGGACAGCGGTGGGGAACAGCGACCTTCATGCAATATGATCTGTGGGGTAATCCCACTCGCACAACGGTTTACAAAAACCCAAACGCAACCGGGCCACCGCACACAACCACAATGGCGGCTTTCCAATCACGAACCGATGGCGCTCTTTGGTTGGTTGGCCTTCTTCAAAATCAAAAAACAATCGATCAAGCCGGTCACCTTCTGGAAGAAGTGCGCTATCGCTATGACAATCAAAGCTGCGCTTTGGAGAACCATCTGTTGCAACGGGGGTTGTTGACTGCTGTGGATCAGCGCCACGACGGTGTAGGGCAAGGCGCCTGTGGTTACAGTGATGCTGCGGCCGATCACTGGTTAACAACTGGCTATCGCTACGGATCATACAACGGCGCGTTTGGTCGACCGTGGCAGCGAACCGCCGTGATTTCACCGGCAGGCCAAATTACTTATACCGCTTATGAAACCAGTGACCCGCTGCGAGTTAATCGCCAGTTTTTTACGGCCGATGGGGTGCTCTTCCAAACCAATTTCGGGTATAACAACACGCGTTTTCCATGGATAACAACGGATGTGGCCGCGGCAAACGGAGCCCAGTCGCGCTATCAATTTGATGTGTTCGGTCGGCTGGTTAAGCAGTTTGGTCCAGATGGTCAAACCGGGGCGGCGACAATTTTACTCAAGCACGTTGGGTATGACCTGGACAGTAACCCACCCAACATTACGGTTACTACGACCCCGGATGAGCCTCAAATTTCCACCGTCACCCGAGAATACTTTAACTTTCTTGGCCAACCCATTCAGCAGCTAAAGGCAACGTCGACGACCAACGGCACCGCGTATTCGCTCGTTGATTATGGATATGACGGATTTGGTCATCAGCGATGTGTCTCGCGCGCGTTGACGACCGATAATTTAACCTACAGAAGTAACGTATTGTGTTCAAATGTGTTTGGAAATCGGCTGCAGGAAAGCGACAGTCGCGGTCGGCCGACTTCAATTACAACCGCGCAGCAGCTCACTACCGATCTCGTTTATGGACAGCTTTCAACCTATCAACAAAGCGACAATTTTCAGCTTCAGGCTGCTTATGAAGATCCTTTGGGACGCGTCATCAAACGAGACGAATACCTGGCGCGGTCAATCAATCAATTTGAAACCCAGGATCTGCCGGATTGGCGACGTTATTCTGGTAATGGGACAGCTGGAATAACCTCGGAAGGGACCTTTTTTATTCGTAATTCAGGGTCTGACCAATTTGGCTATTATCGACCGGTTGATCGTGGGTCAGATGACAATGATGTGGCTGTGACCTTCCGCTTCAAAATAGAAAATTCAAATCAAGGGCATGTGTGGGCAAATTTTGAGCGTGGTAGCTGGGTGCATAATACATTCCGGGCGTGGGGCATCGTTTCTTACCCTATTGATGGACACCCTTATGCGAATTTGATTGAATGCACCGGCCGGGCCTGTTCGGGTACACCGCTGATGAAAATTGAATCGGATACCTGGTATGAGATCCTTCTACGTGCCGGTCCCAGCTGTGATGGCAGTTTTGTGACCGCGATTTGGCCGGAAAATCAGCCGGATCAAGCGGTTGAGATTTCCCGAAACAAATGCGATGGCATGTGGTCCTCGGACCAGTGGAATTTTGTATTTAAAACTCAATATGAGGTTGGAGCAACCTATGCCATTGATGATTTGGCAATGTATGAATTATTCCGCACGCGCTATGCATATGATGCGGCCGATCGCCTGCGCCAGGTAACCGATCATGAAAACAACGTATTGTCTGATATCACCTACAATTTACTCGGCCAAAAAACGACAATGATGGATGCGGACATGGGGTCCTGGCATTACCGGTATGACCAAAGCGGCAATTTAGCCAGCCAGCGCAATGGTTTGAACGATACCTTGTGTTTCGCTTATGATGATCTAAATCGAGTGACGCGCAAATGGTTTGCCGGCCGCGGGGCCAATGTGGATTGTCAGAATACCGGAGCCACGCTGGCTACGTATCAATACGTTACCAGCGGTGGGGGACTTGGACAGGTAGACGAGGTGAATTGGTTTTCAGGCATTGGCGCTAATTTGGAGCACTTCAATTATGATGCGGCCGGTCGTCCACTAACCCAGGAGCGAACAATTAACGATCGAACGTACATCATGGGGTATGAGCGGTATGATCATCTTAATCGCCCTACACGTCTCGTTTACCCGGATGGAGAACCGGTGGATATGACGTACGATGGGTTTGGGGTCGATCAGCTTACTGCGGGTGGACAAAATCTGGTCAATAGGGTAGTTCATAATAGTCGAGGGCAAATCACTTTGATCGATCGCACTCAGGCGGCAGACACGCAATTTCAATACAATGAGGGTGGTGGATCAGCTTCCCAACTTTGGCGGTTAATCACCTTGCAGCATGGTCCTGTTTCAAATCTTATAAGTCAGTATCAATA
The DNA here is from genome assembly GCA_030065875.1 of Ardenticatenaceae bacterium. Lineage (GTDB taxonomy): Bacteria > Chloroflexota > Anaerolineae > Promineifilales > Promineifilaceae > WTJY01. The sequence continues at coordinate 26,508 of JASJCR010000096.1, read as the reverse complement.
TCGTTATGATGCAGCCGGGAATATAGTCGCACTCATCGAGAATGGTCAACCTGATCAAACCTTTCGCTATGATTCCCTAAATCGCCTGCTCGAAAGACAGGTTAATGGAGTAACAGATCGAGTGTATACGTATGATCCACTGGGAAATATAAGCTCGATGCAAAAAGATGGGCAGCAAACAACGTATCAGTATGGAGGTGATTCTCCCCATGCGGTAACCGCGACAAATGGGGCGACGGTTGGCTCATATTCGTACGATGACAATGGAAATATGATAAGACGCGAAACGGCCGGTCGAGCGTATCAACAGCGGTTCGATGTCCAAAATCGCCTGATCGAAGTGGTGACGAATGGTGAATCGGTACGCTTCTATTACGATCATGAGGGGCAGCGAACAATGACAGATTATGGGAATCGGGTGATTTATTATCCATTTCCCCAATATGAAGAAGAAATTCAATATCTGCCGGGAATTGAACTCAAATTAATTGCGCAAAATGCGGCTGAAACCGGAATCATTGAGCTCCAGCCGAACCAACCTTATACTTTAACCTGGAATTCCACGCTGGCTGATGGGTGCGAGGCAGGAGGCGATTGGAGTGGAGATCAACCGGTAATGGGAAACCTTGCATTTAGTGGCTTTGAAAGCGGTCAGAAGCAATACGGTCTGACCTGCCACAATAAATTTGGCTCGTGGATGACCGACTTAACGGTCCGAATTTTGCCGCCAACGGCCACAGTAGCCCCAACAAATACCCCAACACCGCTTCCTACGGCCACCTATACACCTACGCCAACTCCAACCCATACGCTAACCCCGATGCCTACAGAGACTGTCCCTGCACCTACAGCGACTGCAACCCCCACGGCCACATCAACCGTTACGGTTATGCCAACGGCGACGGAACGACCGCCGGTACGAGGGACGACCATACCCCGGCCGACGATCCCCATTCGGCCGACCCGACCAGGACCAATTTACCAGGGGGGTCCAAATGATTGAGTAAGTAAGGCGAATTAAGCTCAAAATGTAACGATTTGAACCATTATTCGTTATACATATTAATAACCCACCCTCTAAAATGGCCCTGCATAGCTCCCGCTTTGCCGGGCTATTTTTTATGTTCTACATCATTCCCCAAAGTGTGTAAAACCCTGGTAAAATTTCACCTTTTAATTTTGGCCACGAACATTAATTTGGCTTCTCATTACACCGGTTGTGAACTAATTTCAAAAAGAAGAGGACTTTTCTGTATGTCAAAAGATTTTGATCAGGTTCCCCCAAACGGGTTGCCCCTAAAATACCCCCCGATTCTTCCAATTGACGAGCAGGCCATGATCACCGCTCGTCAGCGTCAGAATGAGTTGACCAAGCCCGCTGGGGCTTTGGGTCGTTTGGAAAGTTTGTCGATTCAATTGGCCGGAATTACCCGGCAGGCGCGGCCGTCGTTTCCGCGCAAAGGGGTAATTATCATGGCGGGTGATCACGGAGTGGCTGAAGCCGGCGTAAGCGCCTTCCCCGCTGATGTGACCCCTCAAATGGTGATTAATTTTCTCGATGGAGGGGCGGCCGTTAATGTGCTGGCCAGGCAGGCTGGCGCCACAATTACCATTGTGGATGTTGGGGTCAACGCTGAATTGCCAACCCACCCCCAGCTGGTTCAAGCCAAAGTAGCCTATGGAACGCAAAATCTGGCTAAGAAGCCAGCCATGACCCAAGCTGAAGTTGAAGCGGCCATCCAGGTGGGGCTCGATGTGATCGCAGCCGAATATGATCGCGGACTGGATATCGTGGCCCTTGGCGAGATGGGCATTGGCAACACAACCCCGGCCGCGGCGATCACCGCCGCCGTGACCGGCCGGCCGGTATCCGAAATGACCGGCCGGGGAACCGGTGTGGATGATGATCGATTGCAGCATAAAATAAAAATGATTGAAACCGCATTGGAACGTCATCAGCTTGAATCGACAAATCCTCTGGAAATATTGCGAAAAGTTGGTGGTTTGGAGATTGCCGGCCTGGTAGGGGTGACGTTGGGTGCGGCCGCCCGTCATTTGCCCGTCGTCATGGATGGATTTATTGTTTCTGCGGCCGCTTTGATCGCGGCCGAGATCGACCCGGCGGTAAAACCTTACCTGATTGGCGGGCATGCCTCGGTAGAGCCTGGCCATCAGGCGATTTTGGCCCGTTTAGAGGTTGAACCGCTGCTAAACCTCGATTTGCGTTTGGGTGAAGGTACCGGGGCGGTGTTGGCTTTTCACCTGGTTGAAGCGGCCGCGCGCACCCTGAATGAAATGGCCACATTTGCCGAGGCGGCCGTCAGCGGGAAAGAACGTTGAAGCTCCTCTGGCTCTCCATCAGCTTTCTGACCACCCTGCCCGCACCGGCGATTGAATTTATCCCGGGCGGGTTGAGTCGAGCCAGCCGCTTTTTCCCAACCGTTGGCTTGATTTTGGCGGCGCTATTAGGCGGGGCTGGATTGATCAGCATGCAGCTCTTTCCCCCCATTTTGAGCGCTGCTTTGCTGATCGCTTTGTGGGTGATTCTGACCGGCGGCTTACATCTGGATGGGTTGGCCGACTGCTGTGACGGTCTTTTTGTGCCGGTGGCCCGGGAGCGACGTCTTGAAATCATGAAGGACCCACACACCGGATCTTTTGCGGTGGTGGGGCTGGTGATTGTCCTGCTGCTAAAAACGGCCGCGCTGACCGCCTTGTTTGAGACCGGTCGATGGTGGTTCGCCCTCCTGTCTGCAGGAACGATTAGCCGCTGGCTGATTCTCGCGGCCGCTCGCCAACCGCAGGCCCGGACAAACGGCATGGGAGCTGATTTTGCGGCCGGAATCACCCCCCACGACCTGATCGTCGCTCTAATTTTGCCCCTGTTTGTTTCTGTTTGGGCCGGCTGGCCGGGGGTCTTTTCCTGGCTGCCAGCCGCGGCGGTGTTGTGGGGATGGAGCAGGTTGGCCGGTCGACGTATCGGCGGTGTTACCGGAGACGTGTATGGCGCAGTGGTGGAAACAGCTGAGGTGGCAATTTTGTTAACGTTTGTCGCCTGGAGCAGGTTTGGATGAATCAAAGGTCGTTTCGCTTGGGGACAACCTCGTACATTATTGCCGATAATTTGGTAAATAACGCCCGTTTTTTGGCCGGTCAGGTGGATGATATGGAGCTGGTATTGTTCGATTTGGCGGATGGCAGGAGCAATTTGCCTTCACCCAAAGAAACCGCCGAGCTGAAAGCGATTGGACAGATCGCTGGATTATCTTATACGGTCCATCTTCCGCTGGATATCCGTTTAACAGACGACGGGAGCCTCAACCATCCGTCGATCTTGCTCGCCGAAAAGGTAATCACCTGCACCCGGCCGCTTAATCCCCTGGCGTATGTATTTCATCTCGACGGTCGTCACATTCGTCATCTGCCCCAAGAGGACACTGCCAGGTGGCTGTGGCAGGAGCACATCATGCAGGCGCTCTCATGGTTGGCTGATCAGGCTGGCGGCTGGTCAAAGCTGGCGCTGGAAAATGTAGAGGGATACGCGCTGGATTTTCTCGACCCATTTCTGCAGGCGACGGCCGTCAGGCGGTGTATCGATATCGGTCATTTGTGGGTGGATAACCATCATCTAACCGTTCCACAATACCTGGAACACCATCTGCCGCGCACCTCGGTGATTCATTTGCACGGCCTTGACGCCGATGGTCACGACCATCATTCCCTTGACCGCATGAGTGAGGAGGCGCTTCTGAAAATTATTCAGCTTTTACAAATCCATAATTTCGCCGGGGTCCTGACTATGGAAATATTTGAACGACCGGATTTTGAGGCCTCCCTGGCGCGTCTAGCTCCGATTTTCTCTCGGCTTTATACCCAATGATGGGTTGAACTGCGCCAGCCGTCCCACCACAGCGATTTTGACCCCCCATAATAGGGTACAGTCATTGACCCCGGTGGTGAAATTTCATCAATTTGGGCCAATTCATCAACCGAAAGCTCAATTTCAACGGCGCGGAGCGCACTATTTAGCTGGTCGAGGGTGCGCGGTCCGATTATGGGGATGAGTCCGGGTTGGTGTAACTGCCACGCCAGGGCCAATTCGGCCGGAGTTATTTCTTTTTCCCGCGCTATTTCTTCGAGCTGCTCGATGATGGCTTGCGCTGCTGCTGTGTCGTGCTCGCGGCCAAATCCATGCCAAAACGTTTCAAAGCGGGAGTTGGCGGGGGGTGGTTCTGCCAGCCGGTATTTCCCCGTCAGAAAACCGCCGGCCAGCGGAGACCACGTCATGATCCCGATCCCGTAACTTTGCGCCATGGGAAATAGCTGCCGTTCGATCCGCCGGTCAAGCAAATTGTACGGTGCCTGCTCAGAAACAAAGCGATTAAGACCCAGCTCTTTGGCTGCCCACAACGACTCGATGATCCGCCAGGCGGGAAAACCGCTGCTGCCGATATAGCGCACCCACCCGCGACGTACCAAATCATCGAGGGCTCGCAAAGTTTCATCAATTGGTACATCCGGATCAAATGAATGGAGCTGGTACAGGTCTATATAATCGGTTTGCAGCCGCTTAAGCGAAGCGGCGCACTGTTCCAGAATGTGGCGGCGGCTGTTTCCTCGGGCGTTTATCTCCTCGCTCATTGGGTAGTGAACTTTGGTTGCCAGAAAAACCCGGTCCCGGCGCCCTTGCAGCGCTCTGCCCACGATCTCTTCACTGCGGCCGCGTCCGTGAGAAAAATTCCCGGGTTCATGCCCGTAAACGTTAGCGGTATCGATAAAATTAACCCCCGCGTCCACAGCACGGTGAATGATTTGCATGGCTTCTTCTTCTGATGTGCGGCCGCCAAAATTCATGCAGCCCAAACAGAGACGGCTGACCTTGACCCCGGTTCGGCCAAAATTTATGTTCTTCATTTTTCTTTTACTTTCCCATCCTGCTGATCCCGAATAAGTGGAAATGATGCTTCGTAGAAGGCGATTTTATCTTCCAAAACGGTCAGGCAGGTTTTTAATTCTTCCATGTGGCTGATAAGATTGGCGCGGTGTTCCTGGAGTAGTTCGCAGCGCGCCTGGATAGAATCATCTCCTGAGCGCGTTAGCTGCACAAAGCGCTTCATCGTCTGGATCGACATCCCGCTGATGCGCATGCGGCGCAGAAAGCGCAGCCAGCCGATATCCTGTTCATCATAGAGCCGCCGTTTGTTGGCGTCACGGGCGATGTGGGGCACGAGCCCGATTTTTTCGTAGTAGCGCAGTGTATGGACAGATAACCCGGTCAGCTCAGCGGTTTCCTGAATCGAGAATCGAGATATTGTGTTGGTTGAGTTGGTCATGCGGCCATTTTAACAGTTGGAGTGCGCTCTAAGTCAAGCGATATGTCAGGCAAATTAACGTTAATCCTCGGAGGGGCACGCAGCGGCAAGAGCCGTTATGCGTTGGAACTCGTTCAACGGTACGATCGGGTGCTTTTTGTAGCCACCGCCCAGCCATTGGATGATGAGATGAAAATTCGTATAGCCAATCATAAGGCGGAGCGGCCGCCCCAGTGGCGGACGCTGGAAACCCCGCTGGAAGTCGGCCGGGCAATCGCCAAGGTGGCCAAACCCTTTGACGTGGTCATCGTCGATTGCCTGACTCTTTTGGCCAACAATGTGGTATTTTCGGGTAGTGAAGAGGAGCCGGACTGGTCGGCGCGCGGTATACAGCTCGATCTTGAGGTGGCAAACATCATCGGCACGCACCAGCAGGGAACGGCAGATATGATTGTCGTTTCCAATGAGGTTGGTTTGGGCATTGTGCCGGTTTACGCCTCTGCTCGTCACTACCGCGATATGCTCGGCTGGGCCAATCAAACCCTGGCGGCCGCAGCGGACGAAGTGTTGTTCATGGTTGCCGGCCTGCCAATGAAGGTTAAATGATGGGGGATATTAGTAATTAGTTATTGGTTATTAGTGTATGGATTTAAGAGCGGACCTTTCGTAAATCGCAAATCAATAATCGTCAATCACGAATGTCAGGCTGATCGTTCAATCTTTCTATGATGGCTCCAGCGGGATAAAGCTTGACTTCAGAGATCGCCCCATTGGCCAATTTAAATTGCCAGAAGCAGGTTGGCGGCAGCCCCAATAAATGACAGACGCACAGCTGCAGACTGCCACCATGGGCCACGACGCAAATGGTCTGTTCCGATCTTTTCTTGAGCCGCTCTAAAGCAAGGCCAACCCGGTCAAAAACAGCGGTTAACCCCTCCCCCCCGGCCGGCGGCTGATCCATATCGCTTTCCCAGTTTGACAGCTCATGCGGAAATTGAGCCTTAATTTCTTTGTAGGTCAACCCCTCCCACCGGCCAAAAGCCATTTCTCGCCAATCCGGATCAATTTGAATGGGTACATTTTCCTGCTGCTCCGCCTGAACAGCGGCTGCCGTTTGTGCGGCCCGACTCAAACCGCTGTTTACGATCAGATCAAAGTGAATGTGGCTCAGGTTTTTTCCTGCGGCCGCCGCCTGTTCCTGCCCGATGGGGTTAAGCGGTATGTCAAACTGTCCCTGAAAACGCTGGTTTTCGTTCCAGCTGGTTTGGCCGTGGCGAACAAAAATGAGGTGTTTCATTCACGAAGTCTAAAGTTAAAAGTGAGAAGAGGAAAGTCGGAAGCTGGACGCTGCCCGCTTCATCTTACTTCCGGTCTAGCCCGCCCCGTTACCGTTGTCCAAAATGCGGCCGTCGCGCATTTTGATCAGGCGGTTTGCATATGCCATCACTCTGGGGTCATGCGTCGCAAAGACAAATGCTGTGCCGGTTTCCTGATTGAGTTTCTGCATGATGTCCATCGCCTGCTGCCCGTTGGCCGTGTCGAGATTGGCGGTCGGTTCATCCGCTAAGACGACAATCGGTTCCGAGGCCAACGCGCGAGCAATGGCCACCCGCTGCTGCTCCCCACCGCTCATCTGGTCCGGCCGATGGTTCATCCGGTTGGTCAGCCCTACTGATTCAAGCAAATAAGCCACGCGTTCCTTGCGATAGCTGAGGGAAAGGTTGTTGAGCAGCAGGGGAAGCTCTACATTTTCATAGGCGGACAACACCGGAACCAGGGCAAAAAATTGAAAAATAAACCCGATCTTTTCCTGCCGGATTTCGGCTCGCTGATTGGCGTTAAATTGGGAAACGTTATTTCCATTGACCATCACCATCCCGCTTGTCGGTTTATCCAGACACCCCATCAGCTGCAGCAAGGTGGTCTTTCCCGAACCGGACGGACCGACCAGGGCCGTAAATTCGCCGGCGTCAACTTGTAGCGAAACCCCATTTAGCGCGCGGGTTTCACTTTCACCAATGTGATAAATTTTTGTCGCGTTTTCTACTTTGATAATTGACATTTTTGCCCTCGCGGAACGATTGCCTATAAATTACAGGGCGTGAAGCGCTTCTACCGGTTCCATTCGCGCGGCATACCAGGCGGGATAAAGAGAAACCAGCAAAATTACGATCATCATCCATAAAGATAGGGAAAGAATATCGGCGGGATTGAGAGCGGTAAACATCGATGTGCCAATGGCCATCCCCTCAACCGCACTGGCGGACCCTTCTCCAATATAAATGCCGGTAATTGAAAAATAATAGACCAAAATACTGCCTAAAATGGCCCCAAAAACGCTGCCGATTAACCCCAAGATGGCCGCCTCAAGCAGGAACATGGTCATGATTTGCCGCCCTTTCATTCCCAGAGCGGCCAAAATCCCCATCTCTCGCGTGCGTTCAAAGACAGACATGAGCAGCGTATTGGCAATAATCACCGCCACAACTAGAAAAATAATGGCGTATAAAAAATCGTAAAAAATCTGACCGGTTTCTAAAGCGGTTAGCAGCACTTCGTGTAATTCTTGCCAGCCAAGCACCGCGACGCCGGGAATTTCGAGGGCGGAAGTTGCGGCGGCCGTGTCATCGAGCTGGTGCAGCAAAATGCGTACCGTACTGGCTCGGTTGCCCACATGGGTGATGTTTTGGGCTTGGGAGAGGTTTAAAAATACATTGGTATTATCCAGGCCGGGAAATCCACTGTTAACCAATCCTACAATCGTAAAAACCCCTTCTTCTGGTGCTCCATCCGGGTTGCCGACCGCCAAAAACACGCGATCTCCAACCTCGAGATCCATCTCTCTGGCTAAGAGTTGACCGATCATAATTTCCCGCCGGCCGTCATTGGTAAGGAACTCTCCGGCCGCTAAACTCTCTCGCAGGGGATCGTGAAGCGATGATGCTGGATCGATGCCGTTGATGCGTATCGCTGTGGATTCCCTAATGGTGCCCAGCACGCCGCTGGCCCACAAAATGGGGGAGGCCACCTGGACTTCAGGCAGCATTTCCGCCTGGACGGCCAGAGCATCTGGCTCGTCGAGCAAATCTCTGCGCAGCAGGCTGACTTTGATTTCTTCATACGATTCGGCGCGGAGTTGAATATGCCCTGTGGTTAGGCGAATGCTGTCACGTAACGAGCTTTCCATGACCCCGCCAATCAGCCCGCTCATAAAAATACTTAAGGTTAAACCCAGGGTGATGGCGACGAGCGTCAAAATTGTGCGCCGTCTGTTGCGGACCAAATCACGATAACCCATAATCCAGAATGTTTTAAATGCCATTTTATTTTCTCTAGGTGAGATGGTCTGCTTAAATATGATGCAGCGCCTCGGCCGGTTCTTTACGGGAAGCTTGCCAGGCCGGATAAAAAGAAGCCAGAGCAGAAATGATAATCACCAGAATGCCATAACCAATGACGTCACTGATCGGCAGGTAAGGGTATAGACGTGACCCCATTAACGCTGTGATATCTCCCATATTTTGGGCATACCCCAAGTCAATGCCGACCTGGCCTACCGCTTCTACCAACAGCCAGCCGAGAATCCCGCCGATTATCGCCCCAAATACCCCGATAAAACTCCCTTCAAGCAAAAACAAGGCCATAATTTGACGTCCCTTCATCCCCATTGCAGCCAGGACACCCATTTCGCGGGTGCGCTCAAAGACCGCCATAAGCATCAGGTTTAAAATACCGATGCTGGCAATGAGCACCACAATTAATCCCAAAATCGAGGTGGCGATGCTTTTTGTTTGCAGGGTTTGCTGGATTTCCGGCCGCAGCGTGCTCCAGGTATCCACTTCGTATCCGGGCAGCTGCTGCTGTAAACTTTCAACGAGCTGCTCTTCCTGGCCAACTTCGGCCAAAGAGATAGCGATTTCTGTTTCTTGATTTCGCAAGTTATAGAGGGTTTGAGCGAGGGATAAATTGATAAATACCGTGCCTCGTTCCGCTTCATCCAATCCTAGATCGTAAATCCCGATCACATTCATAGAATGTTGGCGCATCGATTCGTTGAGCCGCCGGCCGACGACCAGCACGCGATCGCCCACTTCGACTTCTAATAAATCGGCCAACCCTCGGCCGATGACCACGCCATCGCGATCTTCACCCGATAAAAAGCGGCCGTGCCCCATATTTTCGGCAATCAGGCTGATGGGAGCTTCTTTTTCTGGTTCGATGGCGGTAATAATCACCGGGAAGGCGCCCGCCCCTGTGCTGACCAACCCCCCCGTGTTAATTCGTTTTGTAGCGGCCACTACTTCGGCCTGTAATGAAATTGTATCCACCACGGCTTGGGTATCGCTGAGGGGAATCAACGGCAAGCGGCTTGCTTTGTCCCTGAAACCAGGGGCGTGGATTTGAATATTGCCCCCGTACAGCCGTACCGCATTGCCAAAAATCGCCTGATCAGACCCCTTGATCAGCGCGTCCATGAAGATTAGCAGAATCAATCCGAGGATAATTGCCACGCTGGCAATCGCCGTGCGCCGCCAGTTGCGCCACATATTCCGCCAGGCAAGTTTGGTGATTTTGCCCATAATAAACCTCCCGTTCAGGCCATCAAAAAAAATATAACACAAAAAAACGGGGGAGTATATGGTCAACCAGCAGGATGATTCCTGTCAAATGTCACTAGATTAAGTTGTGCTTAAATACGCCTTTACAGCTGTATCTAGCCGAGAAATTGCTTCTTGCAGCTGAGGGATTGAGTAATAAGCGAAGCTCAATCGGGCATAATTTTTTAACCCTTTGTGATGGGAGAAGCTGGGTCCACGCTGAAACCCGACCCCATGCGTTTGAGCGATTGACCAGAGCTGCTCGGTATCAAAATCATCGGGAAATTTAAGCCAGAAAAAATACCCGCCCAGCGGTTTGTGGTAGGTTACAATTTTGGCTAGTGATGCGGATTGCAGCGCTTCATCAAGGGCGTTGATGCGCCGGCGATATAAATTTTTGAGTTCGATTAGATATTGTTTTAAGCGGCCGCTTTCAATCATGATGCGCACCGGCTGAGCGGCAAACGGGTTGACTCCCCCACCGCTGTCCAGCAAAGCGCTGCGCCACAGAGTTTCCAGATGAATCCCGGCCGTTTTGATCCACCCCAGTCGCAGGCCAGGAGCCAAAATTTTGGAGAATGAATTGACAGAGATCACCGTTTCGTGAGCCACATAGCTGGCGAGAGGCTGTGGAGGCTTTTCGTCCGGGAAATGGTGAAGCAGGTGATAGACTTCATCCGCTACGATTAAGAAATTGTGTTCAATGCTCAACTCCACCAGCTTTTCCCGTCTTTCAGCCGATTGGGTAACGCCGCTAGGATTGTGAAAGGTCGGAATGGTATATATAAATTTCGGACGGTGAGATTTGAGTTCATTTTCAAGGGCCTCTGTGATCAACCCCTGATCATCCATGGGGATGGCGACCATATTGAGATGATGATCTTCAAAAATGCGCAGCGCCAGAAAATAGGTTGGCTCTTCAATAAAAATCGTATCTCCAGGTTTGGTGTACAGCGTGCAAATTAAATCCAGCGCCTGACTTGCACCACCACTGATAAAGAGATCGTCATAAGCGGTTGGGTCGTCCGCTTCGGCCGTTAAGAAAGTGGCTAAAGCGTGACGCAAATTATCCGGGCCAGGTTCATGACCATAGGCAAGATAGTGAGGGTGTGGATCGGCCCAATATTCAAGCATCGCCGCTTGAATTTGTTCGTTAGGCAAAATGGCCATCTCCGGTTGACCGATGCCTAAATTTATGACGTTCTCTTTTTCAGCAACTTGGGCTACTCTGGATAAATCCATATGGTTGTCCTCTCGTTAAGTTGAAAGCGGGAGATATTTACCATACCCTATCAACCTTTCATTCTCCATGAATATGTGATTGCCTATCGTGTCAAAAGTACGAGATTCTGATCTTATCAGCCGCGCAAATTTGCGTTTGGCAGGTTCATCAACCTTTTGATGTCTGTTACGGCCAGGAGGATTTTAAGCAACTTGAACCAATTTTATAAGATTTTTAGTCGTTTTGGCATAAGTAAGTGTAAGGCCTCCAGCATTGAAAGTTGGTTAGCATTGAATCCCTTCACTTATTTGTGAAGGAAGAGGCAAGGCACTGACTCAGAGGAACATCGACCATACACACGTCTGGCCAAGTTTTATTGCTTGAGGTTAATTTTGAAGTAAAGAGCCTACACACTCTTTCTTCTTTTTTTCTTGCCACATTTTAGCTATTGGGCAAGTTACAAAATCTTTTCTAAAACAAAGGTGTCCCCAAATTGCAGAGAAAAATCTGTGATAATCCGCGGCTCTTTTTTTATAATTCTTCTTGTAAATCTTTTCAGCGACCTAAAAAATAAAACTACGTAGATTTGCGTATTCCTGTTCGTTGCAGCATCAACTATTATGAAATTAGTTCTAGATTAAATTGACACGAGCCAGGTTTATCTTAGGCACAAGTTCCCTCTTCATCGCACCACTTTTTTCACCATCACAGCTGCAATCCAGCCTGGGAACCCCATCGGATAAGTGAAAAGCTTGTAGACATTTTCTAGAGCAAAAAAGCACCCTGTTGAAAACAGGGTGCTTTTAAATTTTTCGCGTCAGACGGCCGGTTTAATCTGCATGGTGCCTTTTGATCCGGTGCCGATGCCTTCGACCATTTTGACAACATCAGTCACAAAGACATAATTTAGAAATAGATCGGCAAAATCAGCCGTAACGGAAATGATCTGACCCGTTGCCTGGACGCGGCCTGTGCCATGACCAGCCGCATCCAGTATCGTAGAGATCGATCCGGAATAATAGCCTTCAATCATTTCTTCTCCGGAGCGGATTTTGAAAATAGCCCCAACTTGCATCGGCAAGGCCTGAGAATAATCCATTCCGGCCGGTTTAGGCATGATAATTTGGGTGAGGCGAACGACCATTTCCCCCTCAATATAGCCGGATACTGACCCTCGGGCCTGCAAATTGACTAATTGCCGGCCGTTTGTGACATTTTGATATACAGGCGGTTCTGTGGCAACCAAATCGTACTGCAAAACATTGTCTGATGTGTCTCCGGTGTCCGGGTATGTTTGGGTCGGAAGCTGACTGGTGCGCCAGGTTAACTCTTGGGGATTCCACGCCGGGAGTCGAAAGGTCGCTTCCATATCATCTGACCGGGCAAACTGCACAAAAGCCATCTGCTCGCGTTCAGGAATGCGCAGGGTGACGGCCAGGGCCTCCGCCATCTCGACCGAAGGCTTGCGCTCGTTTGCTTCTAACTTGCGAATGGTCACGGCCGAGCAGCCGGTTAGGTCGGCCAATTGGACCTGAGTCATATCTAGCAAATGGCGGCGCTGCCGCAGCCACTCACCAAAGGAAGTGTTTGCTGCCATCGCTGTATACCTTAAAACTCACGGCGCGTCGGGTAGGGCGGTAAAGCTGTAAAAAGCCGGCTCTTTTAATCATGATGGTTCTATTGTATCACTGCCCGTTCATCTGTATGATTGTCGGAATGGTAAAAATATAGGAGGAGGAGAGGCAGGGTCATTCGTGTAGGTGTAAACTTCTTCCCTCTGAGGCCTGGGATACACATCCAGTGGAGTTGACGTTCTGCCTCTCCTATTTCTGTGTGGAGAATTGTGTGGAGAGGAACAATTCACTATATAGAACGTCAAAATTTGATTTTGTGGACAAAAAGGGTGAAATTGGGGTTTAGCTCGGTGCTGCGCACCTTCTAGCGTATCAGCTCGGCCTGCGGCCTCTCAGCACGCCGCTTCGCGGCTGTCAGCATTTTAGCAAATAGGGAAACACATCAATCCTATAAGCTGAAAGCTAAAAGGCCGCAGGCCGACCTAACCTGCTAAAAGGTGCGCAGCACCGAGCTAATACGCTATCCCGGCCAGCTTGTGTCTATCTCTTTGGCACAGTTAACCATTTCAACAGCCGCCTTGGGAGCTTTAAGCACTTTCATCATGTTGCCTTTTAAGGCCAGCTTCTTCTGCATTAATCCTTTAATCGGATCAAGCTTCCCGGTCAGCACCAATTGCCACGTGGCGATCGGGGCGGTCATGGTGAAAGCTGGTGATTCATCACTTTCATTCTCGAGCTCTCTGGCGGAACGGCAGTCGCCGTGCCACAAATCCATGTAAAGATGGGTCATTGAACCGTTTTCATGGTCGATAACAAAGGCGAAATCTCCCTCCCACTTTGCGGCGGCCTTGCTGTATGCTTCACTGTCGTTGAGCCGTGACATTAATTCTTTGACCCATTGATCACTTGGAAATAGAAAACTCATCGTCTTTCTCCTCTGATTGTTCCCTCAGCTACAAATAACCGGCTTCTGCCAGGATGTGAGGGTATATTTTTTGACCTTCTACAAAGAGCGGGGATAGCGCTCGAACTCGGAGCAGCGACCCCTTTGCTTTAATTTTCTTTTGTCCCATGGCCTTCATAATGCCGAGTTCACCCAGCATAATTTGATGCATGGTATGAGTGGCTAACCAGATCGTTAAATTCGATTTTGCGCCATGCTCTCCAAAGTGAATACCGACCGGATTCTCGCGGCCGTTGAGCAAAATTTGCCCGTTTGGATTGGTACATACAAAGCGAATAACCATTCTAGCTTCATGTAGAGGACCAAAATGGCTGTCAGGAATACGCACAAACGCCTGCCCGATGCAGCTGTATAAATCTTCGGTTGAATTAAATATTGTTGTCATTAATCTGAACCGCGGTCTTTTTTACGGTTGCTTCGCCAAAACCAGCCAGCTACACCGGCAAGCAAGGCCACGACACCCAATCCGGCTACAATTAATGTGCCGCTGGATGGCTGACCGTTGTTAGGGGGTGGATTGAGAGGCAGCGGCTGCTTCATGATCGCCTGAACCAGATCGGGATCTTGGGATAAAGAAGCAACGGCTGCTCGAATCGCCTGATAATCGGCCGCACCGATTAGTGTCGTAAATTGCCGTGGCCCAGCCAATTCAAAGGTATGCGTTTGGGCTAAAGAGATAATTTCGCGCCAGCGGACCACATCGGGGATCCGATCGAGGCTAAAATCTTCAAAGCGACTTTCAAGCGCCAGCAATAGCGCCTCTGCTAGAGCGGAGGGAACGGTATCCGACCCGGCCCCGAGCTGGATATCGCTTTGTGGCGAGCCAGGCAGGCGAAATTCTGCGCCGTGGATGACGAGCAGGTCCGGCCGCTGTTGAACCACATCTTTTGATAAAAGCGGCGGCCGCCCCAAATCACAGATGACGGTCCCTGGATAACAGCTGGCCAGGTCGAGGGTGGGGCCCAGCGGCTTATCTTGATCGGAAAGCGCGCTCACAATGATTTGAGCGTTTTCCAGCTGATGATTGAGTGAATTGCGAATATGTATCTTAGCCTGGGGCCGCTCTACCTGAATCGTCTGCTTGAGCTGGGTTAAATGTTCCGGCCGGTTGGCGATTAGGGTCAAATCACCACAAAGCGGGGCCAAATATTGGGCACAGGCCGCGGCGTCCGGCCGGTTGGCGTTTAAAACGACAACCGTTGGGGGCTTATCCTGACCATGAATCGCTTGAAACGCCTGAAGCGAAGCTTCCAGGGCAGCGGCCATGCTCAAATTTCGGCCGGAGGTTACCGCGATATCGGTTTTGTGAGAAACCAATTCAGCCGCTTCACCCATTAAGGCCGAGTAGGCACTGACACCCATGAGGCGGGCATCGAGCCGCTCCGCCAGGTGGGCCGCCTGCAGCAAACGGCGCAGGACAAATTGTTGATCACGACCGATAAACGCCCGGGGCGTGCCACCTAGAGTCAACAAAATCGCTTCTGCCTGAAAATCGGTTGCCGGGCTGGTTACCTGACGCAAGCGGCCCAGGAAAACCGGCGGTACATAAGGCGAGACCCCTCTTAGGAGCGGCCGAGGGATGAGTCGAGTCCATGGATAAACCGACCGGAATAAGTTATCGGAGAGCGGTTGGTTGACAAATGCGATCCGGTTGAGCTGCGCTTCATCCGGTTTGAGGTAGCGTACGGCCGGCTGCCACTGAAGCTCGGTTAACAAATGCAGATAGAGCTGTTCTTCGAGTAGTCCCTCATCGTGGCTGTCTTTTAACGACAGTAAACACGCCTCGAGTTCAGCGGCCGAGTGAGACGCGTGAAACTGTTCCTGCGGATTTAAATTCGGCAAGATCGAGACCACGATTGAGGCATCGCGTTCTTCTAGATCAGCGACATCCTCTTCGGTCAGATAGGGCACGACAATAGTTTTGCCGCTTAAGCGACGTGGCCCGAATTTGCGAATTAATCCAATATCGCCTGCCAGCACATCGGCCCACCCAAACAAGCTGTCACCCTTCGGATAGACGTTTGTGATTTTTTGCGGAAACAGATCGTAAAATGAAAAATCTTTTAGCTGGCCCAACGTTCGCTCGGCCACGGCCCCGAGTGATTCTTTACTGCCTATGCCCAGGGTGCCCGGTAGGCCAAAATATACGACCGGATCGGCGTAGCGAATATCGCCAGAAAACTGACTCAAGCCATCAGTCAAACCGCCGTGGTTGAGCCCCGGAACCATGAGCATATGCTTGCGAGTCCAAATACCGGGCTCGATTTCATCTACCAGATAAATTCCCCAGCGTTCGACAGACTCCTGGACCCCTCGGCCGTCAACGACCGGGGTCTTTTGGGCGGCGGAAAACAGGTGCTCTGACTCTTCATGTTCGATGTATTCAGTTCCCAGGTGTAAATGACCGGCCACCCCGACCAGGGCGATGGCGTCGACCTCGTCGTCAAACGTTTTGACATAGGCGGCCATGGCTCCGATATCACCCTGACAATCGACGTGACGGATTTCAATCTCATGGCCTAAAATTTTGATAATTTCTTGATCAGGTTTGCCTGTAGATTGAAAATGGATAGCTGCGACGGTTTTTCTTACAAATGTTGACAAGTCGACTCACTTTTTGAACCGATTAAAAATGTATCTACATTATAGAAATAGATGCTGTAATGCGTCAAATTTGTGGCAATTTAAACAAAAAAAGGACAAATAGTAGGTGAAAAATGCCCAATATTTGACATAAAGTTTTGATTAACTCTCCTACTTTCCCCTATAATCATTTGAAATGTGACGCAATGCAGCAAAAAACCTTATGCTTATAATTAAACGCTATCCAAACCGCAAACTTTATGACACTGAAGCCAAAAAATATATTACCCTGGACGGGATTGCCGAATTAATAAGAACTGGAACGGAAGTGCAGGTTCTTGACCACACGTCAAATGAAGATTTAACCGCTGTTGTTTTAACTCAAATAATTTTTGAGCAGGAGAAGAAAAGCAGCGGTTTTCTTCCGCGATCTGTGCTAAAAGGATTGGTGCAAGCGGGAGGGGATACATTATCTTCTCTACGCCGCACCTTGGCATCTCCGCTGGAGCTTTTTCGTCATGTCGATGATGAGATTCGGCGGCGGATTGAAGCTTTAATTAAACAAGGGGAGTTAACGTTAGAGGATGGGCAGGAAGTACTTGAGAAGTTGCTCGATCAGGGAAAACAGGCGTTCACCGAAGCTGCAACCTTAAGAACCGATGAATTGAGCCAACGATTAGCTGAGTTAGGGGTTCCAACGCGTAATGAGATCGAAGAATTGACCGCGCAGCTTGAATCTTTGGAGGCGGCTCTCGACCGTATTGCACCGGAATCTCAAAGCAAATAGCTTGGCTGGTGGACAAAATTAAAACCTAAAAACTTCCTTCAACTTTCTGCTTATGATTAAGATTTCGGGCCAAACCACACGCTCTTATATTTTTCCTGCCCCTCTGGACATCGCCTTCGATTATTATCGCGATATTCGGCGGCTCATTGCCTATTTACCCCATATTGAGATGATCAACTTTGATCCAGCCACGCAAAATTTTCGAGCAAAATACTCTACCAAGGAAATTGGCACATACTCGATCAACATCTTGTGTGATCTAGAGTTCGAGGTAGATGACTCAAATTACGCCTTCCACGTCAGAGCGGTTGACCGACTGCCGGCGATCAAACCACAGACAACGATCAACAGCACCCTGGCTCGTGGATACTTCACCTGTGATTCTTACTTCTCACCGGGCAAATCAAACGGGG
This sequence comes from Ardenticatenaceae bacterium, assembly GCA_030065875.1. GTDB lineage: Bacteria > Chloroflexota > Anaerolineae > Promineifilales > Promineifilaceae > WTJY01. The sequence goes on along the minus strand of JASJCR010000096.1, from coordinate 9,055 downwards.
AAACATCGGTCGAGTATCACCTATCGATTGACAGCAAATTGCCCTCCCCCAAAGGGCTTCGATTTATGCCGGGACGCGTCGTTTCAGGAATCGCATCGGGCATCACCAACGGCCGCATGAAAGAAATTGCCGACGGGTTTATCAATAATTCAATTTCGGCATTTCACCGGGCGGCTGAAGCAGGCTCATGACATCTTCACAACAGCCGGAACAGGAAGGAGTCATCAAATACAAGCTCGAGTTTACGCCCACCTCCCCCCTGGATATTACGCTGGTTCACTTATTAACCGCATGGCGACACATTTGCAAATTAACCGGCCTCATCGGCCAGGACCCCCACCGCTATGAGGGGTATGGATTTGGCAATATCAGCGCCAGGATTGCGCCAAACGAAGCCCCTTTTCTGATCAGCGGATCTCAAACCGGACATCTGGAGACCCTCACGGCCGCCCACTACGCTGTTGTCGAACAATGTTTTCCGGCTGAAAATCGGGTTGTGGCTCGCGGACCGCTCCGGCCGTCTTCAGAATCGATGACCCACGGAACAATTTACCAACAGGATCCCACTGTGCAGGCGGTTATTCACGCCCATTCGCCCGATATTTGGCGCTGTGCCGAGCGGCTGGCCCTCCCCCAAACCGCTGCATCAATTCCGTATGGCTCCCCGGAGATGGCGGAAGAAGTGGCCCGTCTTTTCATCAAAAACTCACTTTCCGAGCGCCAAATCTTTTCTATGAAAGGGCATGAAGACGGCATTGTGGCCTTTGGTTCTTCCCTGGATGAGGCTGGCCATATTTTGATTCAAACTTTTGCCTCTGCTTTGACGATCGATTAAGTTGGGTGCTCTCTTCATCTTCTGGTGAAAATCCATCTCCCCCTTGTTTCCCCCCATCTGCCGCAGTAAGATAGGCAATATCCCATTGTGGGGGAATAAATCGCTTGTTGGAAAAATCAAAGGGCATGCAAAATCCATATTTGAATCCAGATGACCCGCTGTTCTACGGCCGGGGCCATTTTTTTGCCTGGATCACCCAGCGCCTGGTGCGGCCGGCGATTCCCAAATTGCCCATTGTCCTTTACGGACCTCCACAAATTGGTAAAAGCGCGCTCATCCGCGAAATTAAACGCGGCCGGTTGGGGAACAGTGTCCTGCCGATTCTTATTGATTGGGCGGAAGGCCGGTGGCAATCTGGGTTAGAAAATGAAGAGCATATATGGTCTGCTGTGGCACTGGAAATCAAGCGGCAGCTGGCCGATCAAGGGATCGTCACCACGTCAACCGGTGATTTGACAAAAACCATAACGGCCGCTTCTTACGCTTATGCCGGTTTTCGCGATCAGGTTTTGCCAGAATATTTGCAGCAAATTGATCAGCAGGTGGTTTTCATTTTATTCGACAACGTTGATGAGGTTGTCACTCAGCCAGAATTCCATACCTTCTTAACCCATTGGCGGACGCTCATCGAGCAGCATATATCCCTGTTTTTGATGGTCTCGCTTACAGATCACCCCGATCGTTACGGTCAGGGTGGAATTGTTGGAGAAAGTTATTCTCTTGGTGAAATGGAGCGGGAGGCGGCCACTCAAATGCTGCGCGAACCGGTTCCATATTATCTGTCGGAGGAGATGATCGATTTCGCCCTACAGGCGACCCATCATCAACCCCTGGCTCTGCAGCAGCTGGCGTTTCATCTATTTGAGCGCTGGCAGCGTGGACAAATCGGTCAACCTTTAATGGCTGATTTGGTCAAGGTGGTACGCGGCATACAAGAATTTCAGGCGAACGGCCGGTCACCCCATGTCAAAATCCCTCTTAAGCCACCAGGCTCTGCCCTGAGAAGCCGCCGCGGACTAACCGTGGGGGGGGTGATTGCCCTGTTAATTTTCGTTGGCTTGGTAGGGGTCTTTTGGCAAAATCGCTGGTTTTCGTTCGGGCAGGATCGGGCCAATACGATCGAGAATTCTATCGTGGATCAGGCGGCCGCCCCAGATAAAATAGCGGCCGCTCCGCCGAGTTTAACCCCGTCACCCACCCCAACCACCCCACCTACTGCAACCCCCTTACCTGAACCAACTTCAACAAATACGCCTGAACCCAATCCTACCGCCGTGGTGATTGTGACTACCCCTCAACCCACGCCGACCCCGGAAAATACCGTCCGGGCAGCGGACGGAATGCCCATGATGTTTATTCCTGCCGGCCAGTATTTGCGAGGCTCGGCGGAAGATGACCTCTTTTCGGAATCGGATGAACGCCCTCAGCGTGAGGTTTTGATCGCGCCCTTCTTTCTCGATCAATTTGAAGTATCGATGATTCAATACGCCCGCTTCTTAAACGAGATAGGGGATCACTTAACCGGCTGTAGTGATGTTGAATGCGTCCGGGTGGCGCCTGACGTACAGGGAACCTATCTTCTGGTGACTTCCTCAGAAGAAGAGCCCTATACGGTTATTGAGGGATTTGAAAATGTCCCGGTCAACCACGTTTCCTGGTTTGGGGCGCGAGAATATTGTGAGTGGGTGGGTGGCCGTTTGCCCACGGAGGCTGAATGGGAATACGCTGCCCGAGGTACCGACGGCCGGTTTTATCCCTGGGGTGATGGGGAACCCGATTTCACCCGGGCGATTTATGGAACGGATTATAGTCGTTTGCTGGCCGTTGATTCTCTACCGGCAGGGGTCAGCCCCTTTAATGTATTTGGTATGGCTGGGAGCGTCTGGGAGTGGGTCAATGATTGGTACGATCCTGAATATTATGAGTGGGGAACGGTTGATAATCCTCAAGGCCCCTCTGCCGGAGTTGAGCGGGTCACGCGTGGGGGATCGTGGGCCCAAAACAATGATGAATCGCGCATTCGCTCAAATAACCGCAATTTTTATCCCCCGGCCGCTATTCGAGCTGATATCGGATTTCGCTGTGCGTTTGATGTGGCCCAGGTGACCGATAAAGCCGAATAAAGACGATCGTTTGTGATAAAATTTTAGTTAGACTCCTTCATTTTTATAAACAATCTTTTGGAGATTTATATGAACGACAACACAAATGAGATGCCGATCAGCCCGGAGCTGTTTGAGATTTTGCGCTGCCCTCAGGCGGTTCAGGAGAAAGAAAAATATGGTGAGGATCCTGGTCGACTGCGCATCGTAAAAAACAGCTGGCTGGTGTGCGATGATTCCGGCTTGAAATATCCGATTCGCGACGGAATTCCGGTCATGTTGATTGATGAGGGGCAGAAATGGGCCAACACACCAGATGAGGATCTGCCTGTCCCGCCCCCGGCAGCCTAGTTGACCAGCTTTCTGTAAGGAAATCGGATACTCATCAAGACCCCCTATGTCAGATCATTTTCGACATATTTATTCTCAAGAAGCGGCCGCTTACCACGCCATGATTGCGGCCGAAGATTGGAAAGGCCACCTCAAACAGAAGTTAAGAGGGCTTTTATCAGCTTATCATCGACCAAAGGTGCTCGATGTTGGCTCGGGAACCGGCCGTTTTGGGTTGATGGTGGGGGATTTGGCCGGCCAATTTTTAGCCCTCGATTTGTACGAAGCGATGCTGCAGCAGCAGAAATTGTTTGCCGAAGCGGCCGATCAGGAGGCGATGTGGGACCTGCTCCAGGCGGATGCTCGGGCGATTCCCGTAAAAAACAGCTGGGCTGATGTCGTATTGGCCGGCTGGGCTCTAGGGCATTTAACCGGCTGGTATCCATCAACCTGGCGCACAGAAATGACCCAAGCGTTAAATGAGATGCAGCGCGTTTGTCATCCTGGTGGCATAATTTGTATAGCTGAAACAATGACAACCGGTGGACCACCTGCACCACCCAATCCTGAATTAGCTCACTACTACGACTGGTTAGAATTGCAATGGGGTTTCAGTCGTTTTTTGATCTCTACAGATTATGCTTTTGGTTCAGTCGAAGAGGCGGTGAGCAAGACAGAATTTTTCTTTGGTGAGTCTCTGGCACAAAAGGTTCGAGAAAATCAATGGCACATTTTACCGGAATGGACCGGTCTCTGGGTGAAGCAAATTTAAATGCCAGCATGTCCTAGTCCGTTTCTGCTATTGTCCAATTTGTTTTACTTTGCTATCGTCACCATTGACAAGGCAACGAGTCGCAAATAACTGGTTGACACAGATGAAAACGATACTTTACATAGAAGATAATCCCGCCAATCGCATTCTTATTGGACGCGTTTTGGGCCAGGATTACAATCTCCTTTTTGCCGAAGATGGTGAAACGGGATTAAACATGGCTGTAGAGCACAAACCGGAACTGATTCTTATGGATATCGGCCTCCCGGATTTTGACGGGCAAACTGTTGGGGCGATGATTCGTCAAATTCCCGAGCTTGCTGGGGTTTTAATTATTGCAATAACCGCCTGGCCAGAAGAAACCGCTGCTGAAATGGTGGCTCGCTATGGTTTTGATGGCTGTATAACGAAACCAATTAATGTTGCAGAATTTCCAAAGCAAATCGCCTCAATTTTATCAAAAAAAGCCGCGGATTAAGGGCGGCCAAATTGATTGCCAATCGGGGTTTCTTGCCAATCACCGCAATACAAATACCACTCATTTACCTGCTTTCGTGGAGGATATGACGCTGAAAGTCGTACCTGCTTCTCAATTTTCATTGGACGAGCTCACTGAAGCCTACAATCAAACGCGCATGGATTATATTGTGCCCATGCCTATGACTGCGGCTCGCCTGCGCGAATATATCGAGGCTTATGATATCGACCTCGATCATTCTTGCGCGGTGTTAGATTCCGAAGAACCGGATCTAATCTATGGTATCGGTATGTTGGGGGTTCGGGATGACCGCACCTGGATTACCCGCATGGGGGTACTGCCTTACGCCCGACGCTTGGGAACGGGCTCAAAAATTATGTCCTGGCTGATTGAGCATACACGCATGATTGGGGTCAGCCAACTTTGGTTAGAAGTAATCCAGGGCAATGAACCAGCTAAAAGACTATTTGAAAAATGCGGTTTTAAATTAACTCGGGAATTAATTGTTTCTCGAAGGCCCCCAGGTCAAAAAATGGCCAAAGAGCCAACTTTGGCCATTGTCGATGTCAAACCCTTAAAATTTGAGGCGATGTTGAACTATCTGGCTCACCGAAAAGATCGGCCAAACTGGCTCAACGAAACGGAGACGTTTTACAATCTAAAAAAATTAAGCGGCTTCCTGATGAAATTAAATGACGGATCAGAAGGTTGGGTTATCTATGAGCCGTCGGCCATGCAGCTCAAACGGGTTCTCGTTGAAGTATTGTCTGGTGAAGAAGCACGGGTAACCGAAGCAATCCTCTATTGGGTTCATCAAAAATTACCCATCCTCGATGCCGTCTCAGAAAATATCCCGATTTATGATCAGCGCTGGATCGGTTATGAGGCGGCCGGGTACTTTGATTCTTTTCACCGTTTGGAAATGGTTAAAGATATGCGACACGGTTGACAAACCGCGGCAAATCGGCTATAAATGTCGGTCGCTGATCCTTCCCAAAACAAAGCGATATTTTTATAAAGGATATAGTCATCATGGCTCGGAAATGTAAATTAACCGGGAAAGGCCCGCTGTCGGGTAACAACGTTCCTTTCTCTCTGAAGAAGACAAAACGGCGTTTTCTGCCAAACATTCAAACCAAGAAAGTATTTGTGCCGGAACTCGGCCGCAGCGTACGTCTGCGCATGTCTACCCGTGCCATTCGCACAATGGATAAAAAGGGTGGTTTGATGCAGTATTTGCGTGACGAAGGGTTGACGTTGAAGGACGTCACTTAAGCCGTTTCCCGATACAAATTTTGGTATTTAAAGCCGGCCGGTGAGCCGGTTTTTTTATTTCAGCATGCGATCAATCATGTTTAGGAATATTTCCTCTTGATCGATCTCTTCAGGCATAAATCGGGTGAGCTCCAGAGCCACGTGCCCATGCGAGGCCGCCCAGATTTGCATGGCCAAAATTTCCGGGTCTTCAGATCGGCCGGAAACCTCTAACCAATGTGTGACCGCAGCAAGTAACGGTTCCATGGAGGCCTTGGCGCGCTTCCGGCTTTCGTCAGATGGTCGAAACTCAGGGACCGCATTGAGAAACATAATGGCGTAGTGTGTGGGGTAGGTGTGGGCTACCTGACGATAAGTGCGACACAAATTTAAAATTTGCTGCCGCGGATTGGCGGCCGGCTCAATACTCAAAACCGCCTCATGTAGCCGTTCAAATCCTTCCAGAAACAGCGCTTCAATGACACCCTCTTTTCCACCAAAATGGGAATAAAGCACCATCGTTGAACAGCCGGCTTCTTTTGTAATGCGGCGCATGCTCAATGCCTGAGATCCTTCAGTTGACAGCAGATGACTGGCGACGGCGAGAATTTTTTCTCGCATACCGGCCTTTTCCGGCCGGCCGGGGGGGCGGGAGGGTTGCTGGGTCATGCATCTATCTTAGCCCGGATTGGTCAGATGATCGAGATCGAGACAATCCGGTTAACCTTCAGCCTGCGTTTTGAGATTCCCCATCACCTGCGGTAAGACCTTTTGAAAGCGAGCGCCTAACAAACGCCCAAATAGGAACGCCAGCGGCCCCTCAAACGACACGTCATGCGTAAAACTCGCCCCGTCGGATGCCGGTTCCAAAAATCGATAGACGTGAAGCCGGCACAGCGGCAGCCTGGTCGTAAAAGTATAGCTTTTTCCCCACTCGAGCTGGGTTATTTCAAATGAGGAAGGTGACCCGTTTTGGGGTTTTAGGGTCCCCTGGGCATGGAGAGCGAACCGCCCTTTGAGGGTGGCTGCAGACAGCTCTGTGTCCCAAGTCGGCCAATTTTCGACGTCAGTCCAAATATTCCAAATGGCTTCCGGGGAAGCGGTTGTTTGTTCACGGTGTTGAAAACGCATTTCTTTATCCTTGTTGACTTTCAAATTTTGCTTTTAGGTCGTTTGCAAAGAAAACAGCCGCGCATTAAGTGATTTACAATAACATTTCAAAAATTAACTATCCGCAGAGCGCGCAGCGCAGAACCGTAGGTTCGCAGATTTTCGCAGATTAGAGAGAGGAAAATCGGTGTTAATCCGTGTTAATCTGTGGCTTTTTTTAATCGTTCGTTTTGTAATTCACTGAGTCACGGCTAATTTGATGCCCCAGCAGCCGGTCGACCGACAGGCGATCATGAGAAGGTAAATAAACGGTCGGGTGGTCCCGGCAGAATTGGCGTATTTTTCCCAGGGTGCGGCCGGCCGCCGCCATATCTTCACTAATCCCCCCCACAGATTTTTGCCACAGCTGTTTTTCGGAAAAGCTGGTATCACCGGCAAAGAAAAAATTGATCTGGGAATCACACAGAAGGACAGATTGGTGCCCATTTGAATGACCTGGGGTCGGTAAAATCTTGACGTCACCGGCTTTTGTTACCGTCATGCTCTGCTCAAAATCGGGATCCGCCTGGAAAGTTGTGAATGTCGGATTTAGCCAATCCGGATAGCGACAGTACAAAGCTCCCCGCCCATGGGGATAGTCGATCGGTGAGAGAATAAATTCGGACCGCGGAAAATAGCGCATGCCGCCCATATGATCTGAATGAAGATGTGTTTGAATCACCCATCTAACTTCATTGGTGGGAATTCCGAGACGCTCTAGCTGAGGGCCAATTTCCTGCCTGGCTGAAACCTCAAATTGGAGCTGTTTGCTGTAGACAAAACGCGTACCGGGGTCGCAGTCAATATAAGTCTGGTCGTTAATGCGGTGGGTTTCACCCGTGTCGATGACAATCACCCCTTCAGGATGTTCGATTACCCAGGTTAAAATTGGCAGCCAGGGGGTCCACTTTCGATCGAGAATAATCGCCGGCAAACGCATGATGTCCAGCCCGCGATAAGCGACGTGACGACTTTTTACCGATACCCATCCGGTCTGCACCGCATGGATTTTTATGCCTGAAGAAGTTTGGGTTGTTTGAATAGGTGCTAAAGTAGTTGGCGTGGGTTTCATCATTAAATCGATCCTTTAAACAAGATATAACGCTGTTATATAACACTGTTATAATTAGAATTGAGTATGACCGTCATTATTTCTCCAATCACACTTGGTTTTTTTGAAAAATCAGGTCAAATGAATATAAATCCAGTAAGAGGTTGTGCTTGTGACTCAAAATGAACCCTATATTCCCCAAAGTGCTCTAGTCATCTTTGCCCATCCGGATGACATTGAATTTAGCTGCGCCGGCACGGTAGCCCACTGGGTGCAGTCTGGTGCGCGAGTTGCTTATGTTCTGGTAACCAGCGGTGATGTGGGCATCGCCAAAGCAGATATGACTCGCGAACAGGCGGGGCAAATCCGCGAAAATGAAGCGGTTGAGGCCGCCAAGGTTGTAGGGGTTTCGGACGTTACGTTTTTACGCGTGCCGGACGGCATGGCTGAAAACAACATGGCCCTGCGCAAACGGCTGGTGCGTGAAATTCGCCGTTTTCGGCCGGAAGTGGTCATCACGGGTGATCCAACGCTTCTTTTTACCTCAACCGGGGGAGTCAACCACCCTGACCATCGCGCGGTGGGAGCGGCGGCCATTGATGCGGTATTCCCGGCCGCCGGCCAGCCCCATTTTTATGAGGAGCTTGAGCAGGAAGGGTTAAAAGCGCATAAAGTCCGCAAAATATTTGTCTCCAGCCGAGGAGAGGGAAGTGAAGCGGTTGATATTTCATCAACCCTCGAGCTCAAAATTGAGGCCCTGATGAAACATCACAGCCAGGTGGGCCACATGTCTGAGCTGCCAAACTATATGCGCGACAGGGCGGCCAGACGGGCGGAAGCAACGCCGTATGATTTTGCCGAAATATTTCGGCTGGTCACCGTTGAAAGTGATGAAAAATGGGCGGAACTCCAAGAGAAATTTCCCGACCTTTATAAATAGCTAATTGCTAATTGTCAATTGCTAATTGCTAAAAAACTTTATTGGCTATTAGCAATTAGCTATTAGCCATTAACAAGGAGATTCATTGATGAATACCATTGGTCTTCTCCATCCCGGAGCCATGGGCCAGGCCGTGGGCCGGAC